>JAQGMR010000069.1 GCA_028292265.1 Herminiimonas sp.
GAAGCCTTTGCTGTGCAGGTGCTCTACTGCGCGGACAAGCTTGGCATCCCCATGGACCGCCTCAATGTTGACGGCGGCGCCATTGCGGTCGGACACCCTTACGGCGTATCCGGTGCACGCCTCGCGGGCCATGCGCTCATCGAAGGCAAGCGGCGCGGCGCAAAGCTGGTTGTCGTGACGATGTGCATCGGCGGTGGCCAGGGCGCTGCTGGCCTGTTCGAAGTCGTTTAATTTCCTGCCACGCCGTCGGACCGGCGCTCAGGCGAATCCGGCCGGCGGCAACCGCTTGCGCGTTGCGCTGGGGCCGTCATGCAATCCAAAATCCTGTCTCGCCGCGATCTCGATTTCCTGCTTTATGAATGGCTGGATGTCTTGGCACTCACGCGGCGCGAGCGCTTTGCAGAGCACTCGCGCGAAACCTTCAACGCCGCGCTTGATACGTGCGAGCAGATCGCAACCGATTTGTTCGCGCCCCACAATAAAAAAAGTGACCAGAACGAGCCGCACTTCGATGGCGAGCGCGTCCACCTCATCCCCGAAGTGGCGGCTGCGCTCAAGGCATTCAACGAGGCGGGCCTGATTGCCGCTGGCCAGGACTTCGAACGCGGCGGCATGCAACTGCCCTGTGTGGTGGAAAAGGCCGGATTCGCCTACTTCAAAGGCGCGAATGTCGGCACCTCGTCCTATCCGTTCCTCACTATCGGTAACGCCAATACGCTGCTGAAAACCGGCACGCCGGAGCAGATCGAGACCTTCGTCAAGCCGATGCTGGAAGGCCGTTTTTTCGGGACCATGTGCCTGTCCGAACCGCAAGCCGGATCAAGCTTGTCCGACATCGTCACACGCGCAGAGCCGCAGCCCGATGGCACTTACCGCCTGCGCGGCAACAAGATGTGGATCTCCGCGGGCGAGCATGAATTATCCGAAAACATTGTGCATCTGGTGCTGGCAAAAGTGCCCGATGCCGAGGGCAGACTGATTCCGGGCGTGAAGGGTATTTCGCTTTTCATCGTACCAAAAATACTGGTGAATCCGGACGGCACGCTCGGCGAGCGCAATGACGTGGTGCTGGCCGGCCTGAACCACAAAATGGGCTATCGCGGCACCACCAATTGCCTGCTCAATTTCGGCGAAGGCAAGTTCCGGCCGCAGGGCAAACCAGGCGCCATCGGCTACCTTGTGGGCGTGGTGCACAAAGGCCTCGCCAACATGTTCCACATGATGAACGAGGCCCGCATTGGTGTCGGCCTCGGCGCGGTGATGCTGGGTTACACCGGCTATCTGCATGCGCTGGACTATGCGCGCAATCGGCCGCAGGGCCGCCATCCCTTGAACAAGGATCCGGCAAAACCGCAGCTGCCAATCATCCAGCACACCGACGTCAAGCGCATGCTGTTGGCGCAAAAGGCTTATGTTGAAGGTGGCCTGGCGCTGGCGCTCTATTGTTCCCGTTTGGTGGATGAGGAACGCACGGCAGACAGTGCCGAGGCGCGTCGTCATGCCACGCTGCTGCTCGACATTCTCACGCCGATCGCCAAGTCGTGGCCCTCGCAATGGTGCCTTGAAGCGAACAGCCTTGCGATCCAGGTGCATGGCGGCTATGGCTACACCCGCGAATACAATGTTGAACAGTTCTATCGCGACAATCGACTTAACCCGATCCACGAGGGAACGCACGGCATACAGGGTCTCGACCTGCTCGGACGCAAGGTGGTGATGCAGGACGGCGCGGCGCTCAAGGCGCTGGCCGCTGAAATGCAAAAGACCATTGCAAGGGCGCTGGAGCATCCGGAATTGACTGGCCATGCAGCTGCGCTGGGGGCTGTCTTGCACCGCATTGACGTGGTAACGCGCACGCTGCACGGCGCCGATGACGCCAACGAGACGCTGGCCAATGCCTCACTATATCTGGAAGCCTTTGGGCACACGGTATTGGCCTGGATCTGGCTGGAGCAGGCACTGGTCGCTATCGGGAAGGGCGGCCACGACGCCGATTTCTATACGGGGAAATTACAGGCGTGCGCCTTTTTCTTTCGCTGGGAGTTGCCCAAAGTGGGGCCGCAGCTGGACTTGCTCGCGACGCTCGACACGACTACGCTCGACATGAAGGACGCGTGGTTCTAGTGGGCGGTCGGGTTGGCTCTCCTTTACGAACAAAGCCACGTGGGTCTGCCAGCGCTTCGAAGCACCGAGCACAATAATACATTTCAATCAAGACCAACAAGACAGGAGACACCATGCGCACAATCAAGCAACTCTTCGACCTCAGCGGCAAGACCGCTCTCATTACTGGCGGCTCGCGCGGGCTTGGCCTGCAAATCGCCGAAGCGCTTGGCGAGCAGGGCGCGACCATCGTGCTGTCTGCCCGCAAGCAGGCGGAACTCGATGAAGCAGTCGCCCACCTTGCATCGCGTGGCATCAAGGCCAGCGCCATCGCCGCCGATGTTTCGCAGGAAGCCGCGATTGCGATGCTGGTGCAGGAAGCAATGAAGCGCCTCGGTCATATCGATATCCTCGTCAACAACGCCGGCGCTACATGGGGTGCGCCGGCCGAGGAACATCCGGTTGAGGCGTGGGACAAGGTAATGAACCTGAACGTACGCAGCATCTTCCTGTTGTCGCAAGCCGTTGGCAAGGCCAGCATGATTCCACGCAAGTACGGTCGCATCGTCAATATCGCTTCGATCGCAGGCCTGTCTGGCAATGGTCCCCATTCGATGAAGACCATCGCCTACAACACCTCCAAGGGCGCCGTCGTCAACTTCACCCGCACGCTGGCTGGCGAATGGGGCCGTCATGGCATTACGGTCAATGCGATCGCACCCGGCTTCTTCCCTTCAAAAATGACAAAGGGAGTCCTTGAAAGTCTGGGCCAGGACACTATCGCGCAAAAGGCGCCTCTCTTGCGCATTGGCGACGACGAAGACCTGAAGGGCGCGGCCCTGCTGTTTGCCTCTGATGCCTGCAAGCACATCACCGGCCAGATACTGGCGGTCGATGGCGGCGTCTCGGCAGTGCATTGAGCGGGCGGCCCATGAATGCAACGACATCATCGAACGAACGGGTACCGCAAGGCGCCGCCGCAGCCATTGACGCGTCGCACGGCACCGGCGCAAACGCCGACGACGCCGACATCAAGCCGGGCGCATTTCCCTCGCATATTCCCTTCCTGAGTGACATGGGGGTGCAGTTTCTTGGCATGGCCAATGGCGAGGCATCGGTGGCCCTGGACCTTGAAGCGCGCCACATGAACAGCTGGCAAGTCACGCATGGCGGCGTGGTGATGACGCTTTTGGACGTGGTCATGGCCATGGCCGGACGTTCGCTCGAACCGGAAGCGCGTGGCGGCGTGACGGTGGAAATGAAAACCAGCTTCTTGCAGCCGGCCGGCAAGCCGGGCCAGCGCCTCGTGGCCAAAGGAAAAGCATTCCATCGCTCCGCCACGCTCTGTTTTTGCGATGGCGAACTGTGGGATGGCGATCGGCTGGTGGCCAAGGCCATGGGTACCTTCAAGTTTCTCAAGCGTGCCGATGCCGGCCGCAAGCTGGAACAGTTGTAGGCCAGTAATCTCAAGCCAATATGCCCCGCAGCATGGAGTATTGGGCCGCATCATTGACATCCGACGCACCGCGCAGGGCGCGCCGTTCACCTCACCGCATTCTAGATGGAGTCCACATGAGCACCTACCAGCAAATCGTCCTCGCTTCGCGGCCGAAAGGCCAAGTCAGCCCCGACAACTTCCGTCTTGAAACCGCCACGGTGCCTCCACTGGCCGACGGCCAAGTCCTGGTGCGCAATCATTTTCTTTCGCTCGACCCGTACATGCGCGGCCGCATGGAGGAAACCAAAAGCTATGCGGTGCCACAGGAACTTGACAAGGTCATGGGCGGCGGCACCGTGGGGGAAGTCGTAGAAAGCAAGAATCCGAAATTCGCCGTCGGCGACAAGGTGGTCGGCATGCTTGGCTGGGCCGAAATGGGCGTAGCGGACGGCCCCACGCTGCGCAAGATCGACACCACGCATGTTCCCCTGTCCGCCTGGCTTGGCGCGGTCGGCATGCCCGGCATGACGGCCTGGTACGGGCTGACCCAAATCATGCAACCAAAAATCGGCGAGACCATCGTGGTTTCCGCCGCCAGCGGCGCGGTGGGTAGCGTGGTCGGCCAGCTTGCCAAAATGCGCGGCTGCCGCGCAGTCGGCATTGCGGGTGGCGCCGAGAAATGCGCCTATGTCGTCAATGAACTTGGCTTTGATGCCTGCGTCGACTACAAGGCGGGAAACCTGGAAGCCGATTTGGCGGCAGCGACGCCGAATGGCATCGACGCCATCTTCGAAAACGTCGGCGGCAAGATCTTTGATGCGGGGCTGGCGCGCATGAATCCGTTCGGGCGCATCGCGCTGTGTGGCCTGATTTCCGGTTACAACGGCGAGCCAATGGCGCTCAATAACGTGCGCGCCTTCCTGACCATGCGGCTGACGCTGCGCGGCTTCATCGTTTCAGAACACATGGACTTGTGGCCACAGGGGCTGGCCGAACTGGGCAACCTGGTCGGGTCCGGCAAGCTCAAGTTTCGCGAATCAGTGGCGCAGGGACTGGCAGCGGCGCCGGAGGCTTTCATCGGCTTGCTGAAGGGACGCAATTTCGGCAAGCAGTTGGTGAAGCTGGTTTAAGAGCTGGAGCCAACGCCGCATTAATCCGCCGAAAGGACGCCATGGCAGACATCATCTTGCACCACTATGCGAATTCGCCCTTTGCCGAGAAAGTTCGCGTCATTCTCGGTTACAAAAGGCTGGCTTGGAAATCCGTCGTGGTCCCGCGCGTCATGCCGAAGCCAGACCTGATTGCGCTGACCGGTGGCTATCGCCGCACGCCGGTCATGCAGATCGGCGCCGACATTTACTGTGACACCGCGCTGATCTCCGACGTACTGGAGCGCATGTCGCCGGCCGCGTCGCTCTACCCAACGCGCATGGCCGGGCTGTCACGCACTTTGGCGCAGTGGGCCGACAACAACCTGTTCTGGAGCGCGATTGCCTACTGCTTTCAGCCGGCTGGCATACCGGCCATTTTTCCGGGCATGAGCACAGAGGAAATCAAGGACTTCGTCGCTGACCGCAGCGCCATGCGGGCCACTATGCCGCGCATGGCGGCAGGCGACGCCACCGGCAGCCTCGCGATCTATTTGCGGCGGCTGGACGATATGCTGTCGGGCGGCAGCGCCTTCCTGTTGGGGGACCGGCCCACCATCGCCGACTTCGCCAGTTATCACCCGGTCTGGTTTATCCGACGCACCACGCCACTGGCCGGTATTTTGAACGACACGCCACGACTCCTAGCCTGGGCCGAGCGTATGGAAGCTATCGGGCACCATGAACAGGAAGAGATCGACGCCGAACGCGCCATCGACATTGCACGAGAGAGCAAGCCTGTTGATACCAGCACGCTGAAGTTCATGGACATGCATGGCATTGCGCTTGGCGAGAAAGTCGCGATCATGCCAACCGACTATGCGCTCGATCCGGTGGTCGGTGAATTGATTGTCGCCAGCGAAAATGAACTGGCTGTGCGCCGCACCGACGAACGCGCCGGCACGGTCATTGTGCATTTTCCGCGCATTGGATTTCAGATGAAGAAGCAGTAGGGCCGACATCCGCGCCCAACCACCACACCGTCAAGGAATGCACATGAATGATATGAAAAACCGGGTCGCCGTCATCACCGGCGCCGCCAGTGGATTCGGTCGCGAGTTCGCCAATCAGGGCGCCAAAGCAGGCATGAAACTGGTGCTCGCCGATGTGCAACAGGATGCCCTCGACAAAGCGAAGGCTGAACTGGAAGCCGGGGGCGCGCAAGTCATCGCGTTGCGATGCGACGTCCGCCACCCGCATGAAGTGCAAGCCCTGGCGGACGCTGCAATGAAGCAGTTTGGCGCAGTCCATCTGCTGTTTAACAATGCCGGCGTCGGTGCCGGTGGGCTGATCTGGGAGCACACCCAGGCCGACTGGGAATGGGTACTTGGCGTGAACTTGTGGGGCGTGATTCACGGCGTGCGCATTTTCGTGCCCCTGATGCTGGAATGCGCCCGCAAGGACCCCTCCTACCAGGGACATGTCGTCAATACGGCGTCGATGGCCGGCCTGCTCAATCCACCCACCATGGGCGCCTACAACGTCTCCAAGCATGCGGTGGTGTCGCTATCGGAGACGCTGTACCAGGACCTGCAAATGGTCGATGCGCCGATCGGTGCATCGGTGCTTTGCCCTTACTTCGTGCCGACCGGGATCAGCCAGTCGCATCGCAACCGTCCGGAAGATGCAAAAGACGATGCACCCGCCACGCTAAGCCAGCGCGTGGCGCAGGAAATGTCGAACAAGGCGGTATCGTCCGGCAAGGTGTCCGCCGCTGACGTCGCGCAGATCACCTTCAAGGCCATCGCCGACAACCAGTTTTATATTTACTCCCATCCGGCGGCCCTTGGCAACGTGCGCCAACGGATGGAAGAAATCGTGGCCGGAAAAAATCCCGGTGATCCGTATGAAGCGGTGCCCCATATCCGCGAAATGCTGAAGGAAAAATTGCGCGGCGCAAAGGCCTGATTCCGTCGCACCACACTCCGCTCGCGCTTCGAAGCCTCGCGAGCCCGTACCGTACCAACGCGAAGGGAAGGGCACCATGGCCACGATCAACGAGAACCAATTCGCTACACTCTCCAACGGCATGCGCCTGCACTATGCCAGCGCTGGCCAGCCCGACAAACCGCTGATCCTGTTCGTCCACGGCTTCCCGGAATTCTGGTACGAGTGGCAGGCGCAACTGGAGGAGTTTGGCGAAGACTATTTCGCGGTGGCGCCAGACCTGCGTGGGTTCAACCTGTCTGACATGCCAGCCGACCGCGCTGCCTACAAGCCGAAGCACATCGTGGACGACCTGCGGCTCTTTGCGGCGCAGCTCGGGTACGAAAAGTTTGTGCTCGTAGCGCATGACTGGGGCGGGGCCATCGCCTGGAACCTGGCCATCGCGCTGCCACAACTGCTGCACAAGCTCATCATCATCAACGCTCCGCATCCTTACCTGTTCCTGAAGGCCCTGGCAACGGATCCGGCGCAGCAGAAGGCAAGCGGCTACATGAACTGGCTGCGGGCCGATGGCTCGGAAGTAGCCCTTGCGAAGGACAATTTCGCGCTGCTGGAAAACTTCTTCAAGGGGCTGGGCCAGGTCAATACCGGCTGGTTTACCGGCCCACTGCGCGAGCGCTACCACGCGGCGTGGTCACACGGGCTTGCCGGCGGCGTGAACTACTATCGCGCCTCACCGCTACACCCACCCACCGAGGACCAGCCAGGCCCGCTCAAGCTTGAAGTCGACCCGGCCGATTTCAAGGTGCGTGTTCCGACCCGAGTGATATGGGGCGAGCAGGACAAGGCCTTGCCAAAAAGCCTCGTCGACGGGCTCGAAGCGTTTGTCGACGACTTGAAAGTAGTGCGAATTCCCGAGGGCGGCCACTGGATCGTCCATGAGCAGCCACAACGAATCAACGGCCTCATCCGAGGATTTTTGTCGGAATAGCATGAGGTCTGCGCCGCGCTGCCATTACGGGTGGTTGCGGCGCGCCACAGTCTGCAGAATTGGGCGTGACGGGCTCTTTGGAGGCAACGAAGTCGGTGTACCATACGATCTTTGCGCACATCAACATTGAGCGAGATCATGCCACCGACCATCTGCGCATTGCCCGTTCTGACTATCCGCCAGCGGCTCTGCATTGGGGTGGTCGCAACCGGGCTGCTGATTGCCATGGTGGCATCGCCCGCGCGGGCTGATGAACTGGCGGATGTGTCGAAGCTGATGCGCAGCGGCCAGTATGGCGAGGCCCTGTCAAAGGCCGATGCCTTTCTGTCCAACAAGCCGCGCGACGCGCAAATGCGCTTCCTGAAGGGCGTGATCCTGACCGAGCAAAACAAGACTCCGGAAGCAATTACCGTTTTCTCTCGCCTTACTGAAGACTTTCCTGAACTGCCCGAGCCATACAACAATCTGGCCGTGCTGTATGCGGGCAGCGGCCAATATGAGAAGGCACGCGCCGCGCTGGACAAGGCGATCCGTACCAATCCGACCTATGCCACCGCTTACGAGAACCTGGGTGACATCCATGCCAAGCTCGCCAGCGAAGCGTACGACAAGGCCCTGCAACTCGATTCCGGCAACTCAGGCGCCAAGTCCAAACTGACGATGGTGCGCAGTCTGGTCTCTGTCGCGACGACTGCGGGAACCAGGTCCACCCAGTCTAATTCGGCCACGGCCACGGCCACGGCCATGGTCACAGCCCCGGCCCCGGCGCCGCCCAAGCCGGCGCCAATGCCCCCGGCTGTTGCTCCTGCCCCGCCTGCGGCTTTGCCTGCTTCGCCCAGCCCTGCGCCGCGTATCGTCGCGCCAACCCCCGCAACCACGCTGCCGACCCCGGCGGCGACGCAACCTGTCATTCCGCCGCTTGCCAAACTTGAGCCGCCCGCATCTGGATCCCGGACCGAGGCCAAAGCCAGACCTGAAGCCAAGGTCGAAACCAGGCCAGCGGCAGCCGACAACGCTGATCGTGATGCGGTGCTCGCTTCGGTGCATGGCTGGGCCAGCGCCTGGAGCGCGCGCGACGTGAAGACCTATCTCAATCATTACGGGCCGGAATTTCAGCCGCCAAAGGGCATGTCGCGCAAGGCATGGAGCGAGGAACGTGAATCGCGGATCGCCGGGAAGGGCCGCATCAACGTAAAAGTCGAAACGCCCCAGGTTCACGTTGAGGGCAACACGGCAACGGTGAAGTTTCGACAGGCCTATTCGTCCGACCGGCTTAGCTCGACTTCACGCAAGACGCTGGTGCTGGTGAAGAACCACGGAAAATGGCAAATACGCAGCGAGACCACGGGCAGCTGATGGACTTTGCCGCTTCAAAGTGGGACCGGCCAGTTGCCCTCGAAAAAACCTGCATCAATACAGACCTGCCTCTGGCCACCAGAACCGACTCACAACCGGGCTGCCAATGCTTGTGAGCCAACGTAATCGTCGCCGGTTTTCCGTCCTCTCGCTGGCAGTGGCCCTTGGCCTTGCGACTCTGCCGGCCTTCGCGGCGCGGCATCCAACAGCCAAAGCTACCGCACCGCAGGCGCGCGCTCACCCCAAACCGGTCGAGCGCCCGGACCCCGACATCATGCTGATCGAGGTCTACAAGGAGCTAGGTGCAAACCACCTCGTTGCGGCTCAATCGAAGGTGGACGAACTGGTTGCCGCCTATCCGAATTTTCGGCTTGGCCAGCTGATCCGCGGCGACTTGCTGCTGATGCACAGCCGTCCGGTCACCACGTTTGGCGCGGTCAACACCACGCAGCCAGAGTCAATCGAACAACTCAAGAACCTGCGCGAAGAGGCTGTGGCACGGCTGCGCTCGCTGCGCGAACGTCCCAGCCCTGAACTCGTACCACGCGCCGTGCTGCAATTGCGCGACGACCAGCGCCATGTGCTGGTGGTCGACGCCAAACGCTCGCGACTTTACGTTTATGAGAATGTGAAGGGCCACCTCAAGTTCATCACCGATTACTACATCAGCCAGGGCAAGCTTGGCGTCAACAAGATCCGTGAAGGCGACCAGAAAACTCCGGTTGGCGTTTACTACATCACCAGTCGGCTTGCATCAGCGCGCCTGCCCGACTTTTATGGGGCTGGAGCCTTGCCAATAAGCTATCCGAACGAATGGGACCGGATCAACGGCCGCAGCGGCTCAGGTATCTGGCTGCACGGCACGCCGTCCGACACCTATAGCAGGCCGCCGCTCTCGTCAGATGGATGCGTGGTGCTCACCAATCGTGACCTGAACAAGCTTTACAGCACCATTGAAATTGGCAGGACACCAGTCGTTATTAGCGATCAGGTGGAATTCGTCAGCCCTGCAAAGTGGGATGCGGAGCGGGGCACCGCCCGCCGACTTGTCGACAACTGGAAGCGCGACCTGGAAAGTCTCGACCCGCTGCGCCTGAAGTCGCATTACTCCACGCGCTTCCGCACAGAGCACGCCGAGACGCTGGACGCCTGGCTGGAAAAACAAAAGCAATGGCTTGGCAGTGTTCCCAGCCTGGCGGTCAGCTTGCGCGACTTGAGTCTCTTCGTCTATCCCGGGCAGAATGACCTGATGGTGGCAACCTTCACGCAGGACGCCCGCATCGGCAAGGCAAAGCTTTCGGTGCGCAAGCGCCAATACTGGGCCAGGGAAGGCGCCCAATGGCACATCGTGGCGGAAAGTACCTGGCAGGGCTAAGCTGCCCAGACCTCGGCGTCCAGCTGCCTCAATGCTCCGTTGATCTAACCTAACCTTATCCGATTGCAGCGCACCTACCAAACCTCATGGACCGTCCCGATTTCTCCTTCTTTCACACCCTTCGCGTACGTTGGGCCGAAGTCGACATGCAGGCGATTGTCTTCAATGGCCACTACCTGACTTACTTCGACGTCGCCTTCACCGAGTACTGGCGCGCCACCGGCCTGCCGGACGTCATCGCGCAAGCCGCTGCCGGCCGTGAACTGTTTGCCCGCAAGGCCGGCATTGACTACCTTGCCCCGGCACGCTTCGATGATGTGCTCGACATTGGCGTACGTTGCGCCAGCCTCGGCCGTTCTTCGTTGCGCTTCACGCTCGGTATCTTCCGCGGCGACGAACTGCTCATCACCGGCGAACTGCTGTACGTGCACGCAGACACGGCAGTGCGCAAAGGCGTACCGCTTCCAGAAAGCTGGCGCGCCGCATTGACCAGCCTTGAAAAGATATGCCCGCCGCAAGCCCACTGAACTTGCGCATCGATGTGTGGAGCGTCCTGCGGGAAGACGCGTGGGCCGTGCGGCATGAGGTATTTGTGCTGGAGCAGAATGTCCCACTTGAGCTTGAGCAGGATGAGATGGACGCGGTGTCGCTGCACGCCGTTGTGGTCGACGAGCGAGGGCAGCCGATTGGCACTGGGCGCCTGCTGCCTGACGGGCACATTGGACGCATGGCAGTGCTGCAGGGAGCTCGTGGTGTCGGCGTTGGTTCGTCGATACTGATGGCCCTTATGGAACGTGCGAGAGAGCGGGGCGACCGCGCCGTATTGCTCAGTGCCCAAATCCATGCACAGGGCTTTTACGCCCGGCATGGATTCGTCGTGGAAGGTGCGCAATTCATGGAGGCGGGTATTCCACATGTGAGCATGCGGCACGTATTCCCGACACGCTAAAAAGACCGGGCGGCACCGCCTCGGCTCAGCCTTTCTCGTCGTGCTTGTGCTGCTTCAAGATGTCGCTTGCAATCACCAGGCTTTCCAGTCCTTGCGGCCATCGCCCTAGTTTGGACCGAACGTGATCACGTTATTGACGATCAGGGCCCGACTTCTCGCCGGAAGTACGAATCCGGGGAACTGAATTTGGCGGACGACTGCTGTTTCGACTGAATCAGTCGGCTGGGCCAAAGTCTTATCGGTTTCGGGCGCTTCGCCGAATGCGACTGCGCCTAAGTCGCCGGCGCCGTTGCCTCCAACGTCCAGATCGGTCAGTGTCGAATTGGTCATCGCGCCCGGAAAACAGAGTTTTCCCGGGCTACAAGACTGTTTGCAGAAGACGTCGACAAATGACGATGGAGTCCTTCGGCGCGCCTTTTAGCGGATCGCTTTTTCGTTCAATATCGGGCTGCCGTTTTTCGAAAGCTGCACCAGGGTCGAGGCCCGCGTGCCATACGTCGGCATGTTGATGCAGACCGGCGAAAGTAATCGTTCCATTTCGAGGCTCACCCCCGTCTTCGGCAGGCGGCAATCCGAGGCTTGTGTGGTATCGCTCAACATGTCGAAAAACGCTTCGGCCGGAGCGCCCTGGCACAGCAGGCTTGAGAATTGCGCCTTGGTCCGCACCACCTTTGGCCACGGCGCATCAAGCGAGCCGTTCGACAATCCATATACGCCCGGTGCAAGCGGCTTGCCATTGCGCGCATCGACTTCGCGGCCGTTGCTGGTCCAGATCAACTGCTCGCCGTCGCCAACCAGAAGGTTGAAGCCGTTGTAGGCGGTGGCGCGGCTGGCAAGCTGGTCTACGTAGTCTTGCGGGCTGTCGGAGCCGGCCAGAAAATCCGCCACCAACGCGCCGCGCGACGGCGCGTTCTCGCGGCGGTCGAAGGGGTCGCGAATATTGGTCAAGGCGGCAAAGCGGCCGCCACGTGTCACGCCCAGCCATGTGCCGCCACCGCGCAAGTCGCGACCCGCATAAATGTCTGGATGCTCTTTCCACCACCCGGCGGGCGCGGCTGGCCGGTCATATGCTTCGTCCCGGTTGGCGGCTGCAATCAGCGGCATGCCGGGAATCACCTGCCATGCAAAGACGATCAGGCACATGGGCCGGCATCCATGAAATATTCGTTGTGGCGTGGGCCGACGATCAGGTTCGCCAGTCCCGCTCGCTCGACGGCGCGCTCGAGCGCCTTGTCGAATCCATCAGGTATTGCAGGGTAGATTTCCATCCAGGTATGCCGTCCGTTTTGTTCTTCAGGTCGGCGTTTGAGTGCGCCCACGACGCCTTGTTCCGCGGCAACAGACCTATGCATGGCGCGGACGGCGGCGAGCAGTTGGTCGGCTTGCTCTATCGGCACCTGGTAGTAGACATACAAGTCCATGCTGGCCTCGCTCAGGTTGGATCGATCAGGGCGTAGGGGAGGGGCAGCATGTGCAGGACCGGGCCGCTTGGGGATTCGAGATGAAGGGCGCCCGATTCCAGCGCGGCGGTTTTCAGCTCCACCAGGCAGTGCGCTTCGCCTTCCGATGCGAATTCAATATTGACGATCTGTCCCGCGGGCTGTGCGGGGTCCGCATCGGAGAATATTTCCGCACCGGGAGAGGCGGCGACGCGCTCGTTTTCGTCAAGCCTGATGGTTGCCGGCAGCATGCGGCGCTTGAGTTTGCCGAGGTACTGGCTGCGTGCCACAATCTCCTGACCCGGGTAGCAACCCTTGCGGAAATTAACGCCGCCGATCGCTTCAAAATTAATCATTTGCGGCACGAATTGTTCCTGGGTCGCTTGCACCACCTTCGGCAGCCCGGCGTGGATTTCCTGCAGCCGCCACGCTGATTCTTTTTGCAGCGGTAACGCGGCGACCAGAGCAGGCCATGCCGCCATCGCTTGCTCGACCGGAGCGATCCACTGATAACGCGCCAGGCCGTCCGCATCGGGCATGCGGATCAATGTGCCGGGGTCGCCATGCCGGACCGACCAGACCGGTTCGGGCAGCACAGGAAACCAGCGCTGTAACGCCAACGCGGCCGAGCCCCCCGCGAAGCCTATGGCAACCTGCGCTTCCGACACGTCGGCCAACTTCGCCTTGGCGCGCATGATGAACATTTGCAGGCGCTTTTGCACCGTCGCCTGAATCTCGCGAGGCAATTGCATGGTGATGACGCCGTCCGATTGCCACATGAGCAGCGTGGCGAGCAAGCGGCCTTTCGCCGTGCAATAGCCCGCTAGCCTTGCTTCGTCCACGGACAGGTTTTCGACGTCGTTGGTCAACTGGTTATGCAGGAACTTCGCGGCTTCGTCGCCGGTTGCGGCGATCAGGCCGAGCGACGGCAGCGGCGCAAAAAATCCGGTCGTGTCTTGCGCCGGCGTGCCCGCCCTCGTGAAACCATGTTCGCTCGATGCGGTCGATTCGGAGGGCAGGGCGCTTTGCTTTTGGAGGAATTGCAGCCAGGTGCCGGGAAGTTGGGTTTCTGAAGCGCTGATAGGTTCTGTCATGGCATGGTGCGCTGGTGAATTCCGTTATGATCGCGATGCGTCGATTATAGTGTCGCCACAAAATCGCGTCGGCTATCGTGCCGCGCGTGCAGGCCGCGTTTGGTTGCCGCTGGCGGGAAGCACCGTTGATAGGCTCGAATATGTGCCGTCATGCGGCGCGGGGCGCATCCCCGTTCCTGCAGTGCGCTGCGGGCCGGCATGGCAGTTTCGGTAGCTTTCTATCGCGTTTTGCTCTTCGTGAAGTAACTCTCTACAGGTTGGTCGCAAGTGAAAAAGTTTCTGGCTGGTTTTCTGATTCTTCTTATCCTGTTTGGCGGCGCAGTTTATTACTGGGCGGGCCAACCGATTCTTGACGAATCGTCGCCCTCCATGGAATTCACCATCAAGGCTGGTAGCGGCGTGCGCGGCGCTGCGCGTCAAATCGCGGAAGCCGGCATACCGGTGCAGCCCTGGCTGCTGGAATTATTGGCAAGGGCGTCCGGCAAGTCGAGCCGCATAAAGGCCGGCACGTACGAAATAGAACCTGGCACCACGCCGACCCGGCTGGTTGAGAAACTGGTTCGTGGTGAATTTGCGCAAGAGTCGCTGGCCGTTATCGAAGGCTGGACCTTCAAGCAGATGCGCGAAGCGATCGCGGCGCACCAGCACCTGAAGCACGACACCGCCAGTCTGTCGGAAAAGGAGTTGCTGGCTAAAGTTGCTCCGAACTTCCAGCATGCCGAAGGCATATTTTTCCCGGACACCTACCTCTTCGCGAAGGGTGCCAGCGACTTGCAGGTCTACCGACAGGCACATTCCATGATGATGAAGAAGCTCGACGAGGGCTGGGCCAAACGGGCGCAGGGACTACCCTACAAGTCGCCCTACGAAGCGCTGATCATGGCCTCGATTGTGGAAAAGGAAACTGGGCAAAAGTCAGAACGAAACATGATCGCCGGTGTTTTTGTGAACCGGCTCAAGCGCGGCATGCTGCTGCAAACAGACCCTACTGTGATCTACGGCATGGGGGAGGCGTACCAGGGCACCATTCGCAAGCGCGACCTGCAGACAGATACCCCCTACAATACCTACACGCGCGCCGGTTTGCCGCCCACGCCAATCGCCTTGCCGGGCGTGGCATCATTGACTGCGGCGCTTGATCCGGCACGCACCGAGGCCCTGTATTTTGTCTCCCGTGGTGACGGCACCAGCCATTTCTCCAGCAATCTCAACGAGCATAATCAAGCCGTTAACAAATTTCAGCGGTAACGCTGACGGTCATGCCGCCAAGTGGCAGACCGGAAAAGGGATCATGAGCGCAGGCAAATTCATTACATTTGAAGGCATCGACGGCGCTGGCAAGTCGACCCATATCGCGTTCGTGGCAGATCTGCTGCGACAGCGTGGAAAGCACGTAGTCACGACCCGCGAGCCGGGTGGCACAGCGCTCGGCGAATCCTTGCGGGAGCTGCTGCTGCACGAGAAGATGCATCTTGAAACCGAAGCCCTCCTGATGTTCGGCGCCCGCCGCGAGCATCTCGCGCAAGTTATCGATCCCGCGCTGGCGCGTGGCGACTGGGTGATTTCCGACCGCTTCACCGACGCGACCTTTGCCTATCAAGGCGGTGGGCGAAAACTGGACCGCGCCAAACTGGAGGTGCTGGAAAAGTGGGTTCATCCGCATCGCCAGCCGGACCTCACATTACTGTTTGATGTGCCGCTCGAGGTGGCCCGCATGCGGCTGGATACGACGCGCCACCTCGACAAATTCGAGCGTGAGAAAGCCGAATTTTTTACTGCCACGAGGGCGGAGTACTTGCGGCGTGCTGAGCAGTTTCCGTTACGCTTTCGGATCATTGATTCGACCTTGCCGATTCCTGATGTTCACAAGAAGCTCGAAGAAATCGTGGCAAGCCTCTGAGCGTGTGTCGATCATGCGAATCTTCTTGCATGACGCGCCAGAATTCCGCGGAAAGCCGCGCCGTGAATTGCGATGAAAGCCACAGTGCTGGAAACTGGCATGCGCAAGCGTTGGCGTTCCCTGTTTTTTCATGGCACATTAAAAACCCTTGCAAGCAATTGATTTGATGCCCGACACCCTCTACCCATGGCAGGAAGAAAACTGGCGTTCGCTGCAACAGCTTCGCTCCAGGCTGCCGCATGCCATCTTGTTCTACGGCCCGCAGGGCATCGGCAAAACCGACTTCGCGGAAAGCTTCGCCAAGTCCTTGCTGTGCGAGGCGCCGCAAGCGGACGGACATGCCTGCGGCGCCTGCATTCCCTGTGGCTGGTTCGCCCAGTACAGCCATCCGGATTACCGCCGGGTGCGGCCGGAGATTCTTGTCGAGGAAGCAGGCTCGGACGACGAGGACGGTGAAGTTGCCGAATCGCCCAAGCCGAAAGGCAAGGGCAAGGCGCCCTCGAAAGACATTCGCATAGACCAGATTCGTGCCCTGGCCGACTTCCTTAACATCTCGACCCACCGCCAGGGCCAGCGTGTCATCCTGCTGCATCCGGCGGAAGCACTCAATCGAGAGTCATCGAATGCATTGCTGAAATCGCTTGAGGAACCACCGTCCAATACGGTTTTCCTGCTGGTGGCTAGCAACCCGGGCCGCCTGTTGCCCACCATCCTTTCACGCTGCCGCAAGTTCGCGCTGACCATGCCATCGCAAAAGGATGCGCTTGCATGGCTTCAAAAAGAAGGCGTACAGGACGCCGAAATGTGGCTCGCCGAGCAGGGTGGCGCGCCGCTGGCGGCGCTTGCGCTGTCCCAGACAGGGTCACGAGCGGCGCTGGACCAGTTGCTGGCCCATCTGGCAAAGCCCGGCGTTGACGCGGCGCTCAAGACCGCCGAAAGCCTGCAGAAGGAGCCGGTGGTCGACCTGGTGTCCTGGACGCAGCGCTGGCTTTACGATCTTTTTTCGTTCAAGTTATCAGGAAGAATCCGCTATTATCCGGGGTACCGGAAGCAGCTTTCCGCACTTGCCGCGCAAGCCGAAACGGGCCGCCTGCTGCAGGCGCTGAAAGCGGCGAATGAACGGCGCGCCGTGGCCGAACATCCGTTGTCGGCCAGGTTATTCATCGAAGACATGTTGCTGGACTATTCACAGGTTTTTTCCTGAGGGCCTATGGCTGACAACGCGGCATCAACGCCTTCACCGGCGCCACCAGTCCTACCAGCTTCCCGTCCTTCGGTATTGTCCCTCTCCATCAAGGAAAAGGCGGCGCTGTACGCGGCCTACATGCCGTTTCTCAAGAACGGAGGCATCTTCGTGCCGACCAACAAGCCGTACCGCATCGGCGATGAAATTTACCTGATCCTGAGCCTGATGGACGACCCGAGCAAGTACCCCATAGCCGGCAAGGTGGCCTGGGTCACGCCAGCGGGCGCAAACAACAACAAGGCGCAGGGCATCGGAGTGCATTTTCCAGGCGACGAAAGCGGCCAGCGGGTAAAGCAGCGCATCGAGGAAGTCCTTGGGGCGGCCATAGGTTCGTCACGCGCCACGCATACGCTATAGCCGGTTTAGGGTTATAGCGCCGTGCTCCGGGCCAATGGTGCCCGGGTCTGCGCCGCCGCGCCTCGCGGGCCCAACCGCATCGCACGGCGTAAAATGTCGCGCATGTATATCGATTCGCACTGCCATATCAATTTCCCGGAACTTGCCGAACGCCTTCCCGCCGTGCTCGACCGCATGCGCGAGAACCAGGTGACCCATGCGCTGTGCGTGTGCGTCGACATGCCGGACCTGCCTCAGGTGCTGGCACTGGCAGAGAGCCAGCCGAATATCTACGCGTCGGTAGGGGTGCATCCGGATTACGAAGACACGCCCGAACCCGATGTGGACGAACTCGTGCGCCTTGCCGACCATCCGAAGGTCATCGCCATTGGGGAAACGGGGCTCGACTACTTCCGGCTGCACGGCGACCTCGAATGGCAGCGGCAGCGCTTCCGTACCCACATCCGTGCCGCACGAGCCACTGGCAAGCCACTCATCATCCACACCCGCGCTGCTTCGGAGGACACGATCCGCATTCTGCGTGAAGAGCGTGGCGGCGTGCAAGACGGGGCGCCGGGCGGTGTCATGCACTGCTTCACCGAATCGCTCGAGGTGGCGCAAGCCGCCATGGAACTCGGTTTCTACATTTCCTTCTCGGGCATAGTCACCTTCAAAAGCGCGAAGGACCTGCAGGCAGTGGCGCGAGCCGTTCCGCTGGAACGCATGCTGATCGAAACCGATTCACCCTATCTGGCACCGGTGCCGTTCCGCGGCAAGACCAATGAACCGGGTTTTGTGCGCCACGTCGGCGAATTCATCGCGACGTTGCGTGGTGAACCGGTCGAACTGATCGCGCGCCATACCACCGAAAATTTTTTCCGGCTTTTCAAACTCGAGGCGGGCGCAGCATGAAATTCTCAAGATCGGAGTACAACCCCTTGTCGCAATCCCTCCCGCTGGAAAACAACTCCGCTCATGCAGTTGCTCGACGCCGTGTCTTGCTTGTTATTGCGGCAAGCGCGCTATCGATTGCGGGCCTTCCGCAGGCGGTCGCAGGCGCCTTCGACGATTACCTTCACGCCATCAAGATGGACGACGTGGACACCGTGCGCACGCTACTCCGGCGGGGCTTCGATCCCAACACAATCGAGCCTGAGCGTGGCGACTCTGGTCTCATTCTGGCATTGCGCGAGAATGCTTCCAAAGTGTTCTCGCTCCTGATGCTTCAGCCCTCGATCAACCTTGAAGCGCGTTCCCGCAACGGCGATACGGCCCTCATGATCGCGGCCTACAAAGCGAACAAGGACGCCGTCGTGGCGCTGCTCAACAAGGGGGCTGAACCCAACCGTCCGGGCTGGACAGCGCTGCACTACGCCGCGGCGGTGGGCAACAATGAAATCGTTCAGATTCTGCTGGAGGCCGCTGCCTATATCGATGCCGAGTCGCCCAACAAGACGACGCCGATCATGATGGCGGCGCGCGGAGGCCATATTCTGACGGTCAAGCTGCTACTCGATGAAGGCGCCGACGCGACGATCAAGAATGAAGCCGGGATGACTGCGATCGACTTCGCCAGGCAGGGGGAATTCAAGGACATTGTGGAAGGCCTTACCTACCGCCTGCGCAAGGCCGGAAAAATGCAGTAGCCTGCGTGCGGTCCGGCTCGATGGTGATCGTCATTGTCATCGTCATTGTCGCTCGGCGTGTGCACGGCGGCGCCGGTAGACCAGCGTTTCAATCAGCTCGAACAGTTGTTGCGTAAGAATCGCCAGCACGGCAGCGGGTATTGCGCCGGCCAGCAGCATCTGGTTGTCGTTCAGCGCCAAACCTATCGCAATCTTTTCCCCATAGCCGCCAGCCCCGATGAAGGCGGCAATCGTGGCGGTGCCGACACTTATCACCGTAGCGGTCTTCAATCCCGCGAGGATCACCGGCGCGGCCAGCGGCAACTCGACGTAAAGCATGCGCTGCCGACGCGTCAAGCCGAGGCCCATGGCGGCCGTCCGGAGTCCTGCTGGTACCTCGGCCAATCCAATGCAGGTATTGCGCACAATGGGGAGCAGCGCATATAGGACCAGCGCAACCAGTGCCGGCACCGTGCCGATGCTGCCGAGCAGCGGAATCAGCATGGCGAGCAGGGCAAGCGACGGTATGGTCTGCAGCACACCGACTGCCGACATCACGACCTGTTGACGCGTTGCTGAACTGGCGGCCAGCACGCCGAGCGGTATGCCCAAGAGGGCCGCCACCAGCACCGATATTCCGACCAGAAAGACGTGCTGCCGTGTGAGACGCCAGAGGTTTTCATCGAACAATTTTTGCCATAGGGTCGTGCGGCCAGGGCTCGTGGCGGACGTTGTCGCCGTCCCCATTCCTGCTGGCGCAGGCGCAGCGGAAGGCTTGGACGTGAAGCCGGCCGCGCCCGACTTGTCCCGCTCCGACGAGGCCCCCGCATCTTTGCCAGCAATGAATTCCTTGGCGACACTCGCGAAACTTCTTCCGTCTATTTCCACCGCAGCGTTCATGGCCATCATGTCGGCCACCGAAATGCGTCCCTCCAGTTTTTGCAGCGCGCGCCATGCCGCCGGGAATCGTTGCGGCAAGTCGAGTCGATATAGCAACAGTGCATCGTAGTTCGGGAAAAAATGCAGGTCGTCCTGCAATATTTGCAGGCCCAGCCTGCCGATGCGCGCATCTGTTGAATACACGTCGATAAGGTCCACCTGTTTCGCGGCCAATGCGTTGTAGGCAACGCCGTGGTCGAGACCATCGGGTTTCTGCGGAAGCCGATATTGCTGAACCAGTCCAGGCCAGCCATCGGATCGCCCGAGAAACTCATGTGAAAACCCGGCGCGCAATTCCGGATGTGACGCGAGGTCGCTTATGCGCTGGATGCCGAGACGCTTGCTGTCGGCCGAGCGCATGGCAAGCGCATAGGTATTGTTGAAACCAAGCGGTACCGACAATCCCAATCCTTTTGCCGCGAGTTCCTTTTGCAGGTCGGCCAGCGGCGCTGCGTGGTGCAGGATATCGGACTGGACCGTGCCCAGGTATTCAGCATAAATGTCGATGCTGCCGCCAAGGAGTGCGGCATACACGATTGCTGTATTGCCGAGACCCTGCCGATGCTCGACCGGTCCGCGCGCGGCCGCAGTTTGCGTGAGGATTTCCCCCAGCAGGTATGACTCGGTAAAGCGCTTGGAGCCGACGTGGAGGGTGTCCGCAGCGAGGGATTCTGGCGCGGTGCCCGCAACGAGCAGCAAGCATGCGGCCAGCAACAGAAGGACGGTCTGTCGCACGGACATCCGTTTGCATCCACCAGCCTGCAAGGTCTTTGCAATGCCACGAGCGACGGTCACCGGGTGATTCCACATCGTTAAGGTCCTTGTTGGCGTGCGGCAGTTGTGGCGATCGGGGCATGCAACTTGCATAACAGAGCGGCGATGGTGAATGTGCAAGCCGTTTCCTTCTCGCCATCAAGAGCAGGCAAGCAGACGATTGTAGGTTAATGCCTTCTTTTTAACAGATTGATGAAACTGACAAGCAAATTGCAAGTCTCATCGGCAGTCGGAACGCACCCAGTACAGCGTTGTGCCGGCGCATTCTCGTCACATTACCAACGGAAATAAAATTGGAGATACCCATGAAGAAGATTTCACTCGCTCTGTTCCTCGCCATGCTTTCGATGGCTGGCTTTGCCGCAACCTCGTCATCAAGTGATTCGACAGGAAGTGGCGTAACCATGAGCACGGACCCGGCAAAAGCAGCCGCGGTTGAAAAAAATGCGCAGGTCTTGGCCCAGTCCTCGACCGATGCCACGACCAGTGGCTCCGGTAGTGCCGACACGTCAAAACCGATGAAGAAGAAGTCAAAGGCGAAGAAGCATGCACACAAGAGCTCAAGCTCGGGTGCGGCATCTGGCGCAAGCGGCACCTCCGGCGCGTCCGGCTCTTCGGGATCGTCCTCCGGTGCCGGTGGCTCGAGCTCCACGACGTCGCCAGGTGGCGCTAGCGGTTCAAGCTCGACATCGCCCAGCAGCGGCGGCGCTTCAAGCATGACCCCGGGAAGTTCCGGTTCGTCGGGTGCAGGCGGCACCTCGGGTGCTGGCGGCGCGTCCTCCGGTGCAGCTGGCGCGACCAGCCCGTCCAGCCCGTCCAGCCCATCGAGCCCCTCGTCCGGCGCCGGCGGTGCGAGCGGCGCATCAGGCACGTCAGGCTCCTCAGGCTCCTCGGGTACTTCTGGCGCATCGGGCGCTTCAGGCGCTTCAGGCGCCTCTGGAGCTGCTGGTGCCACAGGTGCCGGTGCAGGCGGGTCGTCTTCAACGGGCAGTTCGACCAAGACTCCTTCATCGTCGAGCGGCTCGAAGTAATCGTGAAGCGGGAGAACAGCAACGCGGCGCCCATGGCGCCCCGGTTGTAGTTCGAAGCGGCAGTAATAAAGGCGGCGCAGCTAATCCTGTGCCGCCTTTTCTTTTCCGCAGCGGGTTTGGAGGTCGTGCGGAAACTTCGCTTTGGAGGCTTCCTTCACGCGTGCGGGGTGCAATGTCCTGTCACCTCGGAGCAAGACTGCCGTACGGATCGGCACGCTCCTTGCAAATTCTGCCGAACGCACGCGGACGGTCCGCGGCACGGCGCGGAGACCATGATGGACGCGGAAGATTTTGACGGCAAGGACCAGCACCAAAATGCAGGAGAACCCGCTCCCGCGAACCCGGCGCGGCGCGGATTTTTCCGTTTCGCCGGCGCGGTGGCCGCTGGCGCGGCAGCACCTGTTTCAGCCCTCGCTGCGACCCAAGGCACGGAAGAAACGTCACAGGCCAATGCTACTTCTGCACATCAGGCCTATACATTTTTCAATCCGGAAGAGGCGGCCTTCATTGAAGCCGCTACCGAACGTCTGATACCTGCCGACGAGAATGGTCCAGGCGCGCGCGATGCCGGCGTTTCGTACTACATCGACAAACAGTTAGGTGCCGCATGGGGAGTAGGAGAGCGACTTTACCGGGCCGGTCCCTGGCATGCCGGCGCGCCGACCCAAGGCTACCAACTTCCCTTCACTCCGGCCGAACTGTTCCGCCATGCACTGCGCGGCGTGCGGTCTAACCTTGCGTCGAGCGGAAAGCAAAGCTTCGCAAAACTGTCCGCGCAAGATCAGGACGCCTATCTCAAACAGCTTGAAGGCGGAAAGGTGGACCTGGATGGCGTGCCCTCGAATGTTTTTTTCAGTTCACTGCTGGAGGTAACGATCGAGGGGTACTTCAGCGACCCGGTCTACGGCGGCAACCGTGACATGGTGTCCTGGAAAATGATCGGCTTTCCAGGCGCTTACGCTTCGTTTTATCAGCTGGTTGACCAGCATGGTGTTGCCTATCAACGCGCGCCGATCAGCCTCGCCGACAACGGGCGCGGCGTTATCCATATCCATCCGGATATTCGGGCTACGGTCAAGGGAGGCAACAAGTAAATGGCAACGCGACTTTCCGAAGTAGACGCGGTCTTGCTGGGTGTGGGCCTGGTCGGATCAATGCTGGGGCGTGAATTGACGCGCGCCGGGCTCAAGGTGGTTGGACTCGAGCGTGGAGAGCCGCGCTCCACCGTGCCCGATTTTCAGGGGCCGCAAATGCATGACGAGCTGCGCTACTCCATTCGCAAGGCGCTCATGCAGGACACAGCGAAGGAGACCGTTTCATTCCGCAACACGCCGGGTGAGACGGCGTTGCCGATGCGAAGGCTTGGCAGTTTCTTGCCAGGCACCGGCGTCGGCGGCGCAGCGGTCCACTGGAACGGACAAACCTATCGCTTCCAGGAAACCGACTTCAAGATGCGCAGCCACATTGAGCAGCGCTACGGTAAAAACTTCCTCGGACCCGACATCCTCGCGCAGGATTGGGGCGTCAGTGCGGCCGACATGGAGCCGTATTACGACCGCTTCGAATATCTGCTCGGCGTATCGGGCAAGGCGGGCAATATCAAGGGCCAGAAGCAGGCTGGGGGGAACCCGTTCGAGGACCCGCGCGCACGCGACTATCCGACGCCGCCGATGAAGGAGCCCTATGGCTCCGCGCTGTTCCGCAAGGCCGCCGCCTCGCTTGGCTATCATCCTTTCCCGCAGCCTTCGGCCAATCTGAGCCAGCCCTATACCAACCCGGAAGGTCTCACGCTTTCCACCTGCATGTTTTGCGGTTACTGCGAGCGCTACGGCTGCGAGCATTTCGCAAAGGCGTCGCCGCAGACAGTGTTGCTGCCGATTCTCTTGAAGGACAAGAACTTCACATTGCGAACCCGGACCCAGGTCCTGCGGATCAATCTGGACAAGTCGAAAAAGCATGCGACCGGCGTCACCTACGTCGATGCCATGGGACGCGAGTTCGAACAACCGGCGAAGCTGGTTATTGTCGGCATGTTTGCACTCAATAATGTGCGCATGCTGCTGCTGTCGGGTATCGGACAACCCTATGATCCAGCCACTGGCAAAGGCGTGGTCGGTCGCAATTACGCATACCAGACGACCAGTGGGGCGAACGTGTTCTTCGACGAGAAAGTGAACATCAACCCCTACATGCGTTCGGGCGCTTGCGGCACGGTCATCGCGGATTTCGTTAGCGACAATTTCGACCACGGCCCGCTCGGCTTTGCCGGTGGCGGCTTTATCGGCGAAACGATGAGCCACGGCCGTCCGATTGAATTTCATCCAACCCCACCCGGCACGCCGGCCTGGGGTGCAGGATGGAAAAAGGCGGTAGCGCAGTATTACAACCACACCAGCTCCGTCGGCGTTCACGCAAGCTCGATCGCCAGTCGCAACAACTACCTGGACCTCGACCCCACCTACAAGGACGCATGGGGATTGCCGCTGTTGCGCATGACCTTCGACTTTCCGGAGAATGACATAAAGATGTCGGCCTGGCTGACCGACCGCGCCACCGAAATCGGCAAGGCCATGGGTGGGAAGATTGTGCAGGGATCCCCACGCAAGGGACCGTATAACGTCACGCAATACCAGACGACGCACAACACGGGGGGCGCCATTATGGGAACCAACCCCGCGACCAGCGTGCTCAATCGATACTCGCAGACTTGGGATGTGCCCAACGTGTTTGTGATTGGCGCTTCCAACTTTCCGCAGAACGCTTCCTACAACCCGACCGATACAGTTGGCGCGCTCGCCTATATGGCGGCCGATGCCATCGTCAAACAGTATCTGAAGTCGCCCGGCCCGCTGGTGCAAACATGAAGATAAAGCATGCAGCAAGCCTGCCCGTCAGTCGCAGCCGGATTTGGCGCATGGCTGGTTTCCTGTTGGCGGCAGGCGCAGCGCTTTCAGTCTCAACCCGCAGTCACGCGCAAGGTCAGGGCACGGCCGCGGCCGCGCCGGCTTCGGCGGCGACTTGCGCCGGTTGCCACGGTGCGCAAGGCGAAGGCAATGCTGCCGGCGGGTTTCCCCGCATAGCTGGGCAGGCGCAGACCTATCTTGCCCGACAACTGGCGTCCTACGCCGATGGCAGCCGCAACAACGCCGTGATGACGCCAATCGCAAAAGGACTGTCAGCCCAGCAGGCGCAGGAGGTGTCCGCGTATTACGCGTCCCTCAAGGCGCCATCGGCGGCGCCGGCTAAAGCTGCTGCCAAAGCGCAAGTGAATCGTGGTCAGCAGCTTGCGGCGGTGGGTGACGACAGCAAAATGGTGCAGGCCTGCGCGAATTGTCATGGTCCGGGGGGCGCCGGATCGCCGCCGACCTATCCCTATCTAGCCGGCCAGCATTCCGGGTATCTCAGCGCCGCCATGGCGGAATGGAAAAGCGGCAATCGCAAGAATGACCAGAGCCAGCAAATGCCGATGATTGCGCAGCGCTTGACGGACGCGGATGTAGCGTCGGTTGCGGCGTATTACAGCAGCTTGCCTGCGCCTGCGCCGTGGCAACCGCAGGTGGCGGCTTCAGTGGCACGTGCGCCGGCAGCCACGACACCATCTGGCCCGGGACCGGCGGAATCTGGGGCGAAGGCGCCTGGTGTCGAGCAGGGGCAACCGACCCAGGGCAATACAGTTGGGCCCGGGGGCTCGGCGGTCAGTCCGGCTGGGAAGTAAGGCAGCAGGCGACGCGGTATAAGCTCAAGTGCAAGATCACCATCACACCAGCATCACAACCAGAGGCGAAAGCCCACACAATAGAACGCGCAAAGGAGCCATCGAATGAACACCAGACGGATTTTTTTGAAATCAATATCAGGGCTTGCGGCCGCGTCGGCGGTAGGCGTACCAATTGAGGGCTTGGCACAGGCCGCGAAGGCGCCAGCGGCGAAGTTGAGCGAGACCGATCCACAGGCCGTTGCACTTGGCTATGTGGACGACACCTCCCGCGCGGATCAGAAAAAATTCCCGAAGCACGCCGCTTCGCAGCAATGCAGCGGCTGCCAGCTTTTTCAAGGGCAACCGACTGACGCCATGGCGCCCTGCACGATCTTCGCAGGCAAGCAGGTCGCGGCCAAGGGCTGGTGCAGCGCCTGGGTGAAGAAGGCCTGACGTGGTAAAAAGGTCGACGCAGGGTTGCTGCCCTTGCGAAAAGAGAACCTGAAGTTTCAGGTAGTCAGGGTTAGTTCGCGGCGTACCCAATCGATTGATCGCGATGAGGCCGACCGCGTTGGATTCGCTCGTCCCGCATGCTAAAGTGCCGCGATGCGAAAATTGAGTCTTGATCGAATACTGCAATCGCAGGGTTTTGGCGCACGAAAATGGTGCCGCCAATTGATAGAAACCGGCGAAGTCAGCGTGGCGGGCGAAGTGGTGGATGACTGGCGCGCTACCTATGAGGTGGATGCACCGGCGAGTCTGGCGTTCACCATCTACGGCGAAACCTGGATTTACCGCGAGTATGTCTATGTCGCGCTCAACAAGCCGCCCGACATGGAGTGCTCACGCAAGCCCAGCCATCACCCCGGCATACTTTCCATTCTTCCGGAGCAGTTCACGTGGCGTGATGTGCAGCCGGTCGGACGACTGGATCACGACACAACCGGGCTTCTTCTTTTATCTGATGATGGCGCATTCATCCATGCGCAGTCGTCGCCGCGCCGCCATGTACCCAAGGTGTACCGTGCCACTACCCAGGATGCGGTAACACCAGAGCTCATAGGCAGCCTCATGGCGGGCGTGCAGTTGCATGACGAACCGGCGCCGCTCGCGGCAACATGGTGTCACGCGGTCGGTGAGAACGAGATTCAAATTGTGCTCGAGCAGGGCAAATATCATCAGGTCAAGCGCATGCTGGCGGCAGCGGGGAATCACTGCAAGGCGCTACGGCGTAGCGCGATTGGCGGCCTGTCGCTGGACGAACTCGGGCTGGAGGTTGGAGAGTGGTGCTACCTCGAAGCAGAGCAGATTGCAATACTGGGGAACGCGCCCGCGCTCGAGGCGCAATGACTGGCGCGGCTGAAACGGGGAGCGCCTGGTCGGGTAGGCCGGGCTAAACCGAGGTGCCGGTTATCCGTGATCGCGGGCTAACCGGGGATCAGCTTTCACCGTAGAAAAAAGCGGCCGCAAGGCCGCTTTCGAACTTCAATGGAAAGAGTATATCAAGGCTTGCGCGTGTCGGAGGTGTTACGCGTTGCATCATCTACCGACTGCTCTACGTTTCCCACACCCTTTTGCACTTTTCCCTCGCCCTGTTTTTCAAGGCCCTTTGCCTGCTGGCTGGTGCTGCCTGTGGCCTTGCCCACTTCTTGCTGAACTTTGCCTGCAGCATCCTTCACCGCACCCTTGATTTGATCTGTATTCATGTTAGAGCTCCTCGAGTTTATGAATGCAAAATGGCGCTACTTTTGTAGGATTGCCATTCGCGAAACTTAGTTCCCGACTGATACGATTCGACCCATGCCGACCGATTCTTCCGGCAATCACGGGTCTGGTTCATTTCTGCGTCTTTCCGTGTCCGGCGCGTGCCTTCGCGTCGTCGCGCGGTGAGGGAATGGCGATTGGATCGCTCGCCGGAAAGGTCAGGTCCACCGCTTCATCATGCAGGGCTTCGCGGCGTTCCTCGGTATCGCCGGAGGCAATCTTTCGCTCGGTCCGGTCGGCCCATGAGGCATCGTCCGGCGTAATGTCTTTCGGCGTTACCTCAACCGGAGAATCTCCATGCGACGATGAATGCCCAGCGTTACCTGGCGCTGCACCCTTTCCATTGCTGAATGCGCCTTCCTTGTTTTTATTCTCCGCATCTTTTTTCGCTTGGCTTGACATGAATTCCTCCTGTTAATCAATGTCTGAACGGATAGGACCGCAAGCTTCACGAGATGTTGCGAGGATTAGCGGCTTTTTTGTCATGCTCGTCGGAATCGCCGGCCAGCCTGCCCGGACGCAACCCGCTGGGCGCCGCGGAAATGCGCTGTGCTATCGAGTCATTTCTTTGAAAGTCCAAAATGAAAATTGCTTAAATGGAGAGACAACGCATGGTGGATTACGAACTGTATTACTGGCCCGAGATACCAGGACGCGGCGAATTCGTGCGGCTCGCATTTGAAGATGCCGGCGTTCCGTATGTCGACATGGCGCGCGAAAAGGGCAGGGGCAAGGGTGAGCAGGCGATGCTACGCATGCTCGGTAGCGGCGACCGGCTTGCGACGCCGCCCTTCGCGCCGCCGTTTCTAAAGCATGGCGACCTGGTAATCGGGCAAACCGCCAACATCCTGCTATACCTCGGCGGCCGGCTAGGTCTGGCGCCGCGGGATGAAGCCGGCGGGCTTTGGACCCATCAATTGCAACTGACGATCGCCGACTTCATCGTCGAAATTCACGATGCGCATCATCCGCTGTCGGGCGCGCTGTACTACGAAGACCAGAAGGCCGAAGCCGCACGCCGCGCTGCGGACTTCGTCGACAGTCGTCTGCCGAAATTCCTGGGCTATTTTGAGGGCATACTGGCACGCGCTCACGTTACCGCGGGAGCCGGCACGAGGGGTCAGGCAGGCGACCGCGCGAGGCAAGGAATTGTCGGCCCTTTTACCCATGTGGATTTGTCGCTGTTCCATGTCATGGCCGGGCTGCAGTATGCCTTTCCGAGCTCCATGAATCGCATGGCGCCCTCGCTGCCGCATCTGCTGACGCTGGAAAAGGCGGTCCGGCAGCGGCCCAACATCGCCGCTTATCTAGCCAGCCCGCGGCGGCTGCCGTTCAACCAGCAAGGCATCTTCCGCCACTATCCAGAACTCGACGAAGGAACTCGAGACGGCAGTCCGAAATCGCCATAGAGTCAGTTGGGTTGCGCGCAGGTCGACCGCTGTGGCATGCCGCGCGCCCGGAACGGCGGAAACGCGACAGCAAGCGCCTGCCGGGTCGAGGGGACCGCCCTTCAGGTCACCACCCGGTAGCACGGCACATAGGCCTTGCCGCCCAGCTTCATCCGTTGCTGGCGCACGAATGCCGCAAGGAGTGCATCCATTGGTTCCATGACGGCCCGGTCACCATGGATTTCGAAGTGCCCAAACCGCTCGATCGCCCGGATCCCCTGGTCCTTTACATTGCCGGCAACCACACCGGAGAATGCGCGCCGAAGGTTGGCAGCCAGCAGGTGACGGTGCTGATCCTTGTGCAATGAGAGGTTGCGCATGTTTTCATGCGTAGGGTGGAACGGCCGCTGGAATTCTTCGTCGATCTTCAATGTCCAGTTGAAGTAGTACGCGTCGGTGCGCTCCTTGCGGAATTCGCGCACTGTTTTCAGGCCGGCAAGCATGCGCTGCGCAACGGCGGGGGCGTCATCAATGATGATTTCATAGCGCTTCTGCGCCTCGGCCCCAAGCGTCAGTCCAATGAACTGATCGATCTGCTCGAAATAGGCTGCTGAGCCAGCCGGGCCAGTGAAGATGAGAGGGAAGGGCTGTTCCGCATTTTGCGGATGCAGCAGAATGCCAAGGATGTAAAGGATCTCTTCCGCCGTGCCGGCGCCGCCAGGGAACACAACAATGCCGTGGCCTATGCGCACGAACGCCTCCAGCCGTTTTTCTATGTCGGGCAGGATCACGAGGTCATTGACGATCGGGTTCGGCGATTCGGCCGCGATGATGCCGGGCTCCGAGATGCCAAGGTATCTCCCGTTGCCGATGCGCTGCTTTGCGTGACCAATCGTGGCACCTTTCATCGGCCCTTTCATCGCGCCCGGTCCGCAGCCGGTGCAGATATCGAGTGCCCGCAAACCAAGCTCATAGCCGACGGTTTTGGTGTAATCGTATTCCTCCCGGGAGATGGAATGGCCGCCCCAGCAGACCACCAAATTCGGGTTCAGCATTGGGCGCAGCACATTGGCGTTGCGCAGGATATGGAAGACGGCGTCGGTCATGCCCGACGACGTGTTCAGGTCGAAATTGACGTTGCCGTTGATTTCGTCGCTGATGAAGAGGACATCGCGCAGGACGGAAAATAAATGCTCGTGAATGCCGCGAATCATCTTGCCATCGACGAACGCGCTGGACGGCGCGCCGCGAATGTCGAGCTTTATGCCGCGCTCGCGCTCGACGACGCGGATCTCGAAGGAGTGATATTTCTCGAGGAGTTCCTTGCCGTCGTCTGTTGTGTTGCCACAGTTAAGAACCGCTAGCGCGCAGTTGCGAAAAACCTGGTAGAGGCCACCATGGCTGTGATCAAGCAGCTTGTGAATTTCTGCCTTGGAGAGAACGTCCAGCCGACCTTCCGGCGAGATTTGTGTATCGATTAGTTTGTATTCCATACGCATTGCTTTCTGTAAGACCGCCAGTATCAGCCTGTATCGTGCCACAGTCCATCTCTTCCCCTTGGTGGTCTGAGGGAAATCATGCCAACAGTAAATAAGCGTGGCACCTTGGCAATGCACGCGGGCCGTATGCGCATGCTCAACGAAAAACCGGCGCTTACATGTCATAACGTAGAGGCCGCTGAACCCTTGCCACCGAAAAATGTCTAGCCACTTGCCGCACGGCGTGCGCCATGCGGCAGACGGAATACCACTCCGGCTGGCCAGTGCCCGCGTCCGTCCAATTTACCGGAGCGCACACGCCGGTAGATGAGAACGTCGTGAGCCGGCGAGTGCAACGAGTCATGGAGAAAAGCACGTTGAAAGCTGAACAGCCCGGGGGTAACGCGACATCCCGCGATAACGTCTCCACGAATGGAGCGGTGCGCCCCGGTGCCTCAAGCGAGGGCGCCTCGAGCCAGATGGTTGGCCAGACCGCCGACACCGCTGCGCCCGAAGTCGCCGCTGCGGAGTGCTCGGTTCTTGAGGCCCTGAAGAACAGCGAAGAGCGCCAACGCTTCAGCCTCGAAGCGGGCGGCATCGGGGTCTGGGACATGGACCTGATTACGCGACGCATGTGGAATTCGGCACTGCACGACCGGATTTTCGGGTACAGAACGCCGCAATCGGAATGGACCTACGACCGTTTCCTTTCTCACATTCATCCGCAGGACAGGGATCGCATCGCCGAACAGTTCGAAAAGGCGATCCGTTCCGCGGGCGGACTGGATTTTGAATGCCGCATACAGCGCGCCGGCGGAACGATTCGCTGGATAGCGGGACATGGGCGGCTCATGCACGACGCGGCAGGAAATCCGGTGCGGATGCACGGCACGATTTCCGATATTTCGGATCAGGTAAGAATGAAGGAGTCGCTGCAACAGCAGACCGGCCTGTTCCAGATGGTGCTTAACAGCATGTCGGAAGGAGTCATTGCCTGCAACGAAAAGGGAGACCTGATACTGATCAACAAGTCTGCCAAGCAGGCCTTGGCGCTTGACGACGACATCACCAGTCTCGCCGGCCTGACGGCCAATTATGAATGGCTGATGCCGGACGGATTGAATCCCTGTCCGGTGGAGCAACGCCCGCTGGAGCGCGCCCTGGCCGGCGAAAGGTTGACCGATTTCGAAGTCACCATTCGCAGCAATTCACGCAAGGTTGACCTTGCCATAAGCAGTTCCTCTTCACCCCTCACGGACGGCGGTGGCAATATTGTCGGCGCGCTCAATGTGTTTCGCGACGTGACGGAGAGCCGGCGGGCCCAGAATGAATTGCGCAGCGCGGAGCAGCATTTTCGTCTGCTGGTTGAAGGCACCACTGACTACGCTATTTTCATGCTCGACGCCGCTGGCTTCGTTGTGAGCTGGAATCCTGGAGCACAGCGCATCCTGGGCTACGAAGAAAGGGAAGCGGTGGGGCGTCACATGTCCCTGTTTTATACCGCCGAGGACATTCGCAAGGGTGAACCGCAACGCAAGCTGGCGCAGACGGTAGAGGAGGGCAGGGCCGAAGAAGATGCCTGGCGCGTACGCAAGGACGGCCAGCGCTTTTGGTCGACGGGCGTGCTGGACGCCCTGCATGACGAAAACGGCATCGTGCGCGGCTTCGTTGAGATCATGCGGGACAATACTGAACGCCGGCTTGCGGAAGAAAACACGTTTTTCCTTGCCAATCACGACGCGCTCACCGGCTTGCCAAATCGGGCCCGATTCCTGGAACGGCTGGACGAAGCGTTGATGAACGCTGACCGGGACGAAACGCAGGTCGCCGTGCTGCTGCTGGACCTCGACCGCTTCAAGCTGATCAACGATACCCTCGGCCACCACGTTGGCGACCAGCTGCTTAAAAAAGTGGCGCATCGGCTGACGCGTTGCGTACGCGAAACCGACACGGTGGCGCGGCTCGGCGGCGACGAATTTGTCATCATCCTCACGCGCTTGAAGGACGTCGCCAGCGTCGAGGCTTTGGCTTCGAAAATCGTGCAGGAGATGGCGCGCCCTTATCACGTCAACCGGCAGGAAGTCCGTAGCGGCACCAGCCTCGGTGTGGCGATCTACCGGCGCGATGGCAATGATCCAGGCGAGCTTTTGCAGAAAGCCGATCTGGCGATGTATCGCGCCAAGGCTTCCGGCCGCAACCACTACCGAATCTTCGCGCCCAGCATGTTGACCGAGGTGCAGACCCGGCGCGAGCAGGAGGACAGCCTGCGCCATGCGCTGGAACACCATGAGTTCGAGCTTGCTTTCCAGCCGCAGATCGACCTTGACAGCTTGCGCCTGTCTGGCGCGGAGGTGCTGTTGCGCAGCACGAACCGGGTGTTGCAAACCATACCGACCAGCAAGGTGATTTCGCTGGCGGAAGAAACCGGCCTGATTATTCCCCTGGGTGAATGGGTGCTCGGGGAGACCTGCCGCCAGCTAAAACACTGGCAAGCCATCGGACTGCCCGAATTCAAGGTGGCGGTAAACTTCTCTTCAACGCATTTGCTCGCCCCGGACTTTGTCAGTACGGTACGACGTGCCTTGTTGGACTCCGGGCTCGACCCGCGCTTCCTGGAACTGGAGGTTACTGAAGGGCTTCTGGTGGCGGCCAGCGAAGCCAACAACCAGGTGATGACTTCCCTGAAAGAACTTGGCGTATCCATCAGCGTCGACGACTTCGGGACAGGATTTTCCGCTCTGTCCTACCTCAAGAATTTCCCGGTCGATGTATTGAAGCTGGACGAGTCCCTGGTGCGCCATTTGCCCACCGACCTGGACGACGTGGCCATCGTCTCCGCCATTATTCGGTTGGCCCTCGATTTGAACATCAAGGTGATTGCGGAAGGCGTCGAAACGGCCGACCAGCTTGCCTACCTGCGCAGCACAGACTGCAACACGGCGCAGGGATTCCTGTTCAGTCCGGCAGTCCGCCCCGACAAGTTCGAAGTTTTGCTGATGAAGGAAAAATGGTCGGCCACGGTACTTCACTAAACGATTCTGCTGGCGTCCCGTCGGTGGGGCGTGCCCGCCGCGACCGCGAGGTGCCGAACCTGCACTTGTCGTGAAATGGATGCTTCCACTGGACCAGACCGCCTCCTGCAACCCGGCCGAAACTGCTGGCGGATTGCGCATACGCACCGCTTTGCGATGCTGGTCGACGCTGACGACTATTTCCGCTCGGTCCGAAACGCAGTCCGCCAAGCTCGGCACAGCGTCATCATCCTCGGCTGGGACATCGACAGCCGGACCTTGTTGGTTCCGGGTGGCGCGAATGATGGCTATCCAGAGCCGCTCGGTGACTTCCTGCATGCTGTCGTCGCAAGCCGGCCGGACTTGCGGGTCCATGTTCTCAATTGGGACTTCGCCATGTTGTATGCGCTGGAGCGCGAATGGCTACCGGTCTACAAGATGGGATGGCGCACGCATCCACGTCTGTCGTTCAGGATGGATGGCAGGCATCCCATTGGCGGTTCGCACCATCAGAAAGTGGTCGTGGTGGACGACGAACTCGCCTTCTCGGGCGGCCTGGACTTGACGGGCTGCCGATGGGATACGAGCGAGCATGCTTCCAGCTTGCCGCTGCGGCGCGACGTAAACGGAAAACCCTATGCGCCGTTCCATGATGTGCAGGCCATGGTGGACGGTGACGCGGCACGCGTGCTCGGGGAGCTCGCCCGTGAACGGTGGCGGCGCTGTTGCGACGAAACGCTTGAGGCGCCGCCGTCGGAATTCAATGCCGTCGACGCGCCGCGCACCACGCTGTGGCCTTCCGACATCTCCCCGGACATTGAAGAGATCGAGGTTGCGGTATCCCGGACCGAGCCGGCATTCGAGGACCATGTCGGCGTGCACGAGGTGCGGCAATTGCACATCGATGCCATCGCCTCCGCGCGTGAAATCCTATTCTTCGAGAACCAGTATTTCACGTCGGGCCTGATCGCCGATGCGCTCGGCCAGCGCCTGTCCGAACCCGGGGGGCCGGAGGTTGTGGTTATTTCGCCGGAGCTGCAAAGCGGCTGGCTGGAAGAGGCCACGATGGGCGTGCTGCGCGCGCGCATGCAAAAGCGCCTGCAGTCGGCCAACCTGCACCAGCGTTACCTGCTTTGCTGCCCGCACCTGCCGGGCCTGAAGGACGGTTGCCTGAACGTGCACAGCAAGGTTTTCGCGGTTGACGAGAACCTGTTCTGTATCGGTTCGGCGAACTTGTCCAATCGGTCCATGGCGCTCGACACTGAATGCTGTCTGACGATTGAGGCGCATGGCCATCACGCCCCGCGCATCCGTGCAGCCATTGCCCACCTGCGCAACCGGCTGCTTGGCGAGCACCTCGACACGGCACCCGGCACGGTAGCGGCAACCATCGCGGCCAAGCGCAGCCTGATCGGCGCCATTGATTCACTGCGCACTTCCGGGAAGCGCGCCTTGCATGCATTCCATCCCGTCAGTACGCCGGAACTGGACGCTCTGATACCGGAACAGGCCATGTTCGATCCGGAGCGCCCGATTGAACCGGACAGACTGCTACAGCAATTTGTCCCGGAAGAAGCGCGAAAGCCGGCGCCCCGTCGGCTGATTGCCATGGCGGCGCTTGGACTCCTGCTCGGTGGCCTGGCTATTGCATGGCACGCGACACCGCTTAAGGAATGGGTGAACCTGGCCGCGCTGATTGCCCTTGCGCGCAGCGTAGTGGACATGCCGTTTGCCCCGCTCGCCGTGGTGGCTGCCTATGTAATCGGCGGGCTTGTCATGCTGCCCGTCATGTTGCTGATTGCCGTGAGCGGCGTGGTTTTTGGTCCTTTCGTCGGAGCGCTCTATGCCATTGCCGGCTCCATGGCGAGCGCAACCGTGGCTTATGCGATTGGCTGGTGGCTTGGGCGAGACGTGGTTGGTCGAATGCTGGGGCCGCGCATAAACCGCCTGTCGCGCCGCATCGCCAAACGCGGCATTCTCGCCATGATGGTCGTGCGGCTGGTTCCCGTCGCACCTTTTACAATTGTCAACATGGTGGCGGGCGCGTCGCACATCCGCTTCCGCGACTACCTGATCGGCACGCTTCTCGGCATGACGCCGGGGATCATGATCATGGTCACCTTCGTCCATAACCTGGCCGAAGTGGTCCGCAGACCAAGCGCGGGAACTATCGGTGTCCTTGCTGGGGTGGTGGTGGCCCTGATCGCATTCGGCTGGCTACTGCAGCGTCTTCTGGCGCAGCGGCGCGGCGTCGGCGCATGACCGATGTTCTGAAGGAGGCTTCCCGACGCCTGGCAACTGCATTGCATGCCGGGACCGAGGACGAGGGTTCCGGGCCCGGGAACGACCGCAGACGCTTGCCACGCGCGCCCCCGGCGATTGCGCCGGATCTCAACCCCTGGCCGCTGTGTCTCGCCACCTACAACATCCACGGGGCCGTAGGGACCGACCGGATCTTTTCCCCGAGCCGCGTGGCACAGGTACTGCTTGAAATGAATTCCGACATCGTCGCGCTGCAGGAAGTACCGCTTGGTGGCGGCGACATACCGGACGTGCTGGCGATCCTGCGCGACGCTACCGGGTTCAACGCGGTTGGGGGCGCCACCTTCAAGGTGGGTGAACGACTCTATGGCAATGCGGTGCTGTCGCGCTATCCAATCGTCGCGACCCGGGCCATAGACCTCTCGTTTGGCAAGCATGAACCGCGCGGCGCGCTGGACGCAGACATCGACTGCCACGGGCATCCACTACGCGTGATTGCCACGCATCTCGGCCTGCGGCCGGCGGAGCGGCGGGAGCAGATTCGCCGTCTGCTGCAAAGCTTCGATACCGACCTGATGCCAGTAGTGCTGATGGGTGACGTCAACGAATGGTTCGTGTGGGGCAGGCCGCTGCGCTGGCTGGTGTCGCACTTTGAATCGGTGCCAGCGCCGCGCACCTTTCCCTCCCGCCGACCGCTCTTTGCGCTTGATCGCATCTGGATTCGTCCGCGGCATCGCCTGGTGCATGTGAAAGCCCATGCCAGTCCGCTGGCCCGCTGCGCATCAGATCATTTGCCGCTGGTAGCACACATTGATGGCTAGCCTCGGGCAGTGTGGAATAATGCTCAACTGAATCGACTCTCCGGGCAATCATGATTGACTCCTCGCTCTACAACACCCAGGAAATACTGGACCTCCTCGCGCTCGCGCCCACTGGTGAAGACCGTTTTCACGGGCAGAGCCATTTCATGGGCAGTCCGAACGTCTTTGGCGGGCAGGTGGTGGGACAGTCGCTGTACGCCGCCACCAGCACGGTCGAGGGCCGACGCCCCCACTCAATGCATGCACTGTTCCTGTTGCCTGGAAACCACCGCATACCCATCGACTATGAAGTGGAGCGGGTGCGCGACGGCGGCACATTCACTACCCGGCGGGTGGTAGCACTGCAGGAAGGCCGTCGCATCTTTGTCATGTCGGCGTCATTCCAGGTGCCGGAAGAAGGCTTGTCCCATCAGAAAGCCGCGCCTGAGATGGTCGATCCGGAAACCCTGGAATCGAGCCTGCCTGCATGGAAGGTGCGCGCGGCATCGGGGCGGCGGCCGTTCCAGCCTGTGCCGGTGGATTTCCGGACCATGGAAGGCGGGGACATTTTCAGTTCCAGTACGAGGGAGCCGCGCCGACAGGTGTGGACCCGCGCACCGCTTGCCATGAGCGACGACGTCGTGCTGCACGAAACGCTGTTCGCCTACGTCTCCGACTATGGCCTGTTGTGGACCTCGCTGCAGCCGCACGGCATCCGACTCGGCGACCCCCGACTCCAGATCGCAAGCCTGGACCATGCGATCTGGTTTCACCGGCCATTCCGCATGGATGAGTGGCTGCTCTTTTCCATGGAAAGCCCAAACGCCTCCGGCGGACGTGGCCTGTGCTTTTGCCATGTCTACAACGCCCGCGGTGACATGGTCGCCACGCTGGTCCAGGAGGGCCTGATCCGCATCCGCAAACCGGTAACCACCGCGGGTTAACGAAATTTCTCGCAGAGGAATCATCATGACCGCTACCTTCCAATTGCTGCAACCGCACGTCAAGGATCTCGGTGGCTTCACCGTCAAGCGGCTACTGCCAGCCGCCGCTTGCCGCGCGGTGGGACCGTTCGTGTTCTTCGACCATATGGGGCCGGCCAACCTTGCGCCTGGCAATGGCCTGGACGTCCGGCCGCACCCGCACATTGGATTGGCGACGGTGACTTATCTGTTTGAAGGCGTCATCGACCATCGCGATTCGCTGGGTAGCGTTCAGCCAATCAAGCCCGGCGACGTGAACTGGATGACGGCCGGTCGGGGCATCGTGCATTCCGAGCGCTCGCCCGCAACCCTGCGGCAAAGCGGCGGGCCGATGCACGGCTTGCAAACCTGGGTGGCACTGCCGCGCGCACATGAAGAAACGGAGCCATTCTTCATGCACCATCCGGCCGCTTCCATTCCGCAAATCGAGCAGGACGGCGTGCAGCTGCGGGTGATTGCCGGCAGTGCATTCGGTCACACCGCGCCGGCCCGCACCTTTTCACCGCTGTTTTATGTCGCCGCGGAGTTCGCACCGGATGGCCGACTGCAAATGCCATCGGAGTATGCAGAGAGGGCTGTCTATGCGTTGCATGGCGATCTGGTGCTGGACGGCGAACCCATCCCCGTTGGCACCATGGCCGTGCTGCAGCAAGGCAGTGCGGGTGAACTGGTTGCCCGTGGCGCGGCGCGCGCCATGCTGCTGGGCGGCGCGCCGCTCGATGCCGAGCGTATTTTGTGGTGGAATTTTGTCGCCAGTGAGCGCAGCGCAATCGAGGCTGCAAAGGAACGCTGGCGCAATCAACAGTTCGGCAGCGTGCCCGGCGAAACTGAGTGGATTCCCTTGCCGGAAGAGCCTAAACCGCCTCAGCCCTTCAGCTAAAGGCCTGCGGCAGAAGCCCTACAGCAGAAGGCCCGGAAGCCTTCAGCCGCCGCTCATCGCCGCGCAGGCCCGACACGCGCTAGGGCGCGCTGGATTTTGTACCGGGCGACTCCTCCGCTTGGGCGCCAGATTCGGCCGACCAGTTTCCGGCTGTGCGCGCAAAGCTTTGCACCGCTTGCGGCACGAAGGCGCGCTTCGCACTTTCCCATTCATGGCGCTGCACCCGAATGCAGCCTTGCTCGACCTCGATGTAGTTGAAGGAATTCGATTCGCCACGGCCCCTCGTTGAAGTGGCGGTGCCAGCCTGCACAACCAGTGCGGCCTGCCGCGTGTCGGGATAGCGGGCGGTGGTGTCGCCGGCATGGCTGACATGAAAGTGCCCGGCCAGCAGCAAATCAACCCGCCATGTTGAAAACAGCTTCATCGCCAGCGGCGCGCGGCCAACCAGGTCTTCAGCGTCGTGCCGTGACGGCAGGTCGAGCGGATGATGCGTCACGATGATGCGGGAGAGGTCTGCGGGGAGCGCGGAGAGACGAGCCTCCAGTCGCTCAAGCTGCGCCATGCTGATGCGTCCGTCCTTGAAGGTCAGTGAGCGCGCCGTATTGACGCCGAATACGGCGATCTCATCGTCCACATACTCTGGCTCCACCTCCTCATCGATATGCCGTCGATATTTTTCCAAAGGACGCAGCATGCGGTTGAAGACGTTATGCAAGGGAATGTCATGATTTCCCGGCACCACAACCCGTGGCATGGCGAAGCTGTCGAGAAATGCCCGCGCGGCGGCAAACTGGTGATTGCGCGCACGCTGTGTCAGGTCGCCGGAAACCACCAGCACGTCCGGGTCGAGGTGGCGGATCGTATCGGCCAGCGGCCCGGGCAAGTCGGCGTCAATGCGGCCAAAATGCAGGTCGGAGACATGCACCAGCTTACGCATTGCCCCCTCGCTTTCCGCTCGCGCCGCCAGGCCCCCTTGCCGGCACCAGTACTCTCAGCGCCCCGGGACGGCTGCGATAGCGTAGCGGCGAGTGCATCACACTCACTTCCCCGTCCGTGGCAACCGCGAGGCGCGCGTGCCGCGTCTCGATAGCGATGTCAGGGGTGCTCAACATGGTGAAATCATGCGCTTGTGCCAACTTGCCGAACAGGGCGCGCAGCGCCAGGGCCACCATTCGCAGTCGCCCGCAGTGCTGTGTCACATAGACGCCGAGCACCCCTTCATTCATGTGTTCGCGCGTGCCAATGTCAAAGCCCGACATGCGGTAATTGTTGTTGCCGATGAAAACAAAAGGGGTCTTGCGCGTGGTCTCCGTCTGGTTGACTTTCAAGCGGACGTGCAGGAATGGATAGCGCCGCAATGAAAGCAGCAGCGCCCAGGCGAAGGCGAGCCATTTGCTGCGTCCGTTGTGGCGCTGTTGGCGTTCCCTGTCGCGGACGATGGCCGGATAGATCCCGATGCTGGAATTGTTGATAAACACCCGTCCATTGACCTCGCCTATATCCACCCGGACGATCCTTCCAGCCGCGATGTTGCGTACCGCTTCATCGAGTTCGAGCGGAATGCCGAGGTCTTTGGCAAAGTGGTTCAGCGTGCCGAGTGGCAGCACGCCGAGCACCGCCGGCGAATCGGCGACTACGGAGGCGACGGCATTGATGGTGCCGTCACCGCCGCCTGCCACGATGGTTCGCGCGCCGCTGGCCAGCGCCTTGCGCGTCGCTGCTTCAAGTTCGGCGCCGCCTTTGGCCATGATGATGTTTGCCCGCATCCCCGCCCCGGAAAAGTGCTCAGCGAGTCGTTTGCCCAACGCTTCGTCATGGCCGCCGCCGGCACCGGCATTGATGATGACCGGGACAACGAGAGCGGGGGATTCAGTTTTCATGCCGTGGTTCCGTAATGGGCGCGACCTACAAAAAATTCAGTGAGCATGAGGCAAACAGCGAGCCAGGTGAATGCCTCGACCGCACCGGCCAGGACATCGCTTGCATAGTGCACCCCGAGCCCAACCCGGCTGGCGCATACCGCAAGGCACATCACCGTGGCGGCCATTGTACCGATGGCGGTCACCTGTCGCGGCAGGGACGGCAGACGAGCAGACCTGTCGAAAAGCCAGACCACCAGGAAGCCATAGAAGAGGCAAACATAGGTCGCATGGCCACTCGGGAAACTGAAACTGTGAGGCAGGTAAAGCGGGTCAGCGCCGGTCGGCCTTGCACGCTGGAACACGAGCTTGAGTGCGCCGTTCAGCAGCATGCCGCCGGGCACGGTGAGCAGCAGGCAACGCCACCACCACCATTCCGCACGGCGGTAGAGCACTACCCCGAGCAGCGCCGTTAGCGCGAGCGTTCCGGCGGTGCCGTGAATGAGGCTTAGGCTTCGCATCAGCGGCACCCACCCAGCTCCAAGGTGGCGGGCGGCCCAGGTTGCGCACATTGCATCGATCCGGAACAGCAGGTTTGTCTCGGCGCCTTGCACTGCCACGGCGATCGACCAGAACAACACAAGGCCAACGAGCGCCGTGACAAATGCAACCCGCCGGGCGCGCGGCGTGGCGAGCGGAGCGGAGGCGGGAGTGGGAGTTGCCGAAGATGGTTGCATGGTGTTGTCGTCAGATTGTAGACCGCTGAATGACATGAGTTCAGCGCGGGCGCAAAGACGGCCGACTTGGGTTGTGCCGCCTTTGCCACTTTGGGAATTTGCAAGCTGCACGGCTTGCCACGCTCTACCGATATGCTACCCTGCGAAATTAAACACCGACCCTTCCAATGAGGCCGAAATCCAGATGCTGAAAGACCAGAATCCAGGCGCGAATCTTGAACAGGAAATCGAGGCCCGACTCGGCCTGGTTCCCGCCATGTTCCGCTTGCCCGACACAGCATCGGCGCAAACGGAGGGCATGTGGCATTACGCCAGAACCAGTTACCTCGACAATCCACTGCCGGCCCTTTTCAAGGAGCGGCTTTGCGTCGTCCTTGCCAAGAAATTCGGTTCGCATTATGGCTTGACGCGCCATGTGGGTTTCCTTATGGGCTATGGGCGGCCTGCCGCAGACGCTTCTGCACCGCCGCAATCGCCGGCCCAGGTTATGGCCTTGCTGGCCGTGCCGACGGTGTCGACAACGGCGTTGTCGGACGCCCTGTCCCTGCTCGAAAGTCACCCGACTGGTCCAGTGCCACAAGCAGGAACCGCGGCGGAACTGGCCATCTTTCAATGCTGTATGGCCATCATCTCCAGACCCTCGGACGCAGCCCAGCCGGTGGCCGCGTTAAGGAAGGTGCTCGGCAAGGCAAACACGGAATTGGTCATGGCGCTGTTGCTCTACCTTCAAACGGCAGATAGCTGGTCGAGGATGCATCCGGACGTGGCGCTCGAGCCGGACCTGATTGCCATGCTTGCCTCTCATCCTGACGTCGCGGCCCGGATCGACGCCATTGTTGCCGCAAATGAGGCCGAGCGATCTGGCACGAAGTCAAAGTCAGCGGCGGGTCCGAGCGTCAGCCCGCAGGAAAGCCGGTTTATCGCCAAGCTGAGCCATGACCTGCGCAATCCGGTTGCGGCAATCAGTGCCGTGTCGGACATGTTTCAGATGGTCGGCGTGCACGATGAGCGCTTGCGCCATGCGTGTGGCATCCTGCAGCGCCAGACCTCGAATTTGACAGAGGCGCTCGACAACATCATTGACGCCTCCAATCTCGCGCTCGGCAAGGTTACGATCGCGCGACTTCCCGTGCCCATTTCTGAAGTATTGAACGCGGTACTCGAAGAAGTTGCGCCGAAGATCCGGGAGCGCGGGTTGAACGTGGCGATGCGACCCTCGCCCCAGGGAATCTGCGTGACCGGCGATCGGGCCCGCCTTGTGCAGATGTTCCAGAATATCGTGACGAGCGTTATTCGCCGGGCCGCCGCGCCGGCCGGCATTGCGATCGCCGCCAGCGTCACAGGTGACAAACTTACAGTGACAGTCTCGGCTGGCAGGGAAGGGCTGATACCGGAGAATGGGCTTACATCCGCGAGCGATACCGGCAGACCCGACGACGACGCGGGGTTGAGCCTGTCGAGCGCAAGGGTCATCGCCGAACTACATCAGGGCATGGTTCAAGGCATGGCGCCGCAGGCTGGCATTCCGCACATTTTCAGGGTGATTCTGCCCATCACGCCTTCGTCCGTCCCAAGCGCTGCCGATGCCGACAAGGCGCCGCCGAAACGTGAGAAGCAGCGCACGAGGGTCCTGGCGATCGAGGACAATCGCGACTTTGCGCAGCTGTTCCGGCACATGCTGGAGATCATGGGCTGTGAACTCGACATCACCTCGGATGCGCGCATCGGCCTCTCTATCGCCAGGGACATCCGGCCGCAACTGATCTTTTGCGACCTGGGACTGCCGGGCGACATGGACGGCTTCGATTTTGCGAGCGCCATCCGAAATGATCCCGATCTGGCCCACATTCCGCTGGTCGCGGTATCAGGGTACACGAGTCCGGAAGACCGCCAGCGTGCCCTTGCCGCAGGCTTTGACCGGGTTTGCGCGAAGCCCGTCAAATTTGCCGACATCAGCGCGGCGCTCGCCAACTACTCGAATGGAGGGCGCACCGGGCGTTAGCGTAAAGACGTCGCCCGGTCGGGGAAACCTTGACTGAGATTGCGCTTTCCCCCCGCCGCCAGTTCCTGCGTGCTGCGGGGCGCTTGCTGGTCTGCTTTGCCGTTGGCCTTGCCCTTTGTGTCGGCCCCGCATCCCGGTGGGCCAACGCCGCTGCCATGGAGAGCGATCCCGGCCTGCTGGAACGCTCGGTGAAGGCCGCTTACCTCTACAAATTCTTGAGCTATGTAGAGTGGCCGCCCGCGGCTTTGAACCAACCTGGTTCCCCTTTTGTCATCGGGATTGCGGGTGCGGATGCTGTTGCATCCGAATTGATGACACTGGCCAACGGTCGCACAGTCGATAACCGTCCCGTCATGGTGAAGCCCCTGAATTTCGGCGAATCGTTCGCCGGGGTGCACATTCTATTTATTGGGCAGCAGGAAGCGCCACGCCAGAAGCAGTGGCTGGTACAGGCAGCGCGTCGGCCGGTGCTGACGGTAACCGAAAGCAATGGCGGACTTCAGGACGGGAGTTGCATCAATTTCCGGCAAGTTGAGGGACGTATCCGCTTCGAAATTTCGCTCGCTGCGGCGGAAGGGAACGCTTTGAAGTTAAGTTCGCGTCTGCTATCTGTTGCGCTTGATGTGAAGCAGGCTAATCCATGACCTCCCACCATAAAGTGAATGGATTCCAGCGGGCGCCATTAGCGCCTGGCCCGGCTGCGCGCAGCGCAATGCAGCGCCTTCTGGCGCGTGTCGCCCGGGGCTCGGGAACCCGTCCATGATTCGCTCGATTCGGCGCTCGATTTCGCGCAAATTGATGTTGATGGTGCTGGCCACGACGTTCATGGCATTGCTGGTGTCGGGGCTGGCAATGCTTGCCTATGACATTCGCAATTTCAGGACGCAGTGGATAGACGACCTCAGTACCCAGGCCGATATTCTTGCCCGCACCAGTGCCCCGGCAATCCAGTTCGATGACGCCAAGGCAGCCAATGAAACGCTTGCGCTGCTTAAAACCCGTCCGGCCATTCTGGCAGCGGCAATCTACCTCCAGAACGGCAAACTTCATGCACAGTATGTTGCGCCGGACGCAGAGGCGGCGGTGGTGCCGCCAGTACCGCAGCAGCCCGGGTACCACGTGGGGACCGACCGTATAACGATGTTCCATGCCATTCGGGAAAACGGGGACTTGCTCGGCACCGTTTATCTGCAGGCCAGTTACCCGTTGATGGACCGCCTCAAGAGCTACCTGATGATCCTCGGCGCGGTCATGCTGGCAAGTCTCGGCGTGGCCGCGCTGACCTCCCTTTGGTTGCAGGCATCCTTCACCAGGCCAATTCTTGCCATTACCAATGTTGCACGCGATGTCATCGAGCATCGCGATTTTTCGCTGCGCGCAACCAGGGACACCGAGGATGAAATCGGCGTACTGGTCGAAGCTTTCAATGCGATGCTGAGTGAAGTCGGCCGACGGGCCCGCGCGCTGGAAGAATCCAACCGCATCCTCGAACATGAGATGAAGGAGCGCAGCGCTGCGGAACAGGCACTTATCGTGGCGGACCGGCGCAAGGACGAGTTCCTGGCCACGCTCGCGCATGAGCTGCGCAACCCGCTGGCACCGATGATGAACAGCCTCACCTTGATGCGGTACGCCGGCCCCACCGGCGATGCCGCTACGCAAACAGCGCGCGAAATCATCGAGCGTCAGTTGCGCCAGATGGTGCGCCTGGTCGACGATCTGCTGGACGTTTCCCGCATCACAACCGGCAAGCTGGTGGTACGAAAAGAAAAAGTCCTGCTGCAGGAGGTCGTCAACAATGCGATCGAAACTGTCATGCCGCTCATTGAGAGCCGCGGCCATCATCTCACGCTGGACCTGCCGGAAGAAGCCATGAGCCTGGAGGCCGACCCGGCGCGTATCGCGCAGGTCTTTTCCAATCTGTTGAACAACGCCGCGAAGTACACCGAGCCCGGTGGCGAGATCCATTTCAGCGTGCGCCGCGAGGGTCTGGAAATGGTGGCCGTCATTTCGGATAACGGCATTGGTATCGCCGCTGACATGCTGCCGCAGATTTTCACGATGTTTGTGCAGGCTGACTATTCTCTGGAGCGCAGCACCGCCGGACTCGGCGTTGGCTTGACGCTCGCCCGACGACTCGTGGAGTTGCATGGCGGCAGTCTGGTCGCGACCAGCGAGGGCAAGAATCGTGGAAGCACCTTCACAATGCGCCTGCCTGTCCTTGAACCGTCGACCGCTGTGCTGGTTGAGCCTGCGGTTGAGGAAGCGTCGGCGCGATCGCAATTCTGCATATTGCTGGCTGACGACAATGTAGATTTTGTATCGAGTATGGCGATCTTGCTCGGGGCGCTCGGACATGAAGTCCATGTCGCCCACAATGGCGCCGACGCGCTGGAACTTGCGATATCCAAGTCGCCCGCATTCTGTTTCCTCGACATCGGCCTGCCGCACCTGAACGGCTATGAGCTGGCGCGCAGGTTGCGAGGCCATCCGGGGACACAGCAAGCGGTGCTGATTGCCATCACTGGCTGGGGCCAGGAGAAGGATAAACAACTGGCGCACGAAGCCGGCTTCGATCGTCACTTCGTCAAGCCGGTAGACACCCACGCGCTCATCAACCTTCTTGCCGAAGACTGGCGGCAGAGGCAGCGCAACGGCGTTACTCCCTGAGTCGGTCGCTTCTGGCTTGCCGGTTGAAAGCGCATGCCAGGCCAACGCTGCGTAAATGTTCGCCGGTCCAAGCGGCAAGTGCGTGGAAATATCGCCTCTCAAATAGCAGTTTTTTCTGGCATCAATGACTGTGGCGGTGCGCCAGTTGTCGTTGCGCGGGTGCGCGTTTTGCTTTGAAACGCAGGGATGGCCGCGACTTCACCGGCCGCAATTGACAAGGAGACGCCATGACACAATCGCCCACGGAATCGACCTCGCCCGGCGATGAAGCACCTGCCGGCACGCCAGGCTCGGGTGAAGATATTTGTCCAACGTGCAAAGGCAGCGGCAAGACAATCAACGGGTCAGCCTGCCCGATATGTGGTGGTACCGGAAAAGTGATCGAAGGCATCGGCGGCGGCTAAAGTCGCGTGGCTCACAGCATTTCAAGCCGAACCGCCCTGTTCGGCGGAGGGAAGGCGCGGTCCAGTTCCGCCAGATACTCTGGCTTCAGCCGCAACATTTGGGCGCGAGCGCTTTTCGAAGACGTCTTTCATGATCGGCACCGACGAAAACGCATTCGGCCAGCCGGCATAGAAAGCAAGATGCGTGAGGACTTCGGACGCCTGCGCTTGGGTCAACCCGTTGTCCATCGCCCGGTTCAGGTGATAAGTAATTTGCGGGAAATGGCCGGCGGCGAGTAGAGCGCTGACTGTGACCAGACTGCGGTCGCGCGGCGCTAGACCGGGACGCAGCCACAGGTCCTTGAACAAGGCGTCAGTGGTGAATTGCACTAGTCCAGGCGCGACCTTGCCGGCGCTCTGCTCGGCCATCGCTGCGCGCTGCGCTTCGGCATTCTCGTCGATCTCCAGGAAGGGGACCGCCGCACCTGGCAAAGATGTCGGTGAAACGGAGCGGCGCGCAAAGGTCGGTTCCGCAACCGCGACCGCTGACACGGCCGTGCCCCAGCCGGAGTAGAAAGCCAGATGCGCGATAATTTCGGAAATCTCCGCTCCGCTCACGCCGTTATCCAGCGCGAGATCGAGGTAGAAACCCAGTTCCGCAGTGTGGTTGCGGGCAATGATGGCCGACAGCGTGACGATACTGCGATCACGCTTCGACAACCCGGGCCGTTCCCATAGCGTCCCGAACAATACGCTGTCGGTATAGGCGCCAAGTGCGGGCGAAGCAGCTTGCATGGCTTGCTGCGCTTCCGATGCTGCTGTGATGGATTGCTGATTCATGCTGGCCATGGAATACCTTTCAATGAATGGTTAGTCGCTAGTGCGCGTGGTCAATGTGATGGACGGCCCGAATGTCAGCAAAGGCCGGAGTTCTTTCATCACTTCGGCGACATGGGGATGCGCAGCGTGGCTCTTGACGGCGGCCTCATCGACCCAACCATCCAGGATGAAGAAAGTGTCGGGCGCATCGGTCCGCTGGTACAGGTCGTAATACAAGCAGCCCGGTTCTGCGCGTGCCGGCAGCACGAATTTCAGGATCAGGTCGCGTACCCGCTCGCGGTCTTTCGAGTCGCAGCGCAGTTCGCAAATGATGTGGCGTTCGTTCGCCTTGGCGTTGTTCATGGCGCGATCCTCAATTCTTGCCGGCGTAGACGCGCGTCATGCCGCCGTCGACGATCAGGTCGATGCCACGAATGTAGTTGCTCGCGTCTGACGCCAGGAACACGACGGCATTTCCGATATCGCGCGCGGTGCCGACGCGGCCAGCCGGAATCTCGGTGGACACGCGGGCCACGTAATCGGCCACGTCCTGGTCGCTCATTTTCTGTTCCTTGCCATAGCCTTCGGTGGGCACGACGCCAGGGCTTACGGTGTTGACGCGGATATCACGGTCGCGCAGGTCCGTAGTCCAGCTGCGTGCGAGCGAGCGTACCGCTGCCTTGGTTGCGGCATAGACGCCGAAACCTTTCAGGCCCATGTCGGCGGTGATCGAGGCGTTCAGGATGATGGACGCGCCATTGCGCAGTACCGGCAAGGCAGTCTGCACCGTCAGCACGACGCCTTTGACGTTGATCGACAGCTCGCTGTCGATCTGCTCTTCCGTCAATTGCTCCAATGGTGTGGCATGCCCACCGCCGGCGTTGGCGAACAGAATGTCGAGCTGGCCATGAGCCCGCTTAATGGTGTCAGCTGCGCGCTGCATGTCCGCCTTGACAGATACGTCCGCGTGAATGCCGACGGCGCCCTTGCCCAATTTTTCCACGGCGGCATCGAGCACTTCACGGCGGCGGCCCGTAATGTAGACGGTTGCGCCTGCTTCGATCAGACACTGGGCCGTGCCGAAGCCAAGGCCCGTCGTGCCGCCGGTGACGAGGGCGATCCGCTCGTTGAGAGTATTCGTAGTCATGATATTTTCCAGAATTGAAGAGAACGGCGCGTCCGTCGGCGGTACCCACCGGAAAGACGCGCGGTAAATGGAAGGCTTAGCGGTTGACCGACTTCATCATCTGCGCGTTATAGCGCTCGCCTTGTACCGGCACCCGTGCCAGAACGTCTGCCAGCGCTTTGAGGTCGTCCGCAGTCAGGACTACATCCGCGCCGCCGACGTTTTCTTCCATGCGGTGCAACTTCGTCGTGCCAGGAATCGGCGCGATCCACGGCTTCTGCGCCAGCAACCAGGCCAGTGCCACCTGTGCCGGCGTGGCGTTCTTGCGGTCAGCGACTTCACCGATCAGGGTAACCAGGTTGTGGTTGGCTTCGCGGGCTTCGTCGGCAAAACGCGGCAGGCTGTTGCGCACGTCGCCTGCTGCGAAGGTCGTGCCGGCGTCGATTTTTCCGGTCAGGAAACCTTTGCCGAGCGGGCTGAAAGGAATGAAGCCGATGCCCAGCTTTTCCAGCAGCGGCAGGATTTCCTTTTCTGGCTCACGGGTGAACATGGAGTATTCGCTTTGCAGGGCCGACAGCGGCTGCACCGCATGGGCGCGGGTAATTGCATCGACGCCAGCTTCGCAAATCCCGAAGTATTTGACTTTGCCTGCAGCAATCAGGTCGCGCACTGCGCCGGCCACATCTTCCATCGGTACGTTCGGATCCACACGGTGCTGGTAGAACAGGTCGATCCGATCCGTTTTCATGCGCTTGAGCGACTGTTCCGCAACCTGGCGAATACGTTCAGGGCGGCTGTCCAAGCCCGCTTTCGCATCGCCATCCTTGAACCCGAACTTGGTGGCAATAACGACCTTGTCACGGAATGGCGCGACGGCTTCGCCGACCATCTCCTCGTTGGCCTGGCCGTATGCTTCGGCCGAGTCGAACAAAGTGACACCACGCGCGTAGGCGGCGCGTATCAAGGCGATGCCTTCACTCTTATCTGTGGCCGGGCCGTAGCCAAACGTCAGTCCCATGCAACCAAGTCCGATTGCCGATACTTCCAAGCCACTGTTTCCCAATTTACGTTGTTGCATACTGTTCTCCTGAAAAGGTCCGGCTCTGGACAAGTGGACAGCCGGCGAATCCCGTCGAAGAACTATAGGCGAGCAGAGTGGTAGAGAGAATGCCTATACTCTGCATACCGATGTGCGGAATTTCGATAAATGGAAAGAATCAACCTCAACAATGTGGCAGCGTTCGTTGTAGTTGCTCGTGAATGCAGCTTCACCCGTGCGGCCGCACAACTCGGGCTGTCACAGTCGTCATTGAGCCATGCGATTAGCGCACTCGAAGCGAAGCTGGGCGTGCGCTTGCTGACCCGGACCACGCGCGGCGTCTCTCCGACTGAGGCAGGGGAGCGTCTACTTGCCACAGTCGGTCCCTACTGCGAAGGCATAGAGACCGAATTGGCGTCACTGAGCGAGCAGCGCGACAAGCCGGCCGGCACCATCAGAATCAGTTCGCACGACCATGCGGTCCGAACGATCCTATGGCCGAAGCTGTCCAAACTGCTCCCCGCTTACCCCGCCTTGAAAGTTGAGTTTTCGATCCACTACGGACTGATCGACATCGTTGCCGAACGATTCGATGCAGGAGTGCGCGTCGGCGACCAGGTGGCCAGGGACATGATCGCGATGCGCATCAGCCCGGATTTCAAGATGACCGTGGTCGGCTCACCTTCTTATTTCTCGAAGCGAAAAGCGCCACTGGTCCCACAAGACCTGACTGAGCACAATTGCGTTAACTTGCGGCTGCCGACACATGGTGGCCTGTATGCATGGGAGTTCGAAAAAGAAGGCCAGGAATTGAGCGTGCACGTACAAGGGCAGATCATTCTGAATACGTCGGGGGAAACAGTGACCGCTGCCCTGGAAGGGTATGGTCTGGCCTACGTACCACAGGACGTGGCCGACCAGCACATCGCAGCTGGCGACCTGGTGCAGGTCCTCGATGACTGGCGCCCGACTTATCCCGGCTACCATTTGTACTATCCGAGTCGGCGCAATCCGTCGCCTGCATTCTTACTTGTGCTCGACGCGCTGCGAAACCGGGCTTAGAACCAGGTGCTCACATTGGCGCTAAGCAGTCTGCGATTGAAGCTTTGCTTGACGATATGCAGATCGGTGGGCTTTGGCCGCTACTGCCCGAGACTTTAGGTAAACATGGCGTTCTCTCGCACCCCGTAGGGCGCGAATGCTACACAGACATCCGTTCGAGCGTGTCCGGGCAGGTTATAGCAGAACCTAACCGGAGGAAGTTTCGCGGATCCACTGCTTGGGCAAAGCGCCTTCAGCGGAACGCACGAAAGGAGGGGCAGTCGTCGACCTATGACATGAGAACCCGTGAATTCGGTCGAACCCGCGCTCAGGGCTTTGTTGGAACTACAAATTCGAGCGACCGCTTTTGGGCCGAAGGCGGAAGTTAGCTAGGATTCAGTGTTCGCCCCTTGTTGCACTGAAGGTAAGTAGGTGGTTTTGTTAAAGGTACTAAGTCGCGTGGCTCACAGCATTTCAAGCCGAACCGCCTTGTTCGGCGGAGGGAAGGCGCGGTCCAGTTCCGCAAGGTCCTCTGGCTCCAGCCGCAAACTCAGGGCGCCATGGTTTTGCTCCACGTGGGCCAGGCTGGATGCCTTGGGTATTGCCATCACACCAGGTCGCCGCAGCACCCAGGCCAATGCGATTTGCGCCGGGCTCGCACCGCGCCGCTCTGCTATGCGCAACAGCGGCGGTGAAGAAAGCAGTCGGCCCTGCTCGATGGGAGAATAAGCCATCACCGGAATTCGACTTTGCTGGCACCAGGGAAGCAGGTCAAATTCGACGCCGCGCCGGGTGAGGTTGTACAGCACCTGGTTGGTCGCCACCTCGTGTGCCGCCGCAATACCCACCAGTTCCTGCATGTCGTCGATATCGAAGTTGCTTACACCCCAGCGCGCGATCTTTCCGGCTGCGTGCAGCAAGGTGAACGCCTCCAGGGTTTCTGCCAGTGGCACGTCGCCGAGCCAGTGCAACAGGTAGAGGTCGATGCAATCGACTCCAAGGCGTCGCAGGCTTCTCTCACATGCTGCAACGGTGCCGCGCCTGTCGGCGTGGTGCGGCATGACCTTGCTCACCAGGCATACCGCGTTGCGCCGCCCCGCGATAGCGGCGCCGACGATCTCTTCCGCACCACCGTCGGCATACATTTCCGCCGTATCAATCAGGCACATGCCGAGGTCGATGCCGCGTTGGAGTGCCGCAATTTCGAGCTTCGCCTTGTCCGGGTTCTCGCCCATGCCCCAGGTTCCCAGGCCAAGTCCCGACAATAGGTTCTCGGGGCTCGCTCCAGACTGGCCTCCTGATTGCGCTTGCGGGTCTGTTGCGGAGGAGGGCACGGCTGGCGTCGGCCTTGGTATTGATGTCATCATGTCTCCTTGCATCTGAAACGAGTACTGAAACGGCAATGATAAACACAAAACGACGGCGCCTTGCGCGGGTGGTTGGCACTGCCGCGCTGGCCTGCCTGCTTCCGGCGGCGGGCGCGGCTGCGATGGACGATTGGCCGGCGCGACCGCTGCGGTTGATCGTGCCCTTTGCACCCGGCTCGACGCCCGACCTCGTGGCGCGGCTAGTCGGCGAGCGGCTCTCGGCGCGTCTGAGCAAGCCCGTTATAGTGGAAAACAGACCGGGGGCGGGCGGCAACATCGGCACCGACCTGGTCGCCAAATCCGCCCCGGATGGATACACCTTCGGCCTGACGATCTCGGGGCCCCTTGCCGCCAATACGCTGCTGTATAAAAAGCTGCCTTATGACCCGCAGCGCGACCTGGATCTGGTTACCATCGCCGCGACCCAGCCTAGTGTGCTGGTGGTGGCGTTGAACGCCGGCATCGACGGCATGCCGGCCCTGCTTTCGGCGCTGCGCAAGAACCCTGGTCGGTACAACTTCGCTTCCATGGGAACCGGCAGCATTTCACATCTCGCGATGGCGGCTCTGGCGGCCCGAAGCGGGACAGAAATCGTCCATGTTCCCTACACCGGATCAGGGCAGGCGGTGAGCTCGCTGCTTACTGGCGACACGCAGATTGCGGTGTTGCCCGCGGCAGCGGTGATGCCGCAGGTTCGTGCCGGCAAATTGAAGGCGCTGGCGGTGGCAACTGCCCGCCGATCCGGCTTGCTGCCACACCTGCCAACGCTGCAGGAGTCGGGGCTGCAGGATGTGCAAGGCGATGCCTGGATGGGCTTCATTCTTCCGGCACGCACGCCGCTTGATATCGGGAAGCGCCTGAACAACGCCATCGTGGAAATCATGCATGCGCCAGACATGAAGCACAAACTGGCAATCCAGTATATGGAGCCGGTCGGCGGGACAGCGAGCGAATTTCGCGACACCGTCAGGGATGACCTAGCACGCTGGCAACCTGTCATCGCCAGGCACCATTTGAGTATGGAATGAAGCCGGGTATTCGTTTATGGGGACGCGGTTGCCTCGGCCCGGCCACGGTTGCCCGCGGCCGGAATCCTGACCGCGATGCTTTACGCCGGCTTGGCCAACTGGCAGCCGCTGTCTTTAGTTCGCATTCGCCTGTGCCGCGCAGTGTTTTGCCATAGCGGCAAGCCCGCCCGCGGCATAGCCGGAAAACCCCGCGACAGCGACGAGCCTTTCTGCTATTTTCGCTTTCTTTCGCCGCGCACTTCCGGTGCCGGCCTGCGTACGGAAATCCAGCAATCAGCATGCGTCCCGGCTCCCGCGTCACCTCCGTTGGCCTGATCGTTGTCCCAGATCCGGCGCACAGCTTTGTCTACCCCTCTCATATCGATCCTGCCAGCCTTGACGCCTTGCCAGCGTGGCCGGGCGTGTACTTTTTTCGCGATTGTCGCGGCCATCCGATCTACATTGGCAAAAGCGTCAACATCCGTCATCGCGTTTTTTCGCATTTGCGCACGCCGCGTGAGGCTGCCATGCTGGCGCAAAGCCGTAGCGTGGACTGCATGCGTACCGCTGGCGAGATCGGCGCGCTGCTGCTGGAATCCCAACTAATCAAGCAATGGCAACCGGAATGGAATGTCCTGCTCAGGCATGAAGGCGAAGCGTTCGCCATCGGGCTTGACCGCGTGAGCGGCATGCCCCGCGTGGTCGGTTCGCTGGAAGTCGAAGGCGACGGTGACTTCGCGGCTGGCTCCGATGGCGACACGCCCTTGCATGGCCTGTTTGCTTCGCGCAGCGCGGCGCAGGAAGGGCTGCGCGACTTGATCCGCCAGCATGGCCTGTGTCCTGGCCTGACCGGGCTCGAAATGCGAATAGGACAGCGGGCCTGCTTTGCGCACCAACTCGGCCAATGCCGCGGCGCCTGTGCCGGTGTCGAAACGATTGCGCAACACGGCGCGCGACTGAGGAAGGGCCTTAACGCCTTGCAGCGCGAAGTCTGGCCCTGGAACGGGCCGATCGGAATCATCGAGGAATGCGAGGGCTGGCGGCAAACCCACATCGTGGATCGCTGGAGCTACCTGGGCTCGCTTCACGGCAGGCGGCGCAAGCTGGTGCGGCCTGCCGGCTGGAAGGTCGACATGGACGTCTACAAGATTCTTTCACAACCGGCCCGGCGAGGAGAACTGCGGTTGCAATCCTGCGTCAGCTCGGGTCGAAGCGTAACGCTTGCCGCTCCGGAGAGCCGACCAGGTTAGGCGGAATCGAAACGGGCGGGCTTTGATACACTGCGAGGCGACGCGACGTGGACGGCGCCTGGTAGCAGCCGCTGGTGCTGTTAAATCCTGATCGGTACCGCGTGGGCGCCACAGGCAACGACATCTGCGGTCGCATCACACACAATTGCAATGCACGGAGACTTCATGAAAAACAAAAACACAGACACAGACGTCGTCGCAACCACCGCTACTGGGAAGCGCCGTGCCGTGCTGGCGCTTGTCGCCGGCATGGCTGTACTTGCGATGCCTGGCGTCGGTCACGCGCAGGCGACTTGGCCGTCGCGCCCGATCACGATAATCGTTCCCTTCACGCCGGGTACCGGCATTGACGTGCTGGCCCGCACACTCGGGCAAAAACTGGGGCAGCGCCTGGGGCAGGCAGTCATTGTAGAAAACCGCGCCGGCGCCAGCGGCAACATTGGCACCGGCGCAGTGGCAACCGCGGCGCCGGACGGCTACACGCTGCTCATGACGGTCAACACCTTTGTGATGAATCCAAGCCTGTACAAGAGCGTGCCTTATGACCCGGTCAAGAGCTTTGTCGCGGTGGCGCCTGCCGCCCGCGGTGCGTTGACCTTTGCGGTAAATCCCTCGTTCCCCGCCAGGACGCTGACAGAAGCCATCAGTCAGTTCAAGGCCAACCCGGGCAAGTTTACCTACGCTTCGCCCGGCAGCGGCACGCCGCAACACATGGCAATGGAACTGCTGAAACTGAATACCGGCGTCGATCTTTTGCATGTGCCGTACAAGGGTTCGGCCGGCGCCATTACAGACCTGATCGGCGGCCAGGTGAATGCGATGATCCTGCCTGTGCATTCGGCGCTGACGCTTGCCAAATCCGGCAAGCTGCGCATGCTGGCGGTGGCGCAGGACAAGCGCGCCAGCGTGGCGCCCGACGTGCCGACCTTCGCGGAGCAGGGTGTACATAATTCGGACGTCGACCTCTGGTATGGCCTGCTGGCGCCGACTGGAACGCCAGGCGCGGTCGTAACGCGGCTCAACACCGAAATCAACCAGATTCTGGCGCTGCCCGATGTGCGTGAGACGCTTGAAAAGCAGGGCCTCAACCCGACGCCAGGCACGCCGGATTCGCTTGCGAAGCTGGTGCAATCCGACATGGCGCGCTGGGCCGACGTGGTGAAACGGGCGAAGATTACGGCGGACTGAACTTCGCTGACGAGCCATGGCGATATGGCGGCGGGACATTCCGCATTGCCGTAGTCTTTCTGGCGATGGCTTCTTGTTGTGTCCTGGTTGCCCTTGCGTTGCCCCTGGTCTCGTCGCTGTCGTGTCTCTTGTATGGCTGCCCGGTTTGGTTTTAAAGGAGAGGTTGATGCTGCATTTGCAGGCGAGGGCGCTGCTTGATCTGATTGAGCAGCGCGGCATTCCAGCCACCCACACGTTGACCCCCGCCGAGGCGCGCAAGGCGTACCTTGATCGGCGCTTCGTGACGCAACCCGACCCGCCGGAAGTCGCGGCCGTGCAAGCTTTACAGGCACAAGGGCCGCACGGGCCGATACCGCTTCGCCTTTACCGGCCACTCGGGGACAAGGCTGCGACAGCCCTGCCGGCACTGGTTTATTTCCACGGCGGCGGGTGGGTTGTAGGCGACCTCGATACTCACGACACGTTGTGCCGCCAGTTTGCCAACGGCGCCGGCTGTATCGTGGTCGCGGTGGATTATCGACTCGGGCCCGAGCACCGCTTCCCGGCAGCGGTGGACGACAGCATCGCGGCGACACGATGGGTGCGCGACAACGCGGCGGCGCTTGGTATTGACAGCGAGCGGATCGCAGTCGGGGGTGACAGCGCCGGCGGCAACCTGGCCGCGGTTGTGGCTATTGATGCGCGCGATGCCGGCACCCCACTGCAATTTCAGTTGCTCATCTACCCGGCTACCGACATGCGCCAGGGAAGCGAGACCTATCAGACGAATGGCCAGGGCACCATGCTCACGCGCGACACCATGGCATACTTCCGTTCCCATTACATTCGCCCGGACCAGTACGATGACTGGCGTGCTTCGCCGTTGCTGCATGCCGACCTGACGAGGCTGCCGCCCGCCTTCGTGCTCACGGCAGGCTTCGATCCGCTACGTGACGACGGCTTGCAGTATGCGGAACGGTTGACGGCGGCAGGCAACAACGCAACATACGTCTGCTTTGATCGCCAGATACACGGTTTTATCTTGATGGGCCGCGTGCTGGACGAAGCGCATAGCGCGGTAAATCTGTGTGCGGCGGAGTTGCGTCAGGCGCTGAAGTCGCGTTGATGTGACGCGGATTCACCGCCAAATTTTGTTGCAATAGTCGTAGTCGTCGATAACAGTCGGCGGCACGGTGCGCCCGGTTCCCACTGCGGGGCACGCGCTCAAGCAGTCCCCTACTCGTAACGAAAGAAACAGGAGAATCGATTGAAGACCTACAAGATTGCAGCCATTCCCGGAGATGGCATTGGCCCCGAAGTGATTGCGGCGGGCCTTGAAGCCCTGGAAGTGCTTGCGAAAAGTGACGGCGGCTTTCGTTTCGACGTTGAGCATTTTCCGTGGAGCTCGGACTACTACCTCAAGAACGGTTTCTACATTCCAGAAGGCGGGCTCGAAAAACTGAAGACTTTTGACGCCATCTTCTTCGGCGCGGTCGGTAGCCAGGAAGTGCCAGACCATGTGTCCCTCTGGGGCCTGCGCCTGCCGATCGCGCAGGGATTTGACCAGTATGCCAATGTGCGGCCTGCGCGCGTGCTGCCTGGCGTGACCAGCCCACTGACCGGCGGGCAGGAGATCGACTGGGTCATCATTCGCGAGAACTCCGAAGGGGAATACGCCGGCAACGGCGGCCGCACCCATCGCGGTCTGCCAATTGAAACGGCGACGGAAACCTCGGTCTTCACCCGCGCGGGCGTCGAGCGCATCCACCGCTTCTCGTTCGAACTGGCCAGGACGCGTCCGGCAAAACACCTGACTCTCGTTACGAAATCGAATGCACAACGCTTCGGCATGGTGATGTGGGACGAGATTTTCTTTGAAGTCGCGAAGGACTATCCGGACGTGCGCACCGACCGCGAACTGGTCGACGCGATGACCACCCGCATGGTGTTGAAACCGCAGACGATCGACACCATCGTGGCGACCAACCTGCATGCGGATATCCTTTCCGACCTGGCCGCGGCGCTCTCCGGCAGCCTGGGTATCGCGCCCACCGCCAACCTGAATCCCGAGCGCCAGTTTCCATCCATGTTCGAGCCGATCCACGGCTCTGCGTTCGACATCACCGGCAAGGGCGTCGCCAACCCGATCGCCACGTTCTGGACCGCCTCGATGATGCTGGAACACCTGGGCCAACCGGCCGCCGCCGCGCGCATGATGAAAGCGATCGAGACTGTCACCGCGACCAAACTGCATACGCCGGACCTGGGTGGCAAGGCGACTACGGCCCAGGTGACGAAGGCGGTTTGCGAGCAGTTGAAGTAAGGGGGATCTGGCAGCGTGAGTAGCTTGCGCTGTCTCCTCCCGGGTAATTAACCACGCTTTTCGGGCGCGGAGCTGGAATATGTCCGAAATTTGTAGTGAAACTTCGGACGCTTTGGAGGCCATTCAACGTCGTGGTACCAACCGACTCACCAAGCATTACCCGAGCCTATGGATCAATCTCGGGCCGAGGCATCAAGACCCCCGACGGAGGCTGCACGATGCTTGACGGACATCAGTTTGCCCTGTGGCATCTGACGTACGCTTGACTCCTTAGCTGGGCAGCCTTGGCCCGGCGCACTACGGAGTCAGGCACCTTGGAAACCTCACCCTTGCAGATCAACCGCGGTAGCGGTAGCGCGGCCCAACTGCAACAGAAAGCGCCGGCTGCTTCGGTCGATCGCAACGAACTGCAGGTCACCCTGCACACTGACGGATTACCGCCCGGCGCAGCCACCGAGATGGACTGGCTGTACCAGAACCTGTTTTCGTCTTCGGCGATGTTCCGTACGCACGGGCCTGCCAGCGGTGTCCAGACCTACGTGGTGCGACGAGGCGGCCATGCCGTTACCATCCTGGCATTTCGAATCGACGGGGTGCGCGTGCATGTCATGAACGAGCAAATTTCCCTAAGTGGCGAAGAGATTGAGCGCTTCGCGGAATTTGTCTTCCAAAAGTTTTCTCAGATCCGCAGCATCGTTTTCAAGGCGGTCCAGACCTTGCGCACGGAATTCACTTTCCCGCACCAGCGCTATGGCTTTACCAACGACATCGTTCTCACACTGCCTACGACCTCGGAAGCGTATCTCGACAGCCTCGGGAAATCGACGCGCGACAATATCAAGCGCTACCTCAAGTTGTGCAAGCGGGATTTTCCAACCTTCAGCTTTGAATCGGTGGATGGCTGGAATACGCCGGAAGAAAGCTTGCGCGCCATCGTCGCCTTCAACCACGAGCGCATGGCGGGCAAGAGCAAGGTGTCCGGCCTGACCGACGCCGAATCGGCGCGCTTGATCGCGCTGGCGAGAACCTGCGGGCTGGTCTCGACGGTGCGCATCGACGGTCGGATTTGTGCCGGCACCATCTGCTACCGCGTCGGCGACAATTTCTTCATGCGGGTAATCGCGCATGACTCCTGCTATGACACGCATCGGCTCGGCCTTCTGTGCTGCTATTTGACCATCTGCGAATGCATCCGCCGCAATGCTCGCCACTATCATTTTCTGTGGGGCCGCGAAGAATACAAGTACCGCTTGCTAGGACAGCAGCGCGACTTCGACACGATTACGCTGTACCGCTCGCGCGTGGCATACCTGCGCGATGGCGTGGCGGTCGCGAAAAAGGGGCTCCGGGCGCGTGTCGCGGCTGCGAAACTGTGGCTGCTGGACCCGGCCAACGAGGGCAGGGCGGCAGCGCGGTTTGCGCGCATGGCGAAGGAAAGGCTGCGCGGCCGGAAGGGTTGAAGGAGGCGTGGCTGACGTGGTTCTGAATGTATTGCCAACTTAAGGGCTTCCTCCTTCACGCCCTTACCCGACATGACCCGCTACGGTGAACCCATCCGCCCGCTTGCAGGCAGAGGCCTGCGTCGCCGACCGCCTACTGCAACGCAAGAAGCTTGGTGAGCGCGGCATGCTCGCCAATAACCGCATAATCAAGCGGCGTCCTCCCATCCATGTCGGCCTGTTGCGCCAATGCCGGTAACCTCGCAAGCAAATGCCGGGCGATCTTTTCGTTGCCTTCCGCATTGCAGTTCATCGCGGCAAGCGTTAGCGCATTCTCGCCGCGTGGATTGGTCCATGAAAGTTGTGCGTCATTCATCACGGATATGAGCAGGCATACGCTTTCAACGCTATGGACGAGTCGTACCGGGTGGCGGATCGCTGCCAGCAGTGGTGTGTTCCCTCCGGCATCGGCATCCAGCAATCTGCCGCCCTGGTGCTCGACAAGCAGGCGAAAGGTTTCTGGATGAAGATTGGCCGCATTGATTAGCGGGTTGAATCGGCGGATCGCCAATTCCAATACTGCGCCGTCCTGATATGCAACCAGAGCGGCACACATTTCGTGATGGCGCACGATCAGTGCAAGTTCCAGCGCTTGCACACATTGCAACAACACGTTTTCGTCAGGCGCAGGATTTGCGATCAGGAACTTCGCTAGTGTCGATATATCGTTGCCGAGCGCAAGAGAAACCGGTCCGCCCGCCGGATGTGATACCTGTTGTACGGGAGAAGACGCCGCGATGCCCTTGGCTTTGTGATCCGGAGGCAGGACTGATTCGATGTCCGCCAAGCTTTCGCTCGACTGCAGCATGCTACGTCGGTTGACTGCCGGTGAGGCTTCGGGATTGGATTCGAGGAGCCCGTACATCTGCAGCGAAATTGACACTTTATGAAACTGCCTTGCCTTCGCGCGGGAGAAGGTCTTCCACTCTGCACGGCGCTCTACGGGTTGCCCTTCCAATGCGGCATCGAGGAATACTTCGAGCGCCTGAATTATTTCCGGCTCCTCAAAGGCGATGCTATCCAACACCGTATTCAGGAATGCACCGGGGGCGTCGGCCAGCCTGTGGCGTTTCTGCTCCATGAGCCACGCCACGACATCCGGGTGGCCCTGGGTAATGGCGTAAAAGATGGCCGCGCGCCCGGATTTGTCTTGCGTGTCCTTGAGATTCAGAAGATGCGGATTCGATGTCGCCAACTCCTGGAGTCGTTCAAGTGGATCTGGCTCGTTCTTGAGGAGATCGAACCACTTCTTTTGCGGCGTTATCCTGGGCGCCTTTTCTTTCTGTTTTGGGACGGCATTATTCTTGTTCGTGGCGCTTACGGTGGTGTTGGCACCGTCGTCCGCCCTGGCGTCTGTAGTGGCGCTCACCGAGGTGATAGTAGTGGCGACCAATGGGGTGCTTTGTGGCGTGGCCGTGGCGATGGCCGTCGCGGCCCCGCTGTGCGCATTGCGGGCTTCACTTCCAGTTTGCTTCTTCCCGGAAGACGCGGTGCGGCCAGCCATGGCCGGCGAGCGACTTGTCTGGGATTGACCTCGTTGCTTGCTGCCGCGCGACACGAGGCTGGGCGCGGTCGCGAGAAGCGTGGCGGGGGAGGAGGATGCCGTGGGCAGTCCGGTGGCATGTGAGGTCTGGTCCGGCCTCGGCTTTCCCGGCGACGTAGCGGTCACACCGTCGATCGACGGTTTGCCTTTCTCTGGTGCGGCGGTGGCGTTCGTAGAAGCCGCGGACGACACCGCCGCAGTGGTCGTTGCCGCCGTTGCCTCCGTTGGATTCGTTTTTCTTTTTGTCCTTGTTTTCTTTTTTGCCTTTGCGGTCGTCGGGGCCTCGGTTGGCCGGTCCGGAACGATGGTGGTAAAACCGGGCCTTGGCTGCGGTATTGCAGGGCTGGCTGGCGCCGCGGATGCCGGGCCGTCCACCGGCGGCGCGACGGCAGGTGGTGGCGACGGCAATGGCGGCAAGGGCTCGACTATTTCTCGAATTGCGCCGAGCCTGCTCACGGCGCGGTGAAGGATGCCTTCGGCATTAGCGCCATCCGGATCGAAGTATTCGCCAAGCAGGGCCGGGAGCGCCTCCCTTATGTCGCCGATGCCCAGAATTTGTTCGTTAAGCATGATTTCCATGGCCCGTAGCGCGTTTCCACGGGACTGTTTGCTCCATTGCGTGTGATTGATTTGCGCCGCCACATCCATGAGCGCGCGCATCAGTGCCAGGGCACCCATGGGCAGGCTCAGCTTGCGGGCCGCGAAATAAGCGAGGCCGGCAAGCAATCCGCCTAGCGCCTCCGGTCGAACGAAGCTTGCGGCGCGCAACGTGACAGCATTCGCTATCAGATTTGAAGCAGCAACGATGACTTCGTTCTGCATGGTGCTTGGCTCAATCGGCTTTCCCGTCACCGGCACCGGCAGGCATTTGTCGAGCGCCTTCACGAAGCTCAGCAAGTTGGCTGTCGTGTGGGCATTGCACTTGGCAGGCGCCTTTGCAATCGCAAGCACCGACTTGCAGGCCGCCGCAAAGCGCGTCTCGGGTATCGCAGCGAGATCTGCATATCCTGCCAGCTTTGTGTCAATCAGCGTGCGCAGGAAATTGCTGCAGTTGCCCGGGGTGCGTCCGCCGTCAGACGCCATCTCGGCCGGCGGAATCATTGCCACCAGCTTCAGCAGCCGCGGAACTATCGCGGACAGCTGCGGATCGGCGTCTGAAAACAAACCGGCGTCCAGGCAGTCTTTCACCATGTTTGTCATGCTAACGACCGCGACGACCTCCATCGGGATCGCCTCGAGCCGATCGAGGAAAGCATCGGCGCAGAGGTTCAATGCAAGACGCTTCAGGTTTTCGTATCCGGCCCGCTCAGGACCCAAAAGCTTGAAGCGGTAAATCGGATAGACCTGGACCGCACACTTGCCGATCTGGTGCGGGTCCTTGTTGCGAGTCGTGCCAGTTGGCGTCGTAGTGCCGGGGCTTGTGATCGATTTGCCTTGGGTCGCAATGGCTTCAACGTTTGGCGCCGACCACTCCAGGAGCGCCTGCACAAATCCGGGGGCAAACGCCTTGATATTGGCGCTCGCCGTAATCAGGCCCGATTTCATCGCGCGACTGAGCCAGTTCATGATGTCGAGCCACACGCTCGCCGAGTCGGCCGTTTCCCGCAGATTTTTTGCAATGGCCAACCGCATCAAGCTGTCGGTAATGCCTTGCAATGGCGGATGGACTTCTTTCAACTGGTCGTTCGTAAATATCAGCCCGCACAACGGATTGGCGCAGGTGGCGAGACCGAGGAAGATGGTGCGCAATTCCTCCACCGACCAGGCGGCGGCGTTAACGGCGCTGGATTTTTCGCGTGGGTTGAGGGCCTGGTTTAGCTGGCCCAAGAAAAGCGTCAATGCGTTGGTGAGTCGGGACAGTTCAGGCGCGTTACGGTGCTGTCGAATCAGCTCTGGCAAGGCCCCAGTTTTCTCGGCGGTTTTCATCGATGCAAAAAAGTGCACAACATCGCTGTGAACCAGAGATTCAGAGTCAATGAGCTCGTCCAGTAGTCCTCGGAGCGTTTGCAGGGTATTGAGGTGATGCCGCGAGATCGGTGAGCGGTTGGGCGTGGCGCGAACGCCATCATCCAGGCCAGAGCGGGTTGTTGCGTTAAGCCGTGGCTGGCCAGATGCCGCGGAAGCTTCCTGTGGTTCGACAAGGGTGTCGCCGGCAGATTGACGGACAGGCGCAGAGCGGATAACTGTGCGGGCAGCGTTCGGGGTGGTCATGTTGGCGGCGGTTGCGGCGATGAAGAGAGGGAAGAGGCGTATTGGACATTGTGGGTGACGCAAACGCGCCGATTGTTCCGCCATTGAATGTGCTTGTGCACATCGCTCCATTCCTGCTTTGAAACACGTGTAGCCAATGTTGCGGTTACCGGGTGCAGGATCACAGACGCCGGAGTTCATGTTCCCCGATGGTCTTCGTGCTCGCCTATGGGCCAACTTCGACCATCCACAAAATTTATTTCACGTAATCGCTAAACTTTTTTCGAAACCTTTGGATAACTTGAAAGGGTGTCAGCGACGTGCCGTTCGTTATAAATCGGCGCGTCGCTGACCGGACCAACCAGTTCAATACTTTCCAGGGTGGGCGCGAAGATGGTGGCAATTGTCAGTGGCAGCAATGCGGGTCTCGATCTCACTTCTTTCACCTCCCTGGGCAGGCAAGGACCGGGAGGCGTCGCCACCGAGGGGCGCAATGGCGAGCGCGCCTACGTCAATGTCGCTAGCGGCAATCTGGTGGTGCAGGATGTTGATGACCGGTTGGTCGGGCACGGGCTTGCGGTCACGGCGCTGCGCACCTACAACAGCCAGGGGCAATACAGCGACGACAATGGCGACAACTGGACCGCAGGCATCGTGCGCAAGCAGATCGATGGGAACGGGCCGCTGAACAAGTCTGGGAGCACGGTCCTGCGCACTGAGCAGGATGGCGGCCAGCAGCTTTTTGTCTTCGACGCCGCGCGCGGCGCTTATCTCAACACCGATGGTGGCGGCGCCTACGACACGGTCGTGTTTGACAAGAGCAGCAAACGATTCATCTGGACCGACGGCACGAGCGGTGCAAGCGAAGAGTACGAGTCCAACGGCCTGCGCCGGCTCTTGAGCAGCACCGACCCAAGCGGCAACACGCTTACCTACACCTATTACGGCCCGGGCAGCGGCCTGCCGCACCTGCTGGCCCGGATCGATGACGCCAGCGGCCAGACCACATGGTTCGACTACAGCGCGTTTCAGCAGCTGCAGCAGGTGCGCACCGTCAGCCATGACCCTGATACCGGCGCACTGCAAACGCAGACGCGCGTGCACTACGCGTATGACTCCGGTGGCCGCCTGGCGACGGTCACGGTGGACCTGTCGCCGCAAGACAATGCGGTTGGCGACGGTCGTGTCTATGAAACCCGCTACACCTATGTCGGCAAATCGACCACGGTCGCCTCGATCGCGCAGACCGATGGCACGAAACTGTCATTCACTTGGGTCGTGGCCGGCGGCATGGAGCGCGTCGCCAGCGTGACCGATGGCGCGGGTCAAGTTACGTCGTTTGCCTATGACACCACTAGCCGCCGCACCACCGTGACGGACCCACTCAATCTGAGAACCCTGTACGACTACGACGCGCAAGGCCAGTTGGTGAAAGTGACTGGTCCAGCGGTGAATGGTGCCAGCCAGGTCAACAGCTATGCGTACAACAGTCGTGGTGACGTGATCCGCACGGTCGATGGCGAAGGCCACGCGACTGACATGCAGTACGACGCGAATGGCAACCAGGTACTGCAACGCGATAGCGCGGGCAATACCGTTCAGCGCACCTATGACGCGCGCAACCAGTTACTGACTGAAACCGTTTATGTGACGCCGGACCCGGATGCCAACGGTCCGGCTCAACCGGCCCAGCCGTTGACGACGCGGAACGTGTACGACAGTGGCGGTCGAAATCTGCTCCGTTTCGTCGTCACCGCGGACGGCCGCGTGACGGAATATCGTTACAGCGGCACGGGCGAGCGCATTGCCAGCCTGCGCTACAGCGGCGCGTTCTATAACGTCACCCTGCTGGACCGGAGCACGGCGCCGAGTGAAGCGCAAATGCAGAAGTGGGGCGCCGGTGTCGATGCCTCGCAGGTCGAACGCACCGACATGCGCTATGACTATCGCGGCCAGCTACAGCAGAGCACGACCTTTGCGAAGGTGGACACGCTCGGACGTGGCATTGCGGACGGCACGGAATCGACCACCCGTTTCGTGTACGACCAGGCCGGCCTGTTACTTAAAACCGTCTCGCCCAATCAGGGCAGCACTGCGTATGTCTACGATGGACTAGGGCGTTTGTTGTCTACCGTTAATGCATTGGGCGAGGTCACCGTTTCGCAGTACGACGATGCCCGCAACAGCACCACGCTACGTGTGGCGAACGGGCTGGCAACCACCTCTGCATGGGACCGTGCAGGGATACTGATTAGCGTCACGCAGGCCGATGCGGCAGCCAACAGCCTCGGACAGACGCGCTACACCTACGACGCCGATGGCCGCCTCACAATGACCACGGACTCCACCGGCGTGCGGCACTGGATGCTCTATGACGCCGCTGGGCGAAAGATCGCCGACATCGACGGCAACGGCAACCTTGTCGAGTACCGGTACAACCGCGATAACAGGCTCACGCACAGCATTGCCTGGGCGACGCCGGTCAATACCGTCAGTCTGGTGGACGGGCAAGGCTTGCCGACTTCGCCCGCGCTTTCCAGCATCCGCCCGGCGGCTACCGCCCAGGACCGCAACGCGTGGTATGCCTACGACGCTGCCGGCCGCCTGATCAAGGCGGTCGATGCCAGCGGCGCTGTTACCGAAAGCGTTTACGATGGCGCCTCCCGCCTGGTTCGCGTCACCGGGTACGCAAACCGCATCGAACTACGCGGCCTGGCCGACCAGCCGACCGCCTCCGCGATCGCGCCGATTTCTTCCGAACTCGACCGGAACAGCCGGAATTTTTACGACAATGACGGTCACCTTCGCGCGACGCTAGACGGCGAAGGATTCATGACGGTGCTGGACTACGACGCGGCCGGGCGGCTGACGCAAAAGACCACATATGCCACGGCTACGCAGGCTTCCCTGCGGACTGTCGGCACGCTGGCGCAATTGCTGCCATCCACAGCGGTCGGCGACGTTCGCAGTTTCGTCCTCTACAACGCCAAGGACGAGGTGGTCGGCGAAGTGGATGGCGAGGGTTATTTGACCGAAACCGCTCGCGACGCCGATGGCAATGTGGTGCGTGCGGTGCGTTACGCCACGCGTGTTGACATGAAGCCGGGTGCCACGCATTCCAGTCTGCGACCTGTCGCCACGCTGGCCGACCAGGTGCAGACGTGGCGGTACGATGCTCTGGACCGGATCGTCTCGCAGACAGACGTCTGGGGTGTGCGGACCGACACAGCCTGGGACCTCACGGGCAACATCGTCGCCACCGCGCGCGCGGTCGGCACGGATGAACTGCGCATCGGGCTTGCCAGCTACGATTTGCAAGGGCGCGTTACGGGCCAGTTGAGCGCGGAAGGCGCCGCGCGGCTGACGGGCACCCTTGGCAACCAGGGCAATTTGGGCACCCAAGGCACCCAGGGTAATCAAGCCCTTGGCCCAAACCAGAGTCGCGCCGAGGTCGATGCCATCTGGGCTGGATACGGCACGCGCTTTACGGTTGACGCAGCGGGACGCCGCACCAGCGCGACCGACCCCAACGGCCAGCGCACCCTGTACTTCTACGACAACGATGGCAACCTGACCCACAGCATCAACGCGCTCGGTGAAGTCGAGGAACGGCAAGTTGACGCCTTCAATCAGCTCACTGCGACCGTGCGCTATGGCACGCGTCTGGCGCCCGGGGTTCTTGCAACCCTCACTGGCGGGCTTGCGACACCCGCCTTGCGCAGCGCACTGGCGGCGATTGCCAACCCCGCGCAAGACAGCCGCGCCACCTTTACTTATGACAGCACCGGCACACTGGCCAGCAGCACCGATGCGCTGGGCAACCGCAGCAACTACTTTCACGACGCCTTTGGTCAGGAAAGCGCACGGGCTATAGCGATCGACGCGACGCATGTTCGCCTGACCGGTGAAACCCATGATCGTCGTGGGCTTTTGACGTCATTGCTGGACGATGCGACACAGGCCAGGCTGCGCAGCAGCACGGCGTACGATGCCTTTGGTCGCGCTGTTCGCTCCATCGACGCCAACGGCAATGTGAGGTCGCACGCCTATGACAAGCTGGGACGGGAGGTGCAAACGGTTAATGCGCTGGGCGGCGTGCGGCTGGCAAGCTACGACGCCTTCGACCGCGTACTGCGCCAGACCGACGCCAACGGCAACACCACAACGACTGCCTACAACGACGCCACACGAAGCATCGTCGTTACCTCGCCTGAGGGCGTTGTTCTGAGCTCTGTTCGTAATCGACATGGCCAGGTCCAGAGCCTGACCGACGGCAATGGCAACCTCACCCAATACCGCTATGACAAGAACGGCAACCTGGTCGGCACCGACACGCCGCTCGCGCACACCAGCAAGCGCTATGACACCGCCGACCGGCTGATTGAAACCACGGACGCCAACGGCAACCGTGTCGCCTACCGCTACGACGCCGCCGACCGGATGCTCACGCGCACAGTTGACCCCGATGGACTGCAACTGGCCATGTCCTGGCAATACGATGCAAAGGGTCAGCAGATTGCCGCAACCGATGCGAACGGCGTGCTGACCACCACACGCTACGACCCGGCGGGACGGGCGCTGAGCCAGACCGTTGATCCAGGCGGATTGAACCTCAGCACTACGTATTCGCTCGATGCGGAGGGCAGGGTCCTGACTGTGACCGGCCCCAGTGGGAATGTCGTGCAAACCGTCTACGACAATCTTGGCCGGCGTATTGAGGAACACACCGACCCGGCCGGTTTGAATCTTGTCCGTCGTTACGCCTATGACGCCAACGGTAACCTGATTTCCAGTATCGACCCGAATGGTCACGCCACCCTGTACGCGTGGGACAGCAACGACCGTTTGGTATTCCAGGTCAATGCCGGCGGTGGCGTCACGCAAACGACCCATGACGCGGAAGGCCGCGTTATCCGCACCACCAGCTATGCGAAGCCGATTGACGTGACTGGACTGCCTGATTTCGCTGGTCTCAGTGGCTCTGCCAGTCTCGCTGGCCCGGCTTTGAGTGCAAGAGCGGCCGCCATTGCTGCTCGCATCGTGCAATCGCCCTCAGAGGACGCCGTCGAATACCGCGTGCTTGATCGCGACGGCCGCTTGCGCTTCACGGTCGATGCCCTTGGCGCGGTGGTTGAACAGCAGTTTGATGGCAATGGCAACCTGGTGTCGCGCGTTGGTTATGCCCGTCGGCTGACGGCCTCGGCGCTGTCGGGCAGCACCGCCAGCGTCGCGGCAATGGAAGCCGCGGTGGCGGGACTGCAAAGGACAACCGTTGTAGCCGGCGTGGAGGATGCCTCGCATGACGTGCATGTGCGCTTTACCTATGACGCGGCCGATCGGCTGGCTTGGAGCGTCAATGGCGTTGGCGCTGTCAGCCAACGCACTTACGACCCGGCCGGCAACCTGCTTCGCCAGGTGGATTATTCAACTCCGCTTGATGCGGTCGCATGGTCGGCCCCGCAGTTGGTCCCGCAGTCGGTAACTGCCAGCAACGACGACCGCGTCACTTCCATGGCCTATGACGCGGCCAACCGCCTGGTGGTCCAGGTGGACCCTGCGGGTGGCGTGGTGCGCCAGTTCTACGACGGCATGGGCAACCCGGTGCAGCGCATCGCCTATGCCCATGCGATCGCGCTACCTGCCGATGCCGCGCTAAACGGCACGCTCGGCACCGTTGGCACCGTTGGTACCGTCGGTACACTGGTCCCAGATCCGGCCAACGATCGTGTATGGAGCACCGCGTTCGACGCGGCCGGACGTGCTGTCCTTGCGATCGATCCCGAAGGGGCCGTGACGGCGACCCGCTACGATGGCGCTGGCAACGTCGTGGCCACCGTTGCCTATGCGATGTCGGTCGACCCGGCCCGAGTACATCCCGGCATGACAGTCGCCGAGACGCAGGCCCTGATCGCGGCCGACCCATCGCACGACCGTGTGCAGCGCAATGTGCTGGACGCTGCGGGCCGGCTTGTCATGCACATTGATGGGCTGGGTTACGTCGTACAGAACCAGCTCGACGGCGTCGGCCGGGTACTCGCCACAACGCGTTACGCGCAAGTCATTGCGGACCCCGCTTCCGGCTCACCCGGCATGGCGATTGTGCCGTCCGCGCAGGACCAGACCGATCGCTTCATTTATGACGCTGCCGGCAACCTGCTCTCCAGCACCGACGCGCTCGGCAATACCGAATCGAACACCTGGGACGCGCTCGGTCAAAAGCTCAGTTTCACCAATAAGAATGGCGCGACCTGGCGCTATCTGCACGATGCGGCGGGACGACTCACCACCGAAATATCCCCGCAAGTTGGCATAACGACCCTGCGCCTGGACGTCACCAGCGGCGCAGACCCGGAGATCGCGATTGATGCGACCGCCAGCGGCAACTTCAGCCTCATCACGCGGCTTGACTACGACGCATTCGGCCATGTCGTCGCCCGCACGGAAGCGGCCGGTCGGCCAGAAGAACGTACTACCCGCTACGAGTACGATGCACTCGGCCGCCAGACAAAAACTCTGTTCCCCGAAGTCGGGGTTTACGCCGCCGCAGCGGATGACCTTGCCGCGAACGGCATGCACGGATTCGCCACGCGAACCGAGGTCGCGACCACGCTCTTTAGCCAGGTGTTCTACGACGTATTCGGCGATGCCGTGGCCAACCGCGATGTGGCCGGCAACTTGAGCCTCAAATTGTATGACCGGCTTGGCCGTGTCAGCTTCGATATTGACGCCGAAGGCTATGTCACCGGGTATGCACGCAACAGGTTCGGAGACGTTACCGCGCTGACGCGGTACAGCGCGCAAACCGGCCTGCTGCAAAGCGATGTTCTTCGAAATGACCTCCTGCTGAACGCGCGCGCCGGCGAGCTCGCGTCCGGGAGTACGAAGGTCGCTAATGTCGCCAATGTCGCCGCCACATTGGCCACCACACTGGCCAACACTCTCGCGACCCGGGATCATGCCAGCGACCGTGTCATCACAACCCGTTATGACCGCCTCGGCCGCGCCGTCGAAGTGGACGAACCGGAGGCGTTCACCTTCAACGGCGCACAAGGCGTGCGCGCCGGCAAAATCACCCGCTACGTCCGCGATGTGTTTGGCGCGGTGGTGCAATCGTCGGTGCTGCAGGACCCCATCTCTCAAAGCTGGTCCAACAGCTTCTTTTATTACGACCGGTCGGGCCGGCAAAGCGCCACGGTCGACGCCATGGGTTTCGTCACAACAGACGCGCGCGACGCGCAGGGCAACCTGGTCGCACATACCGAATATGCCAATGCCACCGGCGCGCATGACATCGGCGGCTTCGCTCTCCCGGTGGCCAGCACAGAGGATCGCGCCACGCTCTACCGCTACGACGCCCTCAACCGCAAGACCAGCGAAACGCTGTTGGGCGTCACCTTCAGCAGCACCGCCGATGGCGTCGCACAGAGCGGGAACCTGGTCACGCGTTATGAGTACGACGCCCTTGGGAACCTGGTCACCATTACCGACGCAGCCGGCGGCGTCACCACCAGCGTCTACGATGCGCTCGGCAGGGTCCTTGCAGTCGCCGCGCCCACGCGGTCGCAAGCCGATGGCAACGCAAATTTTGCCCCCGTCACGGCGTTCAAGCGCGATGCGTACGGCAATGTCGTCGTCCGGATTGACTATGCCGGACGGGTCGACTATGCAGCAAGCGCCAATGCCGCCGCCCCCGCCCCAAGCGCCGAGGACAGGGTGATGTTGACCCGCTTCGATAGCCATGGCCATGCATTGCAAATCCGTGACGGCAACGGCAACAGCGCATTCCTCTCCTACGATGCACACGGCCAGTTAGCCAAGCAATGGCAAACCGTCACAGGCAACGACGGCCAGAGCCAGACCGTGTTCCAGGCATACCGCTATGACAAAACCGGACGCCAGACCGACGTCATCACGCCGGCCTCAGACGTGCGGCAGGGGCAGGGCGCGCGCGCCATGTCGGTCACCTCGCGCTACGACACCCAGACCATGGATGAAACCGGCAAGATCGTCGGGCAAGGCTGGTCTGGCAGCAACCGCGTGGTGCTCAACTGGTCGGGCCTGACAAATGCCACTGGCGGTGCTGTCCGCGTGGAAATCGGCTATACGGCAGTCGCGCACAGCCTGCCGACACCCAGGGAGGTCGACAAAACTGGCCGGGTCATCGCCTCCAACCCCTCCATCGAAACGAAGACACCGCAAACCCGAGCGCAAGTCTATGACGCGGCCGAAGCAGCGGGCGGCATCGCCATGACATGGGAACAAGGGGCCGACGGCGTCAATGAAGGCATCGATCTGCTGCAAACCATCACGGTCTCGCAGCAGAACGCCGCCGGTGAATGGACCCTGTTGTGGCAGGGCGCACCAGCGCAGGCCACCGGCAACCTTGCCACCACTGTCAGCCAGGACGAAGCCGGTGTCAACGACACCCATGCGGCGTACAACGCCTTCGGCGAATTGACCAGGCGCGGCATTAACGGTGGGGAGCAGGAATACTACGACTACGACAATGCCGGCCACCTGTGGCGCACCAACAGCGGCGACGGCGTCGACAAGGTGACGCTGTTCGATGTGCAGGGCCACGGCACAGCCCAAATCGGCGGCATTGCCACAAGCCTTGCTCGAGTATCGTCGCCAGAGGCCGCCGCGCAAATGGACGGCACGCGGCGCACGGACTTGCGACTTGATGCGCTTGGCCGTGTGGTGCAGCAAGCCATGCCCGAGCGCGACGGGACACGCCCAGTCGTGAACCGCGTGCTGGACCGCTGGGGCAATGTGCTCGAAATATCGGATCCGCGCTCTGCTTATACCCGGACCGTTTACCGCTACAACACGCGCAATCAGATCACTGACGAATGGCTGCCGGATGCGGTCGGCAATCAGTCCGCCGACGCGGCGTCCATGTCGCACACGCAAATGTTTTACGACCAGCTCGGGCGTAACGTCGCCGTGCGGGACGCCGTGGGCAACCTCAGCGGCATGGTCTATGACGCCGCTGGCAACCTGATCGAAGAACGTCATGCCGATGGCGGAGTGGTGCGTTCGGCCTTCAACGCGTTCGGCGAACGGGTCCTGCTGCGCGACGCGCTCGGCAATGCCACCGGCTACCGTTACGACCACGCCGGCCAACTGCTGCAAATCGACCGCCCGGACGGCAGCACGATCCGAAGCCGGTATGACCAGGCCGGTCGCAAGCTCGCCCTGACCAATGGCGCCGGTGACACGCTCCAGTACCGCTATGACGCCGCCGGCAATCTCATCACCGTCATCCAGCCGCTCGGGCAGGCGGTATGGAGCCTGTTCGACGCGCAGCACCGCAAGACCGCCGAGATCGACGCCAACGGGTTCTCCAACCAGTGGACCCATGACTACTTCGGCCAGTTGATCGCGCATGTCGACCTGGCTGGCGCCGCTTACACCTACACCTATGACGGCGTCACGCGCGAGTTAATTGGGCAATCCAATGTGCACGGCCAGTCACTCTCGTATAGCCGAAACGCCGCCGGACAGCTAACGCAGATCGTCGACCATGCCCTGAACCAAATAACCAAGTACGCCTACGACGCAGCGGGAAACCGCATCTTCGAAAACACGGTCCAGGATGGCGTGACTTATCAAGCCAACCGCAGTGCCTATGACGCGCAGAACCGCATCGTCGACGTGCAGGGCCTGGACGAGTTGCACTTGCACATGGACTACGACCGCAACGGCAACCGGCTGCACGAGAGCATCAGCTTTCGAACTCCGGCCGCGCCCGATCTTGGCGGCATCGGGGAAACGGGCGACACGGGAATCTTCGGTAGCGGGCTGACTGCACTGCAAAAGGAGATCAGCCCGCACGGTGGCGAAGTCATCACTCAAGACCTCTGGTACGCGTACGACACCATGAACCGGCAAACCCTGGTCGACGGCGCAGTGGATGGCAACGCCGACAACCTCGCCAATTTGATTGACGGCCAGGGACACCGCATCAGCTACGACCTCAAAGGCAACCGCCTCAGCGACCGCCACGTCGGCACGCAAATTGGCACCACAGCCCTGGGCGTCGAGGGTGGATCCGGCTTCGCGGCGCCGGTCTACTTGTATGGCAACCAGCGCGACCTGGTCACAGAGACCTACGGCTACGACAGCAACAACCGCTTGACCAGCGTCCGCGGCACCGCCTTCGACAGCCAGTTCCAGGCGCAAGACGCCAGCCATGACCGGCTGCTGGACGTGCGTCAGTACGACGGCGCCGACCGGCTCATTGCCAGCGGCCCACAAGGCTTGTCGCAAGGCGTCGTGCAGCAAATGGTTGCTGTGCACGCCACCCTCGGCGTCACCGCCACGCGAAACAGCTACGACGCCAATGGCCGCCTGCTGCAACAGACCAGCCTCGGTATCGACGACCCGGGCGACGGCCATACCGTCCTCGGCGCTGAAGTTGGTGACGACGGCGTGCCGCGCGAACCGCTCGCCAACTTCACCGTCAAGTCGGAAGCCACCTACGACGGCTATGACGGCGCCGGCAACCTGCGCACCTACCATGTCACCGTCCCTGGCGAGCACGGCTACACCAGCACCTACACGCTGACCCAGGCCCGCTACGACAGCTACAAGGACGGCGCCATCGACGCCACCCGCGCCGACAATGCGGGCCAGCCCGGCAATACCACCGAGACCTACGACGTCAACGGCAACCTGATCGGCGTCACCGACGCGACCAAGTCGGAATACGCCCGCTCCTTCATCAACGACGCCCGCGGCAATCTTTTGCAGGAAACCCAGCAGGAACGCGTGTTGCGCCAGATCGTGGTCAACGGCCAGGTCTGGGGCACCTATGGCCGTGCCACCGACCCAACCCGCAACCACGACGACGACGGCAACCCCAACTACATCGACCGCAACGAGTTCAACCTTGCCTTTCGGCCGGTCGACAGCACCCACCCGGGCGCCTCGCTGGGGACTTACACCGTGGGTGAAGGCGACACGCTGCAATCCATTGCGCAGCAGGTTTATGGTGATAGCCAGTTGTGGTACGTGATCGCGGACGGCAATGGCATTAATGGCAGCAATGCCAGCCTGCGTCCGGGCGAGACGCTGCTACTGCCCAACCCGGTCGGCGGCATTCACAACGACAGCAAGACCTTCAAGATTTACGAAGCAAACCGCGTGGTCGGCGACACCACGCCGAACCTGCCAGTCCCCAGTGCCGATGAAGGCTGCGGCGGCTTCGGCGCGCTTCTGGTCATGATCGTCGTCGTGGTCGTTGCTTGCATCTCGCAGCAGTACTACCTGGCCGAATACGGAACGGCCGCAGAAGGCGCCGTCGCAGCGGAAGGCGTAGCAGCAGGCGAAGCCGGCGCTGGTGTTGCCGCAGGGGGTGCTGCAGGGGGTGCTGCAGGGGGTGCCGCAGGGGGCGCGGCCGCTGGCGGCGTTGCAGCCGGCGCAGGCACCACCTGGACGACCGGCTCGCTGTTTGCAAGCGGCGCATTCGGCGGCGCCGTAGGCAGCATCGCCGGGCAAGTCGTGGGCAACATCATTGGCGTGCAAGACGGCTTCAGCTGGCAGCAGGTCGCGCTCACCGCCGTCAGCTTCGGCGTGACGGCCGGGCTTGGAGAATGGATCCCCACCTCAAGCGCCATTGGCAACGTCATGGCACGGGCAGCGGTGGGCAACGCAATGACGCAAGGGATAGGCGTGGCCACCGGGTTGCAAAATCACTTCAGCTGGGTGAGCGTGGCGGCCTCGGGCGTGGGCGCAGGGGTTGGCGCCGTCGTGACAACCGAATTGCAGGGCACCGACTTTGCCACGCCGGCTGGCACGTTGGGCATCAGGGCCGCGTCAGGCTTCGCTGCGGGCTTGACTACGGCGGCACTGCGAGGAGGCCGAGTAGCTGTCCAGCAGGTGGCGGCGGATGCGTTCGGCAATGCGTTGGGGAGTTCGATCGCGGACGACATCGGCCGAGGGAGTCCGCAGGAACAAGTGCTGGGCAAAACCTCCGCCGACGACATGGCCGCGCGCAGAGCGGCGAACTACTGGAATCCCGAGCCGGCCAACAGTTCACCTTCAGTTTTGGAGCTAACCCCGGGGCAATTGGAATTCGTGGAGAGTTCCGTAGCCGGCCCTGAAACCGCGCTGTCGCCGGCAGTCCTGCAGCGCATACAGCAGCTGTACAGCAACCGGCACGATAGCATCAACGAAATCCAGATCGCGTCGGCAGGGTCGATAGAGGAACTGAGCGCGCGGCAGGGGCAGCCGATCCTCTACAACGCTGAAAGCGGCTCGATCGGGTGGCCGGTCTCATCGCCGAATATTGACGTGCGCCCGCTCCCGGAAAGCAGTTTCGGTTCGATCCAGGCCGACCCTGGTTATCTGAGCACGCTGCAAAACATTTACTACGCCAATCTGCCAGCCGGCCAAAAGCTCGAGATGGCGTGGGAGGACACCAAGTTCCACTTCCGTGGCTCGCAGGCGGCACAAGGTATGGCGCAAGCCGTCGGCGGCGCCTTTGAACTGGCAGGCGCTGTTGGGCTAAATTCAACGGGCGCTGGGGCCTTCGTCGGCGTGCCGCTGGCTTTTCATGGGGGCGACAACATTGGCACGGGCCTGAGCAAGTTCTTCCGCGATGAGTCGCAGAACACGGTGACATACGCAGGTGTAGAAGGCTTGACCGGATCACCTCGTATTGCTAGATTCGTGGACAACGCTATGCTGTTCGCGGGCGGAGCGGCGGGTACAGCGCAAGCACTGAATGCGTTTGCAGAATGGACCGCGCTTGGAGCAAATAGCGTAGTGCCGCATGGCTTTGCAGGCGCAGACGAGTTCGCTCAATTCGGTAGCAACATGCGTGTTGGGCTTGGTCGTGCGGGATACGAAAGTGCAGAGCCGATACTTCAGGGAAGTGCTGTCACCGGTAAGAGCTTCAAAACTGGCCAGCCTTTTGATGCTGGCCGTGTGAGTGACTTTGATGTTGGTCTTGCAGACCCGTCTATGTTGGCGCGAGCTGAGGAATTGGGTATTGGCTTGCGTTCCGGCGCAACCCGTACCGGGCCGCTTACAGAACGAGATTTGCGGGCGCTCGGGGTGTTTGATTTGGCGACCCAATTGGGGCAACAAACTGGCCGGGAAGTTAATTTTATGATCTATAACAATCGGGCGACGGCTTTTGAGAGAGCGCCGAGCGTTATTTTACCGGGAAGGAAATAGGATATGGCAATTTACGACCTTTACGGCTTTATGTCGGACGACATGGAGGTGGCAAAAAGCCTCCTTGAGGCCTCTCTTGATATTGAATTTGAGGTTCGCGATAGCGATTATCAAGGAGGAAAATATTACAAATGCGGACGGACTGGCGTCGAAAATTTTGTCTTGAAACGGAACGTTGATCCATTTGATGGTGAGCCGGCTGAGATGCCATTCCCAGATCATAAAATTTCGTTTTATGTTAATGACACGTTACGTTCCGCAGACTTGCAAAATAGAATTAGTCAAAAAGCCAAAGGTTTCGTTTTATTAAGGCACGAGGACTTTGAATAGTAAGCGCTGTTGTACCAGCAGTTACGCCCTTACCCAAATCGGCTACAAGGACGGCGTCATCGTCGGCACTCTTGAAGGCAATAAAGGCCTTCCAAGTAACATCAATCGAGCGGTTGTTAGCAAGTTGGTGCCATGCTCGGTAAAGGCAGCGACGCTCTGAATCGACCGCCCTAACCAAATTGGAAAATGCGCTGCCGATCACTCCATTGATCCTCGAAATGTAGCTGACTCGTCGAATTGGCACCCGGTTCGCGCTACCAGAGATCAAGAACCGCCTGTCGAGCCGCGGCCCTCTCGCACGCGGAAAGTGCTTGCAGGGATCCGGCAAAATCTGCCATCAGCTCTCATACGTGTCAAAGCGATAGCGCGTTACCGTAGAACGCGATCCAATGGGTAAAGTACACCGAGTCACAGACAGCGCATTAAGAAGAGGCGAAAAAATAGACAACCACTACCCGTTCGACGAGGCTGTTGCAGATTACATTGTCAGCCTGAGTGATGAAAGGAAGACTACGTTACGCAACTCCATTCTTATCCCCCGCCATGAACAGGACTGGCCATGGTTTGCAGAGGTCATTCAACGATATCACCTTGAAGACAAAAACAGCCCTATACGTCGCGACATCAACGAGAGAATCGAGCATGACCCGGACGAACATATCAGCGAGTGGTGGTCTAGCGATTCTCGCGGAAAACCTATATTCGAAGCAATGACGCTACTTGACGCAGTGCGGGTTGCTTTAAAAGCCCAACCAAGCCCGTAAGCTGGGCAGATACTACTGGCAGATCCAGCACACTGTCGGCATTGACCGACGATTGCGAACGCTCCGGCAGTGCGCCCGCTATTTGGGTGACAAAACCCGGCTGACCCAGGCGTTGGATGAAGCCCGTGCGACGTAGTTCGCAATGCGTTGGGCGAACCGCTTGCCCGACGGATGGGCTAGGGAAGCCATCAAAGCGGCCGGCTGAGCGCCGGGCAGACCGATACCTGGGCCGGTTCATATTAAAATATGCATTCGAAGCTGTATGCATCGCCGGGAAAAGCGGCGGCGACATTGCATTTATGCCGAAGTCGGCAAAGACCGCGTGTCGCACGAACCACTCGCCCGTTCCAGCGTCAAGTTCAAAGCGACCCACGGCGGCTATGACGGCGGTGGCAACCTGCGCGCCTACCATGTCACCGTCCCCGGTGAACTGCGATACACCAGCACCTACACGCTAACCCGGGGTGCTGCGCGATGGATTTCTCAGCGTGTCGCCCCCACCTGCGGTGTAGGTCCCCAGCGAGGCGACAGTGGAAGGACCGCCCGAACCTGATGTCGCAAAATGTGACGTCAAGTTGGCTCGTCTGAAATGACGGCGGCGATAATTCCAACCACCAGCAAAATCTAGCGGCCTTGATTGAACCGGCACATGATTCCCGCTACCTCAGATCCATAACCGCCTGTCGAGCCGTGGCCCTCTCGCATTCGGAAAGTGCTTCTAGGGATCCGGCAAAATCTGCCGTCAGCTTTTCATACGTGTCAAAGCGATAGTCCGCCGCACATGGAACAAATACGGCGCCCTCAAGTTTCGACTTGTATCCAGCCGTGTAGGTTTTTTGGGATAGAACGTGCTTGGTTTTTCCATGTAGTAAACGTACGGTTACGACGACCCAAGGTTCATACGGAGCATCGAAGGCGCCATTCGCGATATATCCAACGGGCCCTAACCAGACACTGAGAATCACGTCACTGTCTGCGTTTATATGAGAGTAGTCGTCTGCATTGTCCTTGCTTTTGGCACCTTCCTTCTCCATGTAAGAAACGTGTATCCCATTTGCTGCGAATTCGCGCTGCAGGTCACCGACGAGAGTTGTGGACAACCGAGTTGAGCCCGCGTTGTATTTAGCGACAAACGTGCCTGTGCGGCTGGTATCGACTGAGGCGGCGATGAGCCCTCCAATCATGCCGCCTAATGCCGGCAGGCCGGACAGATTGCGCACGATGAAGTGCTTGGATTCTGAGACGCGTAACAGAGCTACCGTAGTGAAGGGGCCTGTCTTCGTTCTATCTAAGGATATGTTTGGTGCCGTACGGGATGCGCAGCCGTTCAGCGCAAAAGCACTTGCTATGAGGAGTAGTTTCAAGAGTCGCATGTTCCAAACCTGTTGAGAGTTAATCAAAGCGGTAGCGCGATTGGGTTTTCAAGAGGAGAAAACCGAGTGAAATCCCGGGGGCGCATACCGCCGGCCGCCTCGTCCAGTGTTTGAGGTCACAAACTGTGATCTCAAAGAATTTCACCCGTCGTCATGAAGCTGAAACATGAAATCATCCGGGAAGCGATCCCGGATTGCGCTCGGCCGCCTGCAGCGCTACCTCGGTCAGAACACCGTAGAGTCCGGCCAAATCCTTCTACAGCAACACCTTCTGGTCTCTCTATTTAGCTGCAGCACGCGCTATCGATTTTTTGACTGCAACCTTGCCGTCAGATTCCTGGACACCATCTGCCCCCGTAAAACTCAGATCCGGCAATTCCTTCTGCGCTTCTTCCGCACTCACCAGTTCCGGAATAACGCGTCCTATAAGCAGCCCGGGGAGGACGGATGTTTTAACGTATTTCACTTCACCGTTTTCCAGCGTAAAGGTCAGCTTCTTGTCGACTTCTGTCGTGCACATGACTTCGTGATCGCCGGCAGCCCTGTCTACATAGAAGAATCCGCCTGGTTTGGAATCACCGACGGTGGCGCCATCGAGCTTGATGGATGGCTGGACGGCCGCCCCAAGCATGCTGGCGCTGCGGTAGAAGTAGACGCGGCCGGCATCGGGCTGCATGGTGGGGATACTTGCGACCATGTCTTTGTGTTTGATGCCGCTGGCGCAGCCGGTCAGGGCGAAAGCGATACCTATGACGAGTAGTTTGAAGAGTCGCATGTTGATGCCTATTGAGGGGTGGATGAAAAGGGGAGGGCGATCGGGTTGTCAAGCGGTGAAAAGCCACGTTCAACCGGGAGGTAAAAGCCTGTCAGGTTTCCGTTGGCGACGACGAGGAACGCTTCGTGGATGTGGGCTCCTTCAAGCGTAAAGACGGTATTGCGTCCCTTGTAGACGTCGCCCTGGGCGATGCTTCCGATACGGCTCCATACGGTTCCTGCTTCGATAACGCGTGAGTAGCCGTTATCAAAGCGGACGTCGGTTTTTTTGGCTATTGTCACAACTGACCGAGACTCCGACGCGGCGGTCGGGGCGATGGTCGCAGGCGTGAAAGAGACGCCAGTTGCGCAACCCGCCAACAACGATAACGCCAGTAACGGCGCACCCAAAAAACATCTAGGAGCAGAAGGCCTGGAAAGTCGCTTCATCATGAATATCCTTTATTCAAATAGTAAGCATGGTCGTGGCAATGATTGGCAGCGCGTCAGATGCAGATGGCAGATGGCTATGGGCTGTGCGGACACAGTGGAGATCGATACAAGGCATGACAAGGCGGTATGAGCTCCCCGCCCGGCTGATGAGCATGACGAAGCCAACCCGCATTGTTGATGACGCGCGAGTACGTCCAAACAAGTGTTAGACGAAGTTGAGGATTGCTTATTTATCTGCTTCGATGATCGGCAAAGGTAAGCCGTGTCTGCACTTCTGCGTCACCGATTTGCGACATTGAACTGAAGTGATTGGTTAAAAACCTGAAATGAGAGAAGGTGAGCATTTTCACGCAACCGGTAAGCCCTTGTGGACGATATGAGACGGAGATCTGTACCTGTTGAGGCGACGACCACCACGGACGTATGCAGCTATTCCGGTTGGGTGTTTGACTCACTCGGCCGCCTCGATTGGGCGTCGGCGAACCGTGCTTGCCATGGCGGTGAACGGCAAGGAGATCACTGAGGTGACACATGAAAAAGAATGACAAGTTGCTGGACGTGCTGCACGGCACGGCCAAAGGATTGCATAAAGCCGGCACTATGGATGCCGTGACAATGCGGGAGTTCGATGCGCTTTGTCTGCCGCCCGTGCAGGAATACAGCGCAGCGCAGATCAAGCGGTTACGGCTGCGTTCCAAAGCTAGTCAGGCGGTGTTCGCCGCCTATCTCACCACCAGCTCCTCAACGGTCCAGAAATGGGAGCAGGGGCAGAAGCACCCGAACGGCCCGTCGCTTAAATTGCTTAATCTCGTGGACCACAAGGGACTCGACGCGCTGGCCTGGTGAACCGCTAAACAATTCATGAGTTCGGCGACCGCAATGCCACACGGCCCCTGCGCATCCACACGTTAGGCCGATAAGCGAAGTCCAGAACTCGAACCGACAACAAAGAAACCAACGCGACGATTCGACCAGCCACTACCGCTGTCCCAGCGCCTTCGATACCACCTTCGCCTCTTTCACCAGCAGCCTGCCCAGCGCTTCAATCTGCTTCTCCGCAAGCCGCACGCTGGGACCAAAAACGCCGATCGATCCCGCCACCTCTCCGGACCCATGAAAGAACGGCGCCGCCACCGCCACCGCGCCGGGAATCAGTTCTTCCTTGCTCACTGCATAACCGCGCTTGCGGGTTAATGCGAGTTGCGCCGCGTAGTTGTCCAGGTCAACTCCAGTTCCCTTGGCCCATGCCTTAAGGTCGGCGGGACGCGTTTCTGAAAAGGCGAGAATGGCGCGACCGCTGGCGCCCAGGACGATGCGTTCGCGATAGCCGACGCCGCGTTTGAAGCTCAGCGGTTGCGTGCTCGGCAGCTCCGCAATGCACATGCGGTGGGCGCCTTGCGGCACGAATAGCGCGACCGTCTCGCCGGTTTGCTCCCAGATGCTGCGCAGGACCGGCCGGGCGACTTCTGCGATGTCGACGCTGGCCGTCCAGACATGCGCAAGATGCGCCACCGCCGGGCCCAGCCGAAACTTTTGCGGGTCACCCACGGCAACCAGGAAACCGCTTTGCTGCAGAGTATTGAGCAGGCGATAGAGCGTAGGCCGGCTGAGCTCCACCCGCTTCAGAAGTTCGGCGGCGGACAGCTCAAAATCCGCAGCGGTAAATGCCATCAATATGTCGAGCGCCCGGTCGACTGCGCGTACGCTGTCGCTTCCTTTTTCTTCTGTGGCCATGCCCTGTTCCTGGTGACGAAGCGCAGCGCCGTGCGGTCCGCAGGTGCGGTTTGACACAACGCGCGCTGTCCGTATAATGGACTTGTATCTTACCAGACGGACAAGCGGGCGCAACGCATTTGGCTTGACGCATCGCCCCAAACAGGAGCAAGCGAGCATGAACAAGGACATGTCGGAAACGCTGGTGCGTACCGGCCCGGGCACGGCGATGGGAAACCTGATGCGGCGCTATTGGGTGCCGATCCTTCAGTCGAGCGAGATCGCCGAGCCGGATGGCCCCCAAGTACGAATCCAGATCCTTGGCGAGAAGTTGCTGGCATTCCGTAACACGGAAGGCCAGCCGGGAATCATTGATGAGTTTTGCGCCCATCGCGGCGTGTCCCTGTACTTTGGTCGCAATGAAGAGAACGGCATTCGCTGCTCTTACCACGGTCTGAAATTCGACCGCAACGGCAAGTGCGTTGAGGTGCCGTCAGCACCGCAAGTTTGCGAGCGCATGAACATCAAATCCTATCCCTGCATTGAGCGCGGTGGCATCGTCTGGGCTTACATGGGCCCGCCCGACAAGATGCCGGCGCCGCCGGAGCTTGAGTGGTGCACGCTGCCTGCTTCCCATGTCTTCGTGTCGCGCCGCCTTCAGGAAAACAATTATCTGCAGGCGATGGAGGGCGGCATCGACACCGCGCATGTGTCGTATGTTCATCGCTATGAAGTCGACACCGATCCAATGCATCGCGGCACCAAGGCGCTCGATTACATCAAGGCCGATGGCAACGTTATTTTCAACATCGAAAAGACGCCCTTTGGCCTTTCACTTTTCGGGCGCCGGAATGGCGAGCCGGATTCCTACTACTGGCGCGTGACGCAGTGGCTGTTCCCCTGGTTCACGCTGATTGCGCCGTTCGGCGAGCATTCCCTCGCGGGCCATGTATGGGTGCCTATCGACGATCACAACTGCTGGGCATGGAGCATCAACTTCCATCCCGACAAGCCATTGAGCGAGGAAGAGCGGGGCGACATGGAAAGGGGCAAGGGCATCCACGCCGAGTGCATTCCCGGCACGTTCCGCCCGGTGGCAAACAAGGAAAACGATTACCTGATCGACCGTGTCGCGCAGAAGGAAAAGCGCTCCTACAGCGGCATCTTCGGCTTTGCGATGCAGGACGCGTCGCTGCAGGAAAGCATGGGCCCGATCCAGAATCACGAAGCCGAACGGTTGCTGCCGACCGACAAGGCAATTGTCATGGCGCGCCGCATGTTGCATGAATCGGCGCTGGGACTCATGCAGGGCAATGAGCCGCCGGCGCTGGATGCTTCAGCGCAGCGTGTGCGCGCGGCCGGTGTGCTGCTGGAACGCACGGCGGACCCGATAACCTGGGCCGAAGAGCATCTGGCTGACGGCCTGGGCCAGAAGGTATATTCGATTTAGGTCCGGATAGACACAAGAGGCACAAAGACACATAGGCACCAAGGCATCAACGCACCAACGCACCAACGCACCAACGCTTCGCCGGCAGCAGGATGCCGTCAACGCGAGGCCGCTTCATCTGCCGCATGCGGGCAAGCGACACACCAGGACGCAGGATAGCGTCAGTACATAACCCAAGGAGACAGGATGAAGCTGGCGTATAAACTGTTGGTGGCGCTTTGCGCCGTTGGACTCGGCAACGTCACGGGGACTGCGAACGCCCAGGAATGGGCGCCGACTAAACCCGTTCGTATCGTGGTGCCCATCACCGGCAGCACCAACGATGCGCTGGCGCGGCTGGTCGCACCAAAGCTGGCCGAAGCGTTGGGCCAGCCGGTCTACGTCGAGAACAAGCCCGGTGCTGGCGGCAATATCGGCGCCGATTCGGTGGCAAAATCCGCGCCAGACGGGCAGACGCTACTGGTCGGCTACAACGGGCCGCTCGCAATCAATCCCACCCTTTTTGAAAAGATGCCGTTTGACCCGGTCAAGGACCTGGCGCCCATCACCCTTGCGGTGACGACACCGCAATACCTGGCCGTCACGGCCAGCCTGCCGGTCAAGAACGTGGCCGAGCTGGTTGCGATGGCAAAGGCCAGCCCCGGCAAGCTGGCCTACGGCTCGGTCGCGGTCGGCAGTGCCTCGCACCTGACCATGGAGATGTTCAAGTCTGCCGCCCATATCGACATTACGCACGTGCCCTACAAAGGCGCCGCGCCTGCCATCACCGACCTCATCGGCAACCAGGTGCAGGCGGCTTTTATGGTGCCCGGGAATGTACAGGGGTTCGCAAAGGAAGGGCGCCTGAAGCTGATCGCCTCGACCGGCGCGAAGCGCTTCGCCAGCACACCGAACGTGCCGACGATGATTGAGTCCGGCTATCCCGACTTCATCGCCACGTCGTGGATCGGTTTTCTTGCGCCAGCCGGAACGCCGAAGAACATCATCGAGCGCTATCACCGCGAGATCGTGAAGATATTGAACCTGCCCGAGGTGCGAGACAAGTTGCACGACATGGAGTTTGAAGTGGTCGGCGGCACGCCGGAGCAGTTCGCCAGCTGGATCAAGGCCGAGATACCACGCTGGGGAAAGGTGATTCGCGATACAGGGACCAAGGTCAATTAAGCCATTGGCACTAAGGCCAGCGAGGACATCCGCGTCAAGGCAAACCGGGGAAACCGGTGGCAAGGCCAGCGAGGACGTCCGCATCGAGGCAAGCCAGGGAAACCGGTAGCAAGCTCAGCGATGACGTCCGCGTGAACATCAGACAGGGAAACCGATGGCAAGGTAAACGAGGACGTCAGCATCAAGGTCAACCAGGACAACGGCATCAAGGTCAACCAGGAAGTCACCCTTAAGGCAAACCAGGACAACGGCATGAAACGACTTGAAGGCAGGACCGCGCTCATTACTGGCGGCGGCGCGGGCATCGGCGCGGCATGCGCGCAGTTGTTTTGTGAAGAGGGTGCGGCGGTCACCGTGGTGGATGCGGACGGGGCGGCGCTTGAAAGAACCGTCATGGGAATAAGGACTGCCTTGCCTTCCGCGCGCATCACCCACTTCGTTGCAAATGTCGCGGATGATGGGCTGGCGATGGCAGCGGTTAAGCATTGCGTCGACACATTCGGGGCGCTAGACGCGCTCGTCAACAACGCAGCCATGCGCAACAACAGCGCGCTTGCCCTCGCCACGCCGGCCGAATGGCACGCCATGGTCGGTGTGAACATGATGGGGGTTGCCAACTACTGCCGCGCCGCCTTGCCGCACCTGCGCAACGCGGGCCATGGCAGCATCGTAACGGTGTCTTCCTGCTACGCGCTAACGGGCCGCAAGGGCATGGGCCTGTACGACGCCACCAAGGCGGCACAGCTTGCCATGACGCGCACGCTCGCGTTTGAGGAAGCGGCGCACGGCGTGCGGGTGAATGCGGTATGCCCGGGCTCGACCCTGACCGACTTCCATGTCAAGAAGGCCACCGCCAATGGCAAAAGCGTCGATCAACTGAAAACCGAGCGGCAGACGACGTCATTGCTGGGACGCTGGGCGTCGCCACGGGAAGTGGCCTTGCCGGTGCTGTGGCTAAGCTGCGGCGAGGCGTCCTTCATCACCGGTACCACGCTGATGGTGGACGGCGGTTTGCACATCATGTGATTTCTGGCCGGGTAGGCGGCTGGCAGACTGAACGACAATTTGGCCGTACTGGCATTCGCCGCACAGACAGGAAACAAAGGGTCTGCTACATTGTTTTCGGAACGACGCTATTGGCGTCGCCGGCTTCTCAACGCTGCGCTCACTTCCGGAAGAGGATCATGCGCCTGCCTCCAAACCATGTTGCGATACGCGTCATCCAGGAAGACCACGATCGCCTCTCGGCAGTCATTCATGGCATGCAGTACTTTGCCCGGGCCATCGGCAAGGGCGGCAATGCGTCCGACCCTAAGGTGTTCCGCGCCATGCTGCTTTACATCAGCGACTATCCAGAAAAGGTGCATCACCCGAAGGAAGACCTTTTTCTGTTTGCGCGCCTGCGTTCCCGCACCGGTGAAGTCAACGCTGCAATCGATGAACTGGAAGCGCAGCACGCCAGTGGCGAGGCTCTGGTGCATGAACTGGAGCACGCCCTGACGCGGTATGAATTCGAAGGTGAGGCGGCGGCAAAGCCGTTCCTCGACCTGGTGGAACGGTACGCAAAATTCTATTTCGATCACATGCGGCTTGAAGAGGAAGTGATCCTGCCGGCGGCCAACCAGTATCTTGAGGCAGAAGATTGGGAATTACTCGATCATGAATTCGCGCTGGAGAAAGATCCCCTGACTGGAACCGACTACAAGGCGGGCTTCGAGAAGCTTTTTTCACTGATCGTGAATATCGCTCCGGCGCCGATTGGACTGGGGCCAGCCATTCCCGATTAGCCGTCTGCGGTACGGCATGGCCGGCGGTACGGAACGGCGATGCGGACTTGCCCAGCCTACCGCAATGGCGCCTTGTTGCAGGAGGCCACTGACCCCGCGCAATCCGGGTCCTTCGGTTTTTTCTTTGGGCCGGTCTTGCTGTCGGCCGACTCCTTTGCCGTGGGTGGCGTCTCCACCATCCCCGGGTCAATATTGCCGGGCGGCTTCCTTATCGTGCGGGAGTCGGTATTAGGTGGCGTGACCACCGCTCCGGGATCGATCGAGGGCTTGGGCGCGGACGGTCCGGCATCGGGCGACGCCGGTTGCGCAGTCGCCACCGCTAACCAGCCCCACATCAGCGCGGCAACAACGGGATTGCGAAATTTGGCCATGGCGATTGTCCTTCAAATATCCAGGGTTCACCGGGGGAAGAGCTTATATCGTTCCGATGCTTTCCCGGATTCGTAGTTCCCGCCTGCCTGTTCCACGCCGGAATGCCTTGAGTGATCCGCACACGCCGCCTCGAACCGCGCCGCGTCGAGCATCACAGGGGCCAGTTCTGGTTCCCATGTCGTGGCCGCTGTGCTGCCTCGCCAACAACAACTCAGGGTCTGAGGTAGGTGTAGCCGCTTTCCTGACGTCGCATGATCTCGACCACGCCCGAGGGAACATAGCCAATCGACGGCAACATGTCCGCCTTGGTGAGGCGCTGTGCCCGCATGGTATTTTCGCAGGCGACGATAGCGGTGTGCTCACCCAGGGCGTCGTGGATGCGTTGCGCCACAACGGAATCGGACTTCAGCATGCCAATTCCGGGACCGTAAGCGACAATCTCAATATCGGTATTGGCCTGTCCCAGGTCGACTTGAAGATTGCGGACGTTATTAAGCGCGAGTTCCCATTTTTTAGGATCGCTTTCGCTCACCTGGACCACGACCTTGTGACGTGCGGACGCCTGCGTTGTTGGCGCCACGGCGGCATCTGCAGCGTGGACTTGCATGCCAAAGCTGGCAAGTAAAATCAGTATTAAAAACTTGCTCTTGAAATTGGCGCCCATGGGATCTCCGTGGTGGTGGTTAATGTCCCGCTTTTACCCGCGGGCGAAAGTATGCTTATATGCACAACGAATCATCGTACCGCATTGGCTACGGACGAGGCTACAGGAGAGATTATGGGAATGAATCGCCGGGAATTTCTGCAAATGCTTTCAATCGCAAGCGCAGGCGGCATGATGCTCGATGGAAAGGAAGCGTTTGCGGCATCCGCCGCCGACAAACTCTACGACCTGCCGCGCTTCGGTAACGTCCACTTTCTGCATTTCACAGACTGTCACGCGCAACTGCTCCCAACCTATTTTCGCGAGCCCAATGTAAACCTTGGCGTGGGCGAGGCGGTCGGGCGCGTGCCACACCTGGTCGGCGAAAATCTGTTGAAGCAAAGCGGCATCGCACCCAATACGCCGGAAGCTTACGCATTCACCTACCTGAATTTTGAGCAGGCCGCGCGAGCCTATGGCAAGGTCGGCGGCTTCGCGCATTTGAAGACGCTCATCAACCGCATGAAGGCGAGCCGGCCGGGCGCCGTGCTGCTGGATGGCGGCGACACCTGGCAGGGATCCGCCACTGCACTCTGGACCAATGGACAGGACATGGTCGACGCTGGTCTATTGATGGGCGTGGAGGTAATGACAGGCCATTGGGAAATGACGCTCGGTGACAAGCGCGTGAAGGAAATCGTCGACAAGGATTTCAAGGGCAAGATCGATTTCATCGCGCAAAACATCAATACCACCGACTTTGGCGACCCGGTGTTCGCGCCTTTCGTCATGAAGGAAATGAATGGTGTGCCGGTCGCTGTCATCGGGCAAGCGTTCCCGTATACGCCAATCGCTAATCCACGCTACCTGGTGCCTGACTGGACCTTTGGTATCCAGGAACAGAACATGCAAAAAACCGTCGATGCCGCGCGTGCGCACGGTGCCAAAGTGGTGGTGCTGCTTTCGCATAACGGCATGGACGTCGATATCAAGATGGCGTCACGCGTGCGCGGCATTGACGCAATCCTTGGCGGCCACACGCATGATGGCGTGCCGGCTCCCATTACCGTTAGCAATGGCGGCGGAAAAACGCTTGTGACCAATGCGGGCAGCCATGGCAAGTTCCTCGGCGTGCTGGACTTTGAGGTCCGCGAGGGCAGGGTGCGTGATTTCCATTACCGCCTGCTTCCCGTATTCGCAAACTTCCTTCCCGCAGATCGGGAGATGGACGCGCACATACAAAAAGTCCGCGCGCCCTATGCCGCAAAATTGAACGAGCAGTTGGCCATGACCGAGGGGACGCTCTACCGTCGGGGCAATTTCAACGGCACCTTCGACCAGCTTATCGTTGACGCGCTGATGGACGTAAAGGGCGCGGACATCGCGTTCTCGCCAGGCTTCCGCTGGGGCACGACGCTGCTGCCCAACAGCCCAATCCGGATGGAAGACTTGATGGATCAGACCGCGACTACGTACTCGACCAGCACGCTCACGGAAATGACTGGCGCGACGATCAAGACCGTGATGGAAGACGTGGCCGACAATCTTTTCAATCCTGACCCTTACTATCAGCAGGGCGGCGACATGGTCAGGGTTGGGGGCATGAGCTATACGATCGAGCCCAATGCAAAAATGGGCAGCCGGATTCAGGACATGCGCCTCAACGGAAAGCCGCTATCTGCGGACAAGACCTACAAGGTGGCAGGATGGGCGCCGGTGGCCGAGGGTGTAAAGGGCGAGCCGGTATGGGATGTAGTGGCGGAATGGCTGCGCACGAAAAAGGTGGTTTCACCGCGCAAGCTGAATACGCCACTGGTCAAGGGAATGCAGGGCAATCCCGGTATCGCGTTGTCGACCTGAGCGTCCCAATGACCGCCATCATCTCGAACCTAAGCCACCCGCTCCGCATTCCGCTCGCCGCGGAAATCCATTCGCGCCCCTTCCTCAAGCTGGAAGCACCGGAGGTTGTGTCGCACCTTGCGGTTTATGGCCGCAACGAAGTCGACAACGGGGCATTGGACACCGCCGCGCAGAACCTGCTGCTGTCCTCGCTGTGCGCCCATTTCGGCGTCGCGCCACCGGCTGCCACCGCCAAATACTTCGTCCATGACTTTGGCAGCTTCCGGCTGAAGTGGGAGTGCCACACCGAGTTCGCCACCTACACCTTTGCCAGGCGCGGCGATGCACAGGCTACCGAAGCCGAAGCGTTTGCTGCCGCGCCGCTGTTTCAAGTTCCGCAGCAGTGGCTGGCGAGCCTGGAAGGGAAATTGATGGTCGCTGCGCACGTGGTGCTGAGCAAGACGGCAGGCCCGGCGGACCAGTTTTCCCAAGGGCTCAAGCACGTCTTCGAAGGCAGCACCATCGCTGGTAGCGAGGTACTGGAGGGCGGCGAACTGTGGACCGACTTCCTGATCCAGTCCGATGGCTTCAGCCGCTTCATCATTCGCGACGTCGGCTTGCGCGAGCAGCAGGCCGGGCGCCTGGTGCAACGCGTGCTGGAAATAGAGACCTATCGGATGATGGCCTTGCTCGGCCTGCCGCATGCGCAAAACGCAGCGCCCGCTCTCAATGCCATTGAGTCCGAACTCGCAACTCTGACCTCCGCCATGGTGGAATCGGGCGAAGCACCGCGCGCTAAACGCGGGGCGAGTGGCGTGGAAGAAGAGCAGGACCTGCTCGACAAGATCATCCGACTGGCAGCCAGGATCGAACGGCTTTCGCTGGACAACAGCTATCGCTTCTCAGCCTCCAGAGCGTACTTCAGGCTCGTGCATGCGCGCATTGAAGAGTTGCGCGAGCGGCGTATCGAAGGCGTTCCAACCGTCGAAGAATTCATGGACCGTCGATTGACCCCTGCCATGAATACCTGCGACGCCATGGCAAACCGCCAGGAGGCGCTTGCTCAGCGTATCGCCAATACCAACGACCTGCTGCGCACGCGGGTCGGTATTGTGCAGGAGCGCCAGAACCGTCAGATACTGGAGTCGATGAATCTGCGGGCCGCCCAGCAACTGCGCCTGCAGCAGGCGGTGGAAGGCTTGTCCGTGGTTGCCATTTCCTATTACGTCATTGGCCTGCTGAGTTATGCAGCGAAGGCGGCCAAGGAGATGGGCCTGATCGTCAATCCCGAAATCAGCACCGGCGTGCTGGTTCCCTTCGTTGCCGCCGGCGTGTGGCTGGCTTTGCGCAGGATGCGAAAGCGCCTGCACGCGCCTGGCCGTCACGACTCTAAAGAGGCGCGGTCCACGGGTTAAACGCAGATACGGCATTCGCTGTTCCCGCCATCGACTGCGCAGACCTTTGGATCACGACCTCGTCGCATGAGCCAGCTGCGCCGCGCCCCTCAAGGAACCGTCCGTTAGTCAAGCGAGTCCAATTGGCAACTCGACGGCGTGCAGTTCGAGGAGGGCAACGCATCGACCGGAGAAAATAAATGACGCCATGGCCGCGCATCTTCTTTAGCGGCATCCTGTTTGCCGCGAGCGCGGCCGGTACACCTTGGTCAAACGCCGCGTCGCAAGACCTGAAAAAGGATCGCTCGGCCAAGGCCAAAGACAAGTTGCCCGTATTCCAACCGCCAACGGTCGAAAGCATGCCGGACGATGCATTCGGAAGGGTGGTCAAGAGCGGGGAGCAGATCTTCACCAACACCAGGGAAAACGCTCGCAAATACGTTGGCAGTGCACTTTCATGCGCGAACTGCCATCTCGACGCCGGGCGCAAGGCCGACGCTGGCCCGCTCTGGGCGGCATATGTGTCCTATCCCGCAGTCCTCGGCAAGGACGGACATGTGAGCACGTTCGCCGAGCGGCTTCAGGATTGCTTTCGCTTCAGCATGAATGGCAAGGCGCCGCCTCTTGGCGACCCGGTATTGGTATCGCTGGAAACGTATGCATTTTGGCTGGCACAGGGCGCACCGGTCGGAGAAAATCTTTCGGGCCGCGGATTTACGAAAGTGAAGACACCGGCAAAGGCGCCCGACTATGTTCGCGGTGGCAAGGTCTACGCGCAGCAGTGTGTGCAGTGCCATGGCGCCGATGGCGGCGGACAAACCCGTGCCGGCAAGACGGTATTCCCGCCATTGTGGGGACCGAGGTCTTTCAATTGGGGCGCAGGCATGCACGAGATACAGAACGCCGCCGGCTTCATCAAGGCCAACATGCCGCCGGGACCCGGCGGCACGCTCACGGATCAACAAGCATGGGACGTGGCGATGTTCATGAATAGTCACGAACGCCCGCAAGACCCGCGCTTTACTGGCTCGGTCGCGGCGACCCGCAAGAAGTACCACGACACGCCAAATTCGATGTACGGCAGGGTGGTCAACAGTCACATGCTTGGAAGCCGTTAGCGGGGGCGCAGGACCCTGAGACGACGGGCCATAAGGCAGTACCGCCAGTTGTGGAGATTGGGTTCGCGTCGCACTTACCGATGCCAGCGGACCTGTCGCCCCGAAAAGCCGGCGATTCCTATTTTTTTTCAGGTCTGTACCGGAGCGTGTCGACCACTAAGGAAAAGGCCGGTGAAGATTGGCGCCGGCTCGGATAGTACAGGTGGTAACCGGGAAAGGTCGGGCACCACTCCTTTAGTACCTGCACCAGGCGCCCTTCGCTGACGTGATGCTGCACAAGGTCCTCTGGAACATAGGCAAGCCCATATCCCTCCAGTGCATATTCCAGCATCTGCGGCGTTGTGTTGAAGATGGCCTGGCCTTGCACATGCACCTGCAGCGCCTTGTCCCCTTTCACGAACTCCCACGCAAATAGTCCTCCATGGGTTGGCAGGCGCAAGTTTGCGCAGTTGTGGGTGGTGAGGTCCTGCGGTGTACGGGGTTTGGGCCGCGATGTGAAATAGGACGGAGCGCCGACCACCGCCATACGAAGATCCGGCGCGATCCGCACGGCGATCATGTCCTTCGCAACCTGGTCTCCCAGGCGCACGCCAGCATCGTAGCGCTCGGCAACGATGTCGATCAGGCCGTAGCTGATGGTGATCTCGATTCTCAGCTCAGGGTTCGCTGGCAGCAGCTTCGAAAGCCGGGGCCACAGGACCGTGCTGGCGGCATGGTCATGGGCGCTGATCCGGAACGTACCGGCCGGTTTTTCCTTTAGATTTTGCAAGCCTGCCAATGCAGCTTCAATGCCTTCGTAATACGGGCTGATATCCGCTAGCAGGCGCACTCCCGCCTCAGTGGCCGACACGCCGCGCGTTGTCCTCGTCAGAAGCCTGATCCCAAGTTTTTCCTCGAGACCGCGAATGGTATGGCTGAGCGCCGACTGTGACACGCCAAGTTGCGCAGCCGCGCGAGTGAAGCTGCGCTCACGCGCGACCAGAATAAAGGTAGCGAGGTTGTTCAGGTCGATGCGTGCCATTGATGAATCCTGTTCATGTCGGTATTCAAATACTAGCTCTTCTCTCATGACGGCGGGTTGGCTATATTGAACGCGCTGTCGGGAGTTCAGCATCGCGCTATTGGCATGAAGAAGTTATTACCCATACAGACCACACCAAGCAATCTTCACGGAGGAATCATGAAACTGGCTTATATAGCCTGGCTGCCGGCGTTGCTCGCTTCGGCGATATGTCGGGCCGACGAGCCTGCATCGCCGAATGCGGGCGCACTGGGGCTGCAGCATGCGGGCCACTCGCAGGTCGTCATCCGCTCTGGCAGCCAGCCATCGATTCAGGGCAACACCGACACCTTCACCGGCACTGTACGCGTCGACCCGTTGTTCCCTGCTGGCGCCCCTGCATCGTTTTCCGGCGGAGCAGTGCACTTTACAGAAGGCGCGCGATCCGCCTGGCATACCCATCCCGCGGGTCAGTACCTGATCGTTACGAACGGGGTCGGGTGGACGCAGCAATGGGGTGGACCGGTAGTCGAGATCCGTTCCGGCGATGTTGTGTGGTGTCCGCCAGGAGTAAAGCACTGGCACGGCGCCACGCCAACCACGGCGATGTCCCACATCGCCTTGACCGGAACACTGAACGGCAAAAACGTCGATTGGATGGAGAAGGTCAGCGAAGAGCAGTACCGCAAATGACACAAGCGGATTCAGGTACGAAGTAAAGCTCAAAACTTTTTGTCTATCGCAGGTCGCCGTCACGAACGAAGGCAGAGAGTCAACTACACAAGAGAAATCCATGACAAGTACGACAATGCCTCGCACCACTTCACCGCGGCAGACGTGGAGCGCCGTGGGATCGATGTCCATGTGCGTGGCGATGCTGATCGCCTCCGAATTCATGCCTGTGAGCTTGTTGACGCCGATTGCGACCGACCTTGGGGCAACTCCGGGCATGGCAGGACAGGCGATCTCCATTTCTGGTCTGTTCGCCGTGTTGGCGAGCTTGCTTATCCCAGGCGTCGCAAGCCGCTTTGACCGCCGGAATGTCTTGATGGCGCTGACGGGCGTGATGCTGGCTTCACTGCTCCTCATAGCCTCGGCGCCAAACTTTGGCGTGCTGATGGCGTCCCGCGCATTATTGGGGATCACCGTCGGCGGCTTCTGGGCTCTCGCCACGGCAACCATCATGCGTATGGTTCCGAGAGAGTCTGTCCCGAAGGCCCTCGCGGTAATGTACATGGGCAATGCGGTGGCGACCGCGCTTGCCGCGCCGATCGGTAGCTACCTCGGCGCCATCATCGGCTGGCGTGGCACCTTCTGGGCGCTGGCACCGATTGTGGCCGTTAATCTGGCCTGGCAATGGGCCAGCCTGCCGACCATGCCCCCAGGGGCGGCCAAACGCGCCGGAAGAATATTCGGCCTGCTGAAACGGCGCAATGTGGCCTTTGCCATGCTCGGCGTCATGCTCACTTTTGCGGGCGCATTCGCGACGTTCACTTACCTCAGGCCGTTTCTTGAAACCATGACGGGCGTGACCGTTCCGCAGTTATCGCTCCTGTTGTTGGGGTTGGGTGTTGCCGGATTCGCCGGCACCGCGATTGCCAGTACGCTGCTTCGGCGCCATCTTTTCCCATGCTCAGGTGGCTGCCGTTGGGGCTGGCCGCAGTGACGCTGGCGATGCTGGGCGTTAGCCACCTGCTATGGGGCGTTGGGCTCGCAATGATCGTGTGGGGCGGCCTTAACTCTGCGATTCCGGTCGCCTGGTCAACCTGGCTTAGCCGAGAGATAAGCGACGAGCCAGAGAGCGGTGGCGGGCTGATGGTGGCAGCGATTCAACTCTCGATCATGCTGGGAGGCGCATTCGGCGGATTGCTGCTGGACCACATATCGATTGCAGCGACACTGATTGGCGGCGCGATTCTTCTGGTTTTGGGGTCACTGATGGTCGGGAACGGCGATCGTATCAAGCGGCTAGCTTCATGACTGCCAATGTAATGCGCTTCGAGTGAACTGGCCTCACGCCCACGATTCAAAAGCAATATGCGAGACGTTCTCGCCACGATGAAACCATCAGAAGCCGACAAGGACAAAATATAAAAAACTTACAGCCGCGCGAGCTTGGACAGCATGGTCCGGCGTTGCGTCGGAGTAGGGCGGGCCAAGGGAATTCCGTGAGGAATGAAGCACGTGAACCACTCAAGCAGGAGCGCCTATGCAGACTCTGAATGTTAACGGAAAACAGATCGAGGCCGATGTCCCGGATGACATGCCCTTGCTCTGGGTATTGCGCGATGTCATTGGGCTGACCGGCACCAAGTTTGGCTGCGGCATTTCGATGTGCGGCGCCTGCACCGTGCATGTGGACGGCAAGGCGGTCCGTTCTTGCGTAACACCCGTTTCCTCGGTCAGCGGCAAATCCGTCACTACGATCGAAGCCGTCGAACACGACCCAGTAGGGCGCAGAGTCCAGCAGGCTTGGCGGCATATCGATGTAGTGCAGTGTGGCTACTGTCAATCCGGGCAGATCATGTCCGCGACCGCCTTGCTCAAGGAAACGCCGCAGCCGAGCGACCAGCAGATCGATGCTGCAATGTCGGGAAACATTTGCCGCTGCGGCACCTATGCACGTATCCGGGCCGCCATAACGCTTGTGGCAAACAGCAAGGAGGCGTCATGAGTGCCGATCTGCAGTCAGGCAACGCTGCTCCCTATGACCCGGAGCAGGCTTCACGGCGGGAATTCCTGCGGGCCGGCGTAGCGCTGGGAGCCGGTCTCGTGATTGGCGTGCATCTTCCCTCGCGCGCCGAGCAGCGCAGCCGCAACGAAAGGCCGCCGGAAGCGTCGGTCGGGCAATCGTCGACCATCACATCGAATCGCGAACCGGGCCTTGACCATAATGCATTCATCCGGATTGACCGGGCCGGCGTCGTTACCCTCATCGTCCACAAGGTGGAGATGGGTCAAGGCACCTTCACATCTATGCCCATGTTGATTGCCGAGGAACTGGAAGTCGACCCCTCGAAGGTCAAGCTGGTGCAGGCCCCGGCAAACAATAATCTCTATGCGGACCCGCTCCTGGGTGGCCAGGTAACCGGTGGCTCAACTTCGGTTCGCGGTTCCTGGTTGCCCTTGCGTAAAGCAGGTGCCAAAGCGCGCGTCTTGCTGGTTTCAGCCGCCGCAAAACAATGAAACGTCGATGCCTCAACCTGCGTTGCCGAGAACGGTTCCGTGCATCACCAGCCCTCCGGACGCACGCTTGGATATGGCGATCTCGTGGACAGCGCTTCACAAATGCCAATGCCGGACGACGTGCCGTTGAAGCCGGCCACGCAGTTCAAGTTGATTGGCAAGCCGCTCAAAAGGCTCGACTCCGCGGCCAAGGTGAATGGCTCAGCGCAGTTCGGCATCGATGTCCGTCTTCCCGACATGCTGGTGGCGACTGTAGCGGCAAGCCCGGTTGTCGGCGGACGACTTAAATCGTTCGATGCGAGCAAGGCAATGGCCGTCAAGGGTGTTCGGCAGGTCTTGCGGATTGAGAATGCCATGGCCGTTGTCGGCGACCATTTCTGGGCCGCGCGGCAAGGGTTGTTAGCCTTGTCGCCGGTCTGGGAAGAGGGGAAGAACAGTAATGTCACAACGAAGACCATCGTATCCGATATGGCGGCGGTCTCGTCACAGAAGCCTGGCGCCGTCGCGCGCAATGACGGCGACGCGCTGCGCAAGATCCGAAGCGCCAGCCGCAAGCTGGACGTGACCTACGAAGTGCCGTTCCTGGCCCATGCCACGATGGAGCCGATGAACTGCACGGTAAACCTTCAGAGCGACCGCTGTGATCTTTGGGTCGGGACCCAAGTCCCGACCGCCGCTCAAGGCGTTGCGGCGAAGCTGAGCGGCCTGCCGCTGGAAAAGGTCGAGGTCCATAATTTTTATATTGGCGGCGGCTTCGGTCGCCGTCTGGAAGCGGACAACGTCGCGCAAGCGGTCCAGTTTGCGAAGCAGTTGAAAGGCCGTCCAATCAAGTTCATCTGGACGCGCGAAGAGGATATCCAGCATGACATGTACCGTCCGTACTACTACGACAGGATAGCCGCCGCGCTCGATGAACAGGGGAGGCCGATCGCCTGGTCGCATAAGGTCACCGGCTCTTCCATCATGGCTCGCTTCGCGCCTTCGGCGGTAAAGAACGGCATCGACTCGGATGCGGTTGAGGGAGCAAAGGACATCCCCTACGATGTCCCGAACGTGCATGTCGCATACCTGCGCCATGAACCACCCATCCCGACTGCGTTCTGGCGTGGCGTCGGGCCGACGCACAACATCTTCGTCGTTGAAAGCTTCATCGACGAATTGGCCGCAATCGCCAAGGCGGATCCGGTGCAGTACCGCAGCGGGCTATTGGGAAAATCGCCTCGGCTGAAAGCAGTGTTGGCGATGGCGGCCGAGAAGGCAGGTTGGCAATTACCGATGCGGAAAATCGCCGAGCGCAGAATGGGCCGCGGCGTGTCGGCGCAGTTTGTCTTCGGCAGCTATATGGCGCAGGTTGCGGAAGTGTCGGTTGGGCGTGAAGGGGATGTGCGAGTGCACCGCGTTGTTTGCGCCGTCGATTGCGGTCAGGTGATTAACCCGGACACTGTCGTTGCGCAAATCGAGAGCGGCGTAAACTTCGGCATTACAGCTGCGCTCTGGAACGAGATTACGCTCGACAAGGGACGCGTACAGCAGAATAACTTCGGTGACTATCGCATGATGCGCATTAACGAGGCACCGCGCATTGAGGTTCACATTTTGAAGAGTGGGGACAGCCCTGGCGGAATCGGAGAACCGGGAACGTCTGCGGTTGCACCGGCGGTTGCCAATGCAATTTTTAGCGCAACGGGCAAGCGGATAAGGAAATTGCCTGTCGCGGATCAGCTTAAGACCATGACTTGAGCGAGGCCGACAAAAGCGTTCGAGACTAACATTGCTAGCGCTTCGCCAAACGGTTCGCGAGGCGCTTCTTCTGCAACGTCATCACCTCCACCGTGCGGACACGTTAAGATTCGACCATGCCATGCGGCGCGCGACGCCGCGGCGCCACGACAAGACAAAAAAAGGGTGAGACATGGGTGTGAACACGCTTAAGACAATTGCCGACGGCATGGAGCTTGCCAACCCCGCAATCAGCCGTGACAGTAATGAGGCGGCGATACTGGACGAGCTTTTGTCGCTCAAGGATGCGCACGTCCTGGAACTCGGTTGCGGCAAGGCGGACAAGACACGAGCCTTGGCGGAGGGCGGCGCTGTCGCTTCCATCACGGCGCTGGAAGTGGACGAAATCCAGCATGCGAAAAACCTGAAGGCACCCGGCTTGAAGAACGTGCAATTCAAGCTCGGCGGGGCCGAGGCGATTCCCGCGCCGGATAACAGCTTCGACATCGTGCTCATGTTCAAGTCGCTGCATCATGTTCCGCTCGGGAAGCTGGATGCCGCGCTTGCGGAGATTCGACGTGTATTGAAAGCGGGCGGCGTGGCTTACCTTTCCGAGCCGATTTTTGCCGGACCTTACAACGACATCCTGCGCTTGTTTCACGACGAAGAAGCGATTCGCAAAGCCGCCTTTGCCGCGATCCGGCGCGCGGTGGAGTCCGGCACTCTCGAGCTGGTCGGACAAACCTTCTTTAATGCGCCGGTCCGGTTTTCTGGCTTTGCGCAATTCGAGGAACAGGTGCTGAATGTCACGCATACCCAACACCGGTTATCCGCTGCGACTCATGAAGCAGTTCGCGCGGCCTTCGAGCGACATGCCACGCCCGACGGCGTGAAATTCTCGGCGCCGATGCGGGTCGATTTGCTGCGCAAGCCGCGCTAGCGCAAGCAGGCGATATGGTGAACTCGGGGATAGACGGAGCGGTGGCCAGAGGTGGTCGAGCCTGGGGGCCCGTACCCATTGCAACTGCGGCCGCCGCCTGCGGATCGTGAAGCGACGGCGGTTTCAGGCAAGTCTTTCGAATCAGCGTGCAAAGCCAGCGTAACTGGGTCAGTCCGGCTGTGGGAAGCCGACCGCCTCAGGACCAAACCCCCAAGCCTAACCGATTGTCATTCCACGCTCAGCTTGATCTGCTTCGCCAGAGCCCCATAAGTGTTCAACTCAAGCTTGATCTGTTCCGCCATTTCAGCCGGCGTATTCCCGACCGGCTCGGCGCCTATTTCCAGCAATTGCTTGCGAATCACGGGGTCGTTGACCGTCTTGGCGATTTCCGTATAAAGCTTTTCTACAATGGCAGGCGGGGTGCCAACGGGCGCCAAAATTCCGAACCATGTTCCAACGTCAAAGCCGGGCAGAACCGTTTCGGCAAGGGTCGGGACGTTTGGCATAGCGGACGAGCGTTTTGCCGTCGTCACCGCGAGGGCGCGTGTCTTGCCGGCTTTCACCATGGGCAGACCCGAAGTGACGGTGTCGAACATGACCTGCACCTGGCCTCCCATCAGGTCGGTCAGGGCTGGAGCGCTACCCTTGTACGGGACATGCACGATATCCACGCCGGCCCGCAGATTGAACATTTCGCCAATCAGGTGGTGTGCCGTACCGGTGCCGGCCGAACCGTAGTTCAACTTGCCAGGCTGTGCCTTCGCCAGTGCCACCAGTTCCTGAATATTCTTGGCGGGCACGTTGGCGTTAACCACAACCATGTTCGGCACCATCGCCACCACGCTGACCGGCGCAAAGTCGCGTCCGAAGTGGTACGGCAATTTGCTGTAGACGTTTTGGGCAATGGTGTGATGCGCGGCGCCCATCAGAAGGGTGTATCCGTCGGCCGGCGATTTGGCGACCATGTCGGCGCCGAGTGTCGCTCCGGCACCGGGCCGGTTTTCCACGAATACGGGCTGGCCCCACGCGGCTGTTAAACGCTGGCCTACCAGTCGTGCCAGCACGTCGGTCGTGCCGCCGGGCGCGAACGGAACGACGATCTTGATCGGCTTGGTGGGATAACTTCCGGCGGTCTGCGCCAATGCAGGCACGGTGGCAAGCGCCGCTGACGCAATGGCCAAAGTACTAAGCAGCTTTTTCATGACATGTCTCCGAATATTCTTATGGATAAGATGAGGGCCGCACTGACGAATCGCTGCGACCACTTGCTGCGACCGGGTTCTGCGACCGAGTCCTGCCACCACGTTACACCACTACGTCCTGTCATGTCCTGCATTACGTTGGCGCAGCACGTCGCTGGCCAGCAGCTTGCAAGCGCCCCATGCTGTCGGCAAGGTGCCACACCGTGCAATGCTCAAAAGCCGCCGCTTCTTTATCGATCAGATCACCCTCTCGCCATACTTCCGGATTGCCGCTTCTGACAGCGTGAGGCCCAGGCCTGGCTGCTCCTTGAGCTTCATGCGGCCGTTGCGAATTGGCGGCGCATCCTCGAACAGTTCCGCCTGCAGCGGGTCTCGTTCCGGATCAGTAAAGGCCTCGACGATGCAACCCGCCGGGCTTGACGCAACGATGTGCGCATGGATGAAGCAGTCATGGTGCGGCGCTACCTGCACATGGTTCAGTTCGCACAGCCCGGTGAGTTTGCGCCCCTCGGTGAAGCCACCCATCATCGTGCAGTCGAACTGCAAAATCTGAATGGCCTGTTCTTCCAGCATGGCGCGGCAGCCGTAGCTCGTCATTTCGCTTTCGCCGCCAGACAGGGGAATGCGGGTTTTCTGAGCCAGAAGCTTCAGCCCACGCCGGTCGTCTTCCCACCGGATCGGCTCTTCCAGCCAGCGTGGATTGAGCGGCTCGAGCAGGCGCGCTGCTTCAACAGCGGTGGGGAGGTCCCAGGCGCGGTTGGGGTCAACCATGAAGTCGGCATCTGGGCCGATCACTTCGCGCATAACTGCCATGCGTTCAATGTCTTCCTTGAGCGGCAAACCGCCTGCCTTGGCCTTGAAGCCGGTGTGGCCCTGTTCAACCAGCATCTGCACTTCATCTCGCAGTTCGGCGTTGTCCTTGCCGTCGCGGTAGTAGCCGCAGGTCACATAGGCTTGCACCTCATCCCGATAGCCTCCGAAAAGTCGAAACAGCGGAAGCTTGGCGGCTTTCCCGACGATGTCCCAGCATGCGATATCGACGGCCGCGCTAATGCGGATCAACGCTTCGCGGGACCAGCCTTTTTCGCTGGCGGCTTTGCTGGTGGTCAAGGCAAAAAGTTTTTGATAGAGACGTTCCGGAGCGAGCGCGTCTTCGCCGATGATCTGCTCGGCCAGACCCGATTTCCACGCCTTGACCGCGAAGTCGATTGGCGTGTAGCTGGTGGCCAGGCCGAAGCCTTCGATTCCCTCATCGGTGTAAAGCCGCACGAGGATTTCATTGGCGGTCGGCACAATAAAATGGCTGGTCCAGTGCGGCCGTTTTGGCGGCGGCGCCTTCAAGGCAAACACTTCTACTCTTGCGATCTTCATGGCAGTGGTCCCCGAGTACGATGCGCGACAACTTTATGAAGTCCCGCCAGAAATGAAAAGGGGTATATTACGAAGCAAGCGTTCGGATCTGCCGAACGCTACTCTGGATATCCCCTAAAAGAATGCAGCACTCCCCTGATGCGCTATGACCTGGTGGACCTCCGCGTGTTTCTCGCCGTGGTGGACGAAGGCAACCTTACACGTGGAGCGAAACGCTGCAACCTGGCCGCTTCATCAGTCAGTTCGCGAATCCGCGAACTGGAGCGGTCTCTTGGCACGGCGCTACTGGAGCGGCGGCCTCGCGGCGTAGCCCCAACCCCGGCCGGTTTCGTCCTGGCCGAACATGCACGGCGATGCGTAGCCCATCTCGAACAGATGCATGCCGATCTTTTTCCATTCAGCCAGGGCGTCACAGGCCGAGTCATCCTGTTCGCCAACAACAACGCGATCAGCTCTTTTCTGCCGGACGACCTTGGACGTTTCTTCAAGTCCCATCCGTCAGTAAGAATCACGCTGGAGGAACGCAACAGCAGCGACATCATTGCAGCGGTCGTGGAAAGTCGTGCAGATATCGGTGTCGTCGCGATCGACACGGAACATCCGCAACTTGCGTTCCATCCGTATCACCGGGATGAACTGGTGCTTCTGGTGGCCCCGGACAACCCCTTGCGCAAGAAAAAGGCCGTGCGCTTCGCCGACTGCCTCGGCTACCCGTTCATAAGTTTGTTGCAGGGGGCAGCGATCCACACCTATCTGATAAACCATGCCGCGGCGCTGGGCGCGCGGCTTGATGTACGGGTCCAGGTATCTGGCTATCAAGCCATTGCCAGACTGGTTGCGACCGGCGCCGGCATTGGGGTCGTGCCGCGTTCGGCCATTCAGCCCGGTGACGCGAAAAATCTGCTGATCCTCCGACTGGCTGAGCCCTGGGCGCAGCGAGACTTGCGCATATGCGTGCGTCGGGTCACAGAGCCAAACTACTATCGCGACGAATTGATAAAGACCTTGAGCGACTCACGGACTGTTGCCGCCGCAGCGCCCCATGATTAGCGGGTGGCGCGGGCTTGAATCAGGCTTGCTTTGAACCGCGCCAATCGGGTATGTTGCGCGTTGCGCACTTCGTTGGCTTCCGTTCCCCGAGAAGGGAAACACCGGTAAAAGAAAGACACAGCATGCGGCCGACATTTTTTCAGTCAGCAATTGCATTGCACTGTGCTTCATGCCTGCCTCACCGCGATAAGCCCTGTAATATGGATGGCAATAACGAATAAACTGAGGCTAGCCAAGACTGGCCCTATAAAACAAATTCTGTTAATCAAACAGTTTTTTAAGGAGACGTAAACGATGCATCCGATTGGAAGAACTGATTCAGTCCGTCCTGGCAAGCGCGCTTTCGGCAAACTGTTACTGGTTGCGGCCGCCATCCTCGCGCTGGTCGGAAGCACGGCGCAAGCCCAGACCACGCCATTGCGGGTCGCCTTTGTGCCGGTGGCTACCTGGCTACCGGCCTGGGTCGCAAAAGACAAAGGCATCTTCGAAAAAAACGGTCTTGATGTCACCCTCAGTCCTATCCAGAACCTGTCGACCCTGCCGCCCACTCTCGGCAAGCAGTTCGATATAGGCGCTAGCACCGCGCCGGACTTGCTGAAGGCGGCTGCAAGCGGTTTGGACGTGGTTGCCGTTGCTGGTGAAGCGGTGGAGACGGCGTCGAACCAGAACGTGTTCCTGATCGTCAAGAAAGACTCCGATATAAAGAGCATCAAGGACTTGAAAGGCAAGGTCGTCGCCACGCCGACCATCGGCGCCGTGATCAACGTCGCCTTCCTCCACTGGCTCAAGGCGAATGGCGTCGAACCGAACTCGGTTCGGGCGGTCGAGGTGGCATTCCCGAACATGGGCGACCAGCTCAAAGCGGGCCGGGTCGATGCCGTGCAACTGATGAATCCCTTTGCCGGACAACTGCTTGCCGCAGGCAACGTATCTCTGGGAAATCCGCTGCTTTCAGTCGGAGATCCGGTAATTTTCCCGTTCTGGATCGCTGAGGGCGCATGGGCCCGATCAAACACCGCCGCCATCGGCAAGTTTGTTGCGTCCCTGACCGAGGCCAAAACTTTCATCGAGAAGAACGACGCCGAGGCTCGCGCCATCATGGCCAAGTACACGCGCCTGCCTCCCAATGTGGCGAACGCCATCTCGCTGCCGGCCTATGACTTTTCCATCAAGCCGGCCCAACTCGACGTGTGGGTCAAGGTGCTGCGCGAACTTGGCCAACTCAGCGGCAACGTTGATGCCAACCGGATGGTCGTGACCGCGAAATGAACGTGGCGGCTTCCAGCTTGCAGGACGAGCGCGCGCTCGTCTTTGAATGTGACGACGTGTCAGTCGACTTCCCGCACCAGGGTGGCACGAGGCAGGTACTTTCCGGCATTGGCTTCGAACTGCGCGAGGGCGAATTCCTTTCCATCGTCGGCACTTCCGGCGCCGGGAAGACCACGCTGCTGCGCGTCCTTGGCGGTCTGCTCGGTCCGACCTCTGGCGCGGTACGGGTGCGCGGCAAGAAGATCGACGGGCCTCCCGATGATGTGGTCATGGTTTTCCAAGACTACTCCCGGGCCTTGCTGCAATGGCGCACGGTGACATCCAATGTCGCGCTCGGCATTGAGGACCGCATGGGGAAGGACGAGTGCAATCAGCGCGTCATGGAGGTCTTGCAACTGGTCGGCATGGAAAAATATGCCAGTTATTATCCGTGGCAAATCTCCGGTGGCATGCAGCAGCGCGTGCAGATCGCCCGCGCGCTTGCACTGCAGCCTGCGGTGATGCTGATGGACGAACCTTTTGGCGCGCTCGACGCCATGACGAAGTCAATGCTGCAGGACGAACTTCTGAGGGTGCGCGACAAGATCGGCGCCAGCTTCGTGTTCATCACGCACGATATCGATGAAGCGGTTTACCTGAGCGACAGAGTCGCCATCCTGACCGGAACGCCGGGCCGGATAGGGCAGACCATGGATGTACCGCTCCCGCGGCCACGGGACCAGATCACTACCCGCGCGGACCCCCGGTTCCTCAACCTGCGCCATGTCATTCACGAGGCGGTGAAAGAAGCGCGTCATGACTGACAGGGTCAAGGAAGCTTTCGCTGAACACGCGCCGGGGGCGCTCGCCATTTTGCTGCTGCTTGGGGCCTGGCAGTGGACGGTGCAGTCCGGCCGCGTGCAATTCGATTATCTGCCTTCGCCATCCGCCATCCTGCTGGCGCTCTGGGCCGTGACACTTTCCGGCGACTTGTTGAAAGACACGGTCCACACCCTGCAGGCGACGCTTCTCGGTTGGCTGATCGTGTGCGTGATCGGCATCACGCTCGGCGCGGCGCTCGGCTATTCAAAGACGCTTCGAAACTACACTCTTGCAAGCATCGAGCTGGCGAGGCCGCTTCCAGGCGTTGCCTTCGTGCCGGTCGCGCTGCTGCTCTTCGGCTTTTCGATGCGGACGGAATTGCTGGTCATTGCCATTCCAAGCCTGTGGCCAATTCTGATCAATACCATGGGCGGCGTACTCGCCATCCATCCGCGCCTATTCGATGTCGCCAGAATGTTGCGCTTCTCCCGTGTCCAGGTTTTCCGAAAAATATTGATTCCGGCTGCCTTGCCATCGATCGTCGTTGGCTGCCGGCTAAGCCTTGGCCTTGCCCTGGTAATGGCAATCATCGCGGAAATTGTCGGCAATCCCGAAGGGTTGGGCTATGCGGTAGTGCGGGAACAGCAGGCCATGGCGCCGGACCGCATGTTTGCCTATGTATTCGCGATCGGCATACTTGGCGTCGTTTTCAACGCTGTTCTCCAGGCCCTCAGTCGCCGGTTTGTACCGAACCCCTCACTGGCGCAGCGCTGACATGGCGACCCGACACCTTTTCGCAGGATTGGCATGGGCGCGTGGACTGCTCCCGCTGGTGTTGCTGCTCGCGCTTTGGCAGCTTGTATTTGCCCGGTCATCAATCCATTTTCCGCCGCCGCTGGCGTGGTGGGACAGTCTGGTTGCAATGCAGAAGAGCGGACTGCTGGGCGAGGCAACGCTGGCCACCTTGGGGAGTGTGTTATCCGGCTTTCTGCTGGCGTCGGCATGCGGGCTGGCCGGCGGTTTGCTCATCGGCGTTTCGCGCACCGCGCGCCGCATCCTGGGGCCGTTGCTGGAGTTCTTTCGCGCACTGCCGCCGCCAGTCATTGTGCCCGTGCTCATCCTGTGGCTTGGATACGCCGAAAGCCTCAAGCTGCTCGTGGTGGTGAGCGCGGCAATCTGGCCAGTGCTGCTGAATGTGAGCGCAGCGATCACGCGCACTGAACCGCTCTTGCTCGACGTGGCGAAGTCATTCCGGTTGTCGCGTGCCAAAACAATCTGGAAAATCCAGATACCCGCAAGCCTTCCAGAATTCTTCCTTGGCATGCGCGTCGCACTCCCGCTGGCCGTGGTTGTCACGCTGTTGGTGGAGATACTGACGTCATTGCCGGGCATCGGCTCACTTATGACTCAGGCACAGCGAAACTACCAGTCCGCCCAACTTTTTGGTCTGCTTGTAGTCGTCGGCTTGCTTGGCTTCATTATCAGTGCGGCATTTACGCTAATTGAAAAAGGTGTCGTCGGCCGCTGGCAGCCGCGTCACTAGCGCTATCAATCCAATCTTACGGAGACAACATCATGGAAATCGGATTCTTCTTCTGGCCGTTCAATGTAGACCTCGTCAAAAGACTCGCGGAAGCGGCGGAGCGCCACGAATACGACATGGTGTGCGTCGCCGACACGCCCGGTAACGCGATGGATCCCTGGGTCTCCGCCACGCTGCTCGCGATGCACACAACCAAGCCCCGCATTGGCCTGTGCGTAACCAACCTTGCTTCGCGCATGCCTTCAGTGTCGGCAGCCGCAATCGCGTCGCTTGACCTGGTTGCCGGGAGAGGCCGTGCCGTAATGGGAATTGGCGCCGGACACAGCGGCACGTTGAACGTCGGCGTCACCAAGAAAACCGGGGCGCAACAGCTGGCCGAAGGCGCAACCTTCATTCGCACCCTGTTGCAAGGCAAGCCGGCCGAGTTGGACGGCGGCACTGCGCATCTGCCGTGGATCAAGCAGCCATCAAAAGTATTCCTGGCGGCCTCTCATCCCAAGTCACTTGTGGCGGCAGGCGGGCATGCAGACGGCGTGTTCATCAACTACGGTCTGGGCGCGGACAACATCCGCGAGTCGGAAGGCCTCGTGAAGCAAGCCATCAACGATGCCGGACGTCGCGAGGACGAGGTGGAAATGTGGCAGATAGCGGCGCTGGACTGCAACGAAAACGGCGACCTGGCACGTGACAAGGTCGGCGCAATGCTTGCGTTCCTGGCAGGCTATGTCATTGGCACCAAGGACCTTGAAAAGCGGGGCGTGCCGGAGCAGTTTCGCGAGCCGCTACTGGAACTGCGCCGGCGCTACAGCACGCGACCCGGCGACGCGGATATCAAGCTTGTCCGCGAGCTTGGGCTGTTCGAGTATTTGTCGGGCCGCCTCGCCGTCTGCGGCACGCCGGATGAATGCCTGAAGCAGCTATTGGCGGCGCGCGATGCAGGCGCGAAACGGATCATGTTCACGGTCAGCCTTGCAGCGGATCCTGTAAAGACTGTTGAGCTGTTTGCACAGAAGGTTTTTCCGGTTATCCGGGGATCCTGACGCGCGCTTGTTGGTGCCGGCGCATTGCGCCACCTTACTAGATTTGGGCTTATGGATATGAACACGCTTCACCCTGGCTGGAGCAAGCAGGCGCTGTTGGATGCACCGCTTGATGTCCTTCTCGATGCGGCCAGCCGCGAGCGCGACCGGGGACACGGAAACCGCATTTCTTTTTCGAGAAAGGTTTTCATTCCGCTGACGAAGCTTTGCCGTGACGTCTGCCACTACTGCACCTTTGCCACCACACCGAAACAGGGTGTGGCGCCTTACGTGACGATCGAGGAGGTACTCGAGATCGCGCGTGCAGGTGTCAAGGCCGGATGTCGTGAAGCGCTGTTCACCCTCGGAGACAAGCCGGAGCTGCGGTATGCCACGGCGCGAGATGCGCTGGCGGAGATGGGTTTTGCGTCTACCATCGACTACCTCCGGCACGCATGCAATGTGGTGTTCAGTGAAACCGGCCTGCTGCCGCATGTGAACCCCGGCGTCATGAGTGCCGACGAAATCATCTCCTTGCGAGAGTTCTCCATTTCGCAGGGGATCATGCTGGAAAGCGCCAGCGAGCGGCTATGCGGCAAAGGCGAAGTGCATTTCGGTTCACCCGACAAGCATCCTGCAGTCAGGCTGGCAACGATCCGTGCCGCCGGGGAGCACGCGGTTCCATTCACTAGCGGCATCCTGATCGGGATCGGTGAAACCCGCGAGGAGCGCCTTGACGCCTTGCTCGCGCTGCGTACACTGCATCGCGAGTTCGGGCATATCCAGGAAATCATTGTTCAGAACTTCCGTGCCAAGCCGGGCACCAAGGCGGCGTTGCGCGCCGAGCCAGGCCTCGACGATCTGATGTGGACCGTCGCTGCGGCACGGCTATTGTTCGGGCCTGACATGAATATTCAGGTGCCGCCAAACCTGACGCCGAAGGACTATCCGAAGTTGATCGCTGCTGGCATCAACGACTGGGGCGGCATCTCTCCCGTCACGCCGGACCATGTCAATCCCGAAGCGCCGTGGCCACAGATCGCCGTGCTCAGCCGTCAGACAAACGCCGGCGGGAAGGAATTGGTGGAACGGCTCGCCACTTACCCTGCCTATGTGCTGGAGGCCAGCCGCTGGATCGCTCCTGCATTGACACCCGCTGTGCTACGCGCGATTGACGCCGACGGCTTCGCGCGGTCGGATTCCTGGTCAGTGGGAAAGAAGGAAGTGCCGGTGGTCCAGCTGGCGTTCGTGCCGTCGTTGTCAGAAGCAGCGGCAGCGGCCGCTGCAGGAGTACAGTCGCTGTCGCCGTCTCTGTCAGACGCGCGGACGGGGTTAGTCGGGTCAGCGACCAATACACAAGTCAGCCCATCACCATTGCCAACCCTTAGGTCACCCGTCAGTCGCGATGTAAGCGAGGCAATCTCGCGTGCAAGCGACGGCGCCGAATTGAGCGAAGCGGCCATCGTCGCGCTGTTTCAAGCTAGAGGAAGCGATTTTGAAGCGGTATGCGAAGCCGCCGACAAACTGCGGCAACTGACCTGCGGCGACACAGTCGGCTATGTCGTCAACCGCAATATCAACTACACCAATGTGTGTGGCTACCGCTGCCAGTTTTGCGCCTTCTCCAAGGGACGGCACGCAGCGGACCTGCGCGGACCGGCTTATGACCTGACCGGGGAAGAAGTCGCGCGTCGGACAATCGAAGCGTGGCAACGCGGCGCAACGGAAGTCTGCATGCAAGGCGGCATCCATCCGGATTATTCCGGCGAGACCTACCTGCAGATTGTCCGCTCTGTAAAAGAGGCAGTGCCCGACATGCATGTACACGCGTTTTCGCCGCTGGAAGTGAGCCAGGGCGCGCAGTCGATTGGCCTTTCCGTCGCCGATTTTCTGGATCGACTCAAGGCTGCGGGCCTCGACACGCTGCCCGGCACGGCCGCGGAAATTCTGGACGACGAAGTGCGCCGGATAATCTGCCCCGACAAGCTTAGCACCGCGGAATGGCTGGAGGTGATTGAGGCGGCGCATCGATGCGGGTTCAAGACCACTTCCACGATCATGTTTGGCCATATCGATCATGCGCGCCACTGGGCCCGGCATCTGCTGGCGCTGCGGCGACTGCAGGCACGCACCGGCGGCTTCACCGAATTCGTGCCATTGCCATTCGTGCATATGGAAGCGCCGCTGCATTTCAAGGGCAGGGCCCGATCCGGGCCAACCTTCCGTGAAACGGTTCTGATGCATGCGGTGTCCCGCCTGGTTTTGCATCCGCTAATCACCAACGTGCAAACTTCATGGGTGAAGATGGGTCCGGCCGGTGTGCAAGCCTGCCTGCAGGCTGGCGCGAACGACTTGGGCGGCACGCTGATGAATGAAAGCATTTCACGGGCGGCGGGAACCGAGCACGGGCAGGAAATGCCGCCAGAACAAATGGATGCGCTGATTACTTCAATCGGGCGCACGCCGCGCCAGCGGACCACGCTGTATGGCACGGTATCGGAAGCGCAATGCCGCAAGTCCTACGGCGCGGCGCCATTGTCGCCATTGATCCAAACGCCGGCGGGCAAACGCGCCACGTCGAAGGTGATTGCACTGGCCGTTGAATAAACAGGAATTCGGAGAGCAGACATGGAAAACGAGCGCAAGACCATTGCGGTGCTGGGCGGTACAGGAGCAGAAGGAAGTGGGCTGGCATTGCGTTGGGCCCGTGCTGGCCACCGCATCATTCTGGGGTCGCGCAATCCCGAAAAGGCGGCCGCGACCGTTGCAGAACTTAACAAGGCGCTTGCAACCGGTATGGTCAGCGGTATTGTCGGCGGTAGTGGCAGTGGCACAGTCATCTGGCAAGACAACAAATCCGCGGCAGAGCAGGCCGATATTGTCATGCTGACCGTGCCCTATGCGGCGCAGCGGGCCACTGTTGAAGAAGTGGCTTCCGCCTTGTCCGGGAAAATACTGATCGATGCGACCGTGCCATTGGTGCCGCCCAAGGTTAACCGGGTGCAGATGCCGGAAGGTGGTTCCGCTGTCGCTGCGATCCAGCACTTGCTCGGGACGTCCGTGCGCGTCGTGTCGGCTTTCCAGAATGTCTCGGCGCACCACCTCAAGGACTTGAGCCATGCGGTGGACTGCGATGTTTTGATCTGCGGTGACGACCCGGAAGCGCGCGAGGTTGTGGTAGGTCTGGCCGCTGACCTCGGCTTGCGCGGCATTCATGCCGGCCCGATCTGCAATTCGGCGGCGGTGGAAGCAATGACCTCGGTACTAATCTCCATCAACATGCGCTATAAGACCAGCGCGACCGGCATTCGCGTTACCGGCGTGCCGGCGCAAGGTTAAGCGGGCGATGTAACGCCTCTATCTGCAATCAGGAAAAAATGACTTCACCAACCATGCGCACGATGACGCTTTGCGCACCAGGCGGTATCCCGATGGTGCGGGAGGGAGACGACCTGTGCCGCATCATCCTGCAGGCAATACAGGACGGCGGCGACTGCTTGCAAGACGGCGATGTCCTCGTGCTTGCGCAAAAAATCGTCTCCAAGGCGGAAGGGCGGACAGTGCCGCTGGCGAGCGTTGTGGCGTCGCCGCGTGCCGTCGAGTTGGCCGAGCAGGTGAACAAGGACCCACGGCTGGTAGAGCTTGTCCTCGCGGAGTCCGCGTCGGTGCTGCGCCATCGCCGCGATGTGCTGATCGTGGAGCATCGCCTGGGCTTTGTGATGGCCAACGCCGGAATCGACATGTCCAATGTGCAGCAGCAAGCCACAGAGGACACAGCGCTCCTGCTGCCGCTTGACCCGGACAAGTCCTGTGCAACGCTCAGGGAAGAATTGCGGCTGGCATGCGGGGTTGATGTCGGCGTCATTATCAATGACAGCCATGGTCGGGCCTGGCGTAATGGCACGGTCGGCGTCGCAATCGGTGTTGCCGGGCTGCCGGCGCTGGATGATCGGCGCGGCATGCCGGACCTTTTCGGCCGGCCATTGAAAGTGACCGAGGTCGGTTTGGCGGATGAGCTTGCGTCGGCCGCGTCAGTGCTGATGGGGCAGGCCGACGAAGCCTGCCCGGTGGTGCTTATCCGGGGCCTGGCCACTCCCCGGCGCAGCGGCACGGCTCGCGAACTGATCCGGCCGAAACAACTGGATCTGTTCCGATGAACATGGAGTGTAACGCCATCGATTTGCAGGACGTCACTGTGACTTTGCTCGCGGGACGGCGATCCATCCGCCGCTACGAAGCCCGTCCGGTGCCGCTCGACATTACCACCGGTCTTCTTGAAGCAGCGGTGTGTGCGCCATCGGCCCACAATCGTCAGCCCTGGCGGTTTGCCGTGATTGAAAAATTCGAGCGAAAGGACAAGCTTGCGCGCGCCATGGGGGTGCGCTTGCGGGCGGACCGCATGCGCGACCACGACGATGCAGAGGCGATCGAGCAGGACGTCGCGCGATCGCGAGCACGCATCGTGGAAGCGCCGCTTTGCATCCTGGTGGCGCTGACCATGGAGGAGATGGATCGCTATCCCGACAGCCTGCGTTCGGAGGCGGAGCACACCATGGCGGTGCAGAGTACCGCGATGGCGATGCAGAACCTGCTGATCGCGGCGCATGGGTTTGGGCTGGGCGCCAGCATCATGTGCGCACCGCTGTTTTGTCCGGAGGTTATCGTAAGCGCGCTTGACCTGCCGTCCCATTGGCAGGCCCAGGCACTGGTGACGGTCGGCTACCCGGCACAACAAAAAATGATCAGGCGGCGTCCGCTGTCTGATGTCGCACTTTTCCTGGACCGCGCGCCATGATCCTGGCCCTTGCAGGCGGTGTTGGCGGTGCCAGGCTGGCGAATGGCCTGTGCAAAATCCTTGATGGCGACCAGCTCGTTGTGGTCGTCAATACCGGGGACGACTTCGAGCATCTCGGGTTTTCAATATCGCCCGACCTGGATACCGTGATGTACACGCTTGCCGGACGGAATAACGTTGCGCTTGGCTGGGGAATTGAAGGCGAAACCTGGAATTTCATGCAGGCGCTCGAAGGCTTGGGCGGTGAGACATGGTTCCGGCTTGGCGACCGCGATCTGGCAACGCACGTCATGCGTACCCAAGCGCTGCGCCACGGCGACAGCCTTTCCAAAGTGACCGGGCGCATGTTCCAGCAGATGCAGGTCGCCTGCCAGGTCGTGCCCATGAGCGACGACCCGGTGAGGACCATGGTGGAGTGCGATGAAGGGGTGCTGGCATTTCAGCAGTATTTCGTTCGCCGCAGATGCGAGCCTGTTGTAAAGGCGCTCCATTACGAAGGGGCGGCCAACGCGCGTCCGAGCGAAGCCTTCCGCGCCGCGCTGCAAGATGCGCAGCTTGACGGCATCGTCCTGTGCCCGTCGAATCCCTTCCTGAGCGTACGTCCAATTCTGGCGGTAGCAGGCGTTGAGGCCATGCTTCGAAAAGTACAGGCGCCGGTCGTCGCGGTTTCCCCGATCATCGCCGGCGCCGCAGTGAAAGGACCCGCGGCGAAAATCATGCATGAACTGGGAATGGAGGTGACTTCGCTCGGTATTGCCAAATTTTACGGCGACTTGATCGACGGCCTGGTTATCGATGCGCAGGATGCGCATTTGGCTGCGGCAATCGAGGCAACCGGCATCGCGGTCGCCGTCACCGACACGGTGATGAAGTCGGACCGGGATCAACAAAAGCTGGCGACCTTCACGCTCGAGTTTGTTTCGAGGCTGCGCAGGGAACAATCGAGATGAACACCGACTGCCTGCTTCTGATTCCGGTGAAGTCCCTACATTCCGGCAAAAGCCGGCTTGGGCCTGTCTTCAGCGCAGCCTTCAGGCGGAAGCTGAACGAAGAATTCCTGCTGCATATGCTTGGCATTGCGGCGGAATGGCCGGGCATGGACAAAACGGTGATCGTCAGTCCCTGCGAAGACGTGCTTCGGATTGCACAACGCCATGGCGCACAGACTCTCCGCCAGCCACTGGATTCGGCATCGGAGGGACTTAATGCGGCGCTGTCTTTTGCCTTGGCGACGCTACGCGCGAAAAGCGCAGGCGACATCCTGATTGTGCCTTGCGACTTGCCGGAGGCGAGCGTTGCGGATCTACATGCGATGGTTAGCCATGGCAATGGTGGATCTGAAGGCAGGCGCCTCGTGATCGCGGCTGACCAGTCGGGAACGGGAACCAACGGGCTCTTCCTGCCGGCTGAACATCTGCCTGATTTCCACTTTGGACCGAACAGCAATCAACGGCATCGCGAGATGGCAATCGCGAGGGGACTGCCGTTCATGAATGTGGTGATTCCCGGGCTTTCGCGGGACATTGATACGCCCAGTGATTATTACGAATGGCGGAGGGCGGTTTTGCCGATGGCAGTTGCCGTCGATGATGCAGACTCTTCAAGAAGTAGATGTGCCGCAATTTCACAAGAAGAACCTCAGGAGACATGAATGAAACGCTTGCTGCTGTCGGTTGTACTCGCTGTTCTTGTTCTTCCACTCGCGCATGCCCAAAGCGCACGCCCCCTTAACCTGATCATTTTCCCTGGTGGGCTAAGCTGGCCGATATTTGTGGCGCAGGACAAGGGCTTCTTTGAAAAGGAAGGACTCGCTGTAAAAGTAACCGAGACGCCGGGTTCGGTATTCCAGATCAAGGGCATCATGGCGGGCGACTTTGACGTCGCCATGACACCGTATGACAACGTCGTCGCGTATCAGGAAGGGCAGGGCGAGGTGAGTTTCGATACGCCTGTCGACCTGTTCTCGTTCATGGGAGGCATCTCCAGTACCTTGCGGCTAATCACCCGTCCAGAGATCACGTCATTCGCCGAGTTGAAGGGCAAGACTCTCGCCGTCGACGCGCTGACGACCGGTTACACACTGGTCATGTACAAGCTGCTGGAGCAGAGCGGACTGCCACCAGGAAGCTATCAACTCGAGCGTCTTGGCGGCACGGCGTCGCGCGTGAAAGCACTCACGGAAGGCAAGGTCGCGGGGACGATGGTCAGTTCACCGCAGGAGATTTTGCCCGAGCAGAACGGGTTCAAGCGGCTTGGCGATGTGCAGCCGATTCTGGGCAACTACCAGGCGCTGTCCGGGGTCGCGCGCCGCTCCTGGGCCGCTACGCACGCCGATCTGCTGCAGAGTTACATTCGCGCGTATGTCGCCGCCAATGACTGGCTCGCAAATCCGGCAAACCGGTCGGAGGCCATCAAGGTGTATCAAGATCACCTTCCCAACACGCCACGCAATGTTGCGGACAAGGCCTGGGAAGCCATGGTGTCACCCACCGAAGGTTTCCAGCCACACGCGAAGTTTGATGCGAGTGGCGCCGAGATGGCGCTTGCCATCCGTAACCAGTACGGAACGCCGAAGAAAACGCTGGGCGACTGGAAGAAGTATGTTGATGAAAGCTACTATGAACAGGCGCTAAAAAAGCATTGACCCGGCAGCGTCGACGCGCGAATTGCTACCGGACACTCACAGGAAACCAGATCAAGTCATGGAAAGAAATTCAAACGGCGAATGGGTGTTCGGCGGCCAGATCCCGCGAATCGTATTTGGGATAGACAGCCTTCAGCACCTGCCACGCGAAATGGCGTTGCTCGACGCCACCCGGGCGCTGGTTTTGTGCACCAGTTCGCGTCGCGAAAATGGGGAACGGATCGCAGCGCTCATTGGCGATCGTTGCGTTGGCATCTTCGATGAAGCCGAGATGCATGTGCCAGTCGTCATCGCTAAAAAGGCTGTTGCGAAAGCGGCCGAGTTGGCTGCGGATTGCGTAATCGCCATCGGCGGCGGATCAACCATCGGGCTTGCGAAGGCCATCGCGCTGGAGTCCTCGCTTCCTGTCATTGCGATCCCGACCACCTACTCGGGCAGCGAAATGACGCCGATCTTCGGGATGACAGAAAGCGGCTGCAAAACGACCGGCAAAGACGTGCGTGTTTTGCCTAGGACGGTCCTGTACGACCCCAGCCTGACACTTGCACTCCGAGCCGGCGTGTCCGTTACCAGCGGAATCAATGCAATGGCGCATGCGTGTGAGGGCCTGTATGCAGCCGACGCCAACCCGATCACCTCAATGTGGGCCGTAGAAGGCCTCCGCGCCCTTACTGATGGCTTGCCGCGCGTCGTACGAAATACCGCAGACATCGATGCACGTTCCGAGTGCCTTTATGGCGCATGGCTGTGCGGCGCGGTGCTCGGCAATGCGAGTGTTGGCCTGCACCACAAGCTTTGCCACACACTCGGCGGCACCTGCAATTTGCCGCATGCCGAAACGCATACTGTCGTGCTTCCCCACGCACTTGCCTACAACGCTGCCTTCGCGCCGGAGGCATTGCGGCAGATTGCCGACGCCCTTGGCGTAACGGACGCGCCGCAAGGCCTGTTTGACCTGGCCAAATCGCTTGGCGCACCAACCGCGCTGAAAGACATTGGCATGCAGGAAAATGACATTGATCGTTGCGTGGAGATTGCGGTGCAAAATCCTTATGCGAATCCGGCACCGATCGAGGCGAAGCGGTTGCGTGTGCTACTGGAAAATGCGTATCACGGCAGACGTCCGTCATCCGCAGCGTGATGTGCGCCGGTTGAGGCGAGGGACTGCTTTCGGTTTTCGTCAGGTCTGTTGCATCAGACTTCCGTAGCGGCAGACTTCCGTTGCGGCAGGCGTGAATGCGCTGTGCATGACAACGGCTGCAACTGCTGCAGTTTTTGCTTTCCCGATGCTGCCTTATCTGTGAGGGTCAGATCAGATGCCTGCCTGCCATATCGACCACATCACCGTCACCGCGCCGAACCTTGAGGTGGGCGTTGAGTTCGTAAGGCAAACGCTTGGCGTTTCGCCGCAACAAGGCGGGGAACATGCCCGCATGGGCACGCATAATTTCTTGCTGCGGTTGGGCGACGCAATGTTCCTTGAAATCATTGCGCCGATCCCGGGCGTTCCCGCGCCAGACAGGCCGCGCTGGTTCGGCCTCGATAGTCTCGGCCCTGACGCGCCGCCAAGCCTTTCCACGTGGGTCGCTCGATCCGCTGACATTCATGCGAGCGCGGCCGCTTGTTCTGAGGCGCTGGGACCGGTCGAGCAAATGCGCCGTGGCACGCTGGACTGGCTCATTACCATTCCGGCTGACGGCAGCGTGCCGCTGGACGGCGTGGCACCTGCGCTTATCCAGTGGCATGCGGAGCCACATCCAGCGGCCGGATTGCGAGACTGCGGCCTTTCGCTCGTCGCGCTTGAGTTGTTCCATCCGGAGCCAGACCGGGTTCGAGCGCTACTTGAATCCATCGAACTGGAAGGCCCGGTTTCAGTGTCACCGCTCCCCAAGGGAGTTGGCGCTTATATGGTCGCCACCATCAACACGCCAGGCGGGGTGCGCAAGTTGTCTCGCCCATGAAGCCAAGGCGAGTCGGCGCGGGTCGCGTGGCGTGTATGCGGCGACCTCCGCTGGCTTAATGCAGCAGGCAAGCGATATCGCCCACCTTGTGGACTACCTTCTTCCACGCTTCGCCCATCGACTTCAATGCGGAATCGTTCTTCGGTGTCACGAAGCCGGAATGGACCAGCCGAAGGCGTGTGCCGCTGTCAACCCTCGACAGGCTCCATGTAACGACGGTGTCCAGCATTGAGCCATAGCCGATGTTGCCGGGGTGTCCGCCCTTCCAGATGTAGGCAAGGCGCTCGTTCAGGACGACTTCAAGCACTTTGCAGTGAATCACGCCATCCCATTCGCCCGCTGGCGTCGTCTGGAAGGTGAAGTGGTTGCCGACCGCTGGTTCAAAGCCGGTTGGGGCCATGAGCCAGCGGGCCATCAGGTCGCCATCTGTCAGCGCCTTCCACAGCGTCGCTGGCGCGTGGGCAAAAACCTCGTCAACCACGATGTCACGCACGTGGGAATCCAAAGCAGCATCGTTCATGGATCGATCTCTTTCAAAAGTGTGTGCAATTTGTTGAAACGCTCGCGCCAGAAGACGCCGTAATGGCTCATCCAGTGCACGAGCGGCCCCAGGCCTTCAGGCTCGGCCCGGTAAAAAACCTTCCGTCCTTCGGGGCGCTCCGTCACAAGGCCCGCCTGCTTCAAGGACTTGAGGTGCTGCGAGATGGCGCCTTGCGTCACGCCGCTACCCTGCGTCAGGTCGGTCACGCTAATCTCGTCAGACTCGACGATGCGCTCGAACAGGGCGCGCCGCGTTGGGTCTGCAAGGGTACGCATGACAGTATTGACGTCCTGAGTGGCTCGGTTCATGTCGATCATATTAGCATTGGCTAATTAGTTAGTCGATCCACTTCCGAGAATTTTTTGCGTTCAGGGGCAAGCCGTTATCCAATTACTTTCCCGAAGGATTCCATCCGATCCCGCCGTTGACATTTTTACGGTTGCTCTATACGCTGAATGATCAGTACGCTGACTAAATTGAAGTTGCGGCGGCCATGCACTGCACCGAGTTCGTCGAATTGACTGAAGGTGCGTTTCCCGCAGCAGAGGGTCGAACCCAGGAGCAATCATGTACGCATCGCAAAACATCTTCGGCCGCGTAGCAGGCCCGAAAAAAGAGCCCGGCGCAGAAAACCTGGTTTGGCCGGAGCAGGGCCTGGAGTGCATCCCTGATTGGGTGTACACCAGCGAGGCAATCTACGAGCGGGAAGTGGAAAAGATTTTCCACGGACGGACGTGGAACTTCGTCGCTCTGGAAGCGGAAGTCGCCGCTCCGGGCGACTACAAGCGTTCGCATGTCGGGCCGACGCCGGTCGTCGTGTCGCGCGCCGAAGACGGGTCAATCCACGTCTTCGAAAACCGCTGCGCCCACCGGGGCGCGGAGTTCTGCCGAAACAGCCATGGCAACAACAACGAATTCGTCTGCCCCTACCACCAATGGTCCTACGACTTGAAGGGCAACCTGCAAGGCGTACCGTTCAAGCGTGGCGTCAACAAGGCGGGCGGCATGCCGCGCGATTTCAAGAACGAAGACCATGGACTGAAAAAACTGTCGGTCGCCACGCGTAACGGTGTGGTGTTCGCCTCCTTTTGCGAAGACATGGAGCCGCTGGAAGACTATCTGACGCCGGAAATCCTGAAGGACTTCGACGTGGTATTCAGCGGCAAGAAACTGCGGATTCACGGCTACTACAAGAATGAAGTTCCAGCCAACTGGAAGATGTATCACGAGAATCTGAAGGACCCGTATCACGCCACGCTACTGCATTCCTTCCTGGTGGTTTTCGGCCTGGTTGTAGCCGGCAACAAGTCGGCCATGATCGCGGATGGCAAGTACGGCATCCACGGCACCATGGCGTCCGCCAAGTCCGAAGACATCTACGCCAGCGTCAGCGAAGACACCCGCAAGGAGATGCGTTCTTTCCACGCGGGCATGAAACTGGAAGACGAGCGGCTGGTGCAATACATCAAGGAGTTCGATTCTCCGTGGTCCGTGACGATGCAAACCATCTGGCCAAACCTGATTGTCCAGCGTGAAATGAATACGCTTGGCGTGCGGCATATCGTGCCAAACGGCCCTGGCAGTTTCATCATGGTCTGGACCATGTTTGGTTATGAGGACGACACGGACGAGATGACGCGGCACCGACTGCGGCAAGGCAACCTCATGGGTCCGTCTGGCTTCCTCGGTCTGGAAGACAACGAGGCGTTGAAGTTCGTGCAGGAAGGTGTATCGAAATCGGTGTCCGGCCGTAGTGTCGTGAAGCTCGATCCCGGCAACATCGGTACGTCCGAATCGCTTATTTCAGAGGCCGCCATCCGCGCCATGTATCTGCACTACCGTGAAGTCATGGACCTTTAACAAGAAGGGGAGAGCATGAATATCCGCGAATGGGAACGGTCCAGCCTGGCGCCGGAAACGGCGCGCGAACTCCGCATGCTGGTGGAGGAATTCAATTCGGAATACTGCTCGGTGCTGGACGCTGGTGAAATAGAGAAATGGCCCGAGTTCTTCACCGACGATGCCCTGTATCGCCTCACCGCGCGCGAAAACGTGGATGCCGGATTGCCAGTCGGACTGGTCTATGCGGAAGGCAAGGGGATGCTGATTGATCGGGCCGTCTCGATCTCGCGTACGCAAACATTCGCGCCGCGCTACAACCTGCACGTATGCGGAAATGTACGCGTGCTGCACCAGCTTGAGAACGGCGACATCATCGCCCGGACCAACTTCATCTTGCTGCAGACGCTGGTGGATGGTCCTACAAGCTTGCACCTGGCCGGTTGCTACCACGACCGGTTCGTCACGCACGGCGAAGGATTACTGATCAAGGAGCGACAAGCGATTTACGATACGACCGTGATTGCCAACGATGTGGTGTTTCCGGTCTGACGACGACCCTGGGTTTGAAACAAGTACGGCGCCAGAGTTTAAAGGGCCCGCATGGAAGCGCGGCTAAGCTCATTGCTGGAATCGACCAGCTTGCGGACCAGTTCCATGAATTTCTTGCGGTCGTCCGCATCGAGTGGAGCAAGGAACCGCTCCTGGGCATTCAGCATGGCGGGGTACATGTCCCGCGTAATTTTTTCACCGGCGGGTGTGTTGGAAGCGTTTTTTACGCGACGGTCCGTAGCGCTCTGCTGGCGGGTAACGAGCCCGCGTTCTTCAAGGCGTTTCAGGACGTCGGCGGTATTGGTGCGGTCCAGACCGAGTTCGTGCCCCAGCGCCTTCTGGTCCAGCCCGGGGGATACGGAGAGGGCAGTCAGCATGCCGTACTGAACGGGTGTGATGTTGAATGCCTTGCATTCCTCGAAGAAGATTGCGTAGTGGATCTGGTTCAGACGTCGCACCAGGAAACCGGGACGCGCAAATAGCAGCACCTTGGGAGGAAGGTCGGGCGCTTTCTTCTTGGGCATATGCATGAGTCTTGAATTAAAGTCAGTCATTCTAAACGCCGCGCTTCGCCGCAGCCTACAAATTAGTTGAAGTCTTCACTGTGAAGGGTCGCTTGATGGAAGTGGATGCGAATCAAACCGGACACTACGTAACAAGCTCAACGCGTGAATTTCGGGCGCGGGCAAGAAGCGCACGACAAATCGTCCAGGCCGCGCTCGACCGTGCCGAAGCTAGCCAGTCCGGCATCAATGCCTTCGCCTGCATTGCCAGCAGCCCGGCACTCGCCTGTGCGGATGCGCTGGACTCTGCGCAACAGGGTGCCCCGCAACGCGTGCTTGATGCCACGCCGGTGTCCGTGAAGGACATCATCAACACCGCCGACATGCCCACGCAATGGGGTTCGGCATTGATGCAAGGCCAGACCCCGCCGGCGGACGCAGTGGCGGTACAGCGCTTGCGGCAAGCAGGCGCTGTCATCATCGGCAAAACCACCACTTCAGAATTTGCGTACAAGCTCTTGACCGACTCGCTGGCAAACGGCACCACGCGCAATCCGTGGAACCGCGAGTTCACGCCGGGCGGCTCAAGCGGCGGTGCCGCAGCCTCGGTTGCGGCCGGCGTTACCGACTTCGCCCTGGCCACAGATGCCGGCGCGTCCACCCGACTTCCTGCGGCCTGCTGCGGCATACTCGGACTGAAGCCGACGCTGGGCCTGGTCCCGCATAACCAGGTGCCCGACGGATTTGGAAATATCGTTCACCTGGGCTTGATGACCCGCCGCGCCGAGGACCTTGCCTTGTTCCTCGATGTGCTGGCCGGGCCGCATGCGAGTGACCCGCATTCTCTCGGCTTGCCGCCGCCCAAGGCGCTGCAGGCACTGCAGGTGGTAAACGAGCCGCTGTTGCCGCGCCATTTACGGATCGCCTGGAGGCCGCTCGCCGGTAACCTCGCACTGGACCCTGAAGTGGAAGCAGCCTGCCGTTCTTTACTGGCCAGTCTGGAAGCACAAGGCGCGACCGTAGAAACGATGAATGAGCCAATCGCCAACCCGGGCGTGCCATGGCGGGTGTTGCAACAGGCGAACTGGGCCTCTCGCTGGCACGCCAGGCTTGACGAGATACGCGACCGTATCGAACCCGGCTTTGCGCAGGGTATTGCGGAAGGTGGTGCGTGCACCGGCCCCGAATTAATGGCCGCAATACAGAAACGTACGGAAATTTTCCGCATGGTGCAGGGCTGGTTTGGCAAATTCGATTTGATTGCCACGCCTTCCATGTCGGCGCCGCCGGTGCGTGCAGATCACAAGGTAGACGAGACACTGACGATCAGAGGCCGCGCAGTCGGCGACCTGCGTGAAGAGTGGATTCCCTATTTGAACCTGTTCAATCTTTCCGGCCACCCGGCCATCAACATACCTTGTGGTTTGTCCGAATCGGGCCTTCCGCTCGGAATTCAATTTGCCGCACCCTGGTATGCCGACGCGCTGCTGATTCGCGTGGCAGGGTGGACGCAGACGCATCAGCCGTGGAAGTTGCTGGAAGCAAGCAGCTAGAGGTTGCAACAGAGTGTCGCCACACAGTGTCGCCACTCAGTGTCGCAAAACAGTGTCGCAGAACAGAATCGCGCCCCACATCGTCGCCCCTTAAAACTACATCAGGAGATTTGTCATGACAGCCGAAGCACTCGCCACTGAAGGCAATTATTTTCACATCTATGACTTCCGCATCAAGGTTGGCAGCGATCCCAAGGAGTTCGTGCGGCTATTCAACGAGTTCGATTACTCGGACAACAATCCCATGCACAAGTCCGCGGCGCAGGTCAAGGATGGGGTCCTGGTGCAAGACGTGAAAGATCCGCTGCACTTCTGGCTCATCGCGGAATGGAATGACATTGAAGAACACGCGCGCATCCGCAGGATTTTGGCGGAAGAGATCAAGCCGGCCTTTGTTGGCATGATAGAAGGCGGCGGATTCGTGCCGCACTATGGCGAAATCGTCTCCGCAACACCGCATGACATCCTGAACCCATGAAGGCAATAACAACCGGAGATTCATGATGAAACTGTATGGCTTCTTCCGCTCCTCCACCTCCTTCCGTCTGCGCATTGCCATGGCCTGGAAAGGCTTGCCTCATGAGACAGCGCCGGTCTCGCTGCCCAATATGGCGCACAAGGAGCCAGAATTTCTGGCGGTGAATCCGCAGGGACTGGTGCCAGCATTAGTGCTTGATGACGGCAAGGTGTTGACCCAGTCACTGGCCATGCTCGAATGGCTGGATGAAAAATATCCAACGCCGCCGCTCATGCCGACCGACATTGACGAGCGCTGGTACGTGCGAGCCGCGTCGCAAATTGTCGGCTGCGAAATCCATCCACTCAATAATGTGCGGGTTCTCAAGTACATCAAGGGCTCGCTAGGCGCAACCGCCGACCAGAGTCAGGCCTGGTATGAGCACTGGCTTGCAGAGGGAATGACGGGTCTGGAACGATTCCTGGTGACGCAAAAACGGCACGGGAAATTCTGTCTTGGCGACCAGTTCACAATGGCGGATGTCTGTCTTGTTCCCCAGATTTACAACGCCATGCGTTTCAACTGCGACCTTTCGCCTTATCCCACCGCCATGGCGATTTTTCAGAATTGCGATGCCCTGGAATGCGTGAAAACGACGGAGCCGTCAACGCAACCGGACAAGTTTTAGAGTCTCGCCGATATCGGGGTAAGGATCGGCGCTGACGTCGCTAAGGTGGCTGACGTTGCCAAGGCCCCCAACGCGGCTAAGGTTGAGAAGGTCGGTGAAAAGTAGGGCGGTGGCATGCCCACCGTCCCGTCCGACCGGGCCGCTTTTACTCCGGGCGGCGCCACGGCGTCGCTTTCTTCTCCGCCCATGCCAGCAGGCCAAAGAGAATGATGCCCATGAACGCGAGCAGAAACATGGCCGCGAACACCCGTGGGGTATCGAAGGTTCCTTGCGCGCTGAGGATCACGTAGCCGAGGCCGCGCTGCGACGAGACGAACTCACCGACGATCTCACCGACCAGGGCAAGTGAAATAGCGACCTTCAAGCCAGTCAAGATGGAGGGTAGGGCGCTGGGAAGCCGGACCTTGAGGAAGAAGTCGAGCGTGGAGCCCTTGAGCACGCGACCCATGTCGAGAATGTCGGGCGGCACCGAGCGAAGGCCGTGAACCGTTTCGACAATCACGGCAAAAACGGCAATCAGGAAGGCGATGGCAATTTTGGGTGCAGTGCCGGTGCCAAGCCAGATCACAAATAACGGCGCTATGGCCACCTTCGGCACGCTGTTCATGGCGATGATCAGCGGATAAGCCGCACTCTCAAACCAGCGAGATCCGACCAGCAGCATGGCAACTCCGACGCCAATAATCCCTGACAAGGCGAATCCGGCGATGGTGGCCTGCAGCGTGTACCACGCGTGGCCCGCATACCAGACCGGATCGGAAAACATTTCCCGCATGATGACGGAAGGCGCGGGCAACATGATCTGCCGCACATCCAGCAGCCATACCAGCGCTTCCCATAGTGCCAGCACAAGGATAAAGGACAGCATGCCAATCAGGCCATGCCGAATGTTCTGGGCTGGTGAGCGCATCACACGTCCCTTTCGCGGAGCAAACCCATCTGCTCGAACAGTTCGCGGATGTGAGCGCAATACTTTCCAAACTCCGGCGTTTCGCGCAGGGCGAGTTTGCGCGGACGCGGCAGGTCGATCTCGAGGATTTCCACGATACGGCCCGGGCGCGGCGAGAAAACGACCACGCGGTCGGCAAGGAACACTGCCTCCGCAATGCCATGCGTGACGAAGAGCACGGTGTTGCGCGTCTCCATCCAGATGCGTTGGAGTTCCACATTCATCTGGTCGCGGGTCAGCGCGTCCAGCGCCCCGAAAGGTTCGTCCATCAGCAGCAATGCCGGGTCGTCAATCAAGGCACGGCAAATCGAAGCCCGTTGTCGCATGCCACCGGAGAGTTCGCGTGGATAACTGCCGGCGAAATCGGTCAAGCCTGTCATGTCCAGCAGGTGGCTTACCTTGGCGCTGTAGTCCGCGGCGCGCTTCTTCTTGAACTCAATCGGCAGAAGAATGTTCTTCTCTACCGAGCGCCATTCAAGCAGGGCGTCACGCTGGAACACCATGCCGATGTCGTCGGGCGGTCCGGCAACGGGCAGCCCTTGCACCCGGAGCTCGCCGGTGCTGAGCTCTTCCAGCCCGGCGACGCAGCGCAACAGGGTGCTCTTGCCGCAGCCGCTCGGGCCGAGAATACTGACGAATTCACCGGGCTGAATATCGAGTGACACGTCCTGCAGCGCGAGCAGCCCGCGCTCACCCGCATAGGTCTTGCCGACGCCTTGCGCACTGACTGCCGACACTGGCATCTATTTCAGTTTGCTGGTGATATCTGCGCGGATGAAATCGGGCTCGTAGTATTGCTTCGGGTCCGCGCCGGGTTTGATCAGTGAGACGCTGGTCAAGGTCTTCACGGCATCGGCCCAGTCAGCCTGAACTGGTACCCCAATTGGCCGCCCAGCGGAATTGGCGGAGGTGAAATGCGGTTTGAGCGCATCGATCTGGCCTCGCAACACCTTCTTGTCCAACTTGGCTTGCGGACGCTGGCTGACGATTGCCTCGACAGCTTCATCCTGGTGCCCATCATAAATATACTGCCACGCAGCAGAGGAAACGCTGGCAAACCGGGCGATCGCGTCTCCCTTCGACTTGAGCTTTTGCTCGGTTGCAAACAGGCCGAAGCTCGGCATGTTCAAGCCGTAATCCGAAAACTTGATACCGTCCGACGGACGGGTCTGCGAGACCACCGGGAGGAAGAATGGAATGGTGGAGAATGCCGCATCGGCGCGACCGGACGCGTAAGTTGCTGCCTTGCCGGCAGCGTCCACGCTGACCAGATCAAGGTCCGATTTCTTCAAACCGCCGGCCGCAAGGAAAGCGTCGATGAAGGGCGCCTCAAGTGAGCCGGCCGTGTAGACGATTTTCTTGCCCTTGAGGTCCTTGGGGCCCTTGATCGCGCCGCCCTGCGGCACCAGCAAGCCAACGTCCGACAGTCGGGCAAATACGGCTACTGCTTTAACCGGCAAGCCCTTGTCGCGGGCAATCATCATGGACGCGAGAGCAGCGTGACCAAGGTCGTAATCATCGCTCGAGCCGACCAGTTGCACCGTCGTGACCGAGCCGTTTCCGTCGTCAAGGCTTACGTCCAGGCCAGCCTGCTTGAACCAGCCCTTCTGCTGCGCGAGGTGGAATGGCGCCTGAACGCCCCACGGTGTCCAATCCAGGCGCACTTTCAGTTTCTCGAGGCTTTGCGCGACGGCAGATCCAGAAAGGGCCAGTCCCACGGAAAGAAATGCGGCAGTTGCAAGCGTTTTAAGCGGTGACATGGGGGCTCTCCTTATCGGTCGGGGCAAGGGCGTCGGGCTTGCGAAGTCCGCGCAATTCAGAATCATAACTTCGGTTGCATGACAATAATTCAGTTACGCGGGGCGCGGGCGCGCTGTTTCAAACGCGCCCGGTCTTGTTGCAGCACATGCTTCTCATGCAAACGAAGCTTACTTCTTAACCAGCGGACATTCGCTTTCGGACAGCGGCTTGAAGGCCACATCGGCCGGGATCGTGCTCACATACTTGACCAGATCCCATGGGCCTTTCGACTCGGCAGGCGTTTTCACCTTGACCAGGTACATGTCATGGATCATGCGTCCGTCGGGACGGATTTGTCCATTGCGCACGAACGCATCATTTACAGGCATGCTGCGCATCTGATCGGCGACGCGTTTGCCGTCAACTGACTTGGAATCCCGAACGGCCTTAAGGTAATGCAGTACGCCGGAATACACGCCAATCTGCCCCATGGATGGTGCCCGTTTTTGCCGCTCCAGATACCGCTTCACGAAATCTTTTGATTTGTCATCCAGCTCGGTGTTGTAGGGGTCCACATACTCGAGCCCTTGCGCCACCGGCAGGCCAAGACTCTTGATGTCGGTGATGAATGTGACCGGGGTAATAACGCTTTGCCCCCCCTTGACCACCCCAAATTCCGCCGCGGCCTTGACGCTATTGATCAGGTCGCCACCGGCGTTGGCCAGCACGACCACCTTGGCTTTCGACGCCTGCGCCGCGGTAACCTGCGAACTGAAGTCCGGCGCATTCAACGGGTGCTTGCTGCCGCCGACATTCTTGCCACCAGACTTCTCTACTGCGCGGCGAAAATCTGCTTCGAGCGCATTGCCGAAAGCATAGTCAACGGTGATGTAATACCAGGTGTCCTTGCCTTGCTTGATCAGTTCCTTGGCAAGCGGGTAGGCGTTTGAATAGGTGTCGTAAGTCCAGTGGAATCCGGTCGAGGTGCATGCCTTGTTGGTCAGGTCCACGGCCCCGCCAGTGGAGACTATGCTGACCTTGTTCTTCTGGGCAGCCAGGGCTTGCACCGCCAGGGCGGTAGAGGAATTCGGGAAGTCGATGACCATGTCGACACCATCTGTATCGAACCATTTGCGGGCGCCAGTTGCCGCAACGTCCGCCTTGTTCTGGTGGTCCAGCGACAGGACGGTAACCGGTTTGCCCAACACGCTGCCGCCAAACTCTTCGACAGCCATCCGCGCGGCCAGAACGGAACCGGCACCGGAAAGGTCGGCGTAGGAGCCCGACATGTCGGTAATGACGCCAATCTTCACGCCATCTTCACTTGCCTGCGCCATCGAGTGCGCGCCCAGAACCGCCGCCGCCGCTGCCAGGACCGAGAATGCCAAACGGATCTTCATGTGCAATGCCTCCTGTAGATTGAACAACAAAAACCGAAGCGCTACGACGAACGCTTTCCAAAACGAAAACGAGTCAGTTTTCCGAAAAGGCGTGTCAGCGAATTCCAGAACCCGCTCGCCACCATGCCAGGAACATTAAGTTTTGCAGGAATATTGACCGTATCCGTTGCGCCACCAAGACGGGCGACAAGATTGCGGCCGAAGGTAGCGATCATGTGGGAAACGAAATTCCTGACGAGGCCGGAGCGAGAGAACTGCGCCAGCGGGCCTTGCAAGACATGGTCGAGCGTAATTTCAACGCTGGTTTTTTGCGCTCCATCCTGAGGAAGCAGTCGAAATCCAATATCGCCCTTGGCGCGGGAGTGGCTGATGGAGTCGGTGCCGGCGCCGCGCAGCGTACCCTTTAACGCGGCGTCATTCCGTTCCAGTACCGCCGTGCCATTGAAAGCCGCCGAGATCGGTCCAAATTTAATGGCGATTCTGCCCTTGAGCGTCTCGCCGTCCTGTTCGAGAATCTCGGCACCGGGCAGGCAAGAAGCCAGCGCGTTAACGTCGCTCATGAATGCCCACACCTGGTCTGGAGGAAAATCGATCGTAAAGCCATCTTCAATATGCGACCAGCCCTTGCGGTTCTCAGCAGCGCTGGCAGTGGCGGGGGGCGCAGCGTGCAATGCGGGCGATGTGGGTGATGCGGTTGCAGGGGTACTCGATGCCTTTGCCACAAAGCCCGCGAACGCGCTGTCCGACGTTTCGCCATGTATTTGCACGATTGCCAGAAGCGGGTTGGGCTCTGCAAATCCATCGGCCGCTCGCGATTCCCGCCGCTCCGCCAGGACCGACTGGATCGCTCGAACGATGCCCACATACCCGGTACATCGGCAAAGATTGCCGGACAACTCTACCCGGATGGTTTGCTCATCTGCCTCCGGCAGGCGACGCACGATGTCGTAGGCTGTGGCCAACATGCCTGGCGTGCAGTAGCCGCATTGAAGAGCGTGCTCACGCGAGAAGGCTGCCCGCAGCGCGGCCATGGCGGGATCGTCTGCATAGCCTTCGATAGTCCGTACCGACCTGTCCTGGCAGGCCGCAGCCAGGGCGATGCACGAGCGAACCGGCTGCCCATCCAGCATGACGGTACAACTGCCGCAGACGCCTTGCTCGCATCCGAGGTGCGTGCCGGTCAAGCCACACTGTTCTCGTACGAAGTCCGCAAGGTGCGTACGCGCCGCAGCGGATTTCTCGACCAGTTCACCGTTCAGGTTCAGGCGAACGTTTTGCGCCGGGGATGTCGGGACAGTGGTGTGCGGGATGTCGTTGGGTTTCATGACGCGCGCAATACCTGTTCGAAGCAGCGTTTAACCACGGTCGCGCGCAGTTGACGATCCGCCGCGTCTTCTTCCGGTACCGCAGAGGCGATTGCGTCGTGAATGGCTTGCGCGGACAAGCCCGCTAACCCACGCCGTGCGACCTCGGCCGCAAGACCAGCCAGCAGCGCGGGTGGGCCATCAAGCGCTCCAATAACTGCGCGTGCCACCCCGCGCGGTGCGTCGAATACAACGGCACAACTGGCTTTGGCAAAGTCTCCGGTTTTGCGGCAGAACTTGGTGTAGCCCCAACGCATGGCCGGGCTATAACAGGGCAAGCTGACCTCGGTCAGCACTTCACCTTCTTCTATCGCAGTCGTGAAGGCGCCGGACATGAACTCGACCATCGGAATTGTTCGTGGCCCGCGCGGGCCGGTGCAGTGCAAGCGGGCATCCAGGGCCGTCATGGCAAGCACCCAATCCGCGGCCGGATCGGCATGGCACAGGCTGCCTGCGAGGGTGCCACGGTTGCGCACCGCCCGATGGGCTATGGTGCCGGCGACGTGCCGCAACATGGCCGCCAGTGCCGGCGAAGCTTCCAACGCCTTGTCCAGCGTGCCGTCCTCAATTTCCGCATGCGTGAACGATCCGCCGATACAGAAAGCGTCGTTTCGAACCTCGGCAGTGTGCGTCTCATCCATTCGTGACAGATCGATGAGAAGGTCAGGCCGTACCAGGCGCAGATTGAGCATGGGACCAAGCGATTGTCCGCCGCCGAGCGGCTTGACGATGCCCTCGCCTGTATTGAGCAAATGCACAGCGTCTGCAAGTGACTGCGGCCGCAGATAAGTGAACGGCGCGGGCTTCATGCAGCCTTCCTCGCGGCGTCGCGACGGCCGACCGCCTCACCTAATGCGGTCAGCAGTCGGCGCGGCGTCAGTGGCGTTTCCGCAAGCTCAATCCCCAGGTGCTTTAACGCGTCGTTGACGGCGTTCAGAATAGCGGCCGGCGGGCCGATGGCGCCGCTTTCCCCGACCCCCTTCATGCCGAATTCCGTATAGGGCGAGGGGGTCTCCATGTGGACGAGGTGGAATGGAGGGATTTCAGTCGGACCGGGTAGGAGGTAGTCAGCCAGGGTAGAAGTAAGAGGCTGCGCATTGTCGTCGTAGAGAACTTCTTCAAACAGCGCGGTACCGATTCCCTGCACAACGCCGCCGTAGGTCTGTCCCTCGACGATCATGGGATTTACCATCCGTCCGCAATCTTCTACCACCACGTAATCCAGAATTTCGACTTGACCCAGGCCGGTGTCGATCGCAACCACGCAAGCATGAGTGGCATAGCTGAATGCGCCAGTGTCGACCTTGGGCTTGTAGGCCGCAGTGACTTCCAGGCCGCCCAAGTCGATCTCGAGAGGCAATCGCTCTGGCCGCGAATACCAGGCATGTGCGATTTCCTGCACGCTGATGTGCCTGCCTTCAATGTGAACCGCGCCATTCCGGAATTCGGCCAAGGCTTCCGACCCCTTTAAAAGGTGGGCGCCGATCTTCAGGATTCTAGGCAACAGCGTCTTGCACGAGACCGACACCGCGCCGCCCGACATGACGATCGAGCGCGAAGCATAGGTGCCGGTGGAATAGGGCGTCGTGCCGGTATCGCCATGGATAACGACGATCCGGTCAATCGGCACTCCAAGGATTTCATTGACGATTTGCGCCATGGAGGTTTCCATTCCCTGACCATGCGAATGCACGCCAATTCGCACTTCCACGCCGCCGTCGCCGGTGATGCGCACGGTGGCCTGGTCGTATCCAGGAACGACCGGCAAACCCCACGAACTGAAAACCGATGTGCCATGCGCCGATTGCTCATTGAATGTCGCAAAGCCGACGCCGATCAGGCGTCCATCCGGCTCGCCCTTTTGCTGCCGATCCCGGATCGCGCTGAAGCCTATTTGCTCCACCGCTTTTTTAAGGCTCTCCTGATAGTCGCCGCTATCGAAATGCTTTTTCATGACGTTTGTGTAGGGCATCGCGTCCGCATGAACCAGGTTCTCGCAGCGCACCTGCCATGGCTCGCGTTTCACTTCGCGCGCAATGGCATCCATGATGAGTTCCATGGCGAAGCACACGCCGGTGCGGGCAACGCCGCGGTAGGGTAGGAAGCCAGGTTTGTTGGTTGCAATGCACTGAGTCCGGCAGCGGTAACCGCGAAACGCGTACGGTCCAGGCAGGTTGCCGGTCGCCTGGCCCGGCTCCAGCCCAATCGTAAAGGGCCATGCGGAATAGGCGCCGCCGTCGATCTGGATTTGCGCGTCCACCGCGAGAAACTTTCCGTTTCGGTCGGCATAGGCGGTGATGTCGTAATAATGCTGGCGCGCATTGGCGCCCGCAATCAAATGCTCGCGGCGGTCCTCTATGTAGCGGAATGGCTTCTTGTGCGTCAGGGCGAGCCAGGCAATACACAGCTCTTCCTGATGCAGCACGCATTTGTAGCCAAAGCCGCCACCGACATCGGGCGAGATAACGCGCAATGCGGTTTGCGAAATTCCGAGGCACTGGGCGAGGACAGTGCGGATCATGTGCGGAACTTGCGTGGAGGAATAGACCACCAGCTGACTAAACTGGTGATCCCAATATGCCAGGACGGCTTTGCCTTCCATGGGCACCATGCATTGGCGCGCGAGCGCGGCCTGTCTTCTGACGACAATGGGCGCGTCCTTCGCATGCATTTCGAAATCGATGTCAGCCTGGACCGTCAGGAAAACATTGTCGTCCCAATGCTCGTGCACACGAAGCCCAGGTCGCTCGAGCGCTGTCGACACATTCAGGACGGGCGTCAGTTCGTCGAGGTCGAGGCCGATGGCCTCGGCAATATCTTCGGCTTCGGCTCGGGTGGGAGCAAAGGCGAGGGCGATCGGCTCGCCAGCAAAACGGACCTTGCCGTGCGCAAGCGGTGGCTGCGCGGACGATTTGTAACTTGGAAGCGTCGAGTCGGCGACGATATCGGATGCGCCTGACATGTCGGGCCTGAGCACCACATGTTGCTCGTGCCCTGCCGGCTTGTGGATTGCAAGGATGGTGGCATGCGCCAAGGGGCTGCGCAGGAAAGCTACCTCCTGCAGTCCTGGCAGGACAAGGTCGGCGACAAAGCGACCGCGACCGTGGAGATGCCGTTCGTCTTCCTTGCGCTGTACGCGTTCGCCAATGCCACCGCTCTCCGTCGTCGCCCCGTAAGTCTGGCTCATACTTTTCCCATGCGATGAACTCGTCAATTAAGCGGCCCTGTGCATCCTGAGCAGAACAAGTGCGGCGCCAAAAGCGACAGTGCGTGTCGGCTACCGTGGCGCTTCGTTCGTCCAACTACTCAGCATACTAACTAGTTTTCAAAAGGGTGTGCAATATTTCGCGGCGATGTGCTGGCGCCGGCGATTGTCTCCCCAAAACTGGGCTAAGGGCGGTCGCCTCACTTCGTTTCGACGGGCTCATGACCAGGCAGGTAGCGACGCCATAGCACTCGTCGGAGCACTACTCGTCAATGGGCGCGCTCCGCAGCATGTGGCATGGCTTGATCCAGCGCTGAACTCGCACGCTGTCAAATTGTCGCCAGCAGTAGCTAATCCAGAGGGAATGCGGCATAGATATTGCTGCTGTCTTGAGCCGGGCCTGGTCGACCGCCGAGGAGTCCATTGCGGCCCTCGCTTCGGCCACCCGGCGCTTCCCCTCAAAAGGCTCAAAGGGTTCAAAAGGCTGGAAGAATCGCCGAACCGGACCCGGAAAAATTTTGATTCGCATGCAAGGAGAATTGATGGCGGAGCCCTATATCAAGTCCTCTTTACCTCTGCACGAGGTGATGGAACTGCAACGACTGATGACGGAGGAAATTCGCGAGGTCGCGCTTTTTTTCATGAACACCGAGGGCATCATCACGGTCTGGAACCGGGGTGCTGAAGAAATGAAAGGCTACACCGCCGCTGAAGCTATTGGGCAGCATTTGGCCATGCTTTATACAGAGGAGGATCGGGCAATCGGCTGGCCTGCCCACAATATCAGCGAAGCGACCAGGCTGGGGTTTTTCAGGGAGGAGCGGTGGCGGCGGCGCAAAGACGGGTCACTGTTCTGGGCGAATATTTCATTAACTGCGTTGCGCAATCACTCTGGTACCTTAGTTGGATACTCGAAAATCACGCTGGACCTGACGCACCATCGCGAGCTGGAAAAATGCGTTAAGGAAAAACGAGAAGCGGAGCGGGTCCTCCAAGCGGCGAGGGCCGGAACCTGGAAAATGGACGTCGTTGCGGACCGAGTCGAAGTGTCGGTCCACTTCCGGACTTTGCTTGGTTCGCCCGACGCAACGCGCATTTTTACGATCGACCAGTGGATTGAGTTGATACATGCTGACGATCAGGAAAAGCTCAAAGACTATCTAACCACGTCACAGCAGTTGGAGTATGTTTCCAGGCCACCGTTTGGATTGCAAATTCGCCTCGGCACGCACGACGGTAATTACCGGTGGTTTTATGTAAGCGGTGACTGGAGTCGAGATGATGACACCGGTCCGTGGTTCCTGACTGGCGTGATTGTCGATATCCACGAATTGATTAGCGCAGAAGAAGACCGCCGGCGCCTGGAAAACCAGTTGCACGAGCACAACGAGCTTGCGTCGGTGACACTGTCTTCAATTGCGGACGGCGTCATTACGACCGGAACAGATGGATGCGTAACCGACATCAACCCTGCTGCGGAGAGGTTAACCGGTTGCAAGGCCGACGTAGCGAGGAGCCGTCCGCTTGGCGAGGTTTTAAGGGTGCTGGACGGAGCTTCCCTGAACGAAGGAAAGAACCTTGCGAAACTGTGCCTTGCCGAGAGAAAAATTGTCTACGGTGGCGCAAACGACGTTTTGATCAATGGCGAAGGACACCAGTATTCAATTGAAAGCTCGGCAGCACCAATACAACTGCAAAACGGGAGGCTGATGGGTGCCGTGATCGTCTTGCATGACGTAACTGAATCGAGGAAGCTGCTTCACGAGCTTAACTATCAGGCGACGCACGACGCCTTGACCGGCCTTGTCAACAGGACCGAATTTGAGGTGCGCTTGCGACGCTCGCTGGACCGGGCAAAGCCGCTGGCCGGCACCGAATCCGTACTGCTCTATATGGATTTGGACCAGTTCAAGATCGTCAATGATACCTGCGGACATATAGAGGGCGATGAACTGCTGCGCCAGCTGGCCCAGGTCTATCGCGCCCAAACGCGGGAGCGCGACACGCTGGCCCGAGTCGGCGGCGACGAATTTGCCTTGATTGTGGAAAACTGCAATCTGGACGAGGCAGTGACCGTGGCGACCAAAATCCTCGAAACGACCAGCCGGTTCCGCTTTCCGTGCGGCAAACAGGTATTCCAGATCGGCGTCAGCATCGGCCTGATACCGATATCGCGAGACAGCATCACAGTGGAGCAATTACTGCGCGAGGCCGACCACGCCTGTTATCTTGCAAAGGAATCGGGACGCAATCAAATCTATGTCCAGCAAACTGGCGATGTCGACATTGCGCAGCGACGTAGTGACATGCAATGGGTACGCCGCATCGATGAAGCGTTCAGGAACGACCAATTCAGCCTGTATTACCAGCCGATCGTACCAGTCCGGGCTGCAGGCAGTGGCATGCATTATGAAATCCTGCTGCGCCTAATTGATGAGCCCAATGAACCGATCGGGCCTGACTCGTTTTTACCGGCCGCTGAACGTTACGACGTCATGCCAGCGGTGGACAAATGGGTGCTTCAGAAGAGTCTGGAATGGCTTGAAAAAAATCCCGAGCATGTAGCGCGCCTGGAACGATGCACCATCAACCTGTCGCGCCGTACGCTCGTGGATGAATCATTCCAGAAATATGCCAATGCACTGTTCGACAAAACTACGGTGCCGGCTCACAAGATCTGTTTTGAAATCACTGAGAACGGCGCGATTGCGAACATGGGAAAAACCATCGCATTCATCGAAAAGCTTGCCCAACGCGGATGCAAATTTTCGCTTGACGACTTTGGCACTGGCATGACTTCGTTCACCTATCTAAAGGACCTGCCGGTCGACTTTATCAAGATCGATGGCTCCTTCATACAACGGATGGATAGCAGCGCTGTGGACTACGAGATGGTTCGCTTCACCAACGATATCAGCCACATGATGGGCCGCAAAACCGTAGCGGAGCATGTGACATCGGAAGCGATACTTAAGAACCTGCATGACATCAAGGTGGACTACGCACAGGGATACTGGCTGGGGGAGCCGAGGCCGCTGGGCGAGTGAAGCGTTTTTCTAATCCTTGTTTTGCCGGTAGGTCGAGGCGCGTTCATAGCGTCGGCGATACCAGTGGGGGCGCTCCGCGGCAAGCTGGCTTACTGTCCTTTCCCCACTGCTAGCGGAATCCAGCCGTCTTTGAGGTAGCGGATACATGCATCTGAGTCGTAGGTCGTCTTTACTTCAACGATTCCGTGTAACGGAGTTCGTGGTTCAGCATCATATTGGGCTTCAGTCACAGGTTTTGTCCGTAATTACCGGCCGCAAAAACCGTTCCAGTCCGAACGTTTGAAACAGTGGTTAGTCGAGACGTCTTATTTTCATAAGAGTGGGACATCCAAATTGGGGCCGCTCACATGCAGTTCTTCACTGGCGTACCGGATGAATTTTGGTTTCACAAACGCGAGATTGTTTTCTACAAACCAAGCCTCAGCGGCTGCTTCCAAACGATCCATCAGGTCGATCTGCAAGTGCCATGCTTTTGGTACTTTGTCCTCGAACAGGTCATCGCCAGGACCGGCTGCGAGGATAGGGCGTAAGAAGTCCTGAGCCGGTTTCCCTCCAACCAGCTTACCGAGCTTTTCACCTTCCTCCAAACCAGAAATCATCCGGCTCAAAACGCTTTGTCCCTCGAATCTCGCAAAGTAAGAGGGAGAACTGTCTTCGACCTGCGCTGTGATTACCTGCGTTTTGCCAGTCGATAATCCAGCATTAACTGCCGCGCGGCGGGAGGTAAAGCCCGAAACCCACTCGCCGGCTTCATTTTTGTGAGCGTACTCGTCGGCCATTTAATTCCTCTTTTTTTCGCGAGCATTTTCGGTTCGGACCGAGGTCTTACCATGTGCTGTAAAAGCAGGATTCCAAGTCTGCTGCACGCATGCGGAGCACGTAAGGCAGCGTGCCAATGCACCAAGCAGGAATGTGCAATGGCATCGGCTTTGATTTAATTAATCTGAAGGCTCGATTCGTCCAGTACGAAATCGTCCATGCCGAGCTTTTTCATGATCGCCGGTAGAACCTGGTGAATTACTCGCATGCCGCGCAAAAGCTCACCCATGTAGATGTCAGGATGCAAGCGCGAAGCGTTCAAACCGAGGCTCTCTGCCTCGGCTTCGGCTCCAAGTGCTTCGTCGGACTCATACACCAGGTTCATAGGCTCCGCTCTAATTGGAACCCCTGCCCGGAAGGCTTTTTCTTTGACGATGTTGAGCCATCTCTCATAGTCCTTTCTGATGCCGTAGCTGAACTCTTTAAACTTCGGCGCTATTCCCTGCACCTCCTCAATCTTGAGCTTAGAGGCGGCAAGTTCCAGAAGGCATGAATCGATGTCACTGCCAACGTCAAAGAGGTCCAACTGGTCGTCATAAATGAGTTCAGAAATGTACCCGGCGAAGAATCCATAGACGTTCGTGAACGAGGTAAAAATCTTGTAAATCAGCGAAGAATAAGGATTGTCATCCACCACGTCCAAGAGGGCGAAGCGATCATCGTCGCAGTCGATGTCCAGTTCTTTGGGAAATGTCGTTGGCAGATCAACGCCCATCTTTCTAAGGGTATAAAACGTATGCTCGCACAACAAGTCTAATTCGTCCCTTAACGGCTCTGTGTTATACCCAGTTTCAGAGTTTTCATCGGCGAATTCCGCAAGAAGCTGGATCACTTTTGTCCATTTGTTGGCTGCATCGAGAGAGCCGGACCAAAGGACGACTAACGGCGATGTGTCACCGATGTCGACGATTGCACGAATCTTGGCTTCCATGTCGGCGGACATGTGTTCACCCTTCTTCCACTTGCTGATTTGGGTCGGTGACACGCCAAGGCGCAGAGCGAGTTCCTTCTGACTGCACGACAAATTTTTCAGGGCAAGGTGCACTAGTGCTTCGCTGTCCGTATCGTTGAGCATCGCAAATCCCCCTCAATAAAATTTACTAAATTGCGTCCGTTGATCACGAAATCGCACATTACCAAACGTTTACTAAAACTGCAATGTAATTTACTAAACGTCAAGTTCATAGTGTGCCGTCCAAGTGGTGAGCTGGTGAACTCGGCCCGCATTGGCGATCCATCCAGAATGGACACGCAAATTGGTCCCATTGCAACCCGTCCACAATGGGAAAAAATCCTGTCAATGATTGCAATGGCCAGGGAAGATGGCGCCATCTGTGTGCTGGGCGGGCACGCGCTTCAGCGCGAGGGATACGGTCAGGGGCAGTTCATCGCACCAACCGTATTCACTAACGTCACCAATGACATGCGCATTGCCCAGCAAGAGGTGTTTGGACCGGTGCTTTCCGTTATACGATTCAAGGACGACGACGAGGCAATCAGTATCGCCAATGACGTGCCTTATGGCCTGGCGGCCGGCGTCTGGACTCAGGATTTACATCGGGCGTTCTATTGCGTCGAGCGCATACGCGCCGGGACAATCTGGGTCAACAACTACAGGGCGACCAGTTTTGCAACGCCCTTTGGAGGATACAAGCGCAGCGGGATCGGAAGGGAAGGGGGCGTTGAAGCGATCAAGGAATATTTGCAGGTCAAAAGCGTCTGGATTACTACGCGTCCGAATCGGGCCAATCCGTTCGTGACCGGATAGTGTGGCTCGCAGTTCAGCGGTCAAATTGATCTGTCGGATATGGCCAGCGAGGCGGACCCAGTCCGCCGGGAACGGATGGACAAAAGTCCGCTTGAAGCGGGTCCAGCGGGTGAGGCAGAAGGCGATCCCGATTCCGGGCGCGATCACAAGCGGCAGCCGGGACGGATACCGACAAGCCGCCGCGCATGCCGGCCGGTCACAAGGCGGTCGCTTCACACTTTCGTCTATGTGAATGTTGCGACGCCCAGCCGCCGGCGGCATGCTGCCCGGTTGAGGCTTACCCCGCTTTCTTGACCAAAGGACACGCGCTCTTTGAAAGGGGTATGAAGGCCTGGTCGCCAGGAATGACGGCCCGCACCTTGTAGTAATCCCACGGTGCGCGTGACTCGGCTGGCTTCTTGACTTCGACCAGCAACATATCGTGCACCATTCGTCCGTCTGCACGAATCTTGCCGTTCTTTGCAAAGAAGTCGTTGATCGGTGTGGATTTCATCTTCGCCATGACGGTCGCGGTATCGTCGGTTTGCGAAGCCTTGACTGCTTTCAGGTAGTGCGATACGGACGAATACACGCCAGCTTGCGCCATGGTCGGCATGCGTTTGTGACGCTCGAAGAAACGCTTCGACCACGCACGGGTTTCGTCATTCAAATCCCAGTAGAAGCCCGTCGTGAGTACCATGCCCTGCGCAAGTGGCAATCCAAGGGAATGAATGTCGCTGATGAAGACATGCAGGCCAGCCAACACCTGCTTTCCGGATTTCAGTATTCCAAACTGTTCCGCCTGCTTGACGGAATTGATGGTGTCGCCGCCAGCGTTAGCCAGAGCAATGACCTTTGCGCCGGATGACTGCGCCTGAAGGAGGTAAGACGCCATATCAGAAGCGTTGGTTGGATGCGCTACTTTGCCGACCACTTTTCCCTTGTTGGCAAGCACGGCATCGGACGCGTCTTTTTCGAGTGACTGGCCAAGTGCATAGTCAACGGTGATGAAGTACCAGCTGTCGTAACCTTGCTTCATCAACGCGTTGACCGTGTTGGAAGCCAGGGCATAGGTGTCGTAGGTGTAATGAACAGTATTGGGCGAACAGTTTTCATTCGTCAGGCGCGAGGTGCCGCCGCCGCTGACCAGGACAATCTTGTTCTTCTGCTTGGCGATGTCCGCTACAGCCAGTGCAACCGATGAGGGCAGAAGGTCGACGATGACGTCAACATTTTGCGTGTCGAACCACTCGCGCGCCTTGCTGCCGGCGACGTCTGTCTTGTTTTGATGGTCCGCTGTGACGACTTCAATCGGCTTTCCCATCATCTTGCCGCCGAAATCTTCCACCGCCATGCGAGCCGCAATTACCGACCCCTGGCCGCCGATGTCTGAAAACAGCGACGTCATGTCTGTCAAGACGCCGATCTTCACAACATCGCCTGAAATCCCAGTCTGTGCTGAGGCTCCCGCTGAACCAAGCGCCATGACCAGCGCGCAGGTAACCGACTGAATCTTTTTCACGCTATTCCCCTGGTGTTGCGACTTGCGGAATCCTCACCCCCGTGATTGTCTTTCCGAAATCGCTTCTGTGCTGAAGAAGATAGCCTTCAAAAAAACTGTAGTCAAGTAGATTACTTAACTTACTAAGCTAAATTTTTGCTGCCTATTCCCGGAGCACAGTCCTGGTGCCGCAATGGGCCAGGTTGGGTCACGTCGGGCCGTTTCAGGGCACGCGGAATGCATCCGCGGAAGCCATCCGGTGGCCATCAACCAGCAGAGCACTGCTGATATACTCGCAGCGGTGAAATTCCGGTTACGCCAGATGGAGGTTTTTCGAGCGGTCATGCTGACCGGGTCGATCAATGGCGCGGCAAAAATGCTCTTCGTCTCTCAGCCGGGCGTAAGCCGCATCGTTTCGCACACCGAGAAATCGCTCGGCCTCAAGCTCTTCGTCCGCACCAGGGGAAAACTGGTTCCGACTCTGGAAGGCGAGGCCCTGTTCCGTGAGGTGGACGAGTTCTACCAGCACGCTACGCGCGTCAATGATTTCGCCCTCGGGCTGTCACACGGCGCTGCAGGTACCTTGAACCTGTGCTCCAGTCCCAGCCTCAGCTACACCATGATGCCCGCCGCCATTGCGCGCTTTGTCCAGCGCTACCCGCGGATTCATGTCAACTATCACACCACGCTGCTCGCCAACATGGCGGCCGAGGTCTTGAGCAACAAGGTTGATCTGGCAGTCTCAGTTCTTCCGCTTGAGCACCCGCATCTGAAAGTGGATTCCTTCACGACTGGCAAAATGGTATGCGTGCTGCCCGACCACCACGAGCTTTCCCAGCTTGGCGTGGTGGGCCTTGCGGATCTTGCCCGCTACCCACTTATTACCCATCACCCGGATGTCTCGTTTGGCAAGCTGGTATCGGGCGCTTTCAAGGCGGCGGGGCTGGAACTCAACTCGCGCGTGAACATCCTGCAAACTGAGGTGGCCTGCTCGCTGGTTCGCGCCGGTGTCGGCGCCGCGATCGTGGATGAATACACCGTCGGCGGCGGCGCCTGGTCCGGCTTGCAGGTGCGACCACTCGCGCAGGAGATTCCCCTTGCACCCAGCATCGCCCGCTCAATCTTCGATCGCCACGGGACCCATGCCGACAAATTTATCGAAATTTTGTGCTCGCAGCATTAACATAAGGTTATACCCTGTGCTGGAAACGGCATATGACAGCCGGCTTCAAGCTGCCTACACTCCAGCCTATTGTGAAGCGGTGGCGCCAACCGGCAACTGCTGCGGCACCGCCTGAAACATCAATCCATCTGGAGCTGTCTCTGTGAACATTGGACTTATCGGCCTGGGCAATATCGGCATGCACTTCGGTACGCGACTATTGGCGGCCGGTCACATGCTCACGGTTTATGACCTGAATGCGGGCGCGGTCGAGCGACTGCAGGCAAAGGGCGCGGCAGTAGCGTCAAGCTCGCTGGACCTGGCCAACAAATGCGAAGTCGTAATGCTTTGCCTGCCGTTCCCGGCTGTCGTTGCGCAGGTTGCAATCGGCCCTGGCGGCGTGATTGAAGGGAAGGCCGTCAAGACCGTCGTTGACCTGTCTACTACCGGGCCTTCCGTCACGAATGACGTGGCGGCGGCGTTCGCCAAAAAGGGGATAGGGTTTCTTGGCGCACCGGTGAGCGGTGGCACCGTCGCTGCGGAAAAGGGCACACTGGCCATCATGCCTTCCGGGGATGAAAGCGTGTTCAAGGAAATGGAACCGGTGTTCAAGACGCTTGGCAAGAACATCTTCTACATGGGCAGCGCGCCAGGCAACGGCCAAACCATGAAGATCATCAATAACACGCTGTACGCGGTCAGCATGGTGGCCAGTTGCGAAGCGCTCGTCTACGGCACCAAGGCGGGCCTTGATCCGCAAACCATGCTTGACGTGCTGAACGCTTCCAGCGGCCGGTCCTTTTCGACGCAGGAACGGATTCCGCAATGCGTCCTGCATCGCAATTTTCCGCTACGCTTCACCACCGAATTGCTGCACAAGGATGTCAAGATGTGTATTGACGAAGCCGAGAAGCTTGGCGTCCCGATGCAGGTCGGCCCCGCAGCACGTCAATTCCTTTCGTTCGCTATTACCCAGGGCGACGGCCCGATCGACAACATCGCAACCATCCGACATTTCGAGCAGTGGGCCGGCGTACAGTTTGGTGCCGAACCAGCTGAGACGTCTGCAGCAACCTGATTGCTTCACTCCAAAAAGGAAAAACCATGTCCCAAATTAAAATTCGCAAGCAGCTGCTCAATGTCGAAACCGTCTACCACGAAGGTGGGCCAGTGGCCGCCAAGCCGCTGAAGCTTGGGGTCATCGCAGTCGTGGTCGACAATCCGTTTGCCGGGCGCTTTGCCAGTGCCGAAGAGCTCGCGTCATTTGTCAAAGAAGGGCGCATGCTGGCAAACGACATGGTGCCGGAACTGATCGCGGCGCTCGGCGGCAAAGACAAGATTGAGGCTTATGGCAAGGGCGCCATCGTCGGCACCAATGGCGAACTCGAGCATGGCGCCATGTGGCATGAAGCGGGTGGCTGGGCGATGCGCGCGGTGCTGACCCAGGCAAAGTCGATTGTGCCTGCTGCCAAGTTCGTGGGCGCAGCCGGCAGCCGCCTGCACGTGCCACTGCATCACATCGAAGCCGCCTATGTGCGCAGCCATTTCAATACGATAGAAATCAGCGTCGCGGATGGTCCGCGACCTAACGAATTGCTGTTCGCGCTCGGTATGTCAACCGGCCCACGCGTGCATGAGCGGCTGGGCGGACTTCGCGTAGACCAGATTTCCGTGGGCGATGGCCAACGCTAAGCCTGCTTCGGAAACTTGCGAAGCATTGCAATGAAGCCGGCCGCTTGTCATCCGGTGCTTGCCGACTTGAAGGCAATCGTCGGAGAAGCGCATGTCCTCACCGAAGGCGACCTGTCCGCCTTCGAGGTGGACTGGCGCAAACGATTCCGGGGCACGGCGCTTGCCGTCGTGCGACCGGGTACTACACTCGAGGTGGCCGCCGTCATGCGAGCTTGCGCGGCCCATGGCGTTGCACTGGTTCCGCAGGGCGGCAATACCGGGCTGGTAAACGGTTCTACGCCGGACCAGAGCGGCACCCAGATACTTCTCAACCTCGGCCGCATGAACCGCGTGCGCGAGATAGACGACGCGAACCTGACAATGACCGTGGAAGCCGGCTGCGTATTGCAGGCAGTGCAGTCGGCCGCCGCGCAGAACAACCTGCTGTTCCCGCTCAGCCTGGGGGCAGAGGGAAGCTGCACTATCGGCGGAAACCTGGCGACCAACGCCGGTGGCACGCAAGTTCTGCGATACGGCAACGCGCGCGACTTGTGCCTCGGTTTGGAGGTGGTCATGGCAAGCGGCGAAATATGGAGCGGACTGTCCGGCCTGCGCAAGGACAATACCGGCTACGACTTGCGCGACCTTTTCATCGGTAGCGAAGGCACCCTGGGAATCATTACTGCTGCAACGCTCAAGCTGTATCCACAACCTTCGGCCGTGATGACGGCAATGGCGACTTGCGAGTCGCTGGAACGCTGCATCAAATTGCTGCAACTCGCACAGGCGCGGGCCGGTTCCGCCTTGACCGGCTTCGAAGTCATGAACGAGACCTCTCTTGAACTGGTGCGCAAGGTGTTTCCGCAGCTTCGTCACCCTTTGTCGCCATCCCCCTGGACCGTGCTGCTTGAACTCTCGGACGCAGAGAATGAAGAGCACGCGCGCGCCCTGTTCGAGCGCCTGCTGGAACAGGCCCTGGAACGCGAACTCGTGACAGATGCCGCAGTGGCGCAGACCCTGCAGCAATCGCATGACATGTGGCACCTGCGCGAGTCCATTACCATGGCGTCCGCCGACGCGGGCGCCAGCGTCAAGCACGACATCGCCTTGCCGGTGTCGCGCATTCCAGCCTTCTGTGCCCAGACCGATGCCGCCGTGGCGCAGGCGTTTCCGGAACTGCGGCTCTTGAATTTTGGCCATCTTGGCGATGGCAACCTGCACTACAACCTGCAGTTGAATGACGAGGTTGATGCAGCCGATTTCATGCGGGTTCGAGAGTCGGCGCTGAACGATTTGATTTATAGCGCAGTGATGGAGCATGGCGGCTCGATCTCGGCTGAGCATGGCGTGGGGACGCAGAAGCGCGAGCAGCTCGCATTGCGCAAAAGCCCGGTTGCACTCAAGCTGATGCAAGCCATCAAGGACGCGCTTGACCCGGCAAACCTGCTCAATCCAGGAAGGGTACTGGCTTCGCGCAACGGCATGGAGGGACATTGAAGAAGCAGGCACCCGGCGGGAAAAATATGAAGCTGCGAGACATGGCGGGAGAGAAGTTTGGCTTGAAGGCGCCACGTCGGCGAACCACCACGCTGGTGAGGCATCAAGCTGCATCGTGAATACAAAAGACGGTCAAAAGCGCGCGGTTAAAAATGCTCGCTATATCTAATACAACGGAGACAACATGAAAAAACTACTCGCCTGTGCGGCCCTGATTTTCTCGACCTGTGCCGCATTCGCTCAGTCCGACTGGCCCCAGCGGCCTATCACCCTTGTCGTGCCGCTCAGTCCGGGCGGCAGTACCGACTCCACCGCGCGGCTGATTGCGCAGAAGCTGAAAGACGAGTTGGGCCAGCCCATCATTATTGAAAATCGCGTCGGCGCCGGTGGCAATATCGGCACGCACTTCGTGGTGAACGCCGCCCCCGACGGCTATACGCTTCTGATGGCCACGAGTACGCTGGCAGCCAACATGACGCTCTACAAGAATATTCCTTTCGACATTCAGAAGGACCTCGCGCCCGTCTCGCAGATTGCGTTGATCCCGAATGTGCTGATGGTTAACCCAGACCTGCCGGTAAAGACCCTTGGCGAATTCATCACCCTGGTACGCCAGAAGGAAGTGAATTACGGTTCGGCCGGCAACGGCACCTCGCAGCACCTGTCGGGCGCATTGTTCAACAGTATGGTTCACGGCAAGATGGTCCACGTTCCCTACAAGGGCGGCGCGCCTGCCAATGTAGATCTCCTCGCGGGGCATATACAGCTGGTGTTCTCGCCACTGGTCGAAATTTTGCCTTTCATCGAGACCGGCAAGTTGCGGGCATTGGGCGTAACCACCAAGGCCCGTTCCCCACGACTGCCGAACCTGCCGGCGATCGACGAATCCTTGCCGGGGTTTGACGTCGCGTTGTGGAATGGCATTCTGGCCCCGGCCAAGACGCCGCCCGCTGTCATCGCCAAACTCTACGCGGCGGTGCATAAAGTGATGCAGAATCCGGAGGTTCTGAAGACCTTCGCGGAGCAGGGCACCAATCCGGTCGGCAGCACGCCTGCGGAATTCAAGCAGCTGATCGCGGCTGAGGTGCCCAAGTGGGCCAGGCTCGTCAAGCTGTCCGGCGCCGAGCTGAACTAGACGGCGAGGTCAGCGCAGGGAATCGAAATTGACTGCGCTGTCCCGGCGGCGAGGTCGCCGCACGGGACGCGTTTTCTGATGCTTCGCTTTCCCGCTTTTTCGTTTCTTCGCTTATGCGCTACTCGACTACTCCGCTTGTCTTTTGCCCGATGCCGCAATCGTTCTATCTGTCATGCCTTGATATCTTGCAGCCTTTTATGCCTTCGGTCCTTGAAATTTCCGATCCCCGAAATCGCCGTACCTTGAACCCTGTATTCCCTTAACCTGCGTTCCCTGATCCTTCGCTTTTAAACTGTTCACGACTCGAAAGCAGCCAAAAACAATGAACTCGAATCTGCGTCTCGCTCGCTCCCTTCTTACAGCCGGTCTGATCGCCACCCTCGTCGGGTGCGCCAGTTCTTCCCGCCCACCTTCCACATTCCTGTCGGTGCAGGATGGGCGTGCCCAGCTTGTAAACGGCGCGGCCGCGGTCGGTACTGCAGCCGACACCCTGGCAGTCATCAGCGTTGCAGGCGGCAAGATGGCGCTCCTGCATGAGATTCTGGTTCCTACTTCGCTGGTCGGGCCGCCGAGTTCAATCGCGGTCTCCCCGGACCGCAAGCTGGCGCTGGTCAGCGCCGCGACGAAGCTTGATCCGGCGGACAGCAAGAAGGTTGTGCCCTTTGATCTCGTATCCGTTATCGCCCTGGACAGCACCGGCAATGCAGCACCACGGGTCGTGGGCAGTGTGCACACCGGCGCTGGCGCCTCAGGCATCTCGATCAACCGGGCCGGCACGCTGGCGCTTGTGGCGAATCGCGTTGAAGGCTCCGTTTCCGTGTTGACCATCGACGGTCAGAAGGTCCAAGTCATCAACAAGATATCCTTTGGCGCAAGCTCCGGACCCAGCCATGTCGCGATTACACCCGACGGCCGGCGCGCATTGGTCTCGCGTGATGGAGATCATCGCATTACCGTGCTGGACATTAACGGCCGCGACGTCACTGCAAGCAAGCGTGACATCTACGCCGGCCTGCGCCCTTACAGCTTCGATATCGCGCCGAACGGTGAATTTGCCGTGGTAGGCAACGTTGGCATCGGCCAGGGTGACAGCGACACAATCAGCCTGATCGACCTCAAGACGAACCCGCCACGGGTAATCGATACCACGACCGTGGGTCAAACCCCCGAGGGTGTGATGATCTCGCCGGACGGTCGCCATATCGGCGTTACCGTGGTCAACGGCAGCAACAAGGCGGCCGAATCGCCGTTTTATGGCCTTGCCAACTTCGTTCTCTACCGGGTTGAAGCAGGCAAGTTGCAGCGCGTATCCGAAGTAGGCGGCGGACATTGGCTGCAGGGCCAGGCCTATTCGCCAGACGGCGGCACCGTGCTGGTGCAAGATGCCATGAACCGCGAAATCCGGCTCTATCAGATCAACAGCAGCCGCCTCGAGGATACCGGCCAACGGCTCAAGCTCAACGGCGCGCCGTCGGCGATGAGATACTGGAAATAAGCTTCGTGCCTCACCAACATAACGCCAGTGCCTTGCACATTTTTCTGCAGACGATTCAATGAAACCTTTACTGCTTGTTTTGGTATATATCACCGAGGAGCACCGTGCCCTGGTCTCCGAAAACTTCGATCTGATCTACGCCCCCAACGAAGGTTTGGGCGCCGACCGCTCCAACGGCGCGGCGCAGATTGCGGCCCGCGGGAAAGACATTCGCGTCGTTCTTACCAACGGCACGAATGGCTTGCTGCCGTCCGAAATCGACGCCATGCCCAAGCTTGAAATCATTTGCACTTTGGGCGTCGGTCACGAAAATGTGCCGATCGCCTACGCCACCGCGCGTGGCATCCGCGTCTGTAATGCAGCCAGCACTAACGACGACTGCGTTGCGGATCACGCCATGGGTATCCTGCTGGCAGCGATCAGGGGCATTCCCGCATTGAACCTCGGCGTGCGTCAGGGGAAATGGCGTGACGACATTCCGCGCCCGCCCCATGTCTCATTCAGGCGGATGGGAATACTCGGGCTGGGGGCCATCGGCAAGAAAATTGCGAAACGGGCGGTCGGGTTTGACATGGAAATTGGCTACCATGGTCGAACGCGTCGGGACGAGACGGGCTACCGATTTTTCGATGACGTAAAGAGTCTCGCAACCTGGTGCGACTTCCTCGTTGTCGCAGCGCCAGGCGGCAAGGACACCTTCCATATCGTGAATGCCGATGTATTGACTGCGCTCGGCCCCCGAGGCGTAATCGTGAACATTTCGCGCGGCAGCCTGGTTGACACCCAGGCCGTGGCAGATGCCTTGCGGGACGGCCGGATCTCGGCGGCTGCGCTGGATGTGTATGAAAGCGAGCCAAAGCCGCCACAGGCTTTGCTTGAGTTCGAGAATGCCGTATTGACGCCGCATGTCGCGGGCATTTCACCCGAAGCGATACAGGCCTCGGTGCAGCGTTTTATCGACAATGCGACCCGTCATTTCGCCGGTCAGCCGCTTCTGACCCCGGTAAACTGAGCAGGCAAAAACAACATGCACCAATTTCTAATGCGACGATAGCAGGGTCGATGTAATCAGGCCCAACTTTTCACCGCATTCCATTTCAGACGCAAACATTTCAAAGGACATCACAGTGTACGGATTTCAAATTGCAAAACGCGCGCGCAAAGTCAGCCAGAAAGCTGTAGACCAGTTCAATGACGTTCCGGTCGCAAATATCAGTGACTGCATGTCGCGAATCACCGCTGGCGGCCCGACGCTGCGGCCCATGCATAACGGCGCCTACCTTTCCGGCCCGGCGTTCACGGTCAAGACGCGCCCGGGCGACAACCTGATGATCCACAAGGCGCTTGATCTTGCGGAGCCCGGCGACATCATCGTCGTCGACGCCGGCGGCGATCTTACCAACTCACTGGTCGGCGAACTGATGACGGGTTACGCCGCCAAACGCGGGCTCGGTGGCATGGTAATCAATGGCGCAATCCGCGACTCCGCGATACTGCGCGAGGGAAGCTTTCCAGTCTATGCGGCCGGCGTCACACATCGCGGCCCGTACAAGGACGGACCAGGAGAAATCAATCTGCCCGTCGCGTTCGATGGCATGGTCGTGAACCCCGGCGACTTGATCGTTGGCGATGCGGATGGCGTGCTTTGCATCCCGTTCGACCAGGTCGAAACCGTTTTCGCCGCGGTCCGTGAAAAAATGAAACTGGAAGCGCAGACTATCGCAAACATAGAGAAGGGCGCACACGATACCGCCTGGATCGATGTCAAGCTCCGTAGCCTCGGCTGCGTTTTCCCCGACTGATCCACAAAGCCGGCTTGCTCCAGGGGCCTGCACGACGCAAGAATCGCGGCTGCAATGCGAGAGAAATAATTGCTCTGCGCTTTTACCGCGCCGGCTCCTGGCTCTGTTTCAATCAAGGCACCTTAAGGGAACATATGGAATACCGCAAACTCGGCCGTAGCGGCCTGAAAGTATCTCCCCTCTGCCTCGGCGCGATGATGTTCGGGGACCAGACGGACGAAGCGACGTCACTGCGAATCGTCGACAGCGCGCGGCAGGCAGGCCTCAATTTCATTGACACGGCGGACGCCTATACCGAAGGAAAATCGGAAGAGATTGTCGGCCGTGCCATCAAGTCGGACCGTGACCGCTGGGTGCTTGCCACCAAGGTTGGCAATCCGGCCGGAGCGGTGCTGCCATCCGACCTCTCCCGCAGGTATGTGATGCACGCGGTCGAGCAAAGCTTGCGCCGTCTTGGCACCGACTACATCGATCTTTACTACCTGCACCGGGACGATCCTGCCACACCGCTGGAAGAGACGGTGAGGGCACTGGCCGACCTGGTCCGTCAAGGAAAGATCCGCTACGTCGGCGTGTCGAATTTCCGCTCCTGGCAACTGGCCGAGGTGGTTCATCTTTGCAAGGAGTTCGGTATTGACGCGCCGGCGGCGTGCCAGCCGTCGTACAACGCAATGAACCGGATGCCGGAAACAGAACTGCTTCCGGCATGCCAGTTTTACGGTGTCGGCGCCGTCACCTACAGCCCTCTTGCCCGCGGCATACTCACTGGCAAGTACGCGAGCATGGACCAGCTTCCTGAAGGCAGCCGGGCCGCGCGCAAGGACAAGCGCATGTTGCAGTCCGAGTTGCGGCCGGAATCGGTCGCCTTGGCTCAGGAAATCAAGGCGCATGCCGAAGCACACGGCAGCAGCGCCGCCCATTTCGCGTTGAACTGGGTGCTGAACAATGCCTTGGTAAGTTCTGTCATCGCAGGCCCGCGTACGCTGGAACAGTGGGACGATTATCTTGTTGCGCTAAAGACACCGTTCACGGCCGAAGACGAAGCCCTGATCGACAGACTGGTGGCGGCCGGACACCCCTCCACGCCGGGGTACACCGACCCGCGCTACCCGGTAACTGGCCGCGTCGCGCGCACCGCCGGTTCTTGAACTGCCGCAAATCAAAACAAGGGTCTTTGGGGCTGCCACTCCAAAGACCCTTTTCCCAACGCCTCGCCAAATTAAAAGACTAATAGGTAAATCCGGATACCTTTCGGTAAGGACTTTTTAGTCTTTGCTGCTTAGGATATCGGTGGTTATTGCATTCCCGCAGACCTTCCAAAAAGCCGGACGCAGCGCTGGCACGCCCACTCAAAGGGGGAGACATGAAAACAGGCTTCAAAGCATTGCTTCAATTCCGTTGGCAACGGTTGGGGGCGGCCGCCGCCTTGTTGGGTCTGGCCGTGGCTGCAGTGCCGGCAAGCGCCACACCGGGTTCCTGCACTGATCCAATCGTATTCGGTACCACCATCTCTGAATCTGGCCCGTTTTCCACACTGGCGGACCACTGGCGCAAGATGTCGGAAGTATTCGCCGAGGAGATCAACGCCACGGGCGGCATCATGGTCAAATCGTGCAACAAGAAGCTGCCGCTCAAGTTCGTGATTTACGACGACCAGAGCGTGCCGTCGACTGCTGTCGGGCTGTATGAGCGGATGGCCACCGTGGACAAGGTTGACTTCTTCGTCGGCCCGGACTGGTCTTCGCTGGGCGGGCCAGTGCCGCCGGTCGCCGAGAAGCACAAGATTCCAATGGTTGCCGCCAACGTCGCAACGCCGGCCATGTATGAGCGCGGACTCAAATACCTGTGGGGCACGCCTTACCCGGTAGTGCCGCTCTGGTCCGCGCGCTACTTCGACATGGTGTCGAAAATGACGCCGAAACCGCAGACCATCTACTTCATCACCCAGGACAATCCCGTGATGAAAGGGATCACCGCCTTCTGGTCGCAAAAAGCAGCGGCCCAGGGCATCAAGGTGATTGGCACGGACGGATTCCCGAGCGACCTGAAGGACTTCACCGGCCTCATCTCCAAAGTCCGCGCAGCAAAGCCGGACATCATCTACATCAGCTCCTTCGACGGCGTGTCGGTGCCGCTGGTCCAGCAAATGCGACAGCTTAAGGTGCATGCGATGGACGTTCACCATGCGATGCTGACCGGCTCACTGCGTCGCCAGGTGGGCAACGACCTTGAAGGCATGACAGGCGAGTTGCCATGGTATTCGGGCATGAAGGGCCCGTATTCCGAACTGGTGGACAAGGTGCTGGCCCGCTCCAACATCGACATGTTCGACTACATCTTCACCATGGGCCGCATTGGCTCATACCTGACCATGGTCCAAGCCATAGAACGGGCGGGCGCGGTGGACCGCGAAAAGGTGAAGGAGGTCCTGACGAAGGGGACCTTTAAATCGCCGGCCGGTGACATCGTCTTCGATGAACGCGGCTTCCCGACCACCAACGGGGCTTACACGCTGCAAATGCAAAACGGTAAGTCATCTATCGTATGGCCGCCCGAGGTTGCCACAGGCAAGGTCGTCTGGCCTTCACCAACCTGGCGCTAATCAGGTAGCGCAACTGCCCGCGCTGTTCCGAAGCCTTGTGGCGTAACGGGCGGGCAAAGCGGTAATGCATTCATCATGACGATTGAATCAATCATTCAGGTTTTGTTAGGCGGTCTGCTTCTTGGCGGCCTGTATGCCCTGGTGGCGTTCGGGCTTTCGCTGATCTACGGCATCGTACGCATTCTGAATTTCGCGCACGGGACGATATTGGCGGTCACGGGTGTGGTCGCCAGCTTGCTGTTCACATCGCTCAAGATGCACCCGGTAGTCATCATGCTGGTGCTGGCACCGGCCGCGTTCGCCTTTGGCTACGCCTTTTACCGCTTTCTGCTGCAACCGCTTGGCAAGCGCAATCACTTTGAAGCCACGGTAGGTAATGTTCTGGTGACGGTCGGCGCCATGCTGATGCTGTCCGACATCACAGCAGTGCTCGCGGGATCGACCCAACGCAACATCGCGCTGCGCTTCGATGCCTTCGAGGTCGGCGAGATTGTGATCTCCACCACGCAGCTTCTGATATTGGTCGGCATTGCGGCCCTGACGATCTGCATGCACCTGTTCCTGACCCGCACCTGGACTGGACGCGGCATTCGCGCCGTCACCCAGGAGCAGATTGGCGCCAGCATTTGCGGCGTGAACAGTGCGCGTCTGAAGGCGCTGACCTTCGCCTTCGGCTCGGCCACGGTTGCGATTGCGGCGGTCCTGTACGCCATGTCATTTCCCGTCAGTCCCTACATGGGCTTCCCGCTTACCGTGAAGGCGTTCACTATTATTGTGGTTGGCGGCATTGGCAATTTGCGTGGCGCTTTTCTGGCCGGCATCTTCCTGGGCGTCGCCGAAAGCATGACCGGCCTGCTGTGGAAACCGGAATGGGCACCGGCACTGTCCGTGGTGCTGATGTTGTTCATCCTGGTTGCCTGGCCCGAAGGCAAGCGGAGGCTGGCGTGAGCAGCTTCAATTTGACGGCGGGGCCGGGCCTCAAGATCGCGGCTGCAGTCGTGTGTCTCGCCGCGCTGGCGGCGGTGCCGTTCGTCGGCGGTCCGTACCTCACCTCATTCGTGTTCACAGTGCTGATCGCCTACATCCTGGGCCAAAGCTGGGACTGGGTCGCGGGCGAAATGGGCTACGTCAATCTGGGCCACTACTGCTTCTACGGGGTGGGCGCATACGTTTTCGCCATAGCGCTGGTTGGCAACCTGTCGCCGGTGGTCGCGATCGCGGGCGCGGTGGTCTTTACCGTGTTGTTGGCGTTCGCGGTGGCGGTGCCGCTGTTTCGCCTGCGCGGCGACTACTTTGCTTTCGCGACCTTGGCCCTGTTGCCCCTGGCGGAATTGCTGGCTTACAACCTGACCGACATCACCAAGGGCGGCGATGGCATTGTCCTGCCGATCCAGAATGTGATGGAACGAACCTATGTGATTGCCCTTGTGGTATGCGTGCTGGCGTTCGCCGTCACGTTGCGCATCAACGGCATTCGCTTCGGCTACGCACTGAAAAGTATTCGCAACGATGAAGACGTGGCCGAGGTGGTGGGCGTGCGCATTGCACCGGCCAAGCGCAACGTGCTCGCGCTCTCGGCCTTTTTTGCCGCGCTGGCCGGCGCGGTGCAGGCGTGGCAGATGAGCTTCATTGATCCCTCCACTGTCTTTGGCCTCAACGTGGCGCTGGTGCCGGTTGCAATGGTGCTATTTGGCGGCTCGGGTTTGCGCTGGGGGCCCATGATCGGCGTCATCATCCTCGCCTGCATGCAGCAGTGGCTACTGGTGCACATGACCATCCTGCATGCCACGGTCTATGGCGCCATCATCCTTTTGATCGGGCGCTTCATGCCGGGCGGCCTGCTGCGATCAGGTCTGGTGCGCAACAGTCGCTGGCTTGCGGTCTTAAGCCACGAGCATCACAAGTACATTGGCACTGGTAACCCCTCCGCGGCGCAGCAGGCACGCGCGGCCGACGTGGATAACCTGGAGGAAGTGCGACTGCCGCTAACGCCGATCAAGCCAGACCGGAACACCGCGCTTCTGGAATGCCGCGGCGTACGCATGGAGTTTGGCGGCAACGTCGCCATAGACAACATCAACCTGAACATCATGGAAGGCGAGATCGTCGGTCTGATCGGGCCGAATGGGTCTGGCAAGACCACGCTATTCAACTGCATCTCCAAGGTGTTCGAGCCAACCGCCGGTGAACTGCGCTTTGGCGGCAAGCCGCTTTCTGCATTGCGGCGTGACGAAATCGCGCGACTTGGGGTAGGGCGCACGCACCAGATTCCACGCCCCTTCGGTGACCTCACCGTCCAGGAAAACATCGCGATTCCGCTCATGTTCCATGACGACACCGTGTCGCCGGCAGAGGCGTTCGAACAAGCCCGCGACTTTGTACGCTTCGCCCGCCTTGAACACCGCCTGACGGATCGCGCGGACCTGCTTTCGCTGCAAGAGAAAAAGGCGCTTGAATTTGCCCGGGCGCTGGCCTGCAAGCCACGGCTGTTGCTGGTGGATGAAGTGGCATCGGGCCTCACGCCGGCCGAGGTGCGCCGATTCGTTGAACACATCCGCCATGTGCGGGATGAATACGGCATTACCGTTATCTGGGTGGAGCACATTTTTTCGGCGCTGGCACAGGTGGTGGACCGGGTGATTGTGCTGGAGCAGGGTGCATTGATTGCGGATGGACCGCTGGAAGAAGTGGTTCGCAATGAGCGGGTGCTGTCGACTTATTTGGGCGGTAGCACCGTGGAGGCCGCCTGATGCTGGAAGTGGCCAATATCATGGTCGACCACGGCAAGCTGCGTGCGCTCTGGGACATCAGCCTGAACGTGCGCCAAGGCGAGCGCGTGGCGCTGCTCGGTGCCAACGGCGCTGGCAAGTCGACCACCATTGGCGCCATCGTCGGGCTATATCCGCTCACGGGTGGAAGCATTCAGTATGACGGCAAGCCAATGGCACGCTTCGACACGGCCGACACCGTGGCGGGCGGCATCGCCCTCGTGCCGGAGGGGCGCCGCCTGTTCGGCAACATGAGCGTGCAGGAGAACCTGGCAATGGGCGCCTACACGAAACGTGCGCGGCCTAAACTGGACGAAAGTCTGGACAAGGCCTTCAATCTGTTCCCGATACTGAAAGAAAAACGCCACCAGAATGCCGGTGAACTGAGTGGCGGACAACAGCAACAGGTGGCCATCGCACGTGCCCTGATGTCGTCCCCGCGCATGTTGCTGCTTGACGAACCCTTCATCGGCGTAGCCCCGAAGGTGATTGAAGAAATCCTGGCCGCCTTGCGCCGGATCTGCAGCGAGGGCGTCACCATGCTGCTGGTGGAGCAAAATATACACCGTGCGCTCGCCTTTGCGGCGCGCGCCTACGTGATTGAAAACGGCAGGACCGTGCTGGAGGGCGACCGCGAGACACTGCTCGGCAATCCAGCTTTTTCCGACAAATTCCTGGGTCTGGAATAGGAGCACATCATGACCAAAGATGAAGAGACTTTTGCACGTTCCGAGGCGTTTCGCGCCGACTACGTAGCGTCCACGCCGTCCTGGTACCGCGGCGAAATGCACCTGGCTTTCACGCTGTGCTTTACCGGCGGTGTCCTCGCGTGGTGCATCCTGCGGCTGCACAACACAACGCTGGCCGAGTGGCTGCTGGTCGTGCCAATGTTCCTGTTCGGGAATTACGTCGAGTGGGCCGCGCATCGCTATCTCTTGCACCGGCCGACCAAGCTGATGAAAGCGGTGTACAAGCGCCACGTCACGGTGCATCACCAATTCTTTACCCACAAGACCTTGCCCTTCAATGGCCAGCGCGACTGGCGCGCCTTGCTGTTCCCGCCGTTCGCACCGGTGCTCTTCGTGTTTTCAGCGTTGCCCCCGGCGCTTCTACTTGGTTACTTGTGGTCGGCAAACGCGGGCTACATCATGATGCTGACGATGGCCGGCTACTTTCTGATGTATGAGGGCCTGCATACCCTTTCCCACATCGAGAACAGCCCGTTCCTGGACAAGCTGCCTTTGGTGAACACCGTACGTCGCATGCATATCCTGCATCACAATCCGGAGTTTCTTGGCAGCCGGAATTTCAACCTGACTTTCCCCCTGTGCGATGCGCTGTTTGGCACCAGCGACCTCGACAAGGGCGTGTGGGGAACGCTGTTCAATGGCATGTCGGATTCGGCAATGAAGCCGGAAATCCGGGCCAAGGTCGAGCGTCAGACGCGCGAATAAATCTCGAAGCAGATAACGTCGCGGGCTATCGCGTGACGCTGCGGGAACCACAAAACGAACCGGAGGATTGGCAATGGAAAAAACAGGAAGACTGGCAGGCAAGGTGGCAATTGTCACCGGCGCCGCGCAGGGCATCGGGGCGCAATATGCCATGGCATTGGCGGCGCAGGGCGCCCTGGTCGCCGTGGCGGACGTGCTGGATGCGACCGATGTCGCGAAGTCCATCATGAAGCAGGGCGGGCAGGCGATCGCAATGCGGGCCGATGTGACGGACCCAGCGTCGGTTCGCGGCATGGTCGCGACAACCGTCGAGCACTTCGGCAGCCTCAGCATATTGGTCAATAACGCAGCTCTGTTTGGCACCCTGTCGCTAAAACGCTTTACCGAGATCGGGTCGGACGAGTGGGACCGCATGATGGCGGTGAACGTGCGCGGCGTGTTCGAATGCGTCAAGGCTGCGGTGCCGGAAATGCGCAAGGCGGGTTACGGCAAGATTGTCAACATTGCGTCGGGCACCGTCTTCAAGGGTGCGCCGATGATGTTGCACTATGTGACCTCGAAAGGTGCCATCGTGGCGATGTCGCGCGCCCTGGCGCGGGAACTTGGCGATGACGGCATTCGGGTCAACACGCTGGCCCCGGGTTTGGTGATGAGCGAGAACGTCATGGCCAACCCGGCATGGAAGGGGGCCGTGGTGGAAAACAATGTGGCCAGCCGCGCTATCAAGCGCGAATCCACGCCGGAAGACCTGTGCGGCACGCTTGTGTATCTATGCTCGCAAGATAGTGACTTCGTGACCGGCCAGGTGCTGGTGGTGGATGGCGGCTCGGTAATGCATTAGAAGTGACGATTGAGACGTCGCCGACCATTTGGACAACGTTGACGCTCGTAGCCTCACGCTTGAAGGTCGACGCTTAAAGCGGGACGCTCCAACGTTGACTTCATCAGGCTTGACGCTTGACAGGGTCGACGATTGAACCAGCATTTGTTTAAACACAGACTTGAAGATAAAGACAATGAATACTGAAACAGTGAATGCACAAAACCTGATCGACGGCGAATGGGTTCCCGCCGCCAATGGCGATACCGCCACCAGCATCAATCCATCCGACCAGTCCAGCGTCGGCACCTTCGCGGCAGGGGGCCGTGAAGATGCCCGCGCCGCAATCCGCGCGGCAGCAGACGCTTTCGAGCGCCCGGAGTGGGCGCAGAACCCCCGCCTGCGCCAGATGGTCATGCTGCGCTGGGCCGACCGCCTGGAGCGACGCACGGAATTTTTGGCGCAACTGCTTACCCGAGAAAACGGCAAGGTGATAGCGCAGTCGCGTGGCGAGATCGCTGGCGCCATTTCCGAGATCCGTTACTACGCCGGCCTTGCGCGCCACATCCCCGGCCATGTGCTGGAAGCGGAGCCTGGCGTGTTCTCCACGATGCTGAAGGAGCCAGCGGGCGTCGCCGGCATCATCGTCCCCTGGAATGCGCCGGCAGTGCTGTTGATCCGGTCCATTACGCCGGCCCTTGCCGCCGGTTGCACCACGGTCGTCAAGCCGGCCCCGCAAACCGCTTTGCTGAACGCGGAACTGCTGCGTGACCTGCATGAAGCGGAAGGCTTGCCAAAGGGCGTCCTGAATGTGGTGGCGGAAACCGGGCATGCCGTCGCTCAGGAACTGGTTGCATCGCCCGACGTTTCCGTGATCAGCTTTACCGGCTCGAACGAAACCGGCAAGCGCATCATGATGGATGCCGCCGCCACGATGAAGAAGCTGTCGCTCGAACTGGGCGGCAAGTCCTGCTGCCTGGTGTTCGAGGACGCCGACATTCAACAGGTTGCGCCGCTGATTGCGCACGCGGCAGTCATTATCTCCGGCCAGCAATGCACAGCGGCGCGCCGCGTGCTGGTTCATGCGTCCCGCTTTGCCGAGATGAAGGCCGCTCTCAAGAACGCGCTGGAAGGCCTGCAGATAGGCTCTGGTACCGTTGCAGGCATGCATATGGGCCCGTTGATCGACGAAACCTCCATGACGAAGGTTAACGCGCGCATCGAGCAGGCGCTGGACCAATGCGACGAGGTGATCTTGCGCGGCGGGCGGCTTGGCGGTGATCTGTCGTCCGGCTATTTCCTGGCGCCGACCCTGGTTGCGCATCGTGATACCGGGGCATTCTTCTGCCAGGAAGAGATCTTCGGGCCGTTCGTCGTTCTTGAAAGTTTCGATAACGAGAAAGAGGCCGTGCAACGGGCCAACCATACCGACTACGGCCTCTCTGCCAGCGTATGGACCAACGACGGCGCACGTGCATTACGCGTGGCACGAGCCCTGCGCAACGGTACTGTCTGGATCAATGACCACAACAAGCTGTATGCCGAAGCAGAGACCGGGGGCTATCGCCGCAGCGGCGTCGGTCGGTTGCATGGTTACGAAGCGCTCAATGACTTCGTGGAGATCAAGCATATCTATCAAAAGGCTGGGGTCGTATAGAGTCTGACCGGGAAGCCGTGACGACATCTTTGTGGTGGCGTGGCGGCTTGCAGGCGGCAGAGCTTTTCCGAAATGAGGCCGCCTTCGCATGAGATTCGGCGCGCGATCGTCATGTATGAAACAGGCCGGCCTGGCGGAGTGCCGCTGCTCACGCAAGCACATTGTGATCGCCCTTTGCGGAGACCCATCAGCCATCATCGCAGCACAATAACAAAGGGACACCATGAAAAAGGCAGTCACGATATTAATTGCGGGATGGCTCATATCAAGCGCCGCATTCGCTGTTTCCAGCAATGCGAATCTGGAGACAATGGCTGTACGGGCGACAGGCGGCGCGACGCTGGTGCCCGCATTTTCTCCCGATCGCGGCGATTATGAAATCAGCGTTAACAGCGATATCAAGGCCATCCAGATTCGCGGCTCGGCATGGGTAGGCCGCAGCAAAATAAGCATCAATGGCAATCCCGTCCAGTCACTCAACTGGTACCGCAGCGAGTTGAAGCCCGGCGATAACCGTCTCGCAATCAATGTCGTCGCACCCGACGGAAAAACCAGTCGCAATTATTCCGTCACTGTTCATCGCGAAGACATCAAGCCGGTTGCCGATGCATTCTTAAAATTCAATTACACGGATGCAGCCACCGGCGCCAGCATGCCTTATCGGCTCTTTGTTCCGGTCAACTACGATCCCGCGAAACGCTACCCCCTGGTCATGTTCCTTCACGGTGGCGGTGAAGGCGGCACGGACAATGAAAAGCAGCTTTCCGGAAGCGAAGGCGCCACCGTATGGGCCAAGCCGGCGGAACAGGCCAAGCGGCAGGCGTTCGTGCTCGCGCCGCAGGCCCATGACTATGTGAATCCTGATCCGAGCCTCCCTATTGGCGGCTTTGGTATTACGCGCAACCGGGATGGCGAGCGCTACATGGATGAAGTGCTCAAGCCGTCAGCCGACATCAAGCTCACGCTGGCGGTGCTCGAAAAAGTAATGAAGGATTACAGCGTTGATCGCAGTCGCCTTTATGTGACCGGGTTGTCGCAGGGCGGCTTTGGAACCTGGAACATCAATCTGCTTCGCCCCGACCTGTTTGCGGCAATGGTGCCGATCGCTGGTGGAGGCGAGCCGGAGCAGATGCAAAAACTCGTCGGAAAGCCGATCTGGGCGTTCCATGCCGAGGATGACCAAGTGGTTCCGGTCAATTACTCCCGCCAGTCCGTTGCCGCCCTGCGCAAGGCAGGCGGGCAGCCGATTTACACCGAACTGGCGTCCGGGACTTACTTCGATCCGAACGAACACTGGTCATGGGTCTACGCGTACAGAAACGAGCAAATGCGCGAATGGCTATTCAAGCAGCAGCGAAAAGACTGAGGAAAAGGATCGATGGAGGGGCGGAGAGTTCACCGCCTCTCCGCGTCCAATATCTTGCGCCGGTCTTCTCACAGGTTGGGCAGCGAAGAGCGGTCCTGCCCAACGTGAAAGAAGACCGGCCAGTGCGGCTGCAACAGTCTCGGTTGATCTGTCAAAACGTCTTGATAACCTACTGGGACGCAATCTGCCCAAGCCAAGTATCCAAGCTCTGAGCCCAAGCCAAGCAGCCAAGCGAATTACCTAAGCTCAGTGCGCCCCGGGCAGTACCCCGGACTGACCGACCTGTCCGCGCCATGCACCGGTTTCGCTGCCCCTGCTTTCCAGTAACTGCTTGAACCTGGAAAGGTTCTGCTGGGCTTGAATCTTCACGGCGCCCATTGCGTCACCGGCCTGCTCAACAAAATCTTCCGGCGTATAGCTCATCTTCAATGTCACGCGGGTGCGGGACGCGCCAAGGCTCTGGAAAGAAACGCGGCCCTCGTTCGGCACGCCGCTGATGCTGCGCCAGGCAATCAGGCGGTCCGGTATCTGCTGAGTGATCTCAGCATCCCACTCTTTCTGCTTTCCAGCCACGGTGGCTTTCCAGTGAAGATGCTTGTCGTCGATTTGCTTGACCTCCTGTACGGACGTCATGAACTGCGGAAATTCTTCGAACTGCGTAAATTGATTGTAGGCAGTACTTAGCGGCACATCGAGTTCTATAGTTGCCTCAGTGGATGATGGACGTTGACCGCCGCCCGAACTCTTCATTTTCTTGGAGAGGATTACGCCGCCTACGGCTAATGCAGCCACTGTCGCAAGTCTTCCCAGCATGATTGTCACCCCTCGTGTTATGCCCTTGCGGGCGATTGTATTGACAACGTAGGACGCGTGACGGGTGATCTGGTTCGCACGGGAAGCTAAAAAATGATTTCGTGAGGTACAAAGGAATGCCGATGCCGCCCACCACCAGCGAAATCGAGGCGATTGCTCCCAGCATCAAGGTCATTACGCGGCTGATGTCCGCGGCGGCGTTGAAGACCGCCGTCAGATTGCGAATGTTGAAATCGTTATCCATGAAGTCTTGCAGGGGATGGCGCTTGCGCAACAGCTGCGTCATGTTTCGTTCAGCGGCCGGCATTGCGGCGGCAGAGTCCGCCTGCACGAACAGCAGCCGCACTGCGCCGGGAAACTGTGAGCCGAACAACTTGCGCTGCGCTGTTGTGACGGGAATGAGGATGGTGTCGTCCTGGTCCTGACCGTTCAGGCTTTGTCCCTTGCCGGCCAATACCCCAATGACGATGTAGGGACTCTTGCGAATACGGATCGTCTTGCCGACGCAGTCTTCGTCGCCGAACAGGTTCTTGACTACGGTGCGGCCGAGCAGCGCGACCCGGGTGGCGGATCGGACGTCAGAGTCCGTGAAGGCCAAGCCGCTGGCAACGTGCCGGTCGCGCACTTCGAGACGGGCCGGCGTCGTGCCGACCACCCCGGTGCTCCAGTTGCTTCCGCTCGCAGCCAGTTGCGCGGTGTCGGGTTGCATCGGTGCCGCGGCGGAAATAACTGGAAGTTGCGCGATCGCCTCGGCATCGGCCATGGTGAGCATGCGCCGAGCAGGGCCGCTGCGAAAGCGCGCCTGCTCAAAAATCAGATAGCGATGCGCAAGAAAACCAGCAACACGTCGCCATTGCCCTTGTTTTGAGACAGGCGCGGCACATAGGAGGCCATGAGCCGATATTTCCTGGTGCCGAACGATGCGACTGGCAGCACGACGGGAAACGGGATGCCCCCGTAATAGTCGGCGCGGCTCATTAGCATGGCGGTGTATCCAGCACCCACCTCAAGGGCCGATTTCTCCAACGACCAGGTCCACTGGTACGCATAACCCAGCATCGGTTGGGGTCGCCCGTGCGAATCGTCAATGACCAGCAAATAGACCGACTCTTCATTGCCCCTTGCGTTATAGGCTGTCTTTCCGTAGCCGACACCCCATGCCTTCTCATTGAGCTCCGCAATGCGCTCCTCGGTATAGGTGTTGCGGCCGTGATGGGCATAGCCCGAAAGATAAAGTTCTGGGTCACCTTCCTTGCCCAGAGAGATGACATGTTGCTGGAACTGCAGTACGTTGTCCCGCAATACCCGCATCCACCCGTGATTGTCTTGCGCCGGCGACGAGGCCTCCGGCGAGTCGTTGCCAGACGTGCCGTGTGGCTCGGCGTTGCTGCGTTCAGCGACAGTTTCCGGCGGCGATGCTAGTGGTTTTGCGAGTGCCTGAGGCGGATTGGCAAGGAAGCAGAGTGCCGAACATAAAACGACGAAGCTCCTGCGAAACCGGATGGGTCGAGAAGGCGTTTCGGTCAGTATTGAAGAGGTGTGGTTGTTCACGCGGACGACGCTGTGAAGTGACTGAAAACACAATATTACTCATCTTCAAAAGGCCCAGGCACAAGAATCCGCAAAGGCTGTCACGGCTGCATGACATGGACACAGTCATGCAGACGGTCATGCAGACAGTCACGGCTCCAGCTTGTCCGGTGGGATCGCCAACACTCTCGGTCTCGGGGCACGGAGGGCCGATCGGTTCCGGCCCCTGTAGCGGCGGCCATTCCCGACCGGAACCGGGAAATCAATTCACGACGATTTGCTTTCCACCGCCGTCTGCGGCTTTTTTCGGCAGGGTCAGTTCAAGCACTCCGTCCTGATATTTGGCGACGGTCTTTTCGTCGTCGACGTTCTGGGCCAGCGTAAAGCTGCGGAATTGCTGACCATAATAGCGCTCGCTACGCACCACGGTCGTGCCTTCCTTCTGTTCCGATTCACGCCGTGATTCGGCGCTGATGGTGACCTGGTTGTTATCGATGTTTATCTTGATGTCTTCCTTCTTTACACCCGGAATTTCCGCCTTGACGGTATAGGCACTGTCGCTTTCCGTGACCTCCATCCTGATGCGAGGCTCGGCACTGAACTCGCGCGTTGCGGGTTTAAGGCTGAAGTCGCGAAGCAGATCTTCGAAACCCCGGAACGGCTCAAAGCGTGCAATGTCATTGAAGGGGTCGAAACGCGTCAGATTGGCCATCATCATCTCCATTGGTTGATGGCCACTTGGGCCATGCGGTTACCGGCGACGATCGGGGCCGTGCAGGGCCCGCGTATCTGCCGTTTATTCAATCTACCAGCGCGCCACGTCGAGTCACAGGCAGCGGTGATCCACATCAAAATCCCGCAGAAGTTAGGGCGATAGCGGTGCTGGTCAGGGAGAGGTTGCGACAATGGAATGAAGTTACGAGTGGAGGGAGAAGGGCTAATCCCTCCGCCGACAATATCCACCGGGCTGACGACGGACGCTGCGGTTTTTGCCGAAAAATGTCCGGAAAAATGCACGCAAGTCAACGCCGTCTGATGGCGTTTCCTTCCGCCATGCCAGCCGCTTCTTCAATGCTCCATCAACACCGGCACTGTCATGGACTCCATCACAGTACGACTCACGCCCCCGAGCAGGATCTCGCGAAAGCGCGAATGGCCGTAGCAACCCATGACGAGCAAGTCTGCGTTCCAGTCGGAGAGGTGCGACAGCAGTGCATTGCCGGCATCAAGTTCGTCGCCGGTTTCATTGACGGAAACCTCCACCTTCACGCCGTGCCGTGCCAGGAACAGCGCAATGTCGGCGCCTGGAGATGCTCCATGCGCGCCGACCGCGCGGTCGGGATTGAACACCGCAACCTGTACCGATTCGGCACGCCGAAGGAAGGGGAGCGCCGCGGTTACCGCGCGGGCTGCTGCCATGCTGCCGTCCCATGCAATCATGGCTCGCTTGCCAAGCCCCTGAAACATGCCTGCGAATGGAATTATCAAAACGGCACGCGGTGAATTGAGCGCTACCTGTTGCGCTATGTCGGCAGATTGCGAAGGCAGATTTTCATTTGGATCGCCTTGCCCGATAACGAGCAGGTCGCTATAGCGCGCCTGCAGGCAAAGCGCCGCGGCGGCATCCTGCTCGATCATGCGACTTTCGAAAGAAGCAACGCCGGCGCGAGCGGCCGCAGCCTCAAACTCGGCCAGCAACGACCTGGCCTGCTCCCGAATTGATTCAAGATAGCTGGTCAACACGATGCCCGGCTCGGCCACCATGCCGGGCATGGTGAACCACTCCGGCACGCCACTGGCGGCAGTGCCGATGAGGTGGGCTTCGAAGTTGCCCGCAAGGGCGGCGGCGAGCTTGATCCGGTTAAGGTTATGGAGCGACTCGTTCACTTGCACGGCAATCGTTCGATAGGACATGACGGTTCCCCTGTTTGGTGTGACATGGCTTGCGGTTATCCGAGATTAGTCCCCGAGCTGTCTGCGTGAATATGATGCAGGTCAAGCGGGGTCAATACCTCCCTCCAGCGCGGCGCCGAACCGGTGCCATCCGATCGCGCAGCCATGCAGTGGGAGACGCGTTCGACACGTTGACTGGCCCCGGCCGCGCATGGACGGTCCGCGCCAGTGTCAGCGCCTTTGGGAAAGCGCCGCGCGCTTCAGCGGCCTTGATGCACATCAAGGGCACTTACCGCAGTGCACACCATGCTGTTCACAGTCGTGGGACCGCGGCCGGGCCTCGCGGTGCGCCCAGGACGGTGGGGCGACGTGCTTTCAACCGGAGGCGGCGTGATTAATCCAATGAAGGATCCTGCTCACTCCGGCGCGTTGCCGCCCATGCCAGCGGCAGCGTCGAGCGGCGATTTCATTTCGATTCGTGCCCGCCGTGCGTGTGCAATGCTGTACGGCCTTTACGCATGGTTCCTGTTCGTGCCGGTATTCCTGTTGGCCGGCGCGCTGATCATGCTGCTGCGCCGGCTCACTTCACGGCGTAGCGTTGCGCGTTCCGCCTGCAGGCTGCTATTTCGGGGAGCAGGCATGCCGCTCCACGCCACCGGACTTGACACACTCCCCCCGGGCACGCACGTCCTGCTGGTCAACCACAGCAGTTTTCTCGACGCGCTGGTGTTGCTGGCGCTGCTGCCCTCTAACCCGGGCTACGCTTTCGTCGTGCGCCAGCAATTTGACTCTCAACGCCTCCTGTGCCCTCTGCTGCGGGCCCTGGGAACCCTGGTATTGGGGCCGCCTGGTTCCGGACGCGGAACAAAGGCGATGCGTTTAGCCTTGCGGCACGGGACGCGACTCCTTGTATTTCCGGAAGGAGGCTTCCGTCCCGAGCCGGGCCTGCGGCCTTTCCATTCCGGCGCCTTTGTCGCAGTTTCGCAGCTAAATGTCCCGATCGCCACTGCCGGGCTACGCGGAGTGCGTCGGGCGCTGCCGAGCCGAAGCTGGCTTCCGCGCCGAACGGCTATTGATCTGGAAATCGGGCCAGTCCTGCGACCGGCTCCCATTGACGGCGGCTTGCTGGGACAAGTGGCACAGGCACGGCGTTGCATAGCGCTGCTATCCGGCGAGCTGCTGGTCGAACAGGTCCCTCCAGCAGGCCTTGTTGGCTCGGCCGGCGTCACACATGAACAATCTTTTTCCTCTGGAGACACCACGCGATGAACATACTTCTTGCAGTAGACGGTTCGGAATACAGCATCAAATGCGTGAAATTTTTAGTGCAGCATTTTTCCTGGCTGCGAGACAAGCCCGCCCTTCATCTTTTGCATGTCAAGCTGCCGATACCCAAAGGGCTGGCTTTGGCGCAGGCGCATGCGATCATTGGCAGCAATGCGGTAGAAGCCTATTACCAGGAAGAGTCGGAGGCGGAACTGGCACCGGCGCAAGCCTTGCTGAAGTCGCATGATGTGCCCTTCAAATCTGCATGGCTCGTAGGTGACGTGTGCGAGCAGATCAACGCGTATGCCGCCGAGCACCAGATCGAACTGATCGTGATGGGATCGCACGGACATGGCGCGCTAAAAAATCTGTTGCTCGGTTCCGTCGCAACGAAAATTCTGGCCGGGTCTCGCCTGCCGGTGCTGGTCGTGCGTTGAATCGAGTCCGACGAGCCTCAGGCCAGGACTTCCCGCAAGGATTTGATCCACCGCACGGTTTTGGTGGTTCATCAGATACATAGTCCGCCCAGAGTCACGCCGTGCGCCCAAAACTGTCGTCCATAACAGCGGCGAATGGGAAGGCAGTGACCGCTCTTTCGCTCTGGGGGAACCACAATGAGAATCAGATTTCTCGGCGCCACAGGCACCGTGACCGGCTCCAGGTATCTGCTCACCACAGGCTCCTCAAGCATCCTGGTCGACTGTGGACTGTTCCAGGGATACAAGCAACTGCGCCTTCGCAACTGGGACCCCATGCCGTTCGCAGCGGACAGCCTCGGCGCCGTCGTGCTGACGCATGCCCATCTCGACCATAGCGGCGCGCTTCCCCTGCTGGTCCGCAGTGGCTTTCGCGGGAAAATATTCTGCAGCGAATCGACTGCCGACCTGTGTCACATCCTTCTGCCCGACAGTGGCAGGCTCCTGGAAGAAGAGGCGAACTACGCCAATCGGCACGGCTTTTCGAAGCATGCGCCGGCGTTGCCGCTCTATTCCGAGGCGGACGCAGTGCGTGCATTGGCTTTGCTGGCGCCTGTCAAGTTTGGCGAAGCCTTCACTGTCGGCAACGCCTTCAAAGTGAAATTTGATCGGGCGGGGCACATACTGGGCGCTGCAATGGTTCGCGTACAAAGCGGTGACACGAGCATCACGTTTTCGGGTGACCTCGGCCGGATGCAGGACTCCATCATGGCGCCGCCGACCGTGGTTGAGAAGACGGATTACCTGGTCGTCGAATCAACCTACGGAGACCACCTCCATAACCCGGCGGAGCCAACGCTCCTGCTCGGCAAGATCATTCGCGAAACCGCCGCGCGTGGCGGCGTGACGATCATCCCTGCCTTTGCGGTCGGGCGCGCGCAAACGCTGATGTACTTGATCCATCAGTTGAAGGGAACCGGCGAAATTCCGTCGGCCCTGCCGGTGTACCTGAATAGCCCGATGGCCGTGGATGCCACGCAAATCTACCGCCGCCATCGCCATGACCATCGCCTCACGGTTGAGCAATGCGAGTCGATGTGCCGTGCGGCGAAGATTGTCAACACGGTTGAGGAATCGATTGCCCTGAACCTGCGGCAGGTGCCGATGGTAATTATCGCGGGGAGCGGCATGGCAACCGGCGGCAGGGTCCTGCATCATCTGAAAGCATTCGCGCCGGACCCGCGCAATTCCATACTTTTTGCCGGATTCCAGCCTGGCGGCACGCGCGGCGCGTCAATGGTTGCTGGCGTGGACGCTATAAAGATCCATGGGCAGTACGTTCCAGTAAGAGCCCAGGTTGCCCAGATAGATAATCTTTCCGCGCATGCCGATGCCGGCGAAATCATGACCTGGCTTTCGCATTTCAAGGCGCCGCCGAAGCGGACCTTCATCACGCACGGCGAGCCGGCAGCCGCGGATGCGCTGCGCCGCCGAATTCAGGAGACCTTGCATTGGGACTGCCGCGTGCCAGAATACCTTGAAAGCGTGGAGCTGCCGTGAAACATGAAAGAGATTTGAACCTTCAACCGGAGCCCGTACCGGGCGCCGCGTCGAGCGGCACATCGGGTGGCACATCGGGTGGCAACAACATCCTTCACATGCGGCGCCTCGGCATCGACACTTACCAGGAACCGGTTGTCTACATTCGCAGCGACAGCCACATCTGCAAATCGGAGGGCTTTGAAGCGCAGTCCCGGGTGGAAGTCCGGCGCAAGGACCGTTCCGTGCTGGCGACGCTCAACGTTGTCCATTTCCCGTTAATCGCGATGTGCGACATTGGCATGTCCGAAGCGGCATGGCGCGCACTGGGCGGCGTGGACGGTGACCCGGTGCAGGTCATGCATCCGGCGCCAATACAGTCATTCTCCGCGGTGCGCGCCAAGATCTATGGAAGGCCCTTTACCGCGGATGGCGCCAACGCGATCGTGCAGGACATCGTGGATGGGCGCTATTCCGACATTGAACTGGCAGCCCTCATCACCGCATGCTCCGGCAGCCGGATGGACGTGGCGGAGACGGTCGCGTTGACGCGCGCCATGATCGATTCCGGACAGCGCCTGCACTGGAATGTCGACATGGTGGTGGACAAGCATTGCGTTGGCGGCCTGCCGGGAAACCGCACCACGTTGCTAGTCGTGCCCATCGTCGCGGCATGCGGCCTTACCATTCCCAAGACCTCATCGCGCGCCATTACGTCGCCCGCGGGCACCGCCGATGCCATGGAAACCTTGGCACCGGTGGCGCTCGATACCGCGCGCATGCGGCACGTGGTTGAGCGGGAAGGCGGTTGCATCGTGTGGGGCGGCGCAGTGTCGCTGAGTCCGGCGGACGACTTGCTGATCCGGGTCGAACGCCCGCTCGGGCTGGACAGCGATGGCTTGCTGGTCGCGTCGGTGCTCTCGAAAAAAGTTGCGGCGGGGTCCACCCATGTCGTGATTGATATTCCGGTCGGCAGGACGGCCAAGGTGCGCTCGGCCGATGCAGCGCATGCATTAAGCGAAAGGCTGCGTGCCGTCGGCGCTTTGCTCGGCACCTCGGTGCGAACGATTGTTACAGATGGCAGCCAGCCGGTTGGACGAGGCATTGGGCCGGCACTGGAAGCACGCGATGTGCTTGCGGTGTTGGGGAACGAACCGGGTGCACCGACCGACCTTCGGGAGCGGGCATTGCTGCTCGCCGGTAGCCTGCTTGAACTGGGTGGTAAGGCTGGGGAGGGCAAAGGCCTGGCACTGGCGCGTACCGTGCTGGCAAGTGGTGCGGCACTGCGCAAGTTCGAAGCGATCTGTGAAGCGCAGGGCGGGAGGCGGGTGCCGCCCACTGCAGGCTTCTCGTACGTGCTGGTCGCGCTGCATCAGGGCGAGGTGGTCGCCATTGACAACCGCCGGTTGGCGCGGATCGCGAAGTTGGCCGGGGCGCCCAAGGCGCCCGCTGCGGGCATACTGTTTCATGCGCCACTTGGTACCGTCGTGCTCGTTGGTCAGCCGCTGCTCACCATCTATGCCGAGTCGCCTGGCGAATTGGCTTATGCGGTTGCGTATGCGAATGCGCAGGAAAGTCTGATTTCGTTGCGGGACACACCGTAGCAGTGGCGAAGAGCGCCCTGCGTGCCGACCGAATGCGAGCTTCGGGTCGCCGTTGACTTACATATTGCGTCTTACGCAGTACGCCTTATGCCTTCCGTCTTGGGTCCTGGCGCCGTCGCGCAATCTTCAGCGCTTCAACCCATAGCAGCGTCCCGGCACCCGCGGCCAAAGCCACCATGGCGTCCCGAGCTGACAGCGGGGTAAAGCGGAACACCGTTTGAAGGAATGGCGTATAGACGGCCAGCGAGAGCAAGCCGATCGACGTTCCGGTTACGATCCAAAGCACCCTGTTGGGCTCGCGCAGCGATGCGAACAGGGTTCGGCTGCGCGAGCGGTTTGAAAAGATCAGCATCAGATTTGCCACGACGAGGGTTGAAAAGCCGAGCGCCCTGGCTTCTGACTCCGGCAGGACCCTTGTCGCCCAGCCGTACGTGACCAGCACCACCAGCAAGGCCCCTACCCCTTGAAGCAGCGCGAGTGTGATTGCGCGGTGTCCAAACAGGGGTGTCTCCGGTGCGCGGGGCGGCTGCCGCATGATGTTCGATCCGGCCGGCTCATTCTCGGATACGAGAGAGCAGGCGGGATCGATAATGAGCTGCAGGAACACGATATGCATTGGATACAGCATGACCGGCCATCCCAGCAGGACCGGCAGCAGTGCCATGCCGGCAATGGGCACATGCATGGAGAGGATGTAGGTCATCGACTTCTGCATGTTGTTGAAGATGCGGCGACCGTGACGGACCGCCTGGACGATGGAATCGAAGTTGTCGTCCAGCAGAACCAGCGACGCGGATTCGCGCGCGACCTCGGTGCCCCGCAGACCCATGGCGATGCCCGCGTGGGCGGCTTTGAGCGCCGGCGCGTCGTTCACGCCATCACCCGTCATGGCGACCACTTCGCCGTTTTCCCTGAGCGCCTGCACGATGCGCAGCTTTTGCGCTGGCGCGATACGGGCACAAACGCTGACTGCGCGAATCCGGCGTCGCAACTTCGGCTCACTCATGGCTGACAATTCGTCGCCGCTCAATACCGCTTCACCCGCCAGGCCGGCTTGCGCGGCAATGGCGCTGGCGGTAGCGGGATAATCGCCGGTAATCATCACCACGCGAATGCCGGCTTCCTGACACTGCCGTATCGCTTCCGGAATGCCTGATCGAAGCGGGTCGGCGAGCCCGATCAAGCCGACAAAGTCGAAGTTGAAATCATGCTCGCTCGGCGGCCATTGTTCGCCGCGAAAAGTTGCCTTGGCCACGCCCAGGACGCGCAAACCGAGGTGAGCGAGGCGGTCCGCTTCCGTCAGGGCAGCCGTTGCGGCCGTGCTATCAAGGTGGCATAGATCCACGACCGCTTCGGGCGCGCCCTTGGCAGCGACGACATAATCATCGCGGTCCACCGACTTCCACGCGTGCGACATGGCCCGCAAGGCTGGTGTCAGAGCGTATTCACGCACCAAGACCCAGTCGCGATGCAGGTGCTCGGTGCCCCCGAGGAAATGGATTCCCAGCCGGTGGAACGCCTTTTCCATCGGGTCGGAAGGGGTCGTTTCGCTGGCAAGAATGGCAAACTCCACCAGCTCGTGGAACGGCTCTGGCAGCGCCTCGGACAACGTTCCGGGTGGCGCATCCGCGACGGCAAAGGTGGCGCCATTTGCATGGAGCATTGCCACTGTCATCTGATTCTGGGTAAGCGTTCCGGTTTTGTCCACGCATAGCACCGACGTCGCGCCCAGGGTTTCAATGGCGGCAAGACGGCGGGTCAGAACATGGGCGCGCGCAAGGCGCCAGGCGCCCAATGCTGGAAAGACGGTCAGCACCACCGGAAACTCGGCCGGCAGCATCGACATCGCAATCGCAATGCCGGCCAGTACGGCCTGCAGCCAGTCGCCGCGGATCAGACCATCGATCACGACTAACAGCACGCTCAGCCCGAAGCCAAGCAAGGCCAGCGTGGTGACCAGCCTGGCGGTCTGCCTCTGCAGGGGCGATGGGCCGGGCGCAAGTTCGTGCAGCGCCGCGCCGATACGGCCGATCTCGCTGCCGGCACCGGTTTGCGTCACGCGTGCAATGCCGTGGCCAAGCACCACCAGGGTGCCGGAATAGAGGAATGGCAGGTCGTCGCCGCCTGGGGCTGGCCTGACGTTTTCAGTCGTGCCGGAGACCGTATTCCGGGTGCCGCCGGTCGCTTCGGAAGACGATGCGTGGACCGTCGTCGTATCCACCGACAATGGCGCTTGCAGGTCGGCGCCGGCAGGCGTTTTGCGAACCGGCACCGACTCGCCAGTCAGTGCGGATTCATCCACCTGCAGATCATTGCCGGAGATGAGAATTGCGTCGGCGGGTACGCGGTCGCCTTCGGCAAGAACCACAATGTCACCGCGCACGATGTCGCGGCTGTCGATCAGTTGGCGGACGCCGTCGCGGATGACGCATGAGCGCGGATTGCTCATGTCGCGCAGGGCCTCCAGCGCGTGCTCTGTCTTGCCTTCCTGGTAGAGCGTCAGCCCGAAGCTGACCAGCACCATAGCAAACAGAAAAATGCCTTCCAGCGCTTCCCCCAATGCGAGATAGAGCAAGCCGGCGCCGAAGAGCAGCAGGAACATTGGCTCGCGCGCGGCGTCGCGCAGGATGCGCCAGCCGTTGCGGCCCGGCCCGGAAGGCAGTTCGTTTCTGCCGTCCTCGGCCAGGCGGCGTTGTGCCTCCTGTGCGCCAAGGCCGTGGGACGTTGCGGTGTGTGGGGTGGCGTCGTTCATGGCGCTGTGCTAACTGAGCCCGTAACGACGTATGAATCGCGACTTCACCCACTGGCTAAGCAGTAGATAGGCGCCGAGCACGGCTGGCAGCGCTAGCCAGTACGACAGCGGCATTGGCACGAAGCCGAGTGTGGCCGCGAATGGGGATACGGGAAGCCACATGCCGAAGAGACATATCAAGAGCGTCGTAAGCAGCAGCGGCAGGCTCGGCCGGCTTTGCACGAAAGGGATTCTTCCAGTGCGGATGATGTGGACGACAAGCGTTTGCGACAGGAGCGATTCGACGAACCAGCCGGTATGAAAAAGCGCTGGATTGCCGGCCGCGCCGAAGACATGCCAAAGCAGCCAGAAGGTGAGGTAGTCGAACAGGGAGCTGACCGGGCCCATGCACAGCATGAATCGGCCAATACCGGCGAGGTCCCACCGGCGCGGCTGTTTCATGTAGCTGGCATCGACATGGTCGGTCGCTACCGTGGTCTGCGAGAAGTCGTACAGCAGGTTGTTCAACAGTATCTGGACCGGGGCCATTGGCAGGAAAGGCAGGAAGGCGCTTGCGCCCAGTACGCTGAGCATATTGCCGAAGTTGGAACTGGCGCTCATCTTGATGTACTTGAGGATGTTGCCGAACACCTTGCGGCCTTCGAGAATCCCGTCGTTTAGCGCCATCAGGCTTTTTTTCAGGAGGATGATGTCGGCGGATTCCTTGGCTATGTCGACCGCGCTGTCGACCGAGATGCCGACGTCGGCTGTCTTGAGCGCCGCGCCGTCGTTGATGCCGTCGCCGAGGTAGCCGACCACATGCCCACCGGCCTGCAAAGCGCGGATAACGCGTGCCTTCTGCTGCGGCGCCAGCTTGGCGAAAATGGAGGTAGCCTCAACTTGGGCCGCGAGCGTTTCGTCAGACATGGCTTCGATCGCGCTGCCCAGCAAGACGTTAGTGGTATTCAACCCGACCTGGCGGCAAACGTTGCACGAGACGGCGGCGTTATCGCCGGTCAGCACCTTGACCGTGACGCCATGGCGCTTGAGGGCCCGGATTGCTTCGGCCGCGCTGTCTTTGGGTGAGTCCAGAAATGCGATATACCCAACGAGCACCAGGTTGGCCTCATCGACATTGCCGAACTTCTGCTCGTCCGCGGGTATCTCCCGGAAGGCGACCGCGATCACGCGAAATCCGTCCTCGTTAAGGTCCTGGACGACCTTGCCGAGTTCATCGCCTTGACGTCCGTCTATTGGAATCAGTTCGCCCGCTTTTTCTGCGCGCGTGCAGACGCTCACCACTTCTTCTACGGCACCCTTGCAGATCAGAAGCCGGACGCCGTCGCTGCGCTCCACGATGACCGACATGCGACGGCGCTGGAAGTCGAACGGAATCTCGTCGACCTTTTTGAAATCGGTATCGGTCTTAAGTCTTTCATGCACGTCGACGTACTTCAGGACCGCCACGTCAAGCAAATTTTTCAGGCCGGTTTGGTGATAGCTGTTGAGGTAGGCGTATTCGGTAACCTTCTCTGAATCATTGCCGAAGATGTCGACATGCTTTTCGAGGATCACCTTGTCCTGGGTGAGTGTGCCGGTCTTGTCGGTGCAAAGGATATCCATCGCACCAAGGTTTTGGATCGCATTCAGTCGTTTGACGATCACGCGCTTGTCTGCCATGGCAAGCGCGCCAGTCGCAAGGTTTATGGTGATAATCATTGGCAGCATTTCCGGCGCCAGCCCTACCGCAACGGCCACGGCGAACAGCAGGGCTTCGAGCCAGTCCCCCTTGGTAAGGCCATTCACCAGGAACACCAGCGGCACCATGACGAGCATCACGCGCAGCATGAACCAGATGAATTTGTTGACGCCGCGATCGAAGCTGGTGAGTTCACGTTCGCTGGCCAGGTCCGCCGCAATATGGCCGAAGGCAGTTTGCGCGCCCGTGGCAACCACCAGCGCGCAGGCGGTGCCACTGGCGACGTTGGTGCCCATGAACGCAATGTTGCTCAGGTCAAGCACCGAGGCAGGTTGCGCCGTGACCGCCGCGGCAAATCGTTCGACCGGCATCGACTCGCCAGTCAATGAAGCCTGGCTCAGGAACAGGTCCTTGCAGGACAGGATGCGCACATCGGCTGGCACAATGTCTCCGACCGAGAGAAAGACAATGTCGCCTGGCACGATGTCCGCCAGCGGCAGTGCAAGCTTGCCGACATCCGGCGCTGGCAGCGGCGAGGGCAGGGCAGCTTGCGACCGCGTACGGCGCTGTCGTGGCCCGGGCAAGTCTTTCCGGCTGACTGTGACGGTGGTCGCGACCATGGCACGCAATCGCTCCGCGGCCCGGTCCGAACGATGTTCCTGCACGAAGGAAAGCAGCGAAGACAGCACCACCATGACGGCGATCACCACGGCACTCCATCCCTGGCCAGTCAGATAATTGACTACGGCTAGTGCAAACAACAGAAGCGACAGCGGGCTTGCGAGCAGCGAAATGAAATGCAGCACGGCGCCCCGGCGCGCGTTGCGCGCCACGACGTTTGGCCCGTATTTTCCAAGCCGTTCGGCGGCCTCGCCATTTGAGAGGCCATCGAGCGAGCATTGCAGGGAAGTCAGGGCGCCCTCGGGCGACTGCAGGGCAATGCGCAACACGACGTCACTGGAAGCCGGTTGGGAGCTCCTTGCGCGACGGCCGGGCAGGACAGCGGATCCAAACATGGTGCGTCTCCTTGGGTGCTGCCCTGTGCCAGGAACCTGCGTGGCCTTCTACCGCGCAGGCTCCTGGCAGTGCGCGGAAGCGGGAAGTGCCGCTAGCGCGACCTGATTGCGGCCGCCGTTCTTGGCGCGATAGAGCGCCGTATCCGCATCCTTTAGCAGGTCGCTCCAGTCGGTATGTCCCACGCCCAGGAGTGCAACACCTATGCTGACGGTGAAACGCAGTGGTCCCTGAGGCGAATCAACGCGCAAGGATTCAATCGCGCCACGCAGGCGCTCAGCGCAAAGGCGGGCCTCCGCTTCGCCGGTCTCGGGCAAGATACAGACAAACTCCTCTCCGCCGATCCTGCCGATGTGATCGACCGTGCGCAAGTTGTCAACGCATACCTTCACCAGCGCCTGCAGCACCCGGTCCCCGATGTCGTGGCCATAAGTGTCGTTCACATCCTTGAAATGGTCGATGTCCAGCATGGCGACGGCAAGTGGGCGTCCGTGTCTTGACGCCAGGGCGATCTCGCGCTCCCCCACTTCATTGAGGTAGCGGCGATTGCAAGCGCCGGTCAGGCCGTCATGGCGCGCAACATGAAGTAGTTCCTTCTCGAACAGGAACGCCTTTTGCGTAAAGAACCTGATCGTCAGCAGCACGATCCAGGAAAGGACTCCGCCGAAAAGGTAAAGCATCATATTGTTGGCAAAGCCCAGCACGGTCAGTCTGATGGCGGACAAGGCGATGAACAGGATAGTCGGCGCGGCAAGAAAGAGAAGGAATGTCTTGCCGCATAGCGTCGCGACCGGCAAGGTGAACAGACACGCGACGATGCCGGCCAGACCATACAGGAAGCCGTCCTTGAGCAGGAAAGCGGAGAGGATGATGGCGCCGGCATGCGTGCCAAATACGACGCCGCCGCGCTGTATCGGCGTCCACCGCAGACGCGACGGGAAATAGGCGGGAGCGCCGGCTGCGACCAGTACGACGCGAACAGCAAGCGCCAGTCGTGCGTGGTCCGCGTCGATCATGAAATCCCAGAAGCTGAACAGCAGCACCGCAAGCCCAAAGAGCGGCCCCATTACGGGTAGAAGTTGACCCATTTGCGCCTGCTGACGCTCGGTCAATTCGTGAGCCAGTTCGCCTGGAAGCGGTCGCAACAAAGACAGGTTGAGCCGCGCCAAATTGGGCACCTTGCCGCTGCCTTGGCTTAAGTGATCATGCCCGAACGGCGGCTGCCCGGCGATGCCCATGGTTCAGGGTTGGAGGACATAGTGACCGGGCGCGTCGCAAAGGGAATCCCCCATGGCTGGCGGGCTGGTCTTCTTGCCGCTGCGCCCGGCCAGCCACGATTCCCAGGCGGGCCACCACGAGCCTTCCTGCACCGGAACAGTGGCTTGCCAGGTGTCGGGGTCCACGTACGGTCCGTTCTCAGCATGGATGGCAGCCTGGAAGCTGCGACGCGGGTGACCCGGGGGTGATACGACGCCGGCGTTGTGTCCGCCGGACGTGAGCAGGAAAGTCACTTCGGTGTCGGTCAAAAGATGAATCTTGAAGGCGGAGCGCCACGGTGCAACATGGTCCGTCAAGGTGCCCACTGCGAAGAGCGGGATATCGATATCGGTCAGGGCAATCGGGCGCCCCTCGGTCCGGTACCGGCCTTCAGCCAGATCGTTGTTCAGGAACAGTTGGCGCAGGTATTCCGAGTGCATGCGTGCTGGCATTCGGGTGGCGTCCGCATTCCACGCCGTCAGGTCGTTGCGTTGCTCTGGAAGTCCGAGCAGATAGTCGTTAAGCCGGCGCGACCAGATCAGGTCGTTCGAGCGCAGCAGCTGAAAAGCTCCGGCCATCTGGCTGGTATCGAGAAAGCCTTGCTTCCACATGATGGCTTCCAGGAAGCTGACCTGGCTTTCATCGATAAAGAGCGAAAGTTCACCCGGCTCTTCGAAGTCCACTTGCGAGGCGAACAGGGACATGCTGGCGAGACGCCGGTCGCCGTCCCGTGCCATGGTAGCCGCGGCAATGGAGAGGAGGGTGCCGCCGAGACAGTAACCGACTGCGTTGAGCTGGGGCGCGCCCGTAATTTCCAGCGCCTTGTCGATCGCGTCCATCACGCCCATGCGGCGGTAATCTTCCATCGAGAGGTCGCGGTCCGCCGCAACCGGGTTCTTCCATGAAATCATGAAGACGGTGTAGCCCTTGTCCACCAGGTACTTGACCAGCGAGTTTTGGGGGGATAGGTCGAGAATGTAGAACTTCATGATCCAGGCCGGCACGAAGAGCAGGGGAACCGCATGCACCTTCGGCGTGCTGGGAATGTACTGGATCAACTCAATCAGCGCGTTTCGAAGAACCACTTTGCCAGGCGTGATGGCAACCTGTTCACCGGGCCTGAACGCATTGTCTGACGCTGGTTTTTCATGCGTTAGGGCACGCTGCGAGTCGGCGAACGCGCGGAGGGCACCTTCGACCAGGTTGGCGCCGCCGCGCCGCGCTGTTTCCTGTAGTACTACCGGATTGGTCAGCAGGTAATTGGAAGGCGCCAGCATGTCCAGCACCTGGCGCACGGTAAAGGTGACGACATCTTCATGGTGCCGTGAAACGCCACGCACGCCCGTGGTTGCGCGATGCCACCACTGCTGGTGCAGCAGGAAGCCCTGAGACATTGCATTGAAAGGCCATTGCGCCCATGCCGGGTCGATAAAGCGCTTGTCTTGCGGCAGTGGTTCGACATGGGCCGCCGGTACGGTGTCGTGAGGGCGCACCGCCGCTTCACAATAGTTTTTCCAGCGCCAGAATTTCTGCACGGCGTCTTGCGCAAGGTCTGCCTGCTTTGACGGCGAAAGTTGCAGATGCGTGAGCCAGTCGAACCATGCATTCGCGAGAGCGGCGGGCGAGATGTTGCCGGTGACGCGGCCAAGGGCGGAGCCAAAAGCCAGATCAAGTTCCGATGTGGCCCGACGTCGTTCCGGAAGCGGTTTTGTCTGCGGACCAAGCCAGGCACTGGCCAGCCTTTCATGGCTGGTGGAATGCGGCAGAATTTTGGTGGCCATGGACGCCCGGGTTGATGGTTTGCGCAAGAATAACAACCAGCTGTCGAGCTCGGTTGATGCACATCAATTCGGTCCGAAAGGGACGGTTCGAACGGAAGCGTGCTGCAAAGAGCAGACGGCGGGACAACTGACTTATGAACTTGAAGGCGATTTTGGGAGCGTACGGTAGAGCAGGATTGGGAGCGGCGAGGCGGACAGCAGCTTCAGCGTAACACTGCCAAGGAAGGCATGGTGGAAGCCGCTACGGCCGTGCGAACCAATAAAAATGAGATCACAGTCATGACTACCACTTGATGCTCGACGAGCAGGGGGCAGAGCTCTTCGCCATGACCGACCCGATGGCCGAGCGCATTCGTAGCTTGGAGAAGGCACGCTGCGGTCCATTGGGCATATTTCACGCTCCAACGCGTGCTCGACAACGATGCAAAATACGTGGAGCCGATCGACATGCTTTTCGATCTGTGCGACGACAACAAGGCGCTCGTCACGCGCTTGCGCGAGGTCCACGACCTTTGTTCCCGCGGCAGGGACATCGCATCGGCGAGCTTGATTGAAGTCTGGATCAATGAGGGCGAACGACCTACCTGGTTCCTGTTCGAATCCAGCCGCCGCGGCGATTCCGGTGGGCATTAAGATGGCGATGCGTTCCGGCGGTTGATGGCCGGCGAAGATGGAAAACGGGTACATCCGTTTTCCACTTTTTCAACCTCACCGAGGAAGTTCGCCGGTCGGCCGGCTCACGCTTCCAGCGCTCGACTCTGTCCCGCTGCTGCTCCCCGCTGTCCCGCTGCTTCCGACGCTGTCGTCGCGCCGCAAATACTGGCTAGCGTCCGTCAAGTCCTCTTGCAGCTGCCTTTTTGCCTCTTGAGTACAGGGGCGGTCGGCCTTGCCGTTCTGACGGCACCCTTGCAAGGCTTCCTGATACGCGGCATAAGCTTCGCGCCTGGAAAGGCGGTATTGCGCCTTTGGCGTAAATTGTTCGGTCAACTGGCGCGCCTCCGCCTGGTCCATGGCCTTATCCGCGGCATGGGCGGGGATGGCGTATAACGCCGTCACGACCAGAATGATCGCGCTTGCTACTCTTGGAAGAATGCTGTCCATGGCTGCTCCTCTCGTAACAAACCAACAGAAGTCCAAAAGAGGACCTCTGCAGTTTGAATCGTTTGCTTTTCGCGGGTTCCCACGAGCGGCGATTGCGCGACCGGAGCGGTTGTGGTGTTCTGGCATGTTTTGATGCAGGGGGCAGGCCGACTTTGCACATCTCTGCCTCGGCGTGGCAATTAGCCCGGCTTTCAACACGATCCCCTGCAGCCATCGCACGCGCGGAATATACTCGGCAGTTGTCGTTCCTGTCTTGCACCTTCTTGTCTTCAACGTCCCGCCATGCAAGGGCCTCGGGCCGCACGTCTATGCGATTCCGCCTCGTCGGCTTTGTCCGCCGCCGCACGCGCCATGCCCTGAGAGTCTCTCGGCACGGCATACGCTATGCGGTTTTCCTGGCCGGCGCAGCATGCGTCGCCCTGATTTCCATGTCTTTCGCCTGGCTGGCTGAGAAGGCGCTTGACCTTAATCTCCTTGTCACGCACCGCTATTGGTGGAGCAGCTTGCTGCTGCTGCCGTTCGGCTTCGCTGCCTTGCGCTGGTTGACGGTCCGTCACGCGCCGCAAGCGCGCGGAAGTGGCATACCGCAGGTCATCGCCGCCATCGCCATGCCCGCCCGCAGCACCGGACAACGCTTGCTGGTCTCCTTACCACAGGCAGTCTGGAAGGTCGTTCTTACCGCCGGCGGGCTCGCCATCGGTGCATCAATCGGCCGTGAAGGGCCTTCGGTGCAAGTGGGTGCAGCCGTCATGCTGGCATGGGGCACGTGGTGGCACGACAAGACGCGCGCCAATAGCGGTTTGCGCTTTGGCTTTCGCTCCGACGCCCTGATCGCCGCGGGCGCGGCAGGCGGGCTCGCGGCCGCGTTCAATACACCGCTGGCCGGCGTGGTGTTTGCCATTGAGGAGTTGGGCCGCGGCAGCGTTGTGCGCTTCGACAGGCTGGTCATGTCGGGCGTCCTCACCGCCGGTTTCCTGACGCTCGCGCTTCTCGGCAACAACTCATATTTTCGCGTCGAACAGACTTTCCTCGCGCTGACCAACGATTGGGGGGGCGTGTTGCTGGCGGGGGCCGTGAACGGCGTCCTTGGCGGCCTGTTCGCGCGGCTTTTGCTGCGCGGCGCGTCAGGCCTTGTGCCCTCCGGCTTACGCCACACTACGCAACAGCATCCCGTCCTGGTGGCGGCAGCGTGCGGACTGCTGGCCGCGCTACTCGGCCTGGCCACGCACGGCAGCACTTACGGCACCGGCTATGCGCAGGCCTCGGCGCTGCTCAACGGCCGAGAAAGCGGTAGCGAGTTCTTCGGCATCGCGAAACTGAGCTCTACCGTGCTGGCCTATGTCGCGGGCCTGCCAGGCGGCATCTTTACGCCCTCGCTCGCGATTGGCGCCGGCATCGGCGAACACATCTCCGCATTCTTCCCCGGCCACATCGCGCCTGGGCTGATGGCCCTGCTGTGCATGGCCGGCTTTCTTGCGGCCGCCACGCAGGCACCGATTACCGCGACCGTCATCACGATGGAAATGACGCGCTCGCACGACTTGACGCTCTTGCTCCTGGCCGTGACGCTGCTTGCCTCGTTCGTCTCGCGCCAATTTTGCCCGCGCCCGTTTTACCATAGTGCCAGCCGCAACTTCCGCCGCGAAGCGGTGGCGCTGACGCACGACAGGCAGAAAACGCGGGTGAAAACGGGCGGCTAGGCCGTACTCCACCGCGTATTCCAGGCTTGGTGATTGGCGCGCTCGGGGAGAAGGCCGCTAACCAGACAGCCTCGAAAGCCGGTGGTCCGCCCCAAGAAACCGCCAGCGGCGGTGAGCCCTGAGCGAGCACGAGGCTAGCGCCGTTACGTACTGGTTACTGCTCTGTCGGCGCCCGGCAATGACAAGAGAAATCGTTGTGTGAGGAGGCGTTTCATGTCGGTAGCGGTTACGGCTTCGGATATAAGGAAGCCTTGAATCTCATCGCAAGCGAGCCTGCGCAAGACGTTAAGCTGCTGCGACGTTTCGACACCTTCCGCCGTCACGCACATGTGAAGGGCGCCAGCCATCGAGACGATTGCCTGAAAAAGTATTTCCGCTTCCTCGCCATCCGAAAGCGCCTTGGTAAAAGCCTGGTCAACTTTGAGGCCGTCTACATCAAGCCTCTGTAGCTGCGCCAGGGACGAATAGCCGGTTCCGAAGTCATCGATCAGCAGCTTTATGCCAAGTGCACGCAACTGCGCCAGTTCAGTCGAGACGGCCTCACTACGGTCAATGACCGCAGACTCCGTCAACTCGACTTCGATCAGCGACGCCTCTATCCCATACTGAGCGAGGCAACCTGCAAGCGTCGTGCTCACCCGGCCGAACCGCAGCTGTTGGGGCGCGACATTGATGGAAACCGGAACAAGGCCAACCCCTTCAGACCTCCAGAGGGAAAGCTGCCTGCATACTTTTCCGATGACGAGTTCGCCGATTCTTATGATAAGGCCCGCGTCCTCGGCAAGTCCGATAAAGTCCGTCGGATAGATAAGTCCCAACTCGGGATGAATCCATCGCACCAGGGCTTCCATACTCGTGAGCTTCCCGCTCCTGGCACCGACTCGCGGCTGATAGTGAACGACGAATTGGTCCTCCTCGACCGCACAGCGGAGAGCCCGCTCCTTACTGAGTCGCAGCAGTAACGAATCTGAAAGATGTCCCTGGTAAAAGCAGTGGCGCGATTTTCCGGCGGCCTTTGCTGCGTACATCGCAATGTCTGCATGCTTGAGCAGCGTCTCGCCGCTTTCTCCATCTCGGGGGAAGATGCTGATCCCTATCGAAGCCGTCACCTGGTTCCCAATGCCCGAAGCCAGCTTAAACGGTTTGGCGATGGCGCCAATAATGCCTCTGGCGACCCGGTCGACGTCTTCGACTGTATCAACCTGCTCCAGGATGACCGTGAACTCGTCTCCTCCAAGGCGGACAACGTGGTCGCTTGCTCTTACGGCGGCCTTTAGTCGCACCGCGGCATGCTTGAGCAGTTCGTCACCGGCCTCATGCCCGAGCGAGTCGTTGATATTCTTGAAGTTGTCCAGGTCAATGAATAGAATCGCCAGTAGTCCGTTACGATTCGCGGCATTTTTCAAAGCCGTTGGCAAAAACGTGGCGAGCCAATGTCGATTTGGCAGCTTGGTCAGCTCGTCACTATTGGCCAGGCTTGCCAATGCTTGGTCGTGCGCTTTTGCTTCGGATATGTCGCGCAAGGTGAAAGCTAGTCCGGCGGCCGACCGTACCATCCGTCGGTAAACCCAGGCCGCTTTCAAAGGGCTGCGCGGAGATACCCGCACTTCATCCTCGTAGAGGCCCGACTCCAGCGCCCGGCGGCATAGTGCAACGACTTCCTCGCGGTAGGCCTTCGGCAATAGTTGCGACGCCCTGGAACCGATTATGTCGGCCCTTGACTTGCCAATCAACGCAGCGCCACGCTCGTTGCAGTCTTCGAGAATGAAGTCTTCGATTTCCCCATTGCCGCTGCAGCGTGGTCGAATCATGTAGAAGCCCTCGTTCGCTGCGTCGGTTGCCACGCGGTAGGTTGATCGGACTTCCTCTTCCCGACGCCTTCGGTAGGCCAGCTTGGCAGAAAGCGACATGCCAACCGCGGCGCACGACGCCAGAAGGACGCTACCCAGAATGGCCATCTGAACGCGGCTATGTATGAGCGTTCGGTACCCCGCAAAGGCGTCTCGTTCAGCGAGGCCGGCTACGGCGACCAACGGATACAGTTCCAACTGTTTCCACGCCACGACTCGGGCTTGGCCATCCTTGAAGCGTTCAGCTGGCGCGCCTTCAATTCCTGAAGGGGTGGGGAATGTCGGTGGAGACCGGTAAGAATCTGAATACGTTTCCGAACCGCTTCTCGTTTTCGATGCGAGCAAGACGCCCGATGTTGAACGGAGGGAGACGAAGTCATCTCGTCCTAGCACCGCGTCGTCCTGAAACGAAGTAAGGTAGGACGGAGCGACCGTGACCAAGGCAATACCACCAAATGAGCCATCCGCCTTATTTATGCGGCGGGAAAAATGAATCACCGCCGCACCGGTTCGTTGGCTGACTTCAGGGCCAGTGACTAGAAGGCCGGAGCAGCAGCCGGCTTTTTGCATCTGAAAGAAGCGGGCGTCCTCAATTTTAAGCCAGGCGTTTGACTGCAACGAGGATGAGGTGACTATCCCTTCATCGCCGGCTACCGACACATAAAGCCGGGTGCTGTTCGGGTATAAACCGTGCGCCTGTTTCTTCTCAATGCTTACCACTACGCCGGGGTCTTCGGAATCGTATTTCAGGTCAAGTAAAAGGTAATTTATTTGATCAACGGTATGACGCAGTTGCTCGGCATAGGAGTTGGCCAGGGAAGTCACCTGCACTGACGTAAGTTGGCTAGCGTCGGCTCTGTCGCCATCCGATTCGACCACGGTTCGCAGCCACAAGGCCCCTATTAAAGCCGCTGCGCCAATTGGCCATCCCCAAATCAACGTATGTTCTTTGCGCGCCAACAGGTTCCGGAACCCTGTCGGGAATCGAACTAAGGCCGGCAAATTAAGCATCCGTAGCCCCTGATCACTTAGCAAAGCTCTTCTCAATGAGAAGCTTTGGAATTGCCGAAAGTTCCACGCCGGGCGCGGGCACGGTCCTCACATTACTTCCGGCCCTTCACTGCATGGCACCAGCGCGGTTTGAAGTTGGCCAAACACCCGATCCCATTCCTCCCACTGGAACGCCTCGTCCGCCCGACGCGTTCAACGGACGCCGTCTCGGCGTCTGAACTGAGTTGTCAATATTGCCAGTCGCGGCGAGCAGATCAAAGCCCGCCCCACATCTTTTGCATCGCTTTACGATGTATTGCGTTGAATCTTGACTCGGGTCATTTACGCACCGGTTCAACGGAGTCAAATTTGGTGCCAGGCACCCAGCGGCGAAGCAACGGAAAAGCCCGAAGACGCGGTCTTCTTTAGGCTTTCCGAGAATTTCCGGGCGTCGCTGCTGCGTGAAGCGGGAATTTGCACCGGTGGATCGCAGCGCGTCGGGATCTGCCTTGCTCGGAAAAGCAGTAGTTAACGACCAACAGGAGATGCAGTTATGGAAAGCAAGTTACGGGGCAAGTCCGTCCTTCCCGATTTCGTCACAGCTCGATGGACCCAACTAATACTTGGCATCTGCTGTATGGCGTTGGTCGCCAATCTGCAATATGCATGGACGCTGTTTGTAAATCCCATGCGAGTCCAGAATGGATGGACGCTCGCAGGAATCCAACTCGCCTTTTCCATATTTATTCTTGTTGAGACATGGCTGGTTCCGATCGAGGGCTGGGCGGTCGACAAATTCGGCCCGCGCCCCGTCATCGCTATCGGCGCCATATTTGCGGGCATTGCCTGGGTCCTCAACGCGCACGCGACTTCACTTGCGGCGATCTATGTTGCCGCTGTTTTTGCGGGTATCGGTGCGGGCTGCGTCTATGGCACCTGCGTTGGCAATGCGCTGAAGTTGTTCCCCGACCGTCGTGGCCTCGCTGCCGGCTTGACCGCGGCGGGGTTCGGCGCGGGGGCAGCTTTGACCGTCATCCCCATCGCATCAATGATCGCCAAATCAGGGTATCAACACGCGTTCCTGTTTTTTGGAATCGCGCAAGGCGTGCTCATCTTTATCCTTGCCCTGTTCATTGTCAGGCCAAGTGTGCCAAAAGGCATCACGATCAAGCCGAGATTAGTACAGACAAAGCTCGATTTCACACCGGGCCAGATGATAAAGACGCCCGTGTTCTGGCTGATTTATGCCTTGTTCGTCGCAGTAGCCGCAGGGGGACTGATGGCGACAGCGCAGATCGGACCGATTGCAAAGGACTATGGTTTAAACAAGCTGCCGGTGACGGTACTCGGGATTACCCTGCCACTCTTGACCATGACGCTGTCCATTGACAGCCTTTGCAATGGGTTCACTCGCCCCTTGTGTGGTCTGCTGTCCGACCGAATCGGTCGGGAAAACACCATGATGCTCGTGTTCGTCGGAGAAGGTCTGGCCATGTTGGGCCTGATGAGATGGGGCCACGATCCCTATCTCTTCATGACGTTTGCCGCCTTGATCTTCTTGTTCTGGGGTGAAATTTTTTCGATCTTCCCGGCGATCTGTGCAGATACCTTTGGCGTGAAAAACGCTGCAGGCAACGCTGGAACGCTATACACCGCAAAAGGCACGGCGTCGCTTCTGGTTCCCCTCGGATCGTTTCTCGCCGCTGGCGGAAATTGGGACCGCGTCTTTATGGTCGGTGCGGTGATTACTATATTCGCCGGCCTTGCGTCGAAATTCGTCCTTCAGCCGAAGCGAAACCGATTCATCCAGGACGGCAGGGAACCGGCGGCCCACGGCGCCATCAAGGGTTCCCGCGTGTCGGCGTGATTACGTCAATCGTTTTGAAGCTTCTGCGTCAAAGGTGAAGGAGGGCCTTAATTCGGTTGAAGGTCTGAGATGTCGCTTAGTCCGCTCGCCTGGCGCGGCGGACTGCTGGGGCAGGAACCTTGCGGCCGCCGCCGCTGAGCTTTTTCTTCGTCTTGAAGAACGCGGCCAAAGCAGTACAAGGTAAGGCTTGGCAAGAAGGTCGCAGGGCGCATAGAGGAGGTACCGAACAGCCCAGCAGGAAGGGACCCTTTTCAGACCTGAAGCACTTTTCGGCAGGATTTTTACCTGTCTTAGGAAAGGCTAAGCGGTACTCGGCCCGATAGACTCACGTCACCCGAATTGCATTACTGCCCGTCCCGTCAGAACGTCGGGAGCAGGCAGTAAAATCGAAAACAGAAATGGCGGCGATTTTTAGCACCGCCTCCTATTCATGTTTGCCGTACGCGGTCGTCTCACTGGTCGTCCCGACCGCACCAAGCACAGCGTCGGTTGGTGTGCCTTAGACATCCTCCACCGTTTGCGGCGGTTGGGCCACCGCATCCATGCGACCAACCGGGCCGAGTTCCCGTGCACGCATCTTGCCGCGTGCCCAAAAGAACACCTGGGCCAGGATCAGCAAGGCGCACAAAGACATGAAGGTTGCGCTGATTGGCTTCTCCATGAACACCATGAGATCGCCACGGGACAGCAGTAGTGCGCGACGGAAGTTTTCTTCGACTAGAGGCCCAAGCACATAGCCAAGCAGGATAGGCGCCACCGAGAAGTCGAGCGCAATCAGCACCGCGCCGATGAGACCAAACGCCAGCACCTCGCTCACCTCGAACAGGCTGTTGTTCGTGCTGTAGACACCAACCGCGATGAAGAACAGGGCCGATGGATACAGGTAGCGGTACGGCACCTGGAGCAGTTTCACCCACACGCCAATCAGCGGCACGTTCAGGATCACGAGCAGGACATTACCAATCCAGAAACTGGCGATCAGTCCCCAGAACAGGTCGGCATGCTCCGTGATGAGTTGCGGCCCAGGCTGGATGCCCTGGATCAGCAAGGCGCCGAGGATCAGCGCCATGACGGCATCGCCCGGAATACCAAGGCTCATGGTCGGAATGAAGTCGACCTGGGTCTTGGAGTGCGACGACGCTTCCGGGCTGGCCACGCCTTCAATTGCGCCGTGTCCAAAACGCTCCGGCGTCTTGGAAATCTTCTTCTCGAACGCATAGGCAATGAAGGTGGTGATGGTCGGGCCGGTGCCTGGCATGGCGCCAAACAGCGTACCGATCAAGGTGCCTCGCACCATCGGCATGAACGACTGCTTCAGCTCCGCCATGGAGGGCCGCATGTCGCGCAGCCGCACCTTCATGCCGCTACCGATGATCTTCATGCGGTTGACGTTGTGCAGGAAGTCCGCCACGCCGAACAAGCCGAGCGCCAGCGCCACCAGTTCAACCCGGTCCGACAATTCGAGGAAGCCGAAGGTGAAGCGCTCGGCGCCACTGTTGACGTCAGTGCCGACGATACCGATCAGGAGACCCAGCGCCGTCATGGCAATGCCCTTGAGCGGGGACCCGCGCGACATCGTTCCGCCAGCGATCAGGCCCAGCAGCATGATGGAGAACAGTTCTGTCGGGCCGAACTTGAACGCCACCGCGACAAGCAGCGGCGATGCGAAAATCATCACCAGGATGCCGAACGAGGCCGCAAAGAACGATGAGATCATCGTAATGCCGAGTGCTGTGCCACCTTTGCCCATCTTTGTCAGCGGGTAGCCGTCCAGACAGGTCACCGCATGCGGCGGATGGCATGGCAGATTAAGCAGGATGGCGCCAATGGCGCCGCCATATTGCGAGCCGTAAAAGATACCGGCCAACATCAGGATGGCGGGCACGGCGTGCATCGTATAGGTCAGCGGCAGCAGCATGGAAATGGCCGACAGTGCGCCCATTCCAGGCAAAACGCCGATCAGATTGCCAACCAGGACGCCAAAAAACGACCACATCAAATTATGCGGCTGGAGGGCGACGCCAAAGCCCGACCAGAGATCCATCAAAGACTGTCCAATCATTTCTTAACCCCAGCGGAATAGTGGAAATTGCATGCTGAGAGCCCACCAGAACACGAGCGCGGCAACGCCCGCCATGGCCAGGGACAAGAACAGCGCCTGTTTGAGATTGTTTTCCCGGTCGCCGAGTGCGGAAATAAACACCACCGCAAAAGTCGCCGGAAGCAGGCCGCCGTAGCGACCGAGCACCAGGAACGCAATAATACTGAGCACAATGCAGATCCAGCCGCGCCACTCTGGCGCCTGATATTCCTCCTGCTTGGCAGGCACATTGCTGCGGGCTCCGAGGGCGATGAGAACGCCCATCAAGGCGAGTACGACACCAACGGCCACGGGAAAGTAGCCAGGCCCCATCCTGCTAAGCGTCCCTACGTTGTAACTAAGCCCCTTGTAAACCGCTCCAGTCCCCAACAGGAACATTAATGCCCCGCCGTAGTAGTCCCGGTTGTACTGGTTAAGCCAGCCTTTCGCCGGCGGCGTTGTTCCTGCTTTTGCGGTGTAAGCCACTGTGTATGTCTCCATTATTGAGGGGGAAACGTCGCTTCGGATGCTGAAACGGCGTTCGTTTTCTCGGTTTGTTTCCAGCCCATATCGACCGCAGTTCCTGGCCGCTGGGAGCGAGAGCATCAAATGCAAAGCCAAGCATTCGGAATCGCTATAGGTTTAGGCAAATTGTATTGCACCAAATGGACATCCGCATGAATATAGCGCGTGGACGTACCAAGCGCCAGCAAAGAAAATTGTGCAGTGCGCAATGAAGTCGCTCCGACCGATCGAACCGATAAAGGCTGCGAGACCCTCATGCCGAGCAGGCGTTAGTGACAAGCAGGCGTTAGACTTAGGCTGTCACAACAGCGAAGTGCGGGACAAGCGCAGTTCGCGATTTCGCCTTGAATTTCACAGGAGGTCTACATGGGCCGGCGCGATCAAGTCGGGATAATCTGCTGCGCCGCCTCGAGGTAAGCAAGGCATTTTTCCGAACACTGCGTTGCTGAACCGGGTTTGCGACACCAGGCTCGCGCGGGAGCGCCGGGAGCAGCTGAGCTTTGAATTTGCTTATCAATCGTCGATCGAGATAATAATGACAGCAAAAATGATCAAGCTCGAAACTCTTGCCGGGCGCGCCGTAAAGGCGAAAGCCTCCGCGCCCACGCCACTCGACGCTCTCAAGAGGCTAAGAATCTTGATGCAGACGGCGCAACGACATTCCGCATGGACCAAGCAGCAGTGCGGAGTCACGGGAGCCCAATTGTGGCTGATGAAAGAGTTGCAGGAGGTCCCCGACTTGCGCGTTGGCGAACTAGCAGAACGACTGTCCATTCACCAAACAACGGCCAGCAATATGCTCAATGGGCTGGTGCGGCGCAAGCTGCTGGTCAAGCGACGGCACGGTGCCGATCAACGAGTCGTGACGGTGTCGCTTACGAAGGAAGGGGCTTTAGTGGTCGCTAGTGCACCCCAGCCCGCACGCGGGGTACTGCCTGAAGCGCTCCGCAGCATGGACCAGGCAAAGCTGCGCGATTTAACGCGGGGTTTACAGGCATTGCTCGATGAAATTGGCAGCACCGAGGAAGCGTTTGGTAACGACCCGCTGCCATTCACCATGTGATGCAACAGGTTTGGCGATGAGGTTGCCGGCTTCACTTTTCATACTATGAACCTTGACGAATTTGCCGACGAGTCGGAAGACACCATCCACACCCCCGCGGAGCGCGCGGCCGCGGCATCCCGCAGCACATGGGTTAGCGTTGGCGTCAACATCCTGCTCCCCTTCACCCAAATCGCTGTGGGCATTTTCTCAAAGTCCCAAGGGCTGATTGCCGACGGCATTCATTCCCTCTCCGACCTTATTGCGGATTTTGTCGTTCTGCTTGCGAGCCATCACAGCAAGAAGGACGCGGACCAAGAGCATCCGTACGGTCATCAGCGTTTCGAGACGGCTGCGTCTCTCGTGCTCGGTGTGCTGCTGATGGTGGTTGGAGTCGGTATGCTGTGGTCCGCTTTCCGCAAGCTCGAGGATCCGGAGACGGTGCAGCGGGTGCATGCCGCGGCCCTATGGGTAGCGGGCGCCGCGCTGATCGCGAAGGAAACGCTCTTTCGCTACGTGCTAACGATAGCAAAGCGCGTTAAATCTAGCATGCTCGTTGCCAATGCCTGGCACGCTCGCTCAGACGCAGCGTCATCGCTGGTAGTCGGTATAGGCATCGGCGGCAACCTGGCCGGGTATCCAATACTTGATCCAATCGCTGCGCTCATCGTGGGATTCATGATCGCCAAAATGGGAGTCGGGTTTGGTTGGGATGCGCTGCATGACTTGATGGACCGCTCGGCAAACGAGAATGAGGTCCAGGCCATTCGGACGACCTTACTGGAGACGCCCGGCATTTGTGGCGTCCACGACGTACGCACCCGGAAGATGGGAGACATGATTGTGGTGGATGCCCATATCGAGATTGATGGAACGATTTCCGTAGAGGCCGGCCACGACATCGCGGTTATGGCCAGGCAGCGCGTCCTGCAGCGCCATCGGGTCCTGAACCTGATGACACATGTCGATCCGTGGCGGCGCCCGGACCTTGACCACGAACTCCTGGTCATGCGCCGCGCGCCTTGAACCCACCTTCAATGCCAGCGAGCCTTCTGCCTTCTGATGGTTTCTCGGCCAAACAACCCGGCGGCGCTTGGGCCATCCTCGGCATGACGGAGGCTCTGCGGGCTAATCCATCGCCCGAGCCTCCGACGCTACCCGACTACTATTTTCCTTTTATCGCCATGAAAAATATCGTTAGCCTGACCGTCGCTACCGTCCTGCTATCTTCCGCCGGCGCTTGGGCGGCATCACCAACGCCGGCTACCGAAAGACGGCATGCAGACGTGGCGCAACGGGGAATTAGCGTGATGCCGTTCGACCTGAACGCAACGACGCACGTCTTTACGAAGACAAGGACCGGCGGCATTCAGAAGGTCGTTGCGAAGCGTTCCGACGATACGGCGCAGATCAAGTTGATACGCCAGCACCTGCAAGAAATTACGCAGCAATTCGCTCGCCGGGATTTTTCCGGCCCAGGCCAGATTCATGGCCACGAAATGCCGGGCCTGGCCCGGCTGAAAGCGGCGAATCCAGGGGAATTGCAGTTGAAGTACCGGGATACCGAGGCTGGCGGCACTATCGTGTACGAGACAAAGAATTCCCAAGTTTTGGCCGCACTTCATCAATGGTTCGATGCGCAGGTCTCGGATCATGGACAGGATGCAATGGAGGGACATGACCATGCAACGATGCGCCATTAGTACTTGGCTCGCCGTCCTCACCGGGTCTTCATTCGTGACCGAAATGGGATCCGGTTGCATGCCACTTCTTGCTGTCCTTTTCGCTTCGTCGCCTCCTCGGGAGGGCTAAAGCCATCCCGCGAACCGACAATCCCGCAGAAACGCCTGCGGAGCGAGGGCTCCATTGAATCCAGAAACGGCACTGCTGCCCGCATGCCTGCGGCAGACGGTACCGATAGCCCGCAGCCTTTGTCCGCCGATTGATGTGCATCACGTGAAATTGCTTTCGCAACACTAGACTGGCTTCATTAAGGGGGCGCGCGCTTTTTTTCGGCCGGCGGGCGACTCGCGTGGGCATTTGTCCCGCGGTACCGGTTGCTGCTGAAACCTGCGGATTGAAGATTGCCCAATATAAAAACACTGCTCTTGTTTGCCGGGTGGACTGCAGCCAGTTTGCTGACTGGCTGCGGCGAGAAATCTGGCGAAATCTATTCGGGTTATGCGGAAGGCGACTACGTCCGCCTCGCAAGCCCGATCACAGGCACGCTCGCCAAACTTTATGTAAAGCGCGGCGAGAAGGTAACCCGCAACGCGCCAGCATTTGCCCTTGAACAGGCGAGCGAACGCGCCGGACGCGAAGAGGCGAACTTCCGCGTCGAGCACGCCCGCTCGCAGCTCGCCAACCTCAGCAAAAGCAAACGACCTGACGAGATA
>JAQGMR010000050.1 GCA_028292265.1 Herminiimonas sp.
CATGGGTGGCAACGTACTCCTCCTTGACGAACCCTCAAACGATCTCGACGTGGAAACCCTGCGCGCGCTGGAAGACGCGCTGCTCGAGTTCGCCGGCAGCGTGCTGGTCATCTCGCATGATCGCTGGTTCCTGGACCGGATCGCGACCCACATCCTTTCCTTCGAAGGCAATTCGCAAGTCAGCTTTTTCGATGGGAATTACCAGGAATACGAAGCGGACAAGAAGAAGCGCCTCGGCGAGGAAGGCGCCAAGCCGAAGCGCATTCGCTACAAGCCGCTCGCAATCTAGTCGCACTGGAGAGCGCCCCCAGGACGGGCGCCGAAACAGGCCACCTCTTTGCGGAGTCAGACCATGGGCAACGGACGACAAGCAGGGGGCGTAAAGCTTTTCGGTGCCGGGCGGATCGTGGTCTGGCGTGGTGGCAGCATGTGGATCGGCCAACCCGAAGACGAGACCGATTTCCATGCCCATCACGCTATCCAGATAACGCTGGCGCTGTCTGGTGGCACTGTGCGGTTTCGCCGACCCGGACAAGAATGGATCAGCTACAAGGCCGCGATCACTGCAGCCCATCAGTCGCACGCTTTTGAAGCACGCGGCGAACTGGTCGCGCTGATCTTCGCCGAGCCGGAGTCGCGCGAAGGTCGGGTACTCCGGGAGCGCTATCCTGAAGGCATCCAGTCACTTGTCCAAGAAAGCTTTGCACCGGAAGCTGCCGCGCTCATTACCGCCTGGCAGGACAGCGCTAGCGAGGAAGCGCTCGCTGCCGGGGCGCGCGCGATAACCGCGAGTCTTTCCGGAAGCGAAGCCCCGCCTTCCACGCCACTCGACAAGCGGATCGCGCGCGCCATCGACGTTGTGCGCGAACGACTTGGCGAGACAATCACCATGGCCGAGGTGGCCGAATCAGTCCATTTGTCGGCCGAGCGTTTCCGCCATCTTTTTTTGCAGGAAACCGGTATCCGTTTTCGACCCTACATACTGTGGCTGCGCCTGGAAACCGCCATTGCCGCGCACGCCTCGGGCCAGAACCTGACTGAAGCTTCCCATGCGGGTGGCTTCGCGGACTCGGCCCATTTTTCCCGCACATTCAAACGCATGTTCGGCGTGCCCGCTGTCGGCGTCCAGCGACAAGGCGTACGTTAGCCGTTTCGTTCAATCGGGTTTCGCGGCGGCCCCCTAGACTGGCTTCTCACTTCAACCGAAAGGAGTACCGCCATGAACGCCAATAATCAATCCGAATGCAAATGCGTTGCCTGCCCAGGTGCCGCCTGCACCTGCGGCTGCCAGGTTGCGGGTCCGCAAGAGCAGGTCCAGCAGAAAGCCCAGGCCTGCGGACCGCAATGCCAGTGTGGCCCTGGATGCCAATGCGGTAGTGGGTGCAATTGCGGTAACAGCTAGAGCTTTACGCGCGGCCCGCGGCCGCAACATATTGCGTCGGAATGCGGCCGGCACGTGAGGCCCTCCCGAGGCAACTGATGCTGATCTGACAGCGGCCGTGCTAAAGCGGCCGCTCTTTTGCGTTTCAACAGGTAGCGCGCTCCGGTCTGCTCGACTTGAGATTAAAAAGCGCGCTCAATGATGCTCTGCGCCGGGCCACGCGCGGCTGGAAAAAATGACACGCCTCGTTGCAGAATCACCCTCTGCGTAGAAAAGGCATAGGAAAGTCGCGTTAGCCGCCAGTATAATTGCTGCCGAATAATGTTCTCGCTGCAGCCGGAAGCTGAGGATCGGACCTCAGTGGACAGGCAACGACGCCTTACCAATTGGCAATTTGTCGACTGATATCTATCCGCAGGAGGCGTCATGGCAACAACAACCGATTCAACAAGTATCGTGCACGCTGAGCCGCGTGAATGCGCGGCGCGTCATGGCAGCCGACTCGACTTATCGGCCGCCGCATTTGCCGCCTTCGCGCTCTGCCTGTCGATTTCCGCCGGAGCGGCCGCGGCCAACAGTCCGGTCCATGATTTCGCCGACATGTCGCTGGAAGACCTTGCCAATATTCAGGTCACCTCGGTATCACGCAAGTCCGAGTCGCTTGCCGACGCGCCCGCTTCCATTTTCGTCATCACAAACGACGATATTCATCGTTCTGCCGCCACCACGCTGCCGGAAGCGTTGCGCCTGGCACCGAATCTCCAGATCGCCCGGGTCGACGCCCGCAATTACGCCATCAGCGCGCGCGGCTTCAATGGGGTATTCGCCAACAAGATGCTGGTCCTGATTGACGGTCGCACAGTGTATTCGCCCCTTTTCTCTGGAACATTCTGGGACGCCCAGGACGTGATGCTGGAAGATGTTGACCGAATCGAAGTCATTAGCGGGCCCGGCGCCACAGTATGGGGCGCCAATGCAGTCAACGGCGTGATCAACGTTATTACCAAATCAGCCGCCGACACGCACGGCACCCTGCTTTCCGCCGGGGCCGGATCGCATGAAAAAAATGGCGCCGTGCGCTATGGCGGCGAACTCGGCAATGGGGGGCATTACCGCGTTTACGGAAAGTACAGCGACAACGACGACACCCACAACGCAAAAGGGTCCGAACTTGCCGATGGCTGGCGGCGCGAGCAGGCAGGCTTTCGCGCCGACTGGGGCGGCCGTGCCAGCAATGGCACCTTGCAGGGCGACGCGTACAGCGGGCGCTTACATCAGTTCGGCACCCGCGACATCAATATTTCTGGAGCCAATATCGTTGGACGCATCAGCCGCCAGCTTTCCGACGATTCCTCGCTGCGCCTGAACGCCTATCTTGACCACACGCTGCGCGACCAGCCAAACGCCTATGTGGACCGGCTGACGACAGCCGACTTTGAAGGACAGCACACCTTGCGCTTCGGGCAGCGCAACACCATCACTTGGGGTGGTGGTTACCGCGCCATGTTTGACCGCATCGAGAATGGTCCCAACTTTTCCTTCCTGCCGACCTCGTTTGATTCCCATACCGGCAACCTTTTTGTGCAGGATGAGATCGAGCTTTCCAAAACGCTCCATTTGACCTTGGGTGAAAAACTCGAGCACAACAGCTACACCGGCAGGGAATCGCTGCCGAGCGCGCGACTGGCATGGAAGTTCGCGCCCAACCAATTGCTGTGGGGCGCGGTGTCGCGGGCGGTTCGCGCACCTTCCCGGATCGACCGGGATTTCTTTGCACCCGCGAACGGGGCGCTGTTCAATGGCGGCCCGCAATTCCAGTCGGAAGTCGCGCGGGTTGCAGAACTCGGCTATCGCGGTCAACTGTCCTCAACGGTGTCGTTCGCGGCGACGGCGAACTATAGTCAATTCGATCGATTGCGAACCCTGGAGCCAACCACTGGCGCGCCGTTCCCTGTCGCTTTTCGCAACGGGTCGCAAGGCAACAGTCGCGGCCTTGAAATGACGGGTGCATGGCAAGTCATGCCCGCATGGCGCCTGAGCGCCGGCCTTGTGGCCCAGCGCATCAACACGAGCGTCAATCCCGGCGTAATCGACGTGCTGCCCACGGTTGGGGCGGCCTTTGCAAACACCGGGGCGGACCCGAGTTCTTATTGGACGATGCGTTCAACCTGGGATGTCGCCTCGAACCAGGAGCTTGACGTGTCGCTTCGCCATGTGGGCAGCCTGCCTACCGGCACGCCAGCCTATACATCAATGGACTTCCGCTACGGCTGGAAAGTACGTAAAGATCTTGAAATATCCTTGATCGGGCAGAATCTGCTCTCGTCATCCCACGTGGAATTTGGAACGGATGCGGCGGGTAGCCGGGTCGAGCGCGGCGCTTTTGTGAAACTGGTATGGCGGCTGTGACACATCGCCATAAAGCCCGGGCAGCAGGCTAACTTCTCATGAGCATGCACCACACCTTGGGCCGATCGTGTTTGGCCGACGGGATGCGCCGCGCTCTGGCCGGCCTCGTGCTGGGTGCCGCGTTTTTGCTCTGTATGTCGGCACAACGCTGCCATGCGGCAGGAGTCGATACCGACTCTGCAACGGTGGAACGCTCCATCAAGGCGGCCTACCTCTACAAGTTCCTGAGCTATGTGGAGTGGCCGCCTTCCTCCCTCGCACCGGCGCCCGCCCCCTACGTCATTGCGGTGGTGGGCGATGATGAGGTTTTGTCTGAACTTACGGCCCTGACGAGAGGCCGCACCAGCAGTAACCGGCAGGTCACCGTCAAGCGACTGAACTTCGGTGATCCGGTCACCGGAGTGCACTTGCTTTTTGTTGGGCAGCAAGAGACGGCGCGACAGGGCCAATGGCTCCGACAGGCGGCGCTGCGCCCGGTACTTACAGTTACGGACAGTGACGCCGGTCTCAGCCAGGGCGGCGTCATCAATTTCCGGCAGATCGACGGCCATATCCGCTTCGAAGTCTCTCTGGCCGCTGCCGAACGCAATGAACTTAAGCTGAGTTCGCGCATGCTTGCAGTCGCGCTAAACGTACGGCAGGCCAACTAAGGCGGTAGAAAAATGTTCACCACACCATCTGTGCAGCGCTCGATCTCACGCAAGTTCATGCTTGCCGTTCTGGCGACGACTTGCACAGCGCTACTCGTCGCCAGCGCCGCAATACTGTATCTGGACGTGCAAAATTTTCGCACTGCCTGGGTCAATGACCTCACGACGCAGTCCGAAATTCTCGCCCGCGTCAGCATCCCGGCGGTCGAGTTCAATGATCCCAAGGTCGCGCAAGAAAACCTGGAACAGTTAAAGGCGCGCCCTGGGATTTACGGAGCGGCGATCTATGGGAAGAACGGCGCCCTGTTCGCAAAGTACACGGCCGAGAAGGCGGACGCCGTTACCATACCACCAACGCCCGGGCCGGAAGGCTACACAATCAAAGGAGGGCAAATAACGGTTTTCAAGAGTCTTTCCAAGAACGGCGAAAATGTGGGCACCGTCTACCTGCAGGCGTTTTACCCACTGGCGGAGCGGGTCAAGCGGTATAGCTTCATCCTTCTCGCGGTGATGGCTGGCAGTTTGATCATCGCGGGGCTGGTTTCTTACTGGCTTCAAGCGGCGGTAACCAAGCCGGTCCTGGCCCTTACCAGCGCGGTGCATCAAGTCGTACGCAAACGTGACTTCTCCATGCGGGTCAAGAAGTCAACGAATGACGAGGTCGGCGTGCTCGTCGATGCCTTCAACGACATGCTGACAGAAGTGGGGAACCGGTCCGAAGCGCTGGAGAAATCGAGCCTCGAGATTCAACGTGAGATGAAGGAGCGCATAGTCGCCCAGGATGCGCTGCGCGACCTCAACAGCACGCTTGAGCAGCGCATCGCCTTGCGGACAAGTGAACTTGAGCGCGCCCATGAGCAATTGCGGCAATCGCAGAAGCTCGAAGCGATCGGGCAACTCACCGGCGGCGTGGCGCATGACTTCAACAATGTATTGCAGGTTATCGCTGGGAATCTGCAACTGCTGCAGATGAGCGTTGCCGGCAATCCCGAAGCACAAAGACGTCTGGAAACCGCTGCCTTCGCCGCGGACCGGGGCGCGAAACTTTCTTCGCAGCTGTTGTCGTTTGCCCGTCGCCAGCCGCTGCAACCGCTACCCACCAATCTGGGTCGTGTTTTGCGAACAATGGACGATCTGCTACGACGTGCGCTCGGGGAATCCATCTATATTGAGACTGTCGTCAGTGGGGGGCTATGGAATACCCTTGTTGATCCAAACCAGCTCGAGAACGTCGTTCTCAACCTTGCGATCAACGCGCGGGACGCGATGAAGAACGGGGGAAGGCTGACGCTCGAGCTCGGCAACGCGATGCTCGACGAGCATTACGTTTCAGCGGAGCCGGATCTACCAGCGGGACAGTACGTGCAACTATCTGTTTCTGATACCGGCGGCGGCATGACCCCGGAGGTCCTGCAACGCGCTTTCGAACCGTTCTTCACGACAAAGCGCGACGGCGAAGGCACCGGCCTCGGCCTGAGCATGGTCTACGGTTTCGTCAAGCAGAGTCACGGTCACATCCGCATCTACAGTGAAGTCGGAAGTGGTACCACCGTCAGGATCTATTTGCCGCGCTCTCTGCAAGACGAGATCCAGATTTCGGAGTCATTGTCTACACCACCCGTCGGCGGCGTCGAGACAATTCTTGTGGTGGAGGACGATCTTGCAGTGCAGGCTACAGTCGTCGACATGCTGGCCGGCCTCGGCTACCGGGTATTGAAAGCGAACGATGGCGAAAGCGCCCTGAATGTACTGCGAAGCGGAATACAAATCGACCTGCTCTTTACCGACGTGGTGATGCCCGGCTCGGTCCGCAGTCCGGACCTGGCCAGGGAGGCGAAAGCGTTGTTTCCCGATATCGCGGTCCTGTTTACCTCGGGTTATACGCAGAACGCAATCGTCCATGGCGGACGTCTCGACCCTGGCGTTGAGCTGCTAAGCAAACCTTATCGCCGGGATGACCTCGCGCGCAAAATCCGCAGTCAGTTAGGAAAGCGCCCGGCCGCTGAGACCGCGAATTCTGCTGCTTCCGGGTCTGCAGCGGCTGCGACGGTTAAGCCCGACGCGCCGTTGCGGATTCTGGTCGTTGAAGACAATCAGGACGCGCAAGTGATGACATGCGAGTTGCTCATGATGTTGGGGCACCTGCCTTCCGGCGTCGCGTCCGCCGAAGCGGCGATTGAAGCGCTGGCCGCCGGAGATTATGAAGTCTTGCTGACCGACGTAAGCCTGCCTGGGATGTCGGGCGTGGCCCTGGCGCGATCGGTCCTGCAGCGCACGCCCGGCATGAAGATTATTTTTGCTTCCGGCTTCGGTCGGATAACGTCGGACGACTTTGAGTTTGAGTCGACATCACTGCCCAAACCGTACGCTCTCCAGGACCTTCGAAAAGCCCTGGCTTCCGTGTCGCGAAAAACCGACCCGGCGCTGGATTGAATCGTGGCATGGAAGTCCACCGCCACACCGTACCCATGCGCTGCTTATTTTGTGTTGTCAGCAGTATGTCAGCTTCTTGCAAACTGCCTGACAGCTTTGCCGCCCACAATCGGGAGTGCCGAGTCAGGAATCAATTCTGCCGCACATCTCCCTGTCGGAAGAAACCAACGGAGATGGCGACACTACCGTGAATGTCTCCACCGTGCCAGAATGGACGGCTTATACCCGCAGCCGATGCGGGTTTTTTTTCGCCCTGAACGATCAAACAGGCGAATCATTCGAGACTAGCAAAAACAACCATGAAGATGATGCCGACTCTCGCCAGCCTGGACTCCGCGGCGAACTGGCGCAAAGCGCCTGCCGCTATTGGCACGCCCATCGCCGCCATTGACACGCCGGCCTTGCTGGTGGACCTCGACGCGCTGGAAGCTAACCTGGCAAACGTCCATGATCTGATCCATGCGGCTGGCATTGCGGTGCGTCCGCATGCCAAGGCGCACAAGTCGGTCGACCTGGCTCGCCGGCAGATTGCGGCCGGCGCCATCGGCATCTGCTGCCAGAAAGCCAGTGAAGCGGAAGTTTTCGTACGGGCCGGCTTTCGCGACGTACTCATTACAAACCAGGTTATTGGCCAGCAGAAGTGCGAGCGGGTCGCGCGGCTTGCGACCCAGGCTCGTATCGGACTCTGCGTTGACCATCCAGAGCAAGTGCGCCAGATTGGCGAGGCGACCCGTGCTGCAGGGTCCCTGGTCGAATTGCTTGTTGAGGTCGATATCGGGCATGGCCGCTGCGGCGTTGCAGATGCGGCCGAAGCGCTGGCTTTGGCGCACGCTATAAAGTCATACGATGGCAACCTGTTGTTCGGCGGGATTCATGCCTTTCGCGGTTCGGCGCAGCACATGCGCGGCCCCGGAGAGCGAGCCCAAGCGGTCCACGCCGCCGTGCTGAAGCTGACCGGGATTGTGGAGGTGCTTAAAGGTGAAGGGTTTTCGTGCTCAACCATTACCGGTGGCGGCACGGGCACGTATGCCCTCGAAGCCGGTTCGCATCTCTATACTGAAGTGCAGCCCGGTTCATACGTGCTGATGGACACCGACTATGCAGCCAACCGGTTAGCCGCCGACATGCCACCACTTCGCCATGCGCTGCAGGCCTTGTGCAGCGTGATCAGCGTGCACTCCGGTCACGCGGTGCTGGACGGCGGGCTAAAGGCTTTCGCGGTCGACCAGGGCCTGCCACAGATTTTGCATGCGGGCTGGAAGGTCAATACGATTTCGGATGAACACTGCGTGGTGCTGCGAGAAGCCGGCGCACTGCCACTCGAGGTCGGCGACAAGGTGCGCCTGCTGCCGAGCCACTGCGATCCTACGGTCAACCTCCACGACTGGCTCATCGCTGTGCGCGGCGGTGTGGTGGAAGAAATCTGGCCCGTCAGTGCGCGCGGTGCGGTGTTCTAGGATCCTGCGGCCTTGTTCCGCCAAGGATCCTAGCGGACAGGTGCGACTGTGCCGCCAGCGGTGACAACATTCGGGGACCTCGCTGCGTTGTCGGCCTGCACTCGGACATGGGTGTTTTCCGACGGCTTCTCTTTTGCTTTGGTGTCGCTGGCCTCTGGAGGCGGCACCCATAGCAGCGCTACAACGAAAGCAAATGACACCAGCACCAGCACCCGGATCGGGTGTTTTTCAATCAGGTCTTCCATATCAAATCTCCACGTTGCAAACTGCTTGTTACGTACTGCCTTCAAGTGCGCCGCTCCACGCACGACATCTGAACTGGCCGCAACACCCGCACGACTCAACCAACCGGAACACGGGCCTGACGACGCGTGAACCCGGTGTTGTCCGGCCGTGCTGTCCGCTCCGCATTGAACATTCCATTTCTGTGGCCGGCACAGTGTCCATCGTATGCGTGGTGCGCATGCTCAATTCTTCAGCTTGATTGAGGTTGCAAGCAATCCGGCGGGCGTGTTCTTCGCGGTCACTTCCAGCTTCATGTTCAGCGCCAGGCTCGCCTCTCGCAACGGCAGCGTGGCGGTCTCGAAAATTGTGTTGCTGTCCCATTTCATCGTGACGGTGTCCGAGCGCAATGAGAGCGTTTTGGTACTCAAGTTCAGCGCGGAGACGCTGGCATGGAATACGTTGGCGTCGTCCTTTTGCTTGCTCTCATCCTGCACCGAGATGCTGGTCGCGACCACTGTACCGGCCGACGAGGCGCCTTCAATTTCTACTTCCGCGCCGAGCGTCACGGTGCCTTCCAGACGCGCACCTGAGGCAGCCTGAATCTTCTGCCCGCCAACCTCAAAATTCGACGGCGATGTAAATTTCGTTACGATGCCTTCTAGATTGACTTTCCGGTTATCTGGCAAGATCGGCGCCACGCTCACCGGGCGCACTTCACTTGCGGCGATGGTAGCAACACCAGCGGTCGCGCCATTCACCAGACTGCCCTTGATGCGCACCGCGTCACCGACCGCAACGCCCTTCGCAGCCCCGTTCACCGTTGCATTGCCCGTCTGGACCGTGATGCCATTGACCTGGATCGTGTCCGCCATACTTGCTTTTACCGTGCCCACCAGCCGTACCCGGGTCGCGGCGCTTTTTTCTATGCGGGTCGCGCGAACACCGCCGGCCAGGTCGGGCAAGCCATAGACCTCAACATGGTCGCCAGCGCGCAGTCCAGCCAGGCCTGTGACACCACCATCGAACACCGTGCCGGAATTCACCGTGATCGCAACGCCGAGCACCGTCAACTGACTGGAGCCAACCACAATGGACTCCACCGGGCCTTCAACCCACGAATTGCCGACGATGCTGTTGGCGCGCCCGTTCGCCTGGTCGACCCGAACGCCGTCGATGTCGACCACCATGCCGAGGCGCAGTGTCGTCTCCGGCACATCGATGTCGTCCACCGTAATACGGGCGGCACGATCGTCGATTCGCACGCCGTTTACGATGACACTGCCGAACCCGCTGATCGCGCCCTGGAATGCAGAACCGGTTCCGCCGCTCCCCACGCCGGCGAAAGCCGAATCGCCACTCTCTGCGCCACCGCCGCAGCCGCTCAAAGCAACAATCAACAGGGTTGTGCGCAGCCAGAGACACGCGTGGCGCGGGCGGGTGTGTGCATCAATGGTCGGCTTCATAAAGCACGTTCTCCCACTATGTTCTTGCGGGCGCATCGCGGGCCACGCCTTGATTTTTTTCGGCATAAAAGAACATGCCGATGCGAACGCGGGAAAGGCTTGTGGCAGGCGTCGCCGGCATGCCTGCGATGCCTGCTTGCCCCGCGGCTTCTTGGCGGATAAGTTCTGGCACCGCCTTTTGCATCACGACCCTCCATGCTTCGCGGGCGAGCGCCTCAATCGCGGGCACCGCGTTGCTGGGGATTGCGTCGCTGAACACGCTCTGCTCGAGAGACGGCGCGCCATCCCGCAGCACGTTTGCGACGGCGGCCGCCGCATGGTCGTGCAAGCTGCCCGCCATATAACGCAGCATCTGGTCTTGATCTTCCCGTGGCACGAGGAAATCGAATCGAAGGCGCACGGTGTCTGCGTCCGCATCCAGCAAGCCGAGGCGCATAAATTCATCGCATACGGTTCGCGAATGGACATCCGTGGAGAGCTCTTTAACGAGCGACTCAAAGCTGTCGTCGCCATGCCGCTTCAGCGGGCGCGGACCGCTTGCATCGGACCATGCTGGATCGGTCGTCCAGCGCGTGAACACAGCCGCTACCAAACTGACGGGCTCTTTCATGAGAGCGGCTCGGCTTTTAGCTTCCTGCCGCAAGCGGCGCACATCCTTGCGATGTACCGCGGTCGAAATGGAAATCTGGCTGTCGGTCATCTTCTTCCCCGCCGGCGCCTGCTTGATCGCAACGTTCACGAAGACCGCCTTGAGCGCTGCGGCCAGCGCGGTATAGGTAACCCCCTGCGCCACAAGCAGCCGCACCAATGGCTCGAGCAAATACGTTACCGATAGCAAAGCGGCGGCACCAGGCAGTTTTGGCGGCCCTTGAAGGGTCCCCAATGAATCGGCCTCGCCTGGTTTTTCCATATGTTGAAGGTCGTAAATAAATGGGATAAATTCCCATGACGGATTCAGCATCTCAGTTTCGCAGCGGACGACGTTGCGGGCTGTCAAACGCCCCCGCTATACCCTTTAGGAAACAGTCGCTTGCCGGGCCGCGCCGCCGGTCGCTGTTGACCCGGCGTTGGGAGAGCAACGAAAGCGGAACGACGGGCGGTATGATGCATTCTTGCGATGCAACCATGCCGATGAGGTCCCACATGAATCACGCCGCGCCCGCGCCTGCAGAAGCGCTCTACCAGAGTGGTTTTGGCAATGAGTTCTCCACGGAAGCGCTACCGGGCGCGCTGCCGGTGGGACAAAATTCTCCTCAGCGCGCGCCCTACGGTCTTTATGCCGAGCAAATCTCCGGCACCGCATTCACCGCGCCGCGCTCCCACAATCGCCGGTCGTGGCTATACCGCATTCGGCCAAGCGCAGTACACATGCCTTTCGCGCCAATCGAAAATCGCGGCATTCAAAGCCGCTTCGACGAAACTGCGACACCACCCAACCAATTGCGATGGGATCCGTTGCCGATGCCAACCGAGCCGACCGATTTTATCGACGGCTGGGTGACGATGGCGGGCAACGGCAGCCCCGATGCCATGAGCGGCTGTGCAATTCACGTCTATGCAGCCAACCGTTCCATGCAAGGGCGTTTTTTCTATTGCGCCGACGGCGAATTGCTGATCGTGCCGCAGCAAGGCCGGCTGCGCCTTGCAACGGAGTTTGGTATCGTTGACATTGAGCCGCAAGAGATCGCGATTGTGCCGCGCGGCTGCCGCTTCCGCGTTGAACTGCCGGACGGCAGCGCACGCGGCTACATCTGCGAAAACTACGGCGCGCTGTTGCGCCTGCCCGACCTCGGCGTCATCGGTTCAAACGGCCTGGCCAACCCGCGCGACTTCCTGATACCCCATGCCTGGTATGAGGATGTGGAAGGCGACTTTGAACTCGTCGCCAAGTTCTCCGGCAACCTGTGGAGCGCGCGCATCGGCCATTCGCCGCTCGACGTGGTGGCATGGCATGGCAGCTACGCGCCGTGCAAGTACGACCTGCGCCGCTTCAACGCGATTGGTTCCATAAGCTATGACCATCCCGACCCATCGATCTTCCTGGTGCTGCAGTCGCCGAGCGATACGCCGGGTGTGGACACACTCGATTTCGTGATCTTCCCGCCGCGCTGGCTGACGGCCGAAAACACTTTCCGCCCACCCTGGTTCCACCGCAATGTGGCAAGCGAATTCATGGGCCTGATTCACGGCGCCTACGATGCCAAGGCGGAGGGCTTCGTGCCCGGTGGCGCCAGCCTGCACAACTGCATGAGCGGGCACGGACCGGATGCCCAGACATTTGAGAAAGCGTCAGCCGCTGACACCAGCAAGCCAACCCGGGTGGCCGACACAATGGCTTTCATGTTCGAGACGCGCAACCTGATCAAGCCGACTCGGGCGGCACTCGACAGCGCGCAACTGCAAGCCGAGTACTTCGAGTGCTGGCAGACCATCAAAAAGAATTTTTCGCCCGACTCCCGATAGGAATCAAGCCGTCGCGTATCCTGTGGCGGGGTCCAAGGCAGGCGATACTCCTGCCGTATGCAAGCCCCGCAGCAAGGCATATGCAGCAACGTCGCTCGCACCGCTCGAGCAAAGCAGCCGATGGAGACATGAATGGCACCACGCATTGCAACAGGCAGAAGCCGCAGCCAGTTCTTCATAAACGCCGGATGGGCCATCCTTCCCTTTGCCTGCCTGGTCGGCTTCTGGATCATGCTGCGCGCTTCCGGTTTGATCAATCCAACGCTGCTGCCCTCGCCGCTTGAGGTGCTCAACACATTCTGGAGCACCCTCACGAACGGCAACCTGCTGATCAACATTGTCATGTCTGTGCAGCGTGTCCTGTTCGGCCTGCTGCTTGGCATGTTGGCAGCGGTGCCGGTCGGATTCCTCATTGGCTGGTACAAGCCGGTGCGTCGCTTTGTCGACCCGCTCATCAACTTCTTCCGCGCATTGCCGCCGATTGCGCTCATTCCCCTGGTAATCGTGTACCTCGGCATCGGCGAATCGGCAAAGATTTTTATCCTTTTCTATGCCTCTTTCTTCTCGGCCGTCATCGTCATGTATGAAGCGATGACGCAGATCAGCCCGGTCTACATCCGCGTTGCCCGCACGCTGGGCGCAACCGACACCGAAATCTTTTTGAAGGTGATGGTGCCGCTGACGGTGCCACACATGCTGACCGCATTGCGCGTCGCCCTCGGCGTGGCCTGGGCAACCCTGGTTGCATCTGAACTAGTGGCGGCGCAGCAGGGCCTCGGTGCCATGATCCAGAATGCGTCCGCCTTCTTTGATTTGCGCACGATCTACCTCGGCATCATCTGTATTGGCGTGCTGGCATTGACCATGGACATGCTGCTACGAAGACTTTCGAAGAAGCTGGTGAGTTGGCAAGACAGGATTGAGGGCTGAACATGGAACAGCAACGCGAGCGCATCCGCTTCGATAACGTATCGATGCAATTCCCGACGGCCAACGGTCCGCTTGAGGTCGTCAAGGACATGTCGTTCGCCATTAACCAAGGCGATTTCATTTCACTGGTTGGGCCGTCTGGCTGCGGCAAGACCACGCTGATGAGCATGGCCGCTGGATTCGTCAAGCCGAGCGGGGGCACGGTTACGCTGGATGGGAAGACCATTGCAGGTCCCGGCCCGGACCGTGGCGTGATGTTCCAGGAATACGGTGTGTTCCCCTGGCTAACCGTCGAACAGAACATAGGATTTGGCCTCGGTTTAAAGGCGAACGGCAAAGTCAGCGCTGCCGAAAAAAACACGGTCGTGGAACGCTACCTGAAGCTGATGGGCCTGGTCGATTTTCGCAAGGCGTATCCGAAGACCCTGTCTGGTGGCATGCGTCAGCGCCTGGCCCTGGCCCGGGTTTATGCGGTGCACCCTGAATTCCTGCTGATGGACGAACCTTTCGGCGCGCTTGATGCGCAGACCCGCAGCGCCATGCACGATCTGCTGCTGCAGGTGCTGCACGCGGAGGGCAAGACCGTACTGCTGATCACGCACTCGGTCGAAGAGGCGCTTTATCTTTCGTCGAAGGTGCTGGTCATCTCGGCGCGTCCGTCCCGCATTCGCGAAGTGATCGACATACCATTTCCCTATCCACGGGACCGCTCCTTGCAAAAGACACCGGAATTCAACGCCTTGCGGTCCCGCGTCCAGGAATCCGTCATGCGAGAATATGCGGCGCAGGAAGCGCAACATATAGCTCAGGCATAACCAGCAGGTCCATTCAATAAGAAGAGGAGATCACCATGCGCCGTCGTACTTTCCTGGAAATATCCGCAGCCGCAAGTCTCGCTGCCCTGCAACCAACAATGGCTCTGGCACAGTCGAAGAAGGTCAAGGTCGGTTATCTGCACACGCTGGCTGTCGACGGCCAGATTTGGCTTGCCGACTCAATGGGCTTGTGGAAGAAGGAAGGCCTCGACATGGAATTCATCCAGTTCCAGACCGGGCTGGAATTGTTCCAGGCCATGACGGGCGGCAGCATCGACGTGCTCTCCACCGGCGCTGTCATGTCTAACTTTCCGGCGCGCGGCCAGGGCAAGGTTTTCCTGATCAATGACATTGAATTCGCAACGGCGCAATTGTGGGTGCATCCGGATATGGGGGTCAGCAAAATCTCGGACTTGAAGGGCAAGCAGATTTCTACCACCACCGGTACCACGGCTCACGTCTTCCTGGACAACGCCCTGCGTGCAAACAATATCGACCCCAAGGAAGTGACCATCGTCAACCAGCGCATGCAGGACGCGGTGACGGCTTTCATTTCCAAGGCTGTGCCGGCGGTCGCCTTGTGGGTGCCGTTCAATATCGCGGTCCGCACGCGCGTGCCGACCGCGAAGATGCTGGTGGACGCTTCGTCGTTCTATCCAAAGGCTGCGATTGTCGGCGGCTGGGCGGCGCGCAACGACTACTATGAAAAGAACCAGGACGTGCTGGCAAAGATCATCCGGGTCTGGGCCGTGGCCAATGACTATATGGTCAAGAATCCCGACAAGGCGATTGAAACGCTGCAGACGAAGTATTACCAGCAGGTGCCACTGGCCGACCTGAAAGAGCAGCTTGGGGCGCAGAAAATGTTCACATCGCAGGAATGGGCGAAGCAGTATGCAGACGGCACCGTGACCAAGTGGCTGCAGCAGGTCACTGACTTCTTCGTTAGCTTCGCCAACATCCCCAACCCGGTACCTGCGTCGCAGTATTTCGATCCGAAAATTTATCTCAACACGGTCAAGGGATGAGCGAGGCGGTAAAGGCCGCGGCGTACGACTACATCATCGTCGGCGCCGGCTCGGCCGGTTGTGTGCTGGCCAACCGGCTCTCGGCGGACCCCTCGGTCAAGGTCTTGCTGCTGGAGGCCGGTAAGCCGAACAAGAACTTCTGGCTGCATCTTCCGGTCGGTTATTTCAAGACCATCTACGACCAGCGCTTCTCACGATTGTTCGAGACAGAGCCTTGCGACGGCACTGGCGGCCGGCCCATCATCTGGCCTCGCGGCCGGGTACTGGGCGGCTCGAGCTCGATCAATGGCCTCATCTACATCCGTGGCCAACACCAGGATTACGACGATTGGGCGCGGGCCGGCGCCACCGGCTGGGATTACCGCTCCGTGCTGCCATTCTTCAAGCGCTCGGAACACTTTCGACAGGGCGCCAACGAATACCACGGCGGAGACGGGGAACTGGGCGTTTCCGAGTTGCGCAACGACCATCCCTATTGTCGTGCGTGGCTGGAAGCGGGCCAGCAATACGGCCTGCCATTCAATCCGGATTTCAACGGCGCCACCGACTACGGCGTCGGCGCGTATCAATTGACGATCAAGGACGGCTGGCGTTCCAGTTCGGCAGTCGCTTTTCTACGTCCAGTGCAAGGTCGCCCCAACCTGACCGTTCTGACTGAGTCCCACATTACCCGCGTGCTCTTCGATGGAACAACAGCCGTTGGCGTCGAATGGCTGAAAGACAAAGCGCTGCACAGCGCGCGTGCGGATGGTGAAGTGATTCTTTCGGCTGGCACCATTCAAACGCCGCAGATACTTCAACTATCGGGCATCGGCCCTGCCACACTGCTGCTGCAGCATGGCATCCAGACCATAGCCGATTCACCCGAGGTTGGTGAAAACCTGAAGGACCACTACCAGGCACGGACCATCGTCCGGCTCAATAAAAAGCTGTCACTCAATAACGACGTGCGCAATCCATTGCGGCTTGCTTCGATGGGGATGCAATGGCTACTAAAGGATTCCGGACCGCTAACAGTTGGCGCAGGACAGGTCGGCGGTTTCGCCCGAACCGAATTTGCGCAGGGCGACCGGGCCGACATGCAGTTCAACGTCATGCCGCTGTCCGTGGACAAGCCCGGGGAGCCGCTGCACGCCTATGCCGGCTTTACCGCCTCGGCATGCCAGTGCCGTCCGACTTCGCGTGGACGGCTTCAGATTCGCTCGGCTGATCCGCTTGCGCCGCCGCGCATTGAGACCAACTACCTCCAGGAAGACCTGGACCGCAAGGTGCTCAGCGCCGGCATCGACATGCTGCGCGAAATTTACCAGCAGCCTGCCTTCCGGGACTTGGTCGATGTTGAGATACTGCCAGGCCCCCAACGGCGCAGCCGCGATGACCTGCTCGACTTCGCCCGCACTGCTGGCGGCACCGTATTCCATCCGGTTGGCACCTGCCGCATGGGCAGCGATTCACGTGCCGTGGTCGATCCTGAGTTGCGTGTGCGCGGCGTTGAGCGACTGCGGGTAATTGATGCTTCGGTGATGCCGGACATGGTGTCGGCGAACACCAACGCGGCCTCCATCATGATCGGCGAAAAAGGTGCCGCGCTGGTGCTGGGCTCAGCACGTTGAGTGCGCCTTTCAAGGTGCCTGGTGCAAGCCCAAGTAGTCTGGTCCCTCCGGGTACGCCACTTTTTTGCAACTGCGGTCTGAACATTGCGGCCACGCCGACAAGTTTAGTAAGCGCCACACGATTTACTTGAACTGCGACCAACGAAAAAATGATAAGCCTCCCCTCCTTTGCTCCGATCCGCCTGGCCAGGGTGGAAGCAATGGTCCTGCGCTCGCCCATAGCCGAGCCGGTGCAAACATCCTTTGGCGTCATGCACGATCGTCCGGCGGTGCTGGTCCGCATCGAAGACACGGAAGGCACGGTGGGCTGGGGTGAAATCTGGTGCAACTTCCCGGGCGTGGGGGCAGAGCATCGGGCCCGCGTGCTGGAAAGCTGCGTTGCGCCGATACTTCTTGAGCAAGCCTGGGCTCATCCCACGCTGGCTTACCAGGAATTGACGCGCCGCCTGCATGTGCTTGGACTGCAGTGTGGAGAACCGGGCACGATGGCACAGGCCGTCGCGGGCGCCGACATCGCCATGTGGGATCTGGCTGGCAAGCGGCTTGGCGTTCCGCTGTGGCAGCTGCTTGGCGGCCGCAACCGGGTGCAGGCTTATGCGTCCGGGCTTAGTCCCACCAATCCGGAGAAACTGGCGGCCGCCAAGCGTGACGAAGGCTACCGGGCGTTCAAGCTGAAGGTGGGCTTTGGCGCTGAGCGTGACCTTGCCAACTTGCGCGCGCTGCGGGAGCTTTTCGGCACTGACACCGTGCTGATGGTCGACGCCAACCAGGCATGGACTTTAGCCGAGGCGCTCGACATGAGTCGGCGTCTGGCTGAATACGCGCCGTCGTGGCTGGAAGAGCCGCTCGCGGCCGATACGCCACTGCCGGAATGGCAGCGTCTTGCAGAGCAATCGCCGATCCCTCTCGCGGCCGGTGAAAATATCCGGGGCGAGTCGGAGTTCGCCGCAGCGGTACAAAGCGGTGCCTTCGCCGTCATCCAACCGGATCTCGGCAAATGGGGCGGCTTCAGCGGATGCCTGGCGGTCGCACGGCACGCCATGGCGAGCGGGAAGATGTTCTGCCCACACTGGCTCGGCGGCGGCATCGGCCTGGTGGCGTCGATGCATTTGAAGGCGGCTGTTGGAGGCGCCGGCTATGTCGAAGTCGATTCAAATCCAAACCCCTTGCGCGACGTGCTGGCAACGCCGACGTTGTCCTTGAAGGAAGGCGTCGTTTCCTTATCCAGCGCGCCCGGGTTGGGCGTCACGCCGGACCTCGCCGCGGTACGTGGGTTTATCGTCAAACATCACTACGCGTAACGGCGCCGCCGGTCGCAGAACTCCGGGGAACAGAAGCGAACCGGGAAAGCAGGGAGCACAGCCGGACTTGGGGCGTCACCGGTGACTGCGTTCTCGTGCAGTCCGGGCCCTGGTTCGTGCTTCGACTACACTCCTCGCGCAGGCCTATAGTCCTTTTTCAACCATGTCCAGCAAGCGTTGCCCGAACGCTTCGCGTTGGGCAACGCTGGTGCGCCCCAGTGGTCCTTCGGTCATGAGCAGCGCCATGCCGTGTACAGCGGACCACGCAAGGTATTCCGCATTCTGTCGCCGCTGTGCGGACAGCAAGCCGGCGTCCAGCATGCGGTCAAGCGCCGCGCCCAGCAACTGAAATGGATTCAGCCCACTTTCTCCAGCCTTGGCTGCGTCTGCCTCAGGCTCATCGGCGATCGAAAAGGCAGTGCGAAACAATCCCGGCTCGGCCTGGGCGAAACGCAGGTAGCCGGTGCCGACCGCTCGCAGGCTGTCTCGGGCATAAGCAGCCGAGCGTCGTTCTTTCCCCAATTTTTTCAGTTCGGCTTCCATTGATTGCGCCAGAGCCGACAGCGCGAATGCGCGCACTGCCTTGAGCAATGCTTCGCGACTGGCAAAGTGCCTGTATGCGGCGTTCGGCACCACGCCCGCTTGTCGCGTGGCCTCCCGCAGCACCACCGCATCCGGCCCACCCACGCGCGCCTGAGCGACGCCCGCTTCAAGCAGAACGCGACGCAGGTCGCCATGACGGTAGGTTGTCCGGCGCGGTGGAATGTCTGTTGTTTCGATCTCCATCTCCAGATTGTGGACGCTGTACATTTTATATGCTATCTTTATTGTAGACGGTGTACACAAAGACGCAATCTTGTACGCTGCGGATTGTAACCGCCACACTGTCCATTGCGCCTGTCGCAGGCGGCGCTTCCGACCACGTTCTTCCTTTTACCGAGGACACTTATCATGCAACTGACCCCCTATCTTTTTTTTGACGGAAACTGCGCTGAAGCCATGCGCTACTACGAACGCGTGCTTGGCGGAAAAATTGAGATGATGATGACGCATGCGGAGTCGCCCATGGCAGCGGAAATGACGTCTTGCGGCGGCAGCCCGGACCGCATCATGCACGCCCGCCTGGTGTTCCCGGGAGGCAGCGCAATTCTCGCTTCGGACGCGATGGCAAACCAGCCCTACGACAAAATGAAAGGCTTTACGCTAGTGCAGCACTACGAAACGGCGGAAGAGGCCCGACGCATTTTCAATACCTTGGCCGAAGGCGGGACGATCATCATGCCGATCGATAAGACGTTTTGGGCAGAGGCCTTCGGCATTGTGACGGACCGCTTTGGCACCCCATGGATGGTGGGCGGGGCGATGCAGAAATAGGCCGAGGGCGTCCGGATGGACGCCCTTCACGCCCTATGTCGTCTCCAGTGCGTCCGTGCCGCCAAGCGTCGCCCAAGGGCCGGATCGAGTTGACCTCGCCGCCGAGTTATTTTAAAGCGACGGCAAGGGAAGCGCCACGCGGCACTGGACGCACACGGGTCGACCTTGAAGTTATGCCGCCTTGCTAAAGGCAATTGCAGAATTAGTGCATTCTGCAGGCGCGATATTGGGCTTGCTTAAGACTGATTTCCCTCAACGGATATTTGCAAGTCCTCCTTGCACAGATCTATCAGTTTCTTGCCCAACCGGGAAAACGCACTGCCATTGGATATCGGATCCGCCAGCTTCTGTATCCATTCGTCGATTCCCATTGACTGAGCTTTCTGCATCGCAGCTTCTAGAGTCGGCCGAAGTCTGTCCTGCTCCTTGATCTCAAGCTTATCCCAGGGTCGCGGGTGGGAGGCCTTGACGCCGGATCCATCCGCTGTCGGGGCCTGCCCTGTACCCTGATTCATCGTTCTGACCATGTCGATTTTGCAGGAGTCGCTGAGTGCAGACGAATCCCGAAACATGGCTAGCATGGCCGAACCAACCTGGCGGCAAGCGGTCGGGCCAGCCGTCTCGGCGCCGTCGGTAATTGACTTTAAAAAATCTGACGGCTTGGGCGGCTCAGCATCGTACGCGGCAACCACTGCCGTGTGAATGGAACCGACGGAGTTGTTGTCGGCGCGGATATGGGCCATCAAAGAGTGCCTGTCACTACGCGGCACGTGGCGCTCCAGCATTGTCTGGACGCATTCGCGTGCAGCGTTCAGCTTTCCTTGGCGCCCCGAAAAAATGTCCTCGAGTTTTCGCTGTACTAAATTTCCGCGAGGCCTGACGTAAAAGACGATCAGGTTCCCTTCTTTCCTGGCCCGCACTTCGTGCTTCGTTGGGGACAATTCGAGCCGGTGCCCCATCTCTCTAAAACCGGATTCGAGTTTAGCGAAGCTGGCAAACTTGCTATTAGTTACGTTGACCGGCATGTCGACCTCCAAGCATGGACGAAATTGACAACCATTCCTGCGGTTGATGAGGGATGAGTAACATCTGGCGTACTTTGGTTCGTTAGTCGATCCAACGACATAGCCAGGCCGGAGGGTTTCCGAACGGAGTCACCGCATTTCACCATGGCCGTAATCGCCGACAAACTATGTCGGGTGCGCCACAGCACTGGGATGGGAAGAGAACGCATGACCGCCGACTCAGGGCGCGGCCTTGCGTGGTCACGCCCTCGGGTATGGGCAGCGAGCAGCTACAGCGGCGGTGCGCCGGTGGAGCACTCTGCGTCCCAGAACTAGTTCGTCCAGCCAGTCGGATAAACGTCGGGTGTCGGCCGCCCGTCCGGGACCTTATCCGGCGACTGCGAAGGCGCGTTGTCCGGCGCCGGATTGCGCGGCGTGCCATCAGGCGGCCGGGGTTGTTCCGGGCGAATCCCCGGTTCGAAATCCGGTTCTGGCTGGGTGTGCCCGTGCATGGCACGAAAATAGGCAATCATCCCGGTTTTCATGATGGTTCTCCGCAAGCAGTCACAAGTGCGAACCATGAATTCACACCTCTAAAGCATAGTGCCTTAAAGAAGAACTTCATTGCGCTGGCTCACCGGTCTGGATGCGCGTGACGACGTCCGCACTGCGCTAAACGATCGGGAAAAACTGGCTCGGGAATATAGGCCGCGGTACCCTCTATAAAAGTCCGGTTTGCCCCCTGCTTACCGCGTCACGCCGCCTTCCGGGCCCGGCGTTTCGACGGTTTCTCGGCGTCGCTGGAAAGACGCTCCTGAAGGAAGGCCAGCACTGCAGCCTCCTCCGGCCGCAAATCTCGTATATCGTCGGCCAGTTTTTTCCTGGCCCTGGCCTTGATCGCTTCTACCATGGTGCCATCGAGATAGGCATCGACGACCACGGGGTGCACATAGCACTTGCGGCAAATGCTGGGCGTGTTGCCAAGCTGTCGGGCGACCGCTTCGATCGCGTTGACGACGTTCTTTTTCGCTTGGGCTGCCGAGTCAAAACGCTCGAATTCGCGCAGCGCCATGGCAGCCAACACAGTGCCCGACCACGTGCGAAAATCCTTGGCGGTATAGTCTTCACCGGTGATGGTGCGCAGGTATTCGTTGACGTCGGCCGAGCCAACGGTACGCCGTTCCCCGTCCTCGTCGATGTACTGGAACAAATCCTGGCCCGGCAGGTCGCGGGTTCGCTTCACAATGCGCGCCAGTCGTGGATCAGTGACCCCAACGGAATGTTGGACGCCGCTCTTGCCGCGAAACTCAAACTGGACCGTGTCGCCTTTAATTTTCGCGTGCCGGTCGCGTAGGGTCGTAAGCCCGAACGATTTGTTGTTGCGGGCATATTCCTCGTTGCCGACTCGCATCATGGTTGCTTCAAGCAGTTGCACTATGGTGGCGAGCACCTTCTCCCGCGGGAGCCCGGGCAAAGCAAGCGCAGCGTCCACCGCCTTGCGAATCTTTGGCAATGCCTTGCCGAAGTTCACCATGCGCTCATATTTGGTTTCGTCGCGCACGGCCCGCCAGCGAGCGTGATAGCGGTATTGCTTGCGGCCTTTGGCGTCGCGCCCGGTCGCCTGGATGTGGCCGTTGTCCCACGGCGAAATCCACACCCCGGTCCAGGCCGGTGGAATCGCCAAAGCTTTAAACCGCGCGAGCGACGCTTCGTCCCTGATCGGCTTCCCGTCTGGTCCGAAATAGCGGAATCCATTCTTGATGGGTCGGCGTGAGACGCCCGGCCGATCGTCCCGCACATAACGCAGGCCCGCGTCGCGCGCGATCGTGACCCCTTCTTCCGCCGCCGCATCCGGCACCGCCGTCCCGGTGGTCGCCATGGCACAGTTCCTTCGTTGTAGAAGCGTTCAGCTTATCGGATCGGCAAACTGCGTCGTTTGCGCCAACGCGAGAAGCGACGCAGCAGGTCGCTTGCAACATCAGCCAGTGAAACAGCGGGGAGCTGCCAAAGCAGTCCGCAGCCGGCCCACGAACGCCGTCGAACCTCGTCAAGGACGCAGCACGACCTTCACGCACTCATCCTGCTTGTTCTTGAACATTTCGTAGCCATGCGCGGCTTCTTCAAGCGGAAGTCGGTGCGTGATGATCATGTCGGGCGCGATATCCCCGTTCTGAATCCGCTCCAGCAGTTTCGCCATGTAGCGGTGGACATGGGTCTGGCCAGTGCGAATCGTCAGCGATCGATTCATTAGCGAGCCAATCGGCATCTTGTCCATGAAGCCGCCATACACGCCAGCGATGGAGAGTGTTCCCCCATTGCGACAAGCCATCAGCGCTTCGCGCAAGGCGATCGGCCGCTCGGTTTCCAGTCGCATCGCCTGCTTTACCTTGTCATAGATGCCGATCATGCCGACACCGTGCGCCTCCATGCCGACCGCATCGATGCAGGCATCTGGACCGCGCCCGCCCGTCATTGTTTTCAGGGCTTCCAGCACGCTGACTTCTTCGTAGTCAATCGTTTCGGCCTTCGACAACTCACGTGCCATGCGCAAGCGCTCGGGAAAACGGTCGATCGCGATCACGCGCTCGGCGCCGAGCATGTAAGCACTCTGGATCGCGAACTGGCCCACCGGCCCGCAACCCCATACCGCAACGACATGGCCCGGCTTGATGTCGCAATTCTCCGCAGCCATGTAACCCGTTGGCAGGATGTCGGACAGGAACAGCACCTGCTCGTCGTCCATGCCATCGGGGACCTTCAGCGGGCCGACATCGGCGAACGGCACCCGCACATACTCCGCTTGCCCACCCGCATAGCCGCCAGTGAGATGCGAATAGCCAAAGATGCCGGCCGGTGAATGGCCCCACATCTTTTCCGCCATCCACGCATTGGGGTTGGAGTTCTCGCAAACCGAATACAGCTTTTCCTGGCAAAAGAAGCAGTTGCCGCAAGCGATCGGAAACGGGATCACCACGCGGTCGCCGATCTTCAAGTTCTTGACCTGGCTGCCGAGCTCAACAACCTCGCCCATGAATTCATGACCGAGTATGTCGCCCTTCTCCATGGTGGGCACATAGCCGTCAAGCAGATGCAGATCCGAACCGCAGATCGCAGTCGAGCTCACCTTCAGGATGGCGTCGCGCGGATTGATCAGTTTCGGGTCCGGTACCGTGTCGACCTGGACCTTGTTGGTGCCGTGCCAGCAGAGTGCTCTCATCCTGGTGCTCCTTTCCTGAGCAACCGCGCCACCATACTACGCGGGCCGGAGGACTGCCCGACCGTAGTGGTTATTTCACCGGTTTCAAGTAGCTGCCTGAAGTGCCGCAAGTCATCGTCGATCTGCATTTCCGGCTCTTCGCCAAAAAGCTTCGCGACCATGGCGCCGGGCTTGCCGCCGGGTGGTGTGTAATGGAAGTCGACACGGATCACGGTTCCGCGGCCGCCAGGGCCCGGTTCAAAGCGCACAGTGCCTGCGTTGAGGACGTCGGCGTCCTCGGTTGAATGCCATGCCAGCAGTTGGCCAGGCTGGTCGGCTGTAATTTCCGCATCCCATTCGACAGTGGACCCTGCTGGCCCCTTGGCGACCCAATGCGAAAGCCGGTCACTTTTTACGTCGATGGATTCCACATGCTCCATGAACCGCGGGAGGTTGCTGAAGTCGCGCCAGAATCGATAGCACTCGTCCGGGCTGCGATTGACGGTAACGCTTTTTTCGAAGTTGACCGCACCGGAACCACTGTTTGCACGGGAGCGTTGGAAGCGCGCCTGCTGGACGCTGGCGATGATATCGACGGCCGCAACGCCAGCCACGGCCGCCGCTGTAATCGCCAGTCGATTGCGGCGCTGACCGCGACGTTGACCGCGTTCGGTGGCTGCCATGCCGAGCAGGGCCAGGTCCATTACATCGCCTGCCACCCGGGTCCAGATCCAGCCTGGCTTGTTGCGCACCAGGATGCCGGCGCCGCTTGCGATCTCCCGGATCCCTATGGCCCGCATCAGTTGCGGATGGTTGCGCATGCCGGTGGCACGGGCCAGCGCACGGGGCAACAACAGCTGGGTAACGCCCATTCCGATGCTGAACCAGCCAAGCGCACGCGCCATCGGTACCACCAATGGTTGCCCCGGGCGAGTCCCGCGCGCGCGCCGCGCCGCCTGTGCTTCATCCGCTGACATGAAGGTGGACGACCTGAGGCCTGGCATGGACTGTGGTTGGGTCGTTCTCGAAATTTCCGTCTGCATGTTTTCTCCATCGCGCAGTGAGACCGCCGCATTGCTTCATGACGAATGCATGCGGCCGAGTTGTGCGAGACGACACAGGCGGACGCCCATGCCGAAACGGCAATGATGAAATTAGTCATGGAGACGTCGCAGTAGTTCCTCTGCGGCGAAAAAAGCGGCAGTGGACCGTGGGAACCGTTGCCTTTTTCAAGCGACCGCCTTTGCCGGATGCGGCGACAGGTAAGGACGGGAGCGGGCCTCAGCGCGGGCTGGTTTGCCCGACGCTGTCGGCGGTGTGGCCGGCGCTGTGAGCATCGGCGCTGGATTCCTCAACGTGGATAGGTATCACGAGGCGAAGCTCGGAGCCGCTGCCCTCTATGTCTTCAATTACCAGTTCGCCGCCAAGTGAATGCGCGCGCTCGGCCATGCCCATCAGGGTGAGGGTGCTTGCCCGACGCCGGTTGTTCGGATAGATGCCAACCCCGTTGTCGCGCATATCGAGGTACAGGAACCCGTCCCGCGCGCGCAGCGCAATATGCACGCGGGTAATTTGCGAGTGACGGCGGACATGGAGTAGCGCGTCCTGCAAAATGCGGAAGACTGCCGTGGCCTGGGTATCGCTCAGGCCCTCGTCGCATTGTTCCGCCTCGAACTCACAGGCAACGCCAGTAGATCGCCGAAATTCAGCGACCTGCCACTCGGCGGCGGCCACCAGGCCGATGTCGAGCACGGGCGGCCGCAGGTGATTCATGATGCTGCGCACGGAGCGAATCGTTGCATCGATGTTTCCAAGCGCCATGTCGACCCGGCGTGCAAGGATGCGGTGGCGGTGTCCGGTGCGGTTCTGGAGCATGGTGACATCAAGTCGCAGGGCCATCAGGTTTTGGCCGAGGTCGTCGTGAATCTCCCGTGCGATGCGCTTCCGCTCCTCTTCACGGATCTGTTCCTGATGGGCCGCCAACTGGCGCAGCGTGTCCTGTGCTTCATGCAGGGATCGCTCAGCCGTTCGACGCACGTCTACTTCGTGCTCAAGCTGCTCTATGAAGCGCTGCAGTCGCGCCGCCGCCGGCACGTTGGGCGCACGAATCACCAGCCGGACAAGAAGCGCCGCCCCGGCCAGAAGCACTGCGGCAGCAATGCCGTGGAGGGCCGCATCGCCCCCTACGGCCGGGTGCGGCAGGGTCTGCGAAGCCAGCAAAAATGCAGCGGCGCCGAGTGCGAGGCCGGCTAAAACCAGAAGCGACCATCCGTCAAGTCTTCGCCCCCGCACCTCGTTGCGCCCAGGTTGTCGCCAGCGCGCCCAGAGCAAGGCGACTGGCACCGCGGCGCACGTCAAAACCGCGGTCCAATGCAGCAGGAAACCGCCCCATAAGGGGGACGGGACCAGGCTTTGAACCCCTACCAGCATGGTGGAACTCTCAGGCGAAAAACTCTCAGGCGAAGAAGGTGCGACCAGAAAAACAGAGCGACTGTGCCAGCAGTGCGCCCTTGAAGTTTAGGACTGAATCAATCCACTTGCCGCACCCACCATTAGCGTGATGGTCGCGAGCAATGCAATGCCGAAGCCCGCTCCCCGTCGTTTCGGATCCTTGTAGTAGCCGAGCGCATAGATGATTCGGCCAACCACCCAGACTGCGCCGGCGATCGCCGCCCATTCGTCATCAAGGGCGACAGCGCAAAGCCACATTGCCGGAAGATGAAGCACAAGCTGTTCCAGCGTATTGATCTGCACTCGCAAGACGCTCTGGAATTGGACCGGCCCATCCATTGTCGGGGCATCGATCCCGAACTTGCCGCGTGCACGGCCGACATTGTAAATAGTCCAGATGTAGAGAAGTAATGCGGCAAGCGTGCTCCAGGCGGTCCAATACATTGTCGGCTCCAGATGATGAGGAATGGAAATACTACGCGAGTATCGCAGGCCGCGAGCCGAATCGGGGCAAACCGCTGCTGAAGCCGGCCGCGTCCCCCATTTGCTTGCATCGATAAGCCGCCACACACTGCGGGACCGCAATTTGCGGGATAATTTCGGCTCATTCGATTCCAGCGCCCCATGAGCCTCTTGCCCCAACAGCTGGACCAATTCCAAACCGACGGGTTTCTCGTCCTGAAGGCGCGCGTAACACCTGATCGCTGCGAAGCAATGCTGGGCGTTACGCTGGACCATCTTGCACGCGCTGTGCCGCCGATCGAGTTCGAAGCCGAGGTCGGCTATCCCGGTGCTCCGGAATCGCTCGATGCCCCTGGTGGGCGAACCGCACGACGTTTGCGCAATGCCCATGGCCGGGCTGAATGCTTTCGCAACTGGGCTGGTGAACCAGCCCTTGTCGGTGAACTGGCGCAACTGCTTGGCGAGGACGTCATCCTGTCGCTGGCCCACCATAACTGCGTGATGACCAAGCACCCGCACTTCGGCACCGCGACGGGCTGGCACCGCGATATCCGCTATTGGTCCTACGGTCGCAACAATCTGATTTCGAGCTGGCTCGCGCTAGGCGAAGAAACTACGGAGAACGGCGCACTGCGCTTCATCCCGGGATCGCATCTCCTGAATATCAAGTCCGGCCAACTCGATGACCTGGATTTCCTCCGTCCTGAACTACCGGAGAACCAGGCGCTGTTTGCGCGCGGCGTGACGCCAACGTTGCAAGCGGGCGACGTGGTGCTGTTCCACAGTGGCCTGTTTCATGCGGCAGGCCGAAACGAGACCGAGCGGATGAAGGCCTCGGTGGTATTTGCGTATCGCGGAAAGTCGAATCCGCCCTTGCCTGGATCCCGATCCGCCACGGCTGGCGAAGTGGAATTGGGCGGCGGCTGAGGCGGGCTTGACCTAAACCTTCAAAGATTCCCAGGGCCGGGTGTTCCGCCACGGCGCCACCCACTCAGGCGGCATTACGAGGCTGAGCGCACCAATGTCGGCCACCAGCGAACCAAGGGCCGCCGAAATCACGGAGACGTCTTGCGTTAGCGCCGGCAGCCGGCTCTCGATCTCCCTCTGCACGATTGGCGCCAGCCAGTCGCCGTGATGCTGCCAGACGCTGCCGCCCAGCACGAACACACTGGTGTCCAAAGTAACAGCGACGTTATACAAGCCCCGGCCAAACCACCGGGCCGCTTCCAGCGCTTCGGCATGCGCGGCCGGGTCGCCGTTGCGCGCCGCCAGGAAAATTTCCGGTGCGGGCCGTTGCAAACGCTTGCCGATATTGCGGCCCGAAATCAGGCCCTCCAGGTCGCCGCGATTGCCGCAGCCGCAGACTGCGTCGGAATGATCGGAGAGGAGCATGTGTCCCGCATGCCCAGCGTTTCCGTTCTTGCCATGCAGGATGTGCCCATCCACGCACAGGCCGAAGCCGACACCGGTGCTCCATGTGACATACACGCAGTCTGGCTCATCTTGAACGGCCCCAAAGCTGCGTTCGGCGGACAAGGCCGCGACGCAGTCGTTTTCAATCACCACATGCGGAAACTGCTCGCGCAGCACCGCTTCCAGCGGAATGATGTCCCAGTCATTCGGCAGATCGTCAGAGCGGCTGCGCGCGCCGCAGATGTTGGGCGTGGCAAGACCGAGCTTGCCGTCAATGCACGCGAACGGCCCCGCTGAACTGACTCCCACACGGTCAAGTGCGGAGAGGTCCAGCCCTGCCTGTTCACATACCGTACGCAACATTGCCAGCGTTTGCTCCGGTAAAGCCCGTATCTCGCCAGTCTTGCAGGTTGGCGCGGTAATACGGGCCAGCGGGCGATCTCCATCCGCAACGATCGCCGTCACCTTGGTGCCACCGATGTCCAGTCCGCCGATGTAGTTGGGTTGGGTATTCACGTCAGTCGGTCCGCCTGTTATCGCTGTCGCGCGGGGCGCAGCCTTGATTGATGGAGCCTTGCATGATGGCGGACCGGGCTGCGGCACGCAGAATGTCCCGTGGCACAGGTCGCATGCCGAAGCCCAGGTGTCACACGGTATCCGGCAAGCGTGTACCACCCGCTACTAGTAAGCCTTGTCCCATGAAATGCTCAAGCGGGAAGCACACTGTATCAGTCCCACCATGCTGTAGGTTTGCGGAAAATTGCCCCACATCTCGCCCGTGTCAGAGGCAACGTCTTCGGACAAAAGGCCAAGATGGTTGCGCCGCGCCAGGACCTTCTCGAACAACTCGCGGGCGCGCTCCTTCTGGCCCATCTGGGATAACGCGAGGATCCACCAAAGCGTACACACAAGGAAGGCGGTTTCCGGCAGCCCGAAATCGTCTTCCTCGTCATACCTCAACAAGAAATCACCTCGCAACAAATGCTTTTCGACCGCCGCAACGGTGCCGATAAAGCGTGGGTCGTCCGGCTGCAGGAACTGAAATTCCGCCATCAGCAGCAGGCTCGCGTCGAGGCGTTCGCCACCGAAGGTCGATACAAAGCTGTTCAGTTCCGGATTCCAGGAGTGCGTGCAAACTTCTTCGTGGATCCGCCGAGCATGCCCCTTCCATACTGCGGCGCGCTCATGCAATTCGAGCCGGCGCGCAATGGCAGCAAGTCGGTCGCATGCGGCCCAGCACATGATCGTGGAGAAGGTGTGCACCCGGCGCGCCCCACGCAGTTCCCAAATGCCGGCATCGGGCACGTTGTAATTGCGGACCGCTTCTTCGCCAAGGCGCTCCAGGTCGTTGAACATCTGGTGGCCGGCGGGCCGCTCAAGGCGCGAATCAAAGAACGCGTGGGTGCTGGCCATGACTGCGGCGCCAAAAACGTCGTTTTGAATCTGGTTGTAGGCCAGGTTGCCGACCCGCACCGGGCCCATGCCACGATATCCGGCAAGGCCGGGCGCAACCCATTCCTCAAGGGCGGCTTCGCGCCGGATGCCATAGACCGGTTGCAACGGCGCGTCCCGCGTATCGGCAATGACGTTAAGGATGTATTCGAGGTAGCGCTCCATGGTGTCCGTCGCCCCAAGCCGGTTCAACGCGTTGACCACAAAGTAGGCATCACGCAGCCAGCAATAGCGGTAATCCCAATTACGACCGCTGTGTGGCGCTTCTGGAATCGAGGTAGTGACTGCGGCAATGATGGCGCCGGTGTCGTCGAACGCATTCATCTTCAGCGTGATGGCCGAGCGGATTACGACTTCCTGCCACTCGAAGGGGATGGCGAGGTTACGCACCCACCGATGCCAGTAGGCCAAGGTTTGCTCGTAGAATGATCGACCAACTTCGCGCGGTGAGCCATTGACCGTCTCGTCCGGGCCAAGCAAAAGCGTTACCGTATCCTGCAGGAAGAAGGACCTTTCATCTGTAATCGCCGACACGGACGCATCGGTGGTCAATCGCATCGACTGCGATGAACCGGCGTAGGTGATGTGATGCGCGCCACCTCGAACCTCCGCGGCCTTGCGTCCGTAGTCGACAGCAGGACGGACCCGCAGCGCGACCCGCGGCCGTCCTGCCGTCCTGCGCACTATGCGCACCAGCATGGAGGGGCTGAACATGCGGCCGTGCAGGTGAAACCTCGGGGCAAAGTCCGTGACTTCAATGCCATTGCCAGCGTCGTCATGGAAGTTACTGACGAGGATCGCAGAGTTGCGCTCATAACTCTGGCTGACCAGCCTGCTCCCCTCAAACAACAGGTCGACAAAACCGTAGGCGCGCTCCGATTCAATGTCCTGCCGCTGGTGTTCTCCTTGCAGCAGTGAGCAGCAAAGGGGGTCGCTATCAAAGTAGGGATAGCACCACCAGCAGATGCGGGCGTTCATATCCACCAGAGCGCTGGTGCGCGAATTGCCGATCAGTCCGAGGTTCAGATTACTCATGCGCGATTCCTGTAATGCCTGGCGCCAATTTGGCGCGCGATGGCGGTCAATAATCTTTGTCTCGTCGTGCCCATGGGCGCGGCCAGGGCGGTCCCTGGATTCAACCGCCCACGTTCGAGGCCGTATTGCGAAGCTGATGCGGGTCAGCGTTGGAAAGTCGGGAAATCAGGTCGTCCAGAAGAACGATTACATCCTGCCATTGCGGCAGGTAGCAGGCTGCGGCACTATGCGTCGCCGGCTCGATGCGGATCGAGAGCAGGTCCGGTCGCTGGAGGCGAAACACGTCTTCATCGGTGACGTCGTCGCCCACGTAAATGACACAGGGCGCGGCACTTATGCGCATCAGTTGCTGTAGCGCGCTACCCTTGTCGGCCGCGTTGGGTGGCAGCAGGCTGAATACCGATTTCCCGGCAATGACGCGCGCCTCCGGCGCCACTTGAGAAAACAGATGCTCCAGTCGCCCTTCCGTTTGGTGCGGATCCGGCGTGTCCCGATAGTGCACAGAGAGGGAGTAGCCCTTGTTCTCCACCCAGACGCGTGGATCGAAGCCATCGTCATGCAATGCGGTCCGGATCGCATGCTCCCACCGGCGACAAAGGGTCAGGTATTGCGCGCTACTTTCTTCGCAGCCCGGCACACCTTCAAGGCCGTGATTCCCGACCAAATAGGCTGGCTCGAAACGCAGACGCGGGCGGATATCTTCGAGGGAGCGACCGGTCAGGATCGCGACGGGCGTCAGGGCAGAGAGCTTGACGAGCGACTCATACACTTCTGGCGTGAGATGTGCGCGATCCGGTTCGGGGACGATCGCTGAAAGCGTTCCATCAAAATCGAATACGCAGAGCAGGCCTGGCTGGACAATCTGATCCAGCCGCCGTATGCCCTCCGGCGAGAACAGGGAAATCATCGTCACACCACCCTGCGCAGCGACTTCCTGCTATGCGAGTGAATCTTGGCGGTGATGCGTTCTCGCCGACGCAGGCGCGCCGCGTCCAGCAGCATGCGCCCGGCCCAGCGATAGACGTTGAAATCCTTTACCAGCGTGCGCATGCTGCGCATTCTTTCCCGCTGCTCTACCTCTGGCATCGTCACGGCGCGGTACAGTGCCTCGGCGCCTTGCTCGATGTGGTACGGGTTGATGATCAGCGCCTCAAGCAGCTCGCGGGCAGCGCCGGTGAACTGCGAGAGGATCAGCACGCCGCGCTCATCGTCGCGCGCTGCAATGAACTCCTTTGCGACCAGGTTCATCCCGTCGTGCAGGCTGGTCACCATGCAGACATCGCAGGCACGATAGTAGCGATTCACCTGGTCCGACTCATAATGCTCGATCTTGAGAAGCACCGGCAGGTAGCTGCCACTGGAAAACCGGGTGTTGATGCGCTGCGCGAGGGTACGAACCCGCGCTTCCAGGTTCTGGTATTCATCCAGTGAGGAGCGGCTTGGCGCCGCGATCTGCACCAGGGAAAACTTGCCCACCAGGTTGGGATGCAGTTCCAGCATCCGCTCCAGCGCCTGCAGGCGCTCCATGATGCCCTTCGTGTAGTCGAGACGGTCCACCCCAATGCCAAGCATATGGTTGTCCGGCAGCCCAAGTTCACGCCGGACTGATACACGGCACTCGGCCACTGGAGCTTGCTCCTCGTTGTCCGGCCACGCGATCGAGATCGGGTAAGGCTCCACCTGCGTCAGTTCTCCGCCATAGGAAATGGTCGACGCTTCGTGTTCAATGCGCGTCTCAAGATAACGGTCGACCGTTTCAAGGAAGTTCTTGCAATGGAATGGCGTGTGGAAACCCAGCAGCGTATTGCCGAGCAGGCCTTCCAGAATTTCTTCGCGCCACGGGCAGATGCCGAACGACTCGGGATTTGGCCAGGGTATATGCCAGAACATGATGATGGTGGCCTTCGGGAGTTTCTCGCGCACCATGCGTGGCAACAGCGCGAAGTGATAGTCCTGCACCAGAACCACCGGATCGTCGGTATTTGCTTCGGCGACGACGGCATCGGCAAAGCGCTGATTTACAGCGACGTACTGATCCCAGTCGGTGGACCGAAATACCGGTCGCACATGGGCGATATGGCACAAGGGCCACAAGCCTTCGTTGGAAAAGCCGTAATAGTAGCCAGCCTCTTCTTCCTTCGAAAGCCAGACCCTGCGCAAGGTATAGGCCGGCTTCTTCGGCGGCACGGGAACACGATCATTGCGGTCCACGGTTTCGCGGTCCGCCGAGCCGCCGCCGTGCGCAATCCAGGTGCCAGAGCAGGCGCGCATTACCGGCTCAACGGCAGTTACCAGCCCACTCGCGGGCCGACGCACCTCGATGCCGTTTGCGGTGTGCGTGTGAATGTATGGCTCGCGGTTCGACACCACCAACACTTCATCGCCTGCCAATTCGTCATGCAGCAGGGAGCGCAGCTTTGCGGGGGTCCAGTCTTGCGGCGAACTCTCCTGCCCCCTCCGGTCCACGTTGTACTCGTGCAGCAGGGCGCGCAGGTCACCTACCAGCGGCTGAATCTCCGGCGGCGTCTCCGAGCGGGAGCTTGGGCCGGGGGTGCCGCCTCGCTTCAGGATGCCCTTCACCGCATCGACCCATCCGCGCCAGCTGAGGTGCGCGACGAACACCGTGATGAGCGAGATGACCACCGCGAGCAAGGCAAACAGCACAATAACGTAGCGGCGTGTTTCGGCGCTGCGATGCTCGATGTAGCTCATGTCATGCACAAGTACCAGCTTGCCGAGATAGTTGCGGTTCTCCATCAGCCGGCTCTCCGTTACATGCACGGTGCCGCCCGGCAAATCGACCAGCGACTGACGAAAATCAGTTTGCCCAACGACGTCGCTTCGGCATCCGAGAACCTGCGGATAAGTCGCCGTGCGGTAAAGCAATTTGCCCGTTGGATCGCAGAAGGCCAATGCAAACAGCCGACCGTCCTGAACCGAGCGATCGAATAGCTGCGTGATTTTTTTTTGCGCGTGTTCCGGCACGTATTCAGCGAGAGGTTCGTGAAGGGCACTGGCAAGCATTTGAGATCGCGCGTCGAGATCGCGCACGAACCAGCGCAAGGTCATTTCATCCACGAGCGGAACGACCGCATACGCGAATAGGGCCAGCACCAATGCCAGCGGCAGAACAAAGCGGAGAGAAAGTCTAAAAGAGCGGAGCGGCATTATTTTTTGTGAATGAGACGAAATATTTATCAGGGTGCCTTCACTCGGCTGCATGGTTTCCGACACGATGCATTGCGAAAGCTTGCAGTCATCTTTTGCGGATGCTGGCGCTGCGTCTTATCCGGATGCCTCTAACCGTGCCACCGCCGGACGTCCCACCAGCGTCCTAAAAACCGCTCGCAGAACTTGCCATGCAGTACGCGGGCAAAAAAAGCCCTCGAAGCATCGAGGGCAGAATCCATACCCTCGCAAGGCATGGCTGGAGGAACTGAAGCTTCGCCTCGCTTGCTTGCCCCTTGCCGCCTTGGTGACAAAAAGGGCCGCATTCAATCATCGGTTCTGCGACTGCGATGACCGGGTCGAGAGTCGACGCTGCAATTAGGACAGTGCACGCAGAAATTGGTTTCGCACCGGTATTCTGAAATCCGCGGCCTTGCTGAAAACCATCACACCTGTCTTTGCTTCTTCTTCTCGCGAACTTTCAGGCATCCGGCGAATCCGTGCTTTATATCGATCATTCTATTTTGCGAGGAAATCCATGGCCCGTATTGACGGTAAAGAAGAACTCCTGCATGGCTTCAATGTCGCGATACTTGCGGTTGATGGTTTCGAACAGGCTGAACTGACCGGGCCGCGCGAGGCACTTGAACGCGCCGGCGCCCAGACTCGTTTGATTTCCGCGAAGCACGGCAAGGTGCAAGGGTTCAATCACGTCGATAAGGCAGACCAGTTTGACGTCAACCTCGACTTCAACGAAGCCGACCCAAACGACTTTGATGCGGTGTTGTTACCTGGCGGGGTGGTCAATGCCGACCAGCTGAGGGTCATCCCAAAGGCCCAGGAGTTCGTCCGCGGCATGCAGGCGCAAGACAAGCCTGTCGCGGTCATTTGTCATGGCGCATGGCTTCTGGTATCGGCGGGTTTGGCGAAGGACCGGACGCTGACCAGTTGGCCCTCGCTGCAAGACGATATACGCAACGCGGGCGGCAAGTGGGTAGATCAGGAAGTCGTGGAGGACGGCAACTGGATCAGCAGTCGCAAGCCCGCCGACATCCCGGCGTTCAACGAAAAGATGATTGCGGCCATGTCGAGGAAGGTCCAGTCCTCCGTGCGCGGCACGGCAGATGAAAGACCGGACGTCGGCGCCACCAGCTAGCAATCCGGCGCACGACGGCGTCAATTTCCACTGCGAACAACTCGGGCTTAATCAATCGTCAGCCTGTATCGCGACCGGTTTTGCTGGTCGCGATTTTTTTCTGCGCCGGTAATCGCCCATAGTCGCCAACGCCTTCTTCACCAAATTAGCGAGGTACGAAAAACGGTTCCTGAACGGAACCAATGTGCAAGCGGAATCACTCATGCTGATTCATGGGTCCAAACCGAGGCCTCCCGCCGAAGCGCCGGACCGACAATCGCCCCAAAAGGAAAAGCATGGCAAATCCCGCGCGCTCCAGTGTGAATAATGCAGCGCCTCCGACTTCCTCGCACCCGCTGCCTCTCAACCCGACGTCAGTGACCGGCGGCGCCGGAGGCACCAGAGGAAAGGTGACGTCGCATGGCAAGTCGGCTAGCGCACCGGTCGCCGCGGCCCATCCGCACGGTTCACCGCGCCTGCATTCAGGCCGGTCGACACGGCGCGATGTTGAGTCGGACGAAGAGTTGTCTTCGTCCCTGGTTGAGAGCAGCGACGACGATGCCACGGCAAACCAGGTTTGGGCGCTAGTTGGTTCGTCGCAGCGCACATCCGGGGCTAACACAGGTACTAGCACCGCGGTAGAAAATCCGGCGCGTGCATCGCCACCAAAGCTTCGCTCCGTACAGCAATCGAAGCTAGTGAGGAGGGCGCGCGTCTCCCAGGAATATTTCGATGCCCACCTCCCCAATCGTTCCCCGCACAATGCCGTCTTGCGTGGCGATCTTTCATCATTGATGGCGATCCTTGACCGCGACGCCGTCGCGGTTAATGCCCGCGACGGCAAGGGCGGCACCGCACTGCAATTGGCTGCCCAGTCGGGACAGGCGGACATCGTCAAGGCGCTACTTGAGGCTGGCGCCGAAGTTGATCTGCGTACCAAAAACGCCACAACCGCCCTAACGCTAGCCGCCACGTACGGGCACGCCGCTGTCGTTAGCCTGCTGCTAAAGCATGGGTCGAATCAGCGACTGGTGGACGTTGCCGGCGAAACGCCGCTCGAACTGGCCGCGCGGCATGGTCACATTAACGTGGTCGAGGCCTTACTGGTGCAGGAGATCGCGTTCCGAAAAACGGTTCCCATGGACCCGATCAATCCGTTTGTACAATCGTTGTGCCTCGCCGCGCAGCACGGCCATGATGCGATCGTTCGGGCGCTGTTGGGAGCAGGCGCACCTGCCTCGGCCTTTAATCGAAAGGGCAAAAATTCACTGATGGTCGCCGTTGAAGCTGGTCACCTGAACATTGCTGCCGCCTTGCTCCCGCACATGCCAGCGCATGCCTGGCTCGCCGATGGCGCGTCCATCGTCAATCTCTCGGTAAAGTCTGCCGGTCCGGAACACCTTGAGTTACTGCTCAGGCACGACGGCACTATTCCCAAGACAACGCCAAATGGCACCGGGTCTGAGGCGCCTGCCTCCCGTACTTACCGTGTGCTTTCGCCAGGCGGCGCCAACGGTCGTGGCCTGGTTCATCCCCAGGTCAGCCTCGCGACGACCGCGCTTCTCGCTGCCGCGGCCCAGGGCAAGGCGGCCCTCGTTGAAATCGCGCTGCGATGGGGCGGGTCGTTGTCCGACGTCGATATCAAGCACAACACCGCATTGATGGCCGCATTGCAGGCGACCGCTCCGGTTATCGCAATGACTCCGACAATTGACATGCTAATCGAAAGCGCAAATCCGGCTCGGCGCAAACTCGATCCGGCCGTGTACAACGAAGAAACCCTTGTCGACAGACTGGTAAGTCGCCTGAGTCAGCAGGACCTGGTTATCCAACCGAGATTCTGGCTGGGCCTAACCATCTGGCTCTGCACGGAAAGGCGACTGCGCTATTCCGTTGTGGCGCCAACCGTGGCGGCGCTCAAGCAAATGTTGGAGGCATGGCCCGGTCTTTCAGGCGGCCTGCGCGAGGACAGTTTGCCCGTCACGGCCTCCCAGAAAAAGGCGCTATGTGGCCATACCCTTGCCACGCTCCAGGGCCTGCACACGCTGCAAAACGACCTGGGCGTGCTGGGAATCTTCAGCGGATCGCCGCCGCTCGCACCGTGCTACACCCTGGGAATCAAGAAGGCAAAGTCCTTGCTGGAAGAAGCAAAGGTGCAGTCGCAAGGACTGGTTGACCTTGGCGCCCGGACCTTCGACCGGGCAGACCTGAGCCGCATTGCGGGGGAACTGGCCGGCCTCGCTCAAGCGCGCCGTGGAGACATCGTGGTCGCATTGTGCGGCAACACTGGCATGCATCAGGTCCTGGCCGAGGCATTGGCGGATGCGTGGCTCGACGTTGGGCAGGCTGGGCAGACCGATGTAGCGCTCCTTCGCGCGGCGTTGTGGGAGCAGGTCGGCAAGCCAGAGTTCTTGACGAAATGCGAGGCGCAAAATGACCTGCTGCGCGGGTTTTTGATGGAGCAGATGACGGATTTGCTTGAGCATCCGCGGACTTAGGTCGGAGGGTTTCAGGCAGGACGGGTGCCTGCGATGGCTTTGAGGATGAGTCATAGCAAAAATATTTCACTGACGCCACGTCGTCGTCAAGCCAAAGCAGCCCCTCCTAAGCGCCGGCGCGAAACCCGCGCAGCCCGTCCATATCCAGGATCGTCACACAGCCGTAGTCCACCTTCAACAAGCCTTCCTTCTCCAGCACCTGCAGCGCCTGGTTGGCCCGCTGTCGTGATGTGCTGCACAAATAGCCGATCTCCTCTTGCGATATCTGAAGCTGGCGGCTGACGACCGGGTTCAGGTAGGGGTTGAACAGTGCGGCAAGACAGCGCGCTACCTTTGCATCGGTATCGAGCATGCGATCGAATTCCACCAGCGAAATGAACAGGCCGAGGCGCTCGTTAAGCTGCATCAGCAGGAAGCGGTTAAACGGGATGCTGTTGTCCAGCAGCCAGGTGAAGGTGGTGCGCGGCATGAAGGCGAGACGGCTATCGCGTAGTGCGACCACGTCGTACTTGCGCAATTCGGTCTTGAGCAGCGAGCCTTCTCCGAACCACCCGCCGGCCAGCATGCCGGTGAAGGTAACGGTTTTCCCCTCGGGCGAAACGCTGCTCATTTTTAGCAGCCCCTCGGTTACGCCCATCCAGTGATCGACAGGCTCGCCCTTCCGGCACGCATATCCGCCAGCCGGTACGAAGCGTTCTGTCAGGTCCCTTTCCACCCGTTCCATCTGCTGCGGCGTCAGCGACGCGGCCCACATGGTTTTGGTAAGCGAGTCACGCAGGGAGGGCGGAGTGGCCTTCATGGAGCATGCATGGTGCGGTGCAAAATCGAAAGTTGTGAAATTGTCTGGAGGATGACATCCCGCCGAGCCGGAAGGACATTAAGATCATCGCATAAAAAACGTCCGGCCCAGCCGGAATGCCGCACCGTAACAGTTGTTCCGACGCCTTCCCAAAGCGCCGGACACCGCGCTGTCTCACGAACATGAGGGTGGACAATGGTGGAGACAACCAAGGACCACGCGGCATCCACTTTTCCGCGCCTGTTGCTGCGGCATGCCGACCTGCGCGCGGCCCTGCCGGCATTTCGCGAGAAGGACTTGGGCATCTGGCAAACCTGGGACTGGGGCCAGGTGGCGCAGGAGGTGCGCGCCCTGGCCTGCGGTTTGGCCGCCATGGGCCTCAAGCGCGGCATGAACCTTGCCATTGTTGGTGACAACCGGCCGCGACTTTACTGGGCCATGACCGCGGCCCAATGCCTGGGAGCCGTGCCCGTGCCGCTCTACCAAGATGCCCCGGCGGCCGATATGGCCTACGTGCTCGGCAACGCTGAGATCGACTTCGCCATGGTGGAAGACCAGGAGCAGGTCGACAAGCTGCTGGAGATTCGGCAGTTCGTGCCGCACCTCTCCCACATCGTCTTTGACGACGAACGTGGCATGCGCCACTACACGCAGCCTGGGTTGATGTCCTTCGACGCGTTGCAAGCCATTGGGCGGGATTTCGACCGCACTCATCCCGAATTTTTCATGCGCGAAGTCGAGGCTGGAAGCTCGCTTGATGTAGCCGTGATTCTCTACACTTCGGGCACCACCGACAAGCCAAAGGGCGTGTGCCATTCGCATGCCGCCATGATAGCAACGGCGCAGGTGCTCGTGGATTTCGACCATCTCGACGCAAACAACGACCTGTTGTGCTATCTGCCGCTGGCCTGGGTCGGCGACTTTCTCTATTCCTACACGATGGCGCACATCGCTGGCTTTTGCCTGAACTGCCCGGAGTCGCCCAACACCGTCATGACGGACCTGCGGGAGATTGGACCGACCTATTATTTCGGGCCGCCGCGCGTCTATGAAAACATCCTGACCCAGGTGATGATCCGGATTGAAGACGCTAGTTGGCTGAAGCGAAAGCTGTTCCACTCATTCATGGCGGTGGCACGCCGCGTCGGGATCCGCATCCTTGATGGCAAGGGCGACGTCAGTCTCGGGGACCGCCTGCTGTACCGGCTTGGTGATCTGCTGATCTACGGTCCGCTAAAGAATGTGCTCGGCATGTCGCGCATCCGGGTGGCCTATACCGGTGGCGAGGCGATCGGGCCGGACCTGTTCGACTTCTACCGCTCGCTTGGCATCAATCTCAAGCAGTTGTACGGCATGACAGAGACCTGCGTGACCGTCTGCATGCAAGCCTCGGGCGACGTCAAGCTCGACACGGTCGGCAAGCCGATGCCTGGCGTCGAGGTGGTGATCGCCGGGAACGGCGAAGTGCTGGTGCGATCGCCCGGTGTCATGACCGGCTATTACAAGCGGCCCGATGCGACGGCCGATGCGATTGATGCGCAAGGCTTCTTCCACACCGGCGATGCCGGCTTCTTCGATGCCGACGGACACCTGAAAATAATCGACCGGGCCAAGGACGTCGGCCGCATGGCGGACGGCACGCTGTTCGCGCCGAAATACATCGAGAACAAACTCAAGTTCTTCCCCTTCATCAAGGAAGCCGTGGCATTCGGCGATCAGCGCGATCGGTGCAATGCCTTCATCAACATTGACATGGACGCGGTCGGCAATTGGGCCGAGCGCCGCGGCATTCCCTACAGCGGCTATACCGACCTTGCAGCACAGGATGCGGTCTATGACCTGATCGCGGAATGCGTGGAGAAGGTCAATGCGGATTTGTCCTGCGATGCCCTGCTGTCCGGCTCGCAGGTGCACCGCTTCCTCATTTTGCACAAGGAACTCGACCCGGACGATGATGAACTGACTCGCACGCGGAAGGTACGGCGCGGCTTCATCGCCAGCAAATACGGCGTATTGATCGACGCGCTTTATTCAGGACGCAGCAGCCAGTACATTGAAACCCAGGTGAAGTTTGAAGACGGCCGCCAAGGCCTGGTGAAGGCCGACTTGCGCATCCGCGACGTGAAGACGTTCCCGACCATGCAAAAGGCGGCCTGATGAGCGCCAACATCGGCACCGTCGGCACGATTGGCAACGTCGGCGCCATCGCATCGGATGGATCCGCAGGCGCCCTTGGCGCCGCCATGGGCGCGCTGCCCGCCACGCCGCTTGATCCCGCCCCCGTTAGTCCAACCGGCATGGACCGTGCCGCCGACAACGCAGTGCAGGAGCCTCACGCCACGCAACGCAAAATCGGTGAAGTCATCCTTCGCTTCGAAAACATCTCGCTTGCCTTTGGCGGCGTCAAGGCACTCACCGACGTTTCCTTCGATGTTCGCGAACATGAGATACGCGCCATCATTGGGCCAAATGGCGCCGGCAAGAGCTCAATGCTGAACGTGATCAACGGCGTCTACCGGCCGCAACAGGGCGAGATCGTCTACAGAGGCCAGCGCCGCAAGGGCATGGATACGCATGAGGCGGCCCGCAGCGGCATTGCGCGCACCTTCCAGAACATTGCGCTATTCAAGGGCATGACGGTGCTGGACAACATTATGACGGGCCGCAATCTCAAGATACGCAGCAATTTCCTGATGCAGGCTCTTTACATCGGCCCCGCTCGCCGCGAAGAAATGGAGCACCGGCGCAAGGTAGAGGAAGTTATCGACTTCCTTGAAATCCAGCACATCCGCAAGACGCCGGTCGGGCGCCTGCCCTACGGTCTGCAGAAGCGGGTGGAACTGGGGCGCGCGCTAGCCGCGGAACCGGAAATTCTGCTGCTGGATGAGCCAATGGCCGGCATGAACGTGGAAGAGAAGCAGGACATGTGCCGCTTCATCCTCGATGTGAACGACCAGTTTGGCACGACCATCGTGCTGATCGAGCACGACATGGGGGTTGTGATGGACATTTCAGACCGCGTGGTGGTGCTGGACTACGGCCGCAAGATCGGCGACGGCACGCCGGATGAAGTGCGTGACAATCAGGATGTAATCAATGCCTATCTTGGTGTGGCACATTGAATGGACGCGACCCCTCGCCGGCTCATGGCGCAGCACCCATAACTTCTGCACGCTCCGGCTCTCACCTTCCAATGGGCAAGAAAGGGTTTCATTGAGGACTTCCAATTGAATATCAACTTCTTCTTCGAAGTCCTGATCGGCGGGCTACTGTCCGGCGTGATGTATGCGCTGGTAGCGCTTGGCTTTGTGTTGATCTACAAGGCGTCCGGCGTGTTCAACTTCGCGCAGGGGTCGATGGTGTTTTTCGCCGCCCTTACCTGCGCCAGCATTGTTAACCGTTACGGCATGTCGCTCTGGGTTGCGATACCGGCAACGGTCGTGGTGATGGTCGTGCTTGGCCTGGTGGTGGAGCGCATCGTGCTGCGACCGCTGGTAAATCAGTCGGAGATCACGCTCTTCATGGCAACCATCGGCCTGTCCTTCTTTATCGAGGGGTTGGCGCAGATGCTGTGGGGCGCTCAGGTGCAGCGTCTGGAACTGGGTATCGAGGATGTACCGATCCAGGTCCTGCTCGACAAAATGAATATCTCCATCTCGCAGTTCGACGTGGTCGCGGCTGGCATCTGCGCGCTGCTGGTGACTGCGCTTGCCTTCTTCTTTTCCAAGACCAGGATTGGCCGCGCCCTGCGCGCTGTGGCGGACGACCACCAGGCGGCGCTGGCGGTTGGCATTCCGCTGCAGCAGATCTGGGGCATCGTATGGGCGGTGGCGGGCGCGGTAGCGCTGGTGGCCGGACTGCTTTGGGGCGCGCGCAACGGCGTGCAATTTTCGCTGACCTTCGTCGCACTGAAGGCGCTGCCAGTACTGATCCTCGGCGGCTTTACCTCGGTGCCCGGCGCTATCGTTGGCGGTCTGATTATCGGCGCGACCGAAAAACTGGCGGAGGTCTATCTGGGGCCGATGGTGAACGGCGGCATCGAGGGCTGGTTCCCGTATGTGCTGGCGCTCCTGTTCCTGCTGGTGCGACCGGAAGGCCTGTTCGGCGAAAAGATCATACGGCGCATTTGAGAAGCGAATTTAAGAAACGCCACGCGTTCGTAACAGAAAAGGACACGCAACCACATGCTTTACCGTGAAGCAGGACAGTTCAAGACGACCTATGTCGCGGACGGGCAGATCTTCCCGATCCGGCAAGACCGCATCGCCATGACACTGTTCCTGGTGCTGGCCTTCGTGCTGGTGCCGCTCTTTGCTTCGGCATACACCTTCTCGGCAATCCTGATTCCGTTCCTGATCCTGTCGCTGGCAGCGCTCGGCCTGAACATCCTGACTGGCTACGCCGGTCAGGTCTCCCTCGGCTCAGCGGCCTTCATGGCGGTCGGCGCGTTTGCTTCCTACAACTTCATGCTGCGGGTTCCCGGCATCCCGCTGCTGGTGGCCTTCATCCTGGGTGGACTTTGCGCTGCCACGGTTGGCATTGCGTTCGGCCTGCCGTCGCTGCGCATTCGAGGCTTTTATCTCGCGGCCGCCACGCTTGCAACGCAGTTCTTCGTGCTGTGGTGCGTGACCAAGATCCCGTGGCTGACGAACTACAGTTCGTCCGGCGTGATCACGGCGCAGCAGATGGTGATCTTCGGTTATCACTTCGCGACGCCAGCCAGCAAGTACCTGCTGGTGCTGGGGATCGTTTGCGTTATGGGCCTGCTGGCCAAGAACATGATCCGCTCCAACGTCGGGCGCTCCTGGATGGCGGTGCGTGACATGGACGTGGCGGCCGAAGTGATTGGGTTCCGCCTGATGCACACCAAGCTGCTTGCGTTCGGCATCAGTTCCTTTTATTGCGGCATCGCCGGTGCGCTGTATGCCTACGCCTACCTCGGCACCGTCGAGCCGGAGGCGTATAGCCTCGACCTGTCATTTCGCATCCTGTTTATGGTGATTATCGGCGGCGTCGGCTCAATCCTTGGGTCCTTCCTCGGCGCCGCCTTCATCGTGCTGCTGCCGATCTGGCTCAACATCCTGGCCCATGCGCTGTCATTGCCGACCTCGGTCGCGTCCAACCTGGAACTGATGGTGTTCGGCGCGCTGATCATTTTTTTCCTGATCGTCGAACCGCTCGGCCTTGCGCGGCTGTGGCAGATCGCCAAGGAGAAGCTGCGGCTGTGGCCATTCCCGCATTAGTGCAACACCGCTCCTGGCCAGCGCGGTGAGACGCGCGCCGAAGCCAGGCGGTCACCGGGCCCGAACTGAATTCGTCTTTCGTAATGCTGGGTTTGCGTAGTCTGAATAACTAAAGGAGGAGGCAAAATGAAGTGCATAAAATCCGTTCTGCTGGCATCGGCATTCGTGGTCGCCGCCAGTACCGCCGGCAGCGCCGCGGCGCAGGAACAGTACATACCCTTGCTGTCCTACCGCGTAGGGCCGTATGCGGCCGGCGGCACCGGCTTTTACGGCGGGGTCATCGACTACTTTAACCTGGTCAACATGAATGGCGGCATCAACGGCGTCAAACTGGCCTGGGAAGAGTGCGAAACAGAATACAACGCGTCGCGCGGCGTGGAATGCTACGAGCGCCTGAAGACACGGCAAGGCGGCGCTTCGCTGGTGGAGCCGCTCTCAACCGGCATCGCCTACGGCATCCTTGACCGCGTCGCCACTGACAAGATACCAATGACGACGCTCGGCTATGGTCGTTCTGATGCTGCCAACGGCAAGGTATTCCCTTACGTCTTCCCGCTCATTTCAAGCTATTGGAGCCAGGCTGCCGGCATGATCAAGTACCTCGGCGAAAAATCCGGCGGTATGGCCAAGCTCAAGGGCAAGAAGATCGTTCATCTCTACCATGACTCTGCCTATGGCAAGGAGCCGCTGCCCGTTCTTGAAGAACAGGCAAAGCAGTACGGTTTTGAGCTGATCAAGATCCCCATCACCCCACCCGGCAACGACCAGCAGTCGCAGTGGCTGCAGATCCGCCAGGCCAATCCGGACTTCGTGATTCTTTGGGGCTTCGGCGTCATGAACGCGGTGGCGATCAAGACCGCGCAGCGCAATGGTTTCCCACGCGAGAAGATCCTTGGCGTGTGGTGGGCCGGCTCGGAAGAAGACACCATCCCTGCGGGCGATGCCGCCAAAGGCTATACCACCATGACCTTCAACACGCCGGGCAACTATCCGGTGCTTGATGAAATTCGCAAGAAGGTCTATGGCGCCAAGAAGGGCAACATGGAAGATCCGAACCGGGTCGGAACCGTGTACCACATGCGTGGCGTTACCGCGGCAATGATGTCGGTTGAGGCGATCCGCAATGCCCAGGCAAAGTACGGCAAGGGCAAAGTCATGACCGGCGAGCAGGTGCGCTGGGGCCTGGAGAACCTGAACATCGACGAAGCACGCCAGAAAGCACTTGGCGCTTTCAATATGTTCCCGCCGGTGAAGACGTCCTGCGACGACCATGAAGGTTCCGGTGCCGTGAAGGTGCAAAACTGGAACGGCACGAAGTGGGTGCCGGTCTCGCAAAACTGGCTGATCGGGGACAAGGCATTGATCCGCAAGCTGGTTGAAGAATCCTCCGCCAAGTACGCCGCGGAGAAGAAGATTACGCCGGCCTGCATGAACTAGTGATTGGCGGCGCGGCGGCGCGTGGGGATCAGGTGCATAGCCCATGCGTCGCCGCGCTGAATCGTCGCACTACCGGGATTTTTCATGGCACTTGACACCGCAGCATCAACGCCCGATTCGTCCGCAGGCATGGCCAGCGTCGTGCCCTGCCTGACGGTCAATAACATCGAGGTGATTTACGACCATGTGATTCTGGTCCTGAAAGGCGTCTCGCTCCAGGTTCCCGCCGGAAAAATCGTTGCGCTCATGGGGGGCAACGGCGCCGGCAAGTCGACCACCTTGAAGTCGATATCGACGCTGCTTCGTGGCGAACGGGGCGATGTGACGAAAGGAAGTATCCACTTCAAGGGCGAGCGCATCGACCAGTTGACGCCAAGCGAACTGGTACGGCGCGGCCTGTCGCAGGTCATGGAAGGCCGCCACTGTTTTTCGCATCTGACTATCGAAGAAAACTTGCTGACCGGCGCCTATACCCGAAGCCTGACCCGCTCGGAACTGAAGGCCGCGCTGGAAAAGGTTTATCACTATTTCCCGCGCCTGACGCATCGGCGCGGCTCGCAGGCTGGCTACACTTCCGGCGGTGAGCAGCAAATGTGCGCCATCGGCCGCTCCTTGATGGCCACACCAACCATGATCCTGCTGGATGAACCATCGATGGGCCTCGCACCGCAGATCGTCGAGGAAATTTTCGAAATCGTGAAGAACCTGAACCAGAGCGAGGGTGTGTCTTTCCTGCTCGCGGAACAGAACACGACAGTGGCGCTGCGCCATGCCGACTTCGGCTACATCCTCGAAAACGGCCGGGTCGTGATGGAAGGCGCCGCCGCGGAGCTTGCGTCCAATGAAGACGTCAAGGAGTTCTATCTCGGCATGTCGGGTGCGGGCCGCAAAAGCTTCCGCGACATGAAATTCTATCGGCGGCGCAAGCGCTGGCTGGCATAAGCACCTTCAACAAACTCAGGAACCGCCCCCATGGCCTCCGATAATGGTTTTGCCAACAACGCGGCTTCGACCGTTTCACCTGAAGCGGCGCACTGGCACGGCCAGGCTGGACTGCAAACGCGGGAATCACGCGACCCGGAAGAACGGGAACGCGATCTGATGCGCGCGCTGCCAGACCTGATTGCGCATGCGAAAACGGCGCCGGGATGGTCCCGCATTCTGTGCGACGTTGATGCCGCCGACATTAGTACCCGCTCGGCACTTGCGGCTTTGCCGCTCACGCGCAAGTCGGAACTGAAGACGTTACAACATGCCGATGCGCCGTTCGGCGGCCTGAACGCCACGCCGCTGTCACGGCTCAACCGGATCTTCATGTCGCCGGGCCCCATCTTCGACCCGGAAGGCAACGGCGCCGACTGGTGGCGCTATGCACGGCCGTTTCGCGCGCTTGGCCTGCACGCCGGCGACATCATCCAGAACTGCTACTCCTATCACTTCACGCCGGCCGCCTTCATGGTGGAAGGGGGTGCGCAGAAGATCGGCTGTGTCGTGATTCCCGCTGGCAGCGGCCAGACAGAAATGCAGGTGCAGGCAATGGTTGCGCTGAAGCCGAACGCGTATTGCGGCACACCGTCCTTCCTCAAGATCATCATCGAGAAGGCGCTTGAAATGGGCGCCGACATTGGCAGTGTGCAGCGCGCCTCGGTTGGCGCCGAGGCGCTGCCACCGTCCTTGCGCAAGTGGCTGCAGGAGCATGGCGTGCAATACGTATTGCAAACCTATGGCTCGGCCGATGTTGGCAACATCGCCTATGAGACCATGACCGACGGTGAGGTCAATCCCGGCATGGTGCTCGACGAAGACCTGCTGCTGGAAATCGTGCGGCCCGGCACCGGCGATCCGGTCGCGCCAGGCGAAGTGGGGGAAGTCGTGGTCACCTCCTTTAACCCGGACTATCCACTGATCCGCTTTGCAACGGGCGACATGTCAGCCGTGCTGGCCGAGCCGTCGCCGTGTGGTCGCACCAATACCCGCATCAAGGGTTGGCTCGGGCGCGCCGATCAAACCACCAAGGTGCGTGCCATGTTTGTCCATCCTTCGCAGGTTGCTGAGATCGTCAAGCGCCATCCCGGGATTGGGCGGGCGCGGCTGGTCGTGACCGGGGAAATGGCGGACGACACCATGACCCTGCATTGCGAAGTGGCCAACCCGACCGACGCGGAGGCGACGCGCGCTGAAGTAGTGGCGACAATTCGCGACATCACCACGCTGCGTGGCGAAGTGGCGTTCGTTCGGACCGGAACGCTGGCCAATGACGGCAAGGTGATCGAGGACGCTAGGCGGTATGTGTAGGAGTTAGCGAACTTTTCTGCGCGAATCGCCCTCGGGAAACAAACGGTGGTGCCATGCAAGACCAGACGACAAAAATGTTTCTGCCCGTCTTGATCGCATTGGGGATTGCGCTAATAATCGTGGGCTCTTGAACACGGCAAGGACCTCAAAAATGGCGACCGCTAATCCTTTCAAGAAGTCGGACAAGGTGCCTTACCGTGAATGGGAAGAGAGCCTGCTGCTGTTCTTGCTGACCCAGCTTTCGAACCCGGACGTTGAAGAATGGAGGAAAGTGGCGATTGACAAGGAATCGAGGCGCAGTGCGGCCTTCATGGCCTATCAATTGTCGAACTTCGCCCTTTGTCGCCGACTGCCCGCTGAATCGGCGTTGCGATCCGTGTATAAAGAGCTCACCGGAATCGATATGGTCCTAAGCGACTATCGCGGATGGCTTGACCAGAACTGGATAAGCCCGTCCCGCTTAACGGCCTCTCTTGATAGTGGGTTGCGGCTCGGGCTGTGCAAGGAAAGCGGTCTGATCGCGGGCTAAGGGAGGAACAGGCGGGAACAGGCGTAAAGCGGCAACGGCGGCCACTGTTACCCGCCGTCCCTGGCTGGTATTTTGCATGGCTCAGGGCGCGCTACCGCGCCTTGCGTTCCCCACACCTTCCACGCCTTCCACACCCCCAGGGCCGCCCGCTTCACCCTCCACCGGACCGCGCTCGACATCGACGCCTTCTACCGTCTTTTCTACGCCGCGCTGCTCCCGTGCGTCGGTATCCTTCTGCCCTTGCTGAATATCGTCGAACGCCTGCTTCATGACTTTCCGCTGGCCACTCTGTTGGCTATCGTCGGATTCATCGCGCTCATGTGGCATGCGTGGCATGGCGTCGGGTTTCACCGGCTTCCCCGTCTTGACCTGAAATGGCTTTCCGTCGGTCTTCATGGCTTCCTCTCTGCTGTAGGGTGCACGTCCAGACTGGCGGGCATCGTGTCAAGGTTGGAGCCCACATGGCGTCAAAGATTCCGCGCGGTCTCAGGTCTCGGGTTTGATTCCCGGCAAGAAGTGCGGACGGGGCGTTAGAAGGCACAACGCTTCAACGAAGGAGCGGCCATGGCACCATCGGTTGGAGGTGAGGTGTGGCGAGGTGCGTTGGGTGGCGTGGAGTGGCGTTGGGTTGCGTTGCGTTGCCTTGCGCTGTGTTGCGGGCGGACCTTGCCGCTCCTACTCAGCACCGTCCACAATATACAGCCGCCCCACTGAATTGGTCTGGCGCACTGCCTTTGCCTTCGTGTACTCCACCGAGTCGTACCAGCCGCGCGCCTGCTCCATTGACGGGAATTCAATGATCACCGTACGCCAGCCGCTGTTGTGCTGGTCGTCTTCGCCTTCCTTCTGCTCCCTCGTGCCGCCACGCACCTTCCACTGGCCGCCGTACTGCGCGACGCTGGCGGTACTAAGCGGCAGGTACTCCGGATAGCCTTGCGGGTTGGTGACCTTGATTTCCGCAACCACATACGCTTTCGTCATGAACGGTCCTCCTTAAAGAGCCAGCCGCGCGCGCGCGGCCATGTATTCGTCTTCCAGGCGCTGCACCATGGCTTCTACCGGCAGCACCTCGTCCATCAGGCCCACGCCCTGCCCTGCGCCCCAAATATCGCGCCACGCCTTCGCCTTGGCGCCGCCTGAGCCGAAATTCATGCTGCTCTTGTCGGCGCTGGGCAGGCTGTCGGGATCGAGGCCGGCGTTGATGATGGATTTCTTCAGGTAGTTGCCATGCACGCCGGTAAAAAGGTTGGTGTAGATAACGTCGGCGGCGCTCGATTCGAGTATCGCCTGACGGTATTCTTCCCCCACGTTCGATTCCCTGGTCGCCAGCCAGCGCGAGCCGATGTAGGCGAAATCGGCGCCCATCGCCTGTGCCGCGAGCACGGCCTCGCCGGTAGCAATGGAACCGGAAAGCGCGATCACACCCTTGAAGAATTTGCGCACCTCGCCCACCAGCGCAAAAGGCGACAGCGCGCCGGCATGGCCACCGGCTCCTGCCGCAACGAGGATCAAGCCATCGACACCAGCTTCGAGCGCTTTTTTCGCATGGCGAATGGAGATCACGTCATGCAGCACGATGCCGCCATAGCCGTGGATTGCGTCCATCATTTCCTGCGGCGGTGCACGCAGAGAGGAAATGATGATGGGCACCTTGTGGCGCACGCAAACTTCAACATCATGCGCCAGCCGGTCATTCGACTGATGTACGATCTGATTGACGGCGATGGGGCCGACCGGTTTGCCGGGATTGGCTTCACGAAATGCCGCAAGTTCGGCCTGCATTTCGGTAAGCCAGGTATCAAGCAATTCCGCCGGACGCGCATTCAACGCGGGAAAGGCGCCGACGATACCGGCCTTGCATTGCGCTGTCACCAGCGCCGGGCCGCTGGCGATAAACATCGGCGAGCCAATGACGGGAAGTCGCAGGTTTTGCAGCGCAATTGGTAATGCCATGAATGCCTCGCAAGGAGTAATGTGGGGTTGATCTGCCCTGCCCGTCTGGCGGGATGGAACGCCAGATTATAGGTCACAAAAAGTACGATCGTGCCAAACACCACACCGGACTGATTCTTCTCAATCCGACTCGCAACCTGAATCGGCCAAACCAGGAGCCGCCATGTTCCAACCAGGACTAATGCAAGGCAAGCGCATACTCGTAACCGGTGGAGGCACCGGCCTCGGCCGCGCCATGTCGGAAAAATTTCTTTCGCTTGGCGCGGAGATTTACATCTGCGGGCGGCGAAAGCAGGTCTGTGACGAGACTGCGGCGGAACTCATGGGCCGACACGGCGGCAGCGTCAAGACTTTCGGCCTGGACATTCGCGATGCCGCTGGCGTTGACGACATGGTTGAGCGCATCTTCGCCGAGGGTCCCTTGACGGGGCTCGTCAACAACGCAGCCGGTAATTTCATATCGCCGACCGCGGCGCTCTCGCCGCGGGGCTTTGACGCGGTGGCCAACATCGTGATGCATGGCACCTTCTATGTGACGCATGCCGTGGGGCGGCGCTGGGTTGAGATGGCGAACAAGGGTTTGTGGAAGCCGGAAGACGGCTACCGCAGCGTGGTTTCCATCATCGTGACCTGGGTGTTGAACGGTGGGCCGTACGTAGTGCCGTCTGCAATGAGCAAGGCCGCGATCCATGCAATGACAATGTCACTGGCCACGGAATGGGCGCGCTATGGGGTGCGTCTCAACGCCATCGGCCCCGGCGAGATCCCGACGGAGGGCATGAGCAAGCGCCTGAGCCCCGGCGAAGAACCCGGAGCGCGCTCAGCAAAGGTCAACCCCATGGGTCGTGCCGGAAAGCTGGAAGAGTTGCAGAATCTGTCCACCTTTCTCATGTCGGATGGCTGCGATTGGCTTAACGGCCAGGCCATCATGATGGATGGTGGCGGCCATCTTGCCACCGGCGGAAACTTCTATGCGCTGCGCGACTGGTCGCAGCAGCAGTGGGAGGACGCACGAAAGCAGATAGAAGGCCAGAACCAGAAAGACCGCGCGCAACGCGGCGCATAGACTGGTTTAGCTGTTCGAGGACAGCCCGGCACCGTTCTATGCCTTACCCGTATGCGGGTCGGCGACGTGCCGGGCTGAGAAAACCCCGAATCGCAACGGGCTTTCAGCTTACTTCATGGCGTTGGCATCAGCCTTGGCTTTCTCGTAGTTTGCCTTGGCTTCTTTTTTAGCGGCTTTTTCCTTTGCATCCGCATCCTTGTTGCAGGCGCTCTTCTCGGCGCCGCTCAGCTTCTTGCACTCGGCTTTTGCGGATTTTTCATCCGCCTTCATCTTTGCCTTTGCAGCCTTGTAATTCCCTTCTGCCTGCTCTTTTGCGGACTTGGCATCGGCCTTGGCCGGATCGGTCGCGGCGATCGAAGATGTGCTGAAGGCCAGGGCAAGAGCCATGGCTGACACTGCGGAAAGTAGTTTATGCATTGCGGGCACTCCTTGTAATGTGAAGGCTCCATGGTAGTGCCGGTTTGCACTCGGCGTTTCCGTAAAAGCATGAATCATGATTCCGGACAATTCCACGAGTGACATGTCGCGGTCTCGGGGCAGCCGATTCACGCCCCCTTTACCGCCTGGGCTTCGTTCGCCAGGGACGCCATGTCGATGACGAAGCGGTACTTGACGTCGCTCTTCAACATGCGCTCGAATGCGGTGTTGATTTCCTGGATCGGTATCATTTCAATGTCGGAAACAATGCCATGCTGCCCGCAGAAATCGAGCATTTCCTGCGTCTCGCGGATGCCACCGATCAGGGAGCCGGCGAGTCGCCGACGTTTCATGATGAAGTTGAAGACCTGAGGCGAAGGGTGCGGGGTTGCGGGCGCCCCAACCAGTGTCATTGTGCCGTCCCGCTTGAGAAGCACCATGAATGCATCGAGGTCGTGCGGCGCCGCAACCGTATTGAGGATGAAGTCGAATGAATTCTGGTGCGCTGCCATCTGGTCCGCGTCTTTAGACAGAACGACTTCGTCGGCGCCCAGGCGGCGCGCATCTTCCGTCTTGTTGCTGGACGTGGTGAACAGCACGACGTGGGCGCCCATCGCGTGCGCCAGCTTGACGCCCATGTGCCCAAGTCCGCCCAGCCCAACGATGCCAACCTTGTGTCCCTTTCCGACTTTCCACTGGCGCAGCGGTGAGAAGGTCGTGATGCCGGCGCAGAGCAGCGGCGCAGCGCCTGCAGCGGGAAGATTTTCGGGGATGCGCAGTACGAATTTTTCGTTGACGACAATGTTGTTGGAATAGCCGCCGTAACTCATGCCGCCCGAGTGCATTTCCTCGCCGTTGTAGGTGCCGACGAATCCCACTTCGCAATATTGCTCCAGCCCTTCCTTGCAGCTCGCGCACTGCTGGCAGGAATCAACCATGCAGCCAACGCCAACCAGATCACCTTCCCGGAAACGGGTCACCTGCTGGCCGACGCTGTGTACCCGGCCGACGATCTCGTGGCCCGGCACAACTGGATAAACCGTGTTGCCCCATTCATCTCTGGCAGTGTGAAGGTCGGAGTGGCACACGCCACAATACAGAATGTCGATGTGGACATCGTCCGGTCGTGGCTCGCGCCGCGCAAAATCGAGTTTCGCAAGCGGCTGCCGTGCGTTAACGGCGCCATAGCCAATGGATTCCATGATTTTTCCTTTTCCAGCGGGGCAGTCGTGAAAGGTTGCGACTCGCTACCGCAGAGAAGGTTCAGATACTGAAGTCGATGTAGTCCGACTGACTTAAGCGACATCGCATGGCACTGATGTTGGTCGGCAAGTCGCCATGCGAACTTGGCGATCCAGGCTAGCGGGAAGGCGGGTCCTGCACTGCCGCGTACGCGAGACTGGCATCGGTCGATTCGGACCACGCAAGGATCGACTGCTCCGTGTCGCGTCCCTCCTGCGAAAGCCAACTGTAGAACCCCCGCAACACCGGATCGGCCGCGCGCTCAGGCGGGAAGTTGGCGTAGTAATTGCGCCGCTTGGCGCCCAGCAAACCGAAGGGCGCGCAGAGGCGGCCAGCCACGATATCGTCGATGGCGAGGAACAGCGGAACCAGAACAATACCTAATCCTTCCAGAGCGGCCTGCAGAGAAAAATACATCTGCTCGAACTTGAGGGTAGCGGCGGGCGTGACGGTTTCCATGCCTACCGCAGTCATCCATTCCGACCATGCATAGGGTTCGGTGCCATAGCTGATGAGCGTCTGGCTTTCCAGCTGCTCCGGCCGCAAATGTCGCTGACCCTTCAACAAATCGACGTGGCAAACCGGAGCAATGGTCTCGGTCATGAAGGCAAGTGAATGGCAACCGTCGATCGGTGAATGTGCGCCGCGGATGGCAACGTCGTAGCCGTGTTCCTGGAAATTGACGGCGGCCAGCGACGTAGTAAGCCGGATCTCGACGTTGGGATGCTTGCGCTGGTAGCTCGCCATGCGCCCAATTAACCAACGCATGGTGAAGGTTGGCGGTGCGTTGATGTGCAAGCCGGACGGTCGCGCCTGGTCCTTGATATGCATGGAGGCAACCGCGAGGCGGTCGAGCACGGCGGTTACCTCGACCAGATACGTGCGGCCCGCATCGGTAAGCGTTAGCTGCGAAGCAGCGCGCCGGAACAACTCCTTGCCGAACCATTCCTCCAGCAACGCCACCTGCCGACTGACCGCGCCATGCGTCACATGCAACTCTTCTGCAGCCTTGGTAAAGCTGACGTGGCGCGCCGCTGCCTCAAAGGCGCGCACTGCATTCAAAGGGGGTAGTTTTCGGCTCATCCTGGTTCAATCCGTGTACGCGCATGCTTGTCGCATGACACGACCTGATTTTACAGGACGCACTGTTGCAGAAGGAGATGAGGCAGGCTGTCGCCGATGTGGCGAGAGCCTGCCTGGATGGCTCAGTCTGGCGTCACGCCGCTGCGCTTGACCACCTCCCCCCACTTCTTGTACTCGGTACGAATGTAGGCGTCCGCCTGTTCGGGGCTGTCCGAGAGTCGCGGCAGGCAGCCGAAGCCGACCATCTTCTTTGCCAGCACCGGGTCGCCCACAATTTTGTGGACCGCGTCAAAGGTTGATTGCACGATGGGCTTTGGTGTACCGGCCGGGTAAATAAACATCAACCACGTGGCGGCCGTCAGGTCAGGATAGCCTTGCTCGGCCATGGTCGCCACGTTGAGCGGGGCGTCCATGCGCTTTGGCGTGCCGGCACCCAGCAGGCGCAATTTGCCGGACTGGACGAAGCCCTGGACCGAGGTCGCGGTTTCGAGCGCCATGGAGCAGTTTCCGGCCATGACGTCGGTCAGGTCGGCGGAACTGCCCTTGTAGGGAATATGCCGGATCTTGATGCCCGCGCTGCGCTTGAATTCTTCCATCGCCAGATGCGACACGGTGCCGTTGCCCGAAGAGGCATTGGTCAGCTCATCGGGGTGCGCCTTGGCGTAAGCCACCATTTCCTTTACGGTCTTGAATGGCATGGACGGGTTGCAGACGAGCATGAACGGCAGGTCACCCACCAAGCCGGCTGACGCGAAATCCTTCGTCGAATCATAGGGCGCCTCGCGAATCACAAACGGCGTCGTTGCGACGGCCGACATGTGCGTGAGCATCATCACGCTTCCGTCCTTGGGTGCCTTCGCGAGCAGGCCCATTGCCAGACTGCCGCCAGCGCCCGGCTTGTTCTCAACGATATGGTTTACACCGGTTGAAGCGGTCAGCTTTTCGGCGATGAGGCGCGCCACGGTATCGGTCGCCTGGCCGGCCGGAAAGCCGACCAGGATCTTGACGTACTTGCTCTGCGCGGTAGCCAGCATTGGGCCGGTAAGTGCCAGCGATCCACCTGCCAGCAACAGGGCGCGACGCTTGAGGTCGATTGTTTTCACGGTGTCTCCTTTTGTGATTAGGTTTTTAACAGAATACAGTTAGCGAATCAGATTCGCAGCGGCGATTGCAATCGCCGCGCCAAGGACGGCGGCCACGCTCATCCACCATGCGGGCACGAGGTAGACGCCGGATGCGGCACCAGCCACAGGCGCCGCAGCAGGTCGCGAAGCAGACGTCGTGGGCATCGCTCTTCCTGGAACGGCATGCGTCGGGTTAGCCAGCGAGGCTTGCCCTTTTTCAGATTGCGCCGATTCACCAGGTACAGCACCGGCTTCTGCTGCCGTCTGGATTTGCGATTGCGCCAGCGCCGGCTCGGCCACAGGAGCCTCTTCCACGGGGCTGAACCGTTTGTTGAAGGCTGCGAAGAAATCATCCGACATCTTGCGTGCCACATTGTCGATCAACCGCGAGCCGACTTGCGCGAGCTTTCCGCCGACTTGCGCATTTGCCGTGTAGCTGAGTTCGGTGCCTTCAGCTGACTCGACGAGATTCACTGTCGAGGTACCCTTGCCGAACCCGATGGCGCCGCCCTGCCCTTCAAATACCATTACGCACGAAGCTGGTGGATTGGCTTCCGTCAGCCGAAGCGTTCCCTTAAAGCGGGCGCGCAGCGGGCCGATTGCGGCCGCTATAAGCACCCGGAATTCCTCCGGGCTGACGCGCTCGACCGATTCGCAGCCCGGCAAGCATTTCTGCAGTACCTCCGGGTCATTCAGTGCGTCCCACACCACGGTCCGTTTCGCCGGGATTGTTTGTGTGCCTTTAATTTCCATGTTGCTCTCTGTGTCCGCTCAGCGCGGCGCAAACTTCGCGAAGTGACGCAAAAGCGCCGCGTCGAAAGCATCCGGCTGGTCGATGTTGGGAAGGTGGCCTGCACCCGGGATGATTTCAAGTTGCGCGCCCGGTATGCGAGTTTGAAGGTGTGCCATCGCGTCTGGCAGCGGCTGGTCATTCGCGCCGACGATAAGGGTAACGGGCGTGCGGATTTTCTCCACGTCGCCGAGATAATCCAGACCCTGAATGGCGCGTGCGCAACCAATGAAACCAGCACTCGACGTATTTGAAATCATGTTGCGAAATTGGTCTGCAATGTCGGGATGCGCGGCGAGAAACGCAGCGCCAAACCAGCGCGACGCGGTCGACTCTGCAAGGCCCACGCAGCCGTCTTTTGCGGCGGCGATGCGCTCATCCCACAACGCCGCAAATGGCGCCGGCGCGTCAGCGCGCGCGTCGCACAGGACGAGGCTAAGCAGGCGTTCGCCATGGTTGATTCCGAGACCAAATCCGACCATGCCGCCAAGCGACAGTCCGATGTAATGCGCCTTGTCGATGCCCAGCCCGTCCATGACGGCGACGACGTCGTCGGCAAGCTGGTCCATGGTGTACGGTGCCGGCGCGGCGGCCGACTCGCCATGGCCGCGGGTGTCGATGGCAACCACATAAAAACCCGCCTTGGCAAGCAATGCGGCCTGGCGCTCCCACATCGCGCTGGAGGCAAGGATTGAATGCGACATCAGGACGGCTGGCGCCCCCTCGCTTCCCATGACATGCGCGGCAAGCTTGCCCGCCGAGCCGGGTACGAGTCTGGTGGTGGCGTTATTCATTTGCGCGGGGAAAAAGCGGTGGGGTGCAATTCAACCGAGGTCTGCGATCCCAGAAGTGGGCCATCGGTTTCGCTGGCGGCCTTGGCGGCCTTCCACTCTGCGTCCGCGCCGAATGCCTTCCATGCGGCATCGCGCTGTTCAGCGGTCTCGAAGCGGGTGATGTAGTACAACGCCTCCGGTTCCGCTGGGCTCTCGAACACGTGCTCGACGTTGATACCGAGGCGCGCAAAAATCGGCATGGTGGCTTTCGCGAATCGCTCCTTCAGCGCAGCGGACTTGCCAGCGGCCGGTACGTATTTTTTTAGTTCGTAGATCATTGGATTCCTTTTTTTGAAGAGGATACCCGGGATGCAATCAGCTATCGGCCGCACCCGGGTTGATGTTCGATGCTATTTGTTTGGCCTTGATCCAGCCTGAAACCAGCCTTACTCAGGTCGAACCCTGAACACGCGCTGCGCAGTCTGGCTCAACATGGCGCGACGCTGCACTGCGCCGAGATACTCGCCTTGTTCGATCACACGGCGCGGCTCCGGGTCACCGATCGGGAATGGCATGTCGGAGCCGAGCATGACCTTTCCTTCGCCGGCCTTGTCGCACAGCAGGCGCAACACGTCGTGGTCAAACACAACGCTATCGAAATACAGGGCTTCAAAGCCCTTGCGCGGATCGGCATACTTGCCATGAATCGCATGGCTGCGCTCCAGTCGGCCCATCACGAATGGCAGCATGGCACCGCCATGCGCGAGCACTAGCTTGAGGCGCGGATAGCGCAGCAAATGACCTGAAAAGAGCAACCGGGAAACCGCGATGGAGGTGTCGACAACGCGGCCCAGGGCATTCACCAGATCAAAGTCAGCCAGACGCGATTCGCCGCACACAAACATCGGATGCAGGAAAATCGCAGCGCCCAGGTCGTCGGCCTTTTGCCAGAAAGGATCCAACTGCGGGGCATCCAGCACGCCAGATAGACCGTGCGGCAAGGTGCCGATCATGGCGCCGCCGAAGCCCTGCTTCCATGCTTCATCCAGCACTTCGGCGGCCAGCTTGCCGTCCTGGAGCGGCACCGTGGCAAGTGCGGTAAAGCGCGGCTCGGCTTTCAAGCCTTCCAGCATATGCTGGTTCAGGTAACGGCTCCAGGCAGCGCCTTCTTCGGCCGGAATCTCGTAGCCAAAACTGTCCAGCCAGCCGCCCACCAATTGATGGTCGATGCCGTTCTTGTCCATCCATTGCTTGCGCTCGTTCAAGTCCTGCAGCTTGGGCGAAACTGGCCGCGTGAGCTCGCCGCCTGCAAACGACAGGCGAAAACCCGCGTCGCTCTTCGTCACGTTAATCGACGGGAAGCGGCTTTTGTTTGCTTCGAATTGTTCAAGGGCCGCCCGCGGCAGGTAGTGGGCATGTACGTCAATAATCATGTCACGCATATTTTTTTTCTCCGATCTGGTTCAGTTCGACTTCACCCAACACGCGCCAGATTGCATGCGGCGTCATGGGCAAGGCATCAATGCGCAGGTTGCGTGGGGCGAGTGCATCGTTAATGGCGCTGGCAATTGCCGCCGGGCCGCCAAGGTAGCCCGCTTCGCCGGAGCCCTTCTGCCCGAACTCGGTCAGTGGCGACGGCGTGCAGTGATCAACGATGGTAATCGAAGGCACTTCCTGCGAGCTCGGCAGAAGGTAGTCCATGAAGGTGCCCGAGAGTAGCTGGCCTTCCTCCGAGAACGCAAATTTTTCCATTAGCGCAGCGCCGATCCCGTGCGCGATGCCGCCGTAGGCCATGCCATGCACAACGTCCGGACTGATCATCACGCCGCAATCGTGGCCGCAAACGTAGCGGCGGATTTCCGTTTTCCCGGTCTCGGGGTCGACGGCAACCAGAACCACGTGCGCCTCGAACGAGTGACACGGATACATCTGGATCCGTCCGTCCTCCGTTGGAAGGGCGCCGCCGGTTGGCACTTCCCATACAAACTTTTCCTGCAGGCCCGGCTCGACGCCCTCCGGCAAGCGATGGTAAAAGCGATGCGAAATCTCTACCAGCGCTTCCCATGACAGCTTGCGTGTCGGGTCGGCGCTTACCAGGACGTTGCCGTCTTCATAGCGTACTTCGGATTCCGCTACACCCAAATCGTGGGCGGCGATACGAATCAGCTTGGCGCGCAAAATCTTTGCGGCACCCGCCGCCGCGCCACCCAGCATGATCGCCATGCGGCTGCCGACCGGGCTGTTGGACGGCAGTGCATTCAGCGAGTCGGCATGCAGCACGCGGATGGAATCCGGCTCGCGTTCCAGCACTTCGCCGACCACGGTCGAGACCAGCGTTTCGTGTGCCTGGCCAGAGGTTGAGGTTCCCATCAAGGCAGTTACGGCGCCGGAAAGGTCGATGCGCACCAGGCAGGAATCCATCCAGGTCGTGGTTGGATTTCTTGGATTGAAAAGCGGCTCGAAAGCGGAGTTGCCGCCGGACGGCTCGAGACAGGTCGAGATGCCTATACCGGCCAGCATGCCTTCTTTTCGCAGTGCGTCGCGCTCCTCAACCAGACGGTCGTACGATGCTGCATTCAGTGCCTTGCCGAGTACGGTGGCGTAGTCGCCCGAATCATAGTGGGTGCCGCTTGGGATCAGATACGGAAATTCTTCCTTGCCGATCAGGTTGCGGCGGCGCAGTTCAATCCGGTCCATGTCAAGGAAACGCGCCACCTTGTCGATACCACTTTCGATCGCATAGTTGGTTGGCGCCTGGCCGAAGCCGCGCACCGCCTCCTGTGGCGTCTTGTTGGTCATAACCGAGATTGCCTCGTATTCAACGCTGGCAATGCGGTACGGCCCCACAATGGCGCCAACTGGCTTGCCGAGTTGAAGCGGCGAGCGGCCGGCATAGGCGCCGACATCGTCCAGGGCCCGCATCCGCATGGAACGAATAACGCCATTGCCGTTGAAGGCAAGCGTGACGTCGAAGATCCGGTCTGGGCCCTGCATGTCGCCACCGCGCATGTTTTCGAGGCGGTCTTCGATGAAACGTACGGGGCGGCCGACTTTGCGCGCCAGGTAGCCCACCAACAATGAGTGCTTGAGTCCGCGCTTGACGCCGTAGCTGCCACCAACGTCCACGTCGAAGTGCACTCGAACGCTATTGCCCGACAGGCGCAGGCACTTCGCCATCTGGTCCGGGAATTTTGGCATCTGGATCGAAGCCCATACGTCCAGGATTCCGGTCGAGTCATTCCAGGCGCAGGTAACCGCAAAGGTTTCAATCGGCACGGTGGAACTGCGAGCCCAGCGCACGCGATAGGACAACTCATGTTCCGACTCGGCGAAGTGCTGGTCGACGCTGCCCCATACAAACTTGCGGTGGAAGATCACATTCTGGCCATGCGTTGGATGGACCAGTGGCGCGTCCGGGCCGAACGCGATTTCTGGATCGACGACATGTGGCAGTGGCTCATAGTCGATCTCGATCAACTCGCTTGCATCCTCTGCCAGCGCGCGAGACTCGGCAACCACTGCGACTACCCATTCGCCGGAATAGCGGACGACGTCGTAGGCCAGCGGATAACGCGGCACGGCGGGCGCGTGAACGCCTGGCAAGGCCGGGTCTATCTGGCTTCGCAATTCTTCGCCGGTTACGACGGCGTGCACGCCGGGCATGGCAAGCGCGGCGGTGGCGTCGATTGAAACAATCCTGGCGCTTGCGTAGGGACTGGCCACGATCGCGACATGCAGCAGTCCGGGGAGCTGGATGTCAGCGGCGAAGCGGCCATTGCCGACCACAAAGCGTCTGTGCTCGACCGCGCGACGCGGACGCCCGATGTACTTGAATTTGGTTTCAGCCATGATCCGCTTCTCCCGCCGCTTGGCCCGTTGCATATTTCACGGCGTCCACGATCTGCTGATAGCCGGTGCAGCGGCACAGGTTGCCACCGATGGCTTCGCGAATTTGCGCTTCGTTCGGACGCGGCGTTTTTTCGACCAGCGCATGGCATGCGACCAGCATGCCCGGGGTGCAGTATCCACATTGCAAAGCGTGCTTTTCGCAGAAGGCATCCTGCATTGTCGACAGTTTGCCGCGCTCGGGCGAGAGCCCCTCGACGGTCGTCACCGACATGCCGTCGGCCTGGACCGCAAACATGCAGCAGGACCGCACCGGATCGCCGTTCAAAAGGACGGAGCATGCGCCGCAGACGCCATGCTCGCATCCGACGTGGGTGCCTGTCAGCGCGAGGTTCTCGCGCAGGAAATCAACCAGCGTCGTGCGCGCCTCAACCAGGCGCGGCTGGACGATGCCGTTCACTTTTATTTCTACACGTACTAAATCGTTGGACATTGGGGCTCCGTCGGCGTTAATGCGAAAGACGCTTGCCGCTGCCGGCGCGTAACAGGACGCGCGACAGCAGGACTGCGCCAAGATGGCGGCGATACTCGGCGTCGGCATGCATGTCCGACCCTGGCTCAACCAGGCGGGTGGCGGCATGGGCCAGTTCGCGTGCCAGTTCGGCATTGACCCGCTTGCCAATCAATTGCGCCGCAAGCTTCGGGAAAGCGCGCGGCGTGCCGTCGACACCCCCCAGTCCGAATGCGGCGCGGCGGCAGATGCCCGCCTCATCGATCTGGAGCTGGCATGCCGCGGACGCCATGGCGAAGTCGCCGTGCCGCATGGCGACTTCGTCAAACACCGCGACCACGCCGGGGCCGGACCAGACCGGCCACTCAATGTCGGTCAGGCATTCGTTTTCGTTCACGGCCGATGCCATCGGGCCGACGAAGAGGTCTGCCGCGGCAACGCGTCGCTCGCCTTGTGACTTGCTCCGTACGCGCGCCGTAGCGCACAGCACCGCTGCGGCCAGCGGCAACTCCGCGGAAGGATCCGCATGGACGAGACTGCCGCCGACCGTGCCACGATTGCGGGTCTGGGTATGGCCGACCCACTTCAGCGCTTCGCGCACCAGCGGCAGGGATTCATGCAGCGGCGCGTTGTCTTCCACATCGCGCTGCCGGGTGGCGGCGCCCATCGTCACCGATTCAGGGCCGACCTGCAGCGACTTGAGGACGTCGAGTCGATTGATGTCTATCAGTATTGCGGGGCGGGCGAGGCGCATGGCCATCATTGGCACCAGGCTTTGGCCACCGGCGATCAATTTGCAATCGAAACCGTGCTGATCCAGCAGGTCGAGCGCATGGTCGAGGTCGGCTGCGCGGAAATAGTCGAATGGCGCGGCTTTCATTGGTGCAGCGCCTTGCTCGTGAATGGCCTGCGGGATTGGCTGGAGCGTTTCACTGGGGTCTCCTCGTGTGGCGGCTTCTGTCGGACGGACTGGAAAGTGTGAGCAGTATGACGACGTGGTGCGTCCGCTCCAATCGAGAAAAATTCATGCAGCGTGAGCTTTTGTCACGCCACCTTGCGTCGCCATGGCGGCTACGGGTCCAGCAGGCAAGCATCAGGGCCGAGCATGCGGGCCGGCGCATGCACCCGGGCCACACAAACCATGGGTCAACGCGTCGGCCGAGCCAAATTATTGTCTGTTAGAGTGCTCCCGGGGCCTGTCAGGTTCCAAAAAAACATAACCGGAGGAGAACAACATGCCAGCAAGGTCACGGCTTCACCGCTCACATACTTCGTCACGCGTCATTGTCGCTATCGCACTATCTGCGTTCAGCGTGCTGGCAATTGCACAAACGCCGGCTGCAAGCGCCCCGAAGCCGAAGCGTTTTCCGCAACTGACCATGGAAAACCTGCCGCCGCAGTCAGTTCCACTCGCCAAGGAAATCGTTGCCATTTCCAGCGTTGGACTGGCTGGTCCCTATAACGTGATGCTCCGCAGTCCCGTATTCGCGGACCGCATGAAACGCTTGCTGGACTACCTGCGTTTTGAGACCTCGCTTCCCAAGCGCCTCAATGAATTCGCCATTCTGATCCAGGGGCGCCTTTGGACCTCGCAGGTGGAGTGGTATGCGCACTACCCGCTCGCCTTGAAGGCAGGATTGCCAGCCTCGGTGGCCGACGATCTGAAGGCCAATATTCGGCCGAGGAACATGCAGCCGGACGAAGAGGTTGTCTATGACGTGTGCATGGAGCTAAGCAAGAACCATGAGATCAGCGATGCGCTGTTCAATCGAGCCAAGGCAGTGCTTGGCGAGCAGCAGCTGGTGGACCTGGTCGCAGTCAGCGGCACCTATGTCACGGTGGCGATGCTGCTTAGCCTGGGCGAAGAATCCTCACCCGCCGACAAGCCCTTGCCATTCCCGGAAAAGGGCCGCTGATTCAGTCAGCGTCGCGCCACGTGCTGCTTGGACTTGATACGCTCAGTCCGTTGCGGTCGCTGCAGCCGGGCGACCGCGGCAGTGGGCGCTGGCGGTGCGGTGCGGGCGGTAAGTTCATGATCTGCGCCTGAAAGGTTCTTGACCTCCTGCCCCCTGACCGCCGCAGACCTGGAGCATGATTTGCATCGCTCCGCACCGACCTGCACGCAATTGTTTATGTGCCAGGCGTGTTACCGGCTAGCCCCTAAGCCCTACACTGGGCTCTCAGGGAGGGCCCAATGCCGAACGGAAGCGAAGTGGTAAAGCTCGCGTCGAAACACATCGGCGAGCGCTATGTTTTCGGCACACCGGTGCCGATGTCCAACGCGGCATGGAAGGGCCCGTGGGACTGCGCCGAGTTCGCATCATGGTGCCTGTATCAGGTAACCGGCGAACTCTTCGGTTGCCGCCCGCGAGGCGGCGATCCGGATGCTGCCGACGCCTACACGGGGTACTGGGGCGACGACGCAAGGACCAGCAAGAGCACGATTCCCGTGGAAGTCGCCGCAGGAACGCCCGGAGCCTTTCTGCTGCGCTTGCCGCGACCGGGCGCCACCGGACACATCGTTATTTCAGGCGGCGATGGCAGCACGGTCGAAGCCATGGACCGCAAGCATGGCGTCGTGCGCTCAGTGCTTGCGCATCGGCGTTGGGACTTCGGCATTCTCGCGCCCGGGCTGGAGCCAAGCAGTGGAGAAGCCGTTCGGGTTGCCGCACCGGGCCTGGTGATTCGGGAAAAGAAGCCGCCCGTGACCGGGGCGCAGGTAAAGGCAATCCAGCGTGCCTTGAAGGCGCTTGGCTTGTCGCCGGGACCGATTGATGGCGCGTACGGGCCACAAACCGCGGCGGCGGTGCGCGCGTTCCAGGTCGACAAAGGCTTGGTGCCGGACGGCGAGACGGGCGGGAAAACAGCCCGCGCCCTGAAGATCGTTTGGGCAGGCTTGCTTCAAGACGTGAATCGGTTATGCAGTTCCCGAAAGCAGCGGCACCCCAACAATAACTTGTAATATTCGTTACATGACGTAGACTTCTCTACGTAGCAAGGCCTTCTGCCGCTTTCATATGGTGGCAGGGCCAAGCGAAGGAGAGCGCCATGTCCCACCTGTCACAGCGCGGGTCAGCAATCGCGGCCCTTGCGGCCACCGTATTCGCCCTCGGATGCGATGCCGATTTTTCACCGCCGACCACGCAGATCATCGATACGGCGCTTCTCCCGGAGCCTGTTCGCCAGACCCTGGAAACGCAGTTCCAGAGCGTTTCCCTTGCGAAGGTAGAGAGAAGAAGAAGGTCTGGAAGGGATCTGTACCTTGCTTTTGGAACGGGCACGGATCAGGGGGACAGGATCCTGCTGGACAGTCGGGGTATGGTCTTGGGCAGGCTGCATGGCGAGGACGGCGCACCGGGCAATGCTTATGGCTTCAGACCGTTCTCCGGCAATGAGCGGCTTGCGGGCGGCGCGTTCGCATGTCCGGCAAGGATCCAGTAGGGAGTTGGGACAACTTGAGCCCGGCGATGGGCTACCGATTGTCGCGAGCCCGCGCAACATCCAGAACTCGGTTTCGGGACAATGGGTCCCACTACACGTTCTTCAGGCCGAGATCGCCTCGTGATGCAACGCGGCGGTAACTTCACGCCGCTACAATAGAAGTGACGGCCAGCCGGTTGTCCCGGACTTCCTTTCCCAGGAGCTGCAAGGTGTTGACGCCCAATTTCATTTCTCCGGCCCGCTTCGATGATCCGGCCGCTGCGCTCGAACAACTGCGCCTTATCTACGATTCGAGCATCAATCATCTGCGCTCTCATTTGCAAGGCTTCGTCAGCGGCGAAAATTTCGCCAGCCGGGTGCGTGCGTACTACCCCTTCGTTCGGGTGCATACCGACACGGTCGCGCGCGCCGATTCGCGCCGTTCGTACGGCTTTGTTGCAGGACCTGGCACCTTCGAAACCACCATCACCCGGCCCGATCTTTTTGGAAACTACTATCGCGAGCAGTTCCGCCTGCTGTTGAAAAACCACGGCGGCAGCCAGCAGGTGTTGATTGAAGTGGGAACCAGTTCGCAGCCGATTCCCGTGCATTTTTCTTTTGCCGAGAATGACCATATTGAAGGCAGCATGAGCAGCGAACGACGCCTCGCGATGCGTGATCTGTTTGACCTGCCAGACCTTGCCGCCATGGACGATGGCATCGCCAATGGCACCTATGAGGCGGCACCGGGCGCGGCGCTTCCGCTGGCCCTGTTCACGGCGCCGAGGGTGGACTACTCTTTGCAGCGGCTACGGCACTACACCGGCACGGGGCCGGAGCACTTCCAGAATTTCGTGTTGTTCACCAATTACCAGTTCTACATCGATGAGTTTGTCCGGCTGGGCCATGCAATCATGAACCGCGCCCCAGACGCGCCGGCTTCGCCGGACGAAGAACAGTACATCGCCTTTATTGAGCCGGGGAACCTTGTGACCCGTCGGGCCGGCGAAGCGCCACAACCTGGTGACGAACTTGGCACTGCGCCGCCGCGCATGCCGCAGATGCCGGGATACCACCTTGTGCGCGAGGACGGCAGCGGCATCACGATGGTCAATATTGGCGTTGGTCCGGCCAATGCAAAAACCATTACCGATCACATTGCCGTGCTGCGCCCACACGCGTGGCTAATGCTGGGTCACTGCGCAGGCCTGCGCAATACCCAGCAGCTTGGTGACTATGTGCTCGCGCACGGCTATGTCCGCGAAGACCATGTGCTGGACGAGGATCTGCCGCTCTGGGTGCCAATTCCGCCACTGGCCGAAGTGCAGGTCGCGCTGGAAGCGGCCGTCGCGGACGTTACGCGTTTCACCGGCTTTGAGCTCAAGCGCATCATGCGCACCGGGACCGTCGCCAGTACCGACAACCGCAACTGGGAGCTTCTGCCGCATCGCACGCCGGAGCGCCGATTCAGCCAGAGCCGCGCCGTGGCGCTTGATATGGAAAGCGCCACCATTGCGGCTAACGGCTTCCGCTTCCGGGTGCCATACGGCACGTTGCTATGTGTAAGCGACAAGCCCTTGCATGGCGAGATCAAGTTGCCCGGCATGGCGAACCAGTTCTATCGCGAGCGAATCGACCAGCATTTGCGCATCGGCATTCGCGCCATTGACCTGCTGCGGCGCCAGGGCGTGGACAAGCTGCATAGCCGAAAACTGCGCAGTTTTGCGGAGGTCGCGTTCCAGTAAGAAGCTTTGCTGCCATTAGCATCCGCGGTAGACGCTCAGGGGAAGCATTGCGACCCCGGTTCTTCTGCCGCGAACGCTCCTGCGCAGCTACAATGCCTGTCCTTTTTAGAGTGAGTGCGCACCATGACTGAAACCGTCCGACTCGCCAAACGCGTGGCTGAACTATTTGGATATTCACGCGGAGAGGCCACGCAACTGATCGAGGGCGGCGCCGTGACGGTTGACGGTGCCGTCGTTGAAGAACCTGGCTTGCGGGTGGAGCCCGAAGCCGTGATCGCAATACTCCCTACGGCGAGCCTGGCGCCCGCCGAACAGGTGACGATCCTGCTTCACAAACCCGCAGGCATTGCCGCGGCCGAGGCAGCAACGCTTGTCACGCCGGACAGCCAGTTTGCCGAGGACCGCTCGGGCCTTCGCTTCTTGAAGCGCCACCTTGCCGGGCTCGGCCTGACCGACCCGCTCGACAGCGCCGATAGCGGCCTGCTGGTTTTTACGCAGGACTGGCGGGTGCGTCGCAAGCTGGTCGATGACGCTGCCCGGATCGAGCAGGAATACGTTGCCGAAGTTGGCGGGAAGATCTCACCCGACGGGCTGGAAATGCTCAACCAGACCCACAACTTCAATGGCAAGCCGGTATCGGTGAAGGCGAGCTGGCAAAACGAAACGCGGCTTCGTTTTGCGTTCAAGGCCGCGTCGTCCCGGCTGATTCCACATCTTTGCGAAAAGGTCGGACTCTCCATCGTCTCGATCAAGCGCATTCGTATTGGACGCATCCCCATGGCGGGCTTGCCGAGCGGTCAATGGCGCTTCCTGGGCGAGCACGAGAAATTTTAGGACGTTCACGTTTTACGACGACCGCCTCGCAATTTCGTCGTCTGATTCATGCTCTACGGTTCGAGTTCTCCGATGCGTGTTCTCCGATTCATGCTCCGGAATTCATGCTCCGGATTCATGCTCTCTGATCAACGCCGGCTGAGTGACACCCGCTAACGTTGCCAGCGCAATCGTTGACATGGCAACGATCGTTGGCTAAGCTCATTGACATGTCAACGATTCTGCACTTTCCCCGCCTTGCCTAGAGACCACATCTGTGACGCGTCGGCCCCACCGGCCGCGTCAGCCATACCCGCCGCATCCCCCGAACCCGTCGCGCCCGCAGTCGTGGCGCAGGAGCGCTCCTTCCGCGAGTCCCTGCTTGCCATGCTCGGACTGTTTTTCGTCGTGATGCTGGTGGCACTTGACCAGACGGTGGTCGGCACAGCGCTGCCCACGGTGGTGGCGGAGCTTAAGGGGTTCGATCTGTACGCCTGGGTCGCTACGTCCTACCTGCTCGCCTCGGTTATCACCGTGCCAATCTTTGGCCGCCTCGGTGACTATTTCGGGCGCAAGTATTTTGTGATGGCGTCGATCATCATTTTCACGCTGGGCTCCGCCCTTTGCGGCATGGCCAACAGCATGTTGTTTCTTGTGCTTGCGCGGGCTGTGCAAGGCATCGGCGGCGGCATGTTGGTAGGCACCGCCTTTGCCTCGGTGCCGGACCTCTTCCCCGAACCGCATGTACGACTTCGCTGGCAGATACTGATCAGTTCCTCTTTCGGTATCGCCAACGCCGTGGGCCCGTCGCTGGGCGGCTTCCTCACCGAATTCGCCGGCTGGCGCTCTATCTTTTACGTCAATCTCCCTATCGGCGCGCTCGGCGTCTACTTCGTCTGGCGCCACATGCCACTGATCCGCCATAACAGGCATGAAGGCCCGATGAAGCTTGACTGGCTCGGCGCGCTGCTGCTGGCCGCTTCCCTTGGCAGCCTGCAGCTATTGGTGGAAATGCTGCCAGGGCATGGCATGAGTCCCGGCATGGCGTTGCTGGGAGCGACTGGCATTGCCGCTTTTGTTGGACTCTATTTTTGTGAGAGGCGCGCCGCCAACCCGGTGCTGCCTCTGGAAATGTTCCGCAATCCGGCGCTGGCGTCGCTCTTCGCGTTGTCGGTCATGATGGGCTTCATGATGTTTTCGCTGTTGTTCTACATGCCGCTGCTGTTGCAGGGCGGCTTTGGCCTCTCGCCGAATGCGGCCGGCCTGTTGATTACGCCGCTGGTCCTGTGCGTAACGCTCGCCTCGATCGCAAACAGCCGGCTTCTCACGACCGTCGCCAATCCCGCTTCGATCCTTTACGCCGGCCTCATCCTGCTCGTCGTGTCGGCTGTCGGCATCACCACGCTGCACAAGTCCACACCGCAGGCGGTCATGGTGCTTTACATGCTGTGCAGCGGGCTTGGCCTCGGCCTGGTACTGCCGAATCTCACCATCTTTACCCAGGAGATTGCCGGGCGCGCGAACCTTGGCATCGCCACTGCAATGATCCAGTCCCTGCGCATGGTAGGCGGCATGCTTGGAACGGCGCTGGTTGGCACGCTGGTCAATCACTTGTATGTAAGTCGCGTGCGCGACACGCTGGACGTGGCGCATGCGGCCCAATGGCTGCCGCGCCTGAACGATCCACAAGTCCTCATCAACAAGGCGGCGCAAGGCAAGCTCGTGGCCGAACTCGACGCGCTGGGGCAGCAAGGGCTGGTCCTGATCGAGGCGGCTCGCGAGTCGCTGGTTTCCTCCATCCACGTCGGGCAAATGCTGTCGATTGGCGTCGCTGTGCTGGCCCTGTTGCAGATGCGCCGCGTGCCCAGATTGCATCTCCGGAAGCGCAGGGACGCGGCGCCGCCGCGCCCGATGGAATGACTGACGGAATGACGAACGGAAAGGCTAACGACCTTGCGCATGAACTCTGGAGAACGCCCGCATGACGGACTCGACTGAGCAGCTGCAGGTGCTGCAGCAACTGGGGCGCACCTATCGCGCCTTCATGGCCGCGTATGAGAAAGAGGTTGGCCACTTCCTTCCACGCTGGCGCGTTCTTTTGCATCTCTATACTCTTGGCGGCCCATGCACCCAGCGCCAGCTTGGCGAAGCATCGCACATGGATGCGGGCGCGCTTTCGCGTCAGCTCTCCGCACTCGAAACTTTGGGCTGGATAGCTCGGCGAGATGACCCGCAGGACAAGCGCATGACCCAGGTGAGTCTGACCGGCAAGGGCCGGCTTCAGGTTGAGAAAGGATTGCCGCGACGAGCCGCGTTCATCGAGCGGAACTTCGGCGACATTCCGCAAGACCGGCTGCACGCGTTGCGCGACGCGCTGCACTTGCTCGAGTCACGTTTCGATTCCGGGTCGCAACCGAAAGCACAGAAGAAATAAAGCAACGGAAAATTCGCTATTGCGATTCGCCGATCCGCCCGAATATTCCTTTTCTGAGCCACCTCACCTGAGGTACTGACATGAAAAAACTTTTCTTTTTCTGGCGCACTGGAAAATCGGATTTGCGCATGCTGTGGTTTGCTCTGAACCATCCGGAGCGTCCTCGCTGGCTGCTTCCGGCAACTATTGCGCTGGGGATTTACGCGCTGGCGCCGTTCAATTTCATTATTCCGGTAGTTGGCATTGCCGACGACTTCATTATCGTGCCGCTGCTCATGCACTTCTTCCTGAAACTGCTGCCGCCCGGCATTTCGCAGGATCTCAGAACAGTGCGAAGCGTGCGACCGCGGCGGAGCTGACTCGGCACAGCATGCCGTAGACGACGGGCGTGCCCCTACGCAGCAGCGACCCCGGCCCCGCGGCGGTCGGCAAAATACGGGTAGGCCAGCGGTAATAGCATCAAGGTGAAGAACGTCGCCGATATGATCCCGCCAACGATCACCACGGCGAAAGGACGCTGCGTTTCGGAGCCGATACCGTGCGAGAGCGCCGCCGGCAACAGGCCAAGCCCGGCCATCAGCGCTGTCATCAGAATGGCACGCAGCCGGGATGCCGCACCTTCCGCCGCGCACTCGAAATCCGAGCCGGACGCTGTGCGACCCAGTTCGACAATTTTCTCAAGCATGATGACGCCGTTCTGCACCGAGATACCGGCGACTGCGATAAACCCGACCGCTGCGGAGACCGAAAAATGCAGGCCTACCAGCGCGAGACCCGCGATGCCGCCGATTAACGAGAACGGTACGATGAGAAGGACCAGCATGGCCCGCCGCACGGAGCGGAAGGTCCAGAACAGCAAAGAGAAAATCAATAGCGCCGTGATCGGCACGATCACCTGCAGACGCTTGACGGCTCGTTGCTGGTTTTCGAACTGGCCGCCCCAGGTTATCTGGTAGCCCGGCGGCAGGTGGACCTGCTCGCGCACCTTGCGCTGCGCTTCATCGACGAAACTGCCCTGATCGCGTCCTCGCAGATTGGCCTTGACCGAAACGTTGCGCCCGCCCGCTTCGCGGCTAATGCGGGCCGCCCCTTGCCTGACCTGAATATTGCTGATGTCGCCAAGACTTACCGTGCCGGCGCCGTTCGGCAAATTCACCTGGACAGCTGAGATGCCATCGATTGAATCACGATAGGCCTCCTGCAGCCGCACAGCGATGTCGTATCGCCTGTCGCCCTCGAAGAAGGTGTTGACGCCTGTCCCGGCCAACGCCCCCTGTATCGCCGCATTCGCGTCAGCGATGCTGATTCCAAGCCGCGCCACGCGGTCGCGGGCGAGCACGATGTCCAATTCACTTTGGCCACCGATGCGAATTGCCGCGACATCGGTAGCGCCTGGAATGCCGGCAATGATCGCAGCGATCTGCTCGCTCTTCTGCGCAAGGATTTCAAGGTCTGGCCCAAATATCTTGACGGCGATTTCCCCTTTCACGCCCGACAGTGACTCTTCAACGTTGTCCTCGATTACCTGCGAGAAGTTGGTCGGCACACCGGGCAAGGTACGTATGCGCTGCGACATGTCGGCCACAAGCGCCTCCTTGTCATGAAAACGCCATGTGTTGCGCGGTTTGAGGTCCGCCAGCATTTCAATGTTGTTCACACCCTTGGGGTCGGTGCCATCGTCTGGACGACCCACCTGCGAAATGATATGCCCTACCTCGCCGTAGCCTTGCATCATTGCGCGGATCGTGCGCTCGGTCTGCTTGGTGGTTTCCAGCGAACTCGAGGTCGGCAGTGTGACCGTGAGCCAGATATTGCCCTCGTCAAGTTTCGGCAGGAATTCACTGCCGAGCAATGGCGCGCCGAGCAGGGCAACGACCAGCACTCCGGCTGACGCCGCTGCTACAACGAATGCGTGCCCACCGGCCCAGCGAAGTCCCCTCTGGTAACGCTCCTGGATCGCATGCATCCAGGGATTGTGTTTTTCTTCCAGTGTGTGGCGCTGCATGGTCATCGCCAGCAGCGTTGGCACCAGCGTCATGGTCAGCAGTACCGCACCCAGCAACGCGAAGCTGAGCGTGAGTGCTACCGGCGAAAATATCTTCCCTTCCACGCGCTGGAACGTAAAGATGGGAATGAAAGCCACGATGATGATGGCCTTGGAAAACAGGATCGGATGGCCCAACTCAAGCGCGGTGTCCTTGAGGACCTGCATGCGCCAACCACTATCAGCCTGCGCCATCGAAGCATCGAAGTTCTTTGCAGCCAGCTGGACCATTAGCGCTTCGACCAAAACCACGGCGCTGTCAATGATGATGCCAAAGTCCACGGCGCCGAGCGATATGAGATTGGCCGGGATGCCCTTAAGGTCGAGCATGATGAAGGCGAATAGCAGCGAAAGCGGGATCACCGTGGCGACAATCAGTGCCGCACGCCAGTTGCGCAGAAAAATCAGCAATATGCCGATGACCAGCGCCGCGCCGACCAGCAGGTTTTCCACAACGGTGTGTACTGTCTTGTCGATCAATTCAGTGCGGTCGTAAATGACACGCAGCTTCACACCGGCCGGCAGCCTCGCGTTAAGCTGCTCCACGCGCTCCTTGACGTCCGCAATCACCTTGGCGGCATTGCCGCCCTTTGTCATCTGGACGACGCCTTCGACTACGCTGTCATTGCCATCGAAGGCCACGATGCCTGAGCGTGGCTTGTTGCCTACTTCGACCTGGGCCACGTCGGACACCAATATGGTTTTACCGCCGCGCGCCGTGATTACCGCCTGGCCGATGTCTTCGATCCTGGAGAAAATGCCGATGCCGCGCACGACCAGCGCTTCGTCGCCACGGCGGACCACGCCACCGCCGGAGTTGGCGCTATTGTTCGTCAGCGCTGTGCCGACCTGGTCGATGGTTATGCCGTAGCGCTTGAGCGCAAAGGGGTCTACCCGCACCTGGTATTCCGTCACCGTGCCGCCGAAACTCACTACGTCAGCCACCCCGGGAACGATGCGCAGCCCGGGACGGATTACCCAGTCCTGCAAGGAACGCACTTCGTTTTGAGACATTGCAGGAGGGGCTTCGACCACGTAGCGGAAGATCTCGCCGACCGCAGTGGTCAGTGGAGCGAGACCAGGCTGAATACCGTTCGGCAGGTTCACCGTTTGCAGCTTTTCCAGCACTTGCTGCCGCGCGAAATAGTCATCCGTGCCGTCCGAGAAAGTCAGCGTCACGACCGAGAGTCCGGTAATGCTGACGGAGCGCAGTTGGGTCTGGCGTGGCACGCCGCTCATCTCGCGTTCAATCGGCAAAGTGACCGTACGCTCAACCTCTTCGGGCGCCTGGCCGGGATACTGCGTGACGATCTGAACCTGCACGTCCTGCACGTCGGGAAATGCCTCGATCGGCAATTGGTTCAGCGCGCGCACGCCAAACAGTGCCAGCGCGGCCACCAGCACCAGTACGAAGACCCGCTGGGTAAGTGCGAAGTCGAGGAGCTTATCGAGCATTGCCCGCCACCTCAGCGTTCAGCAGCAGCGCGCCCTCGGTAACGACTCGCTCACCTGGAGCGAGACCAGCGTCGATATAACTGTTTGAATTGCCCTTGAGTGCCACGCGAACGCGCCGCCGCTCAAATCGCCCGCGTTTGGTTTCGACGAAGACGTGGCTATAGATGCCGTCTACCACGAGGCTGGTGTTGGGAAGCTGTACGGCGCGATGGTCGGCGCTGGTCAGGAAGGCGACGCGCGCAAACATTTCTGGCCGCAAGCGGCGGCTAGGATTGGGCATGCTGCAGCGAACCTGGAGGCGGTGGGTTGCCGCGTCGAGCGCCACGCCCACGCGATCGACCGTGCCAGCAAAGCGCTCGCCTGCAAAGGCGTCGGTCTCGATCGAAATTGGCTGCCCCGGCTTGATGTTGCCGATGCTGCGTTCCGGCACATCGGCAACGACCCACAGGTGTTCAATGTCGGTCACCACGAACAAGGGGTTCGGCTGGTCCGGCCGCACCTCCATGCCGGGGTTGGCCTGGCGGTCCGCCACCACGCCGGCGATGGGCGACTTAAGGGCGAAGCGCCCGTTCTCCCGACCAGTTGATTGCAGGTTCTTCATCCGCAGTCGCGTTCGTTGGGTTTCCGCCGACGACTGCCGGTACTCTGCTTCGGCCTGCTCGAAATCCTTGCGCGCGATGACTTCGTTGGCAAAAAGGTTGCGTGAACGCTCGAACGCAAGCCGCTTGCGGACCTCGTCCGCCTGCGCCTTGCTCCAGTCAGCGTCGGCGCTGGCGAGGTCGGGCGAGTCCAGTTCGAGCAACGGCGCATTGCGGGCAACATGATCGCCAACCTCGGCGCGCAAGGCGAGCACCCGGCCAAGCACCGGGGAACTGATACGCGCTGTGCGGCTTTCATCGTAGGTGATGCGGCCATTGACTGGCTCCGCGACTGGCATGGGCGTCGCCGCCGCGGTTACAACACGCAACGACGACAGTTGGGGCGCATTGGCCGGGAACTGCACAACGCCCGGTTCCGAAGCCGGTGCCGCACTGGCCGGCGCCGCCACAGATGCCGCCCCGTGCGAAGCCACGGCCCGCATCCCGAGCACCGAAGCGACCACGACCGCTGCGATGCACGCCGCCCACGCTGCTTTCGACATGCGCTTCATTTTTCGCCTTGGTCTGTTGACGCTTGCACCGGCTGTGCGGCGTGCCATGCGGCCAGCGCCTTTGCATAGTCGGCTTGCGTAGTGATTGCATCGATCTGAATGGCACGCCAGGTCCGGCGTGCATCCAGAACGTCGGTTACGCTGGTTGCGCCGTTACGGAACGCATACTCGGCCGCGTCCATTGATTTGCGTGCCGCCACCAGTAATTCGTCGCGCGAACGGCGCAGGCGGTCAGCCGCCGCAGCCAGGTCGCTGCGCGAGCGGAGTGCATCGGCCAGCGCGATTTCGCGTAGGCGGTCAAGATTTTCACGGGCCTGCTCCAGTCCCGCGACCGCGCTGCGAATCTCGCCCTGAAACTGATAACGCGTGAAGAGCGGTATCTGGAGCGCAATGCCAACGCTATTGCCGGTGCCCTGGGCGTTGGTTGCGCTCACGGGGTAATGTTCGAATTGAATGCCGACGGTAACATCGCGCGTGTTTGCCGCCTGCGCCAGGCGCGATGCGGCCTGAGCCGCCTCGACCCGTGTGCGCGCCGCGACGATATCTGGGCGCCGCTCCACCGCCTCCTCGATGTCTCCTGTGCCTGGCTCTTCCAGTGCCGGCCAATCGTCCGACGCCCGCGGAGCAGCGCTGGCAGGCGTGGCCATCAGCAAGTTGAGCGCCAGACCCGCGCGAGCAAGATCCGCCTCTGCCTGGCGCGCGTCGTTCTGCGAGCGCAACCGGTCCACGCGAAGCCGCTCCACCTCCGCACCTGCCATGTCGCCCGCAGACTTGCGTTTTTCCGCCGCGCGCAAGCTGCTGTCGAACAGCGTCGCGGTTTCAGTGGCGGCATCCACCTTTCTCTGGGCCGCAATCAAGTCGTAATAGGCGATGCTGACCGCAAGGATGAGCGCGCGCCGTGCCTGTGCAGCATCGAAGCGGCTTGCATGCGCGAGAAGATCTGCGTTTCGCGACCGCAGTTCGCGCTTTCCGCCGCGTTCGACAAGTTGATCCAGGCGAATGGTGGAGTCAACGGTTTTTTCATTGAGGCTGCCAGCGCCGACACCGGCGCGCGGATTGATGTTGGTGGTTTGCAGCGTCAGGTTGGGGTTCGGCGCGGCTCCCGCGGTAATGGCGGCCGCCTCTGCCGCCCGGACCGCAACCTCAGTGAGTCGCAAGTCACGATTGCGTTCGCCTGCGATACGCAGCGTCTCAGCAAGCGTGAGTGGTGGTCCGGTTGTGGCTGCGGCCTGCGCCGGTCGCTGCAATAGACTTACGGTTGCCAACAGAATGCAAATGGCTCCCAATCTTTTTCGGTGACGCCCGGGTTTCAGAAAACCCGGAGACTGCGGTGGCACGGCGACCGGCGCACTGTTTCCACGTGTGGCTTCGTACAGATTCATCGATGAGGCAGTGTTCGGTTCGCGAGCGCGAAGCATAGCCTCCATTGCTGTCGTGACCCTGACCGCAAGCTGACACGAATCTGACTGAGCGCGCTTTACGATCTCAGGCACTGGGTGCAAGCGAAAATGCCGGTCTCAGCCTCCCGTTTCAGAGGGCACCACGACATCAGTGCCCTGGTCCTTCGCGGCTGACGGCCCGACCGCATACACGGCAATCGCCAACAGCGCGAGGCACCACACGATCAATGCACCCGATGGCAGGTCGTACACCGTGGACAATGAGAGGCCAACCCCATATCCCGCAACCCCGACAACATAGGCAAATGGCAGTCGGCGCGACTCCGGATAGTTACGCACCGCGAGCCCCGGAACGATGAGGCTGGCGAAGACCAGGTAGACGCCAACCAGCTGCACAGAGATCGTGACGGCAAGGGCAAACAGGAGATAGAAGCCAAGGCGTCCGAGCCGGCTCTGGAAGCGCAGGATTGCTACGGTGAAGATTGCTGTGGCAATTGCAGGGACGATGAGCTGCTCGTAGCGAACCCACAATATCTGCCCTGCCAAGAGGTCGCGCAGGTGCTCGCCGCCATGCGGATTATGCGCGAGCAGCAGCAGGCTTCCGGTGGCGGCCAGCACGAACACCACGCCGATCTGCGCTTCCTGCACGTCGGCCCAACGCCGCTCGGTCCACGTAAGCAGAAGCGCGCCCAGCACCGCTGCCGCACCGGCCGCAACCTGCACCGCCCAGCCCTGATCGAGATCCGCCATGCCGGCGACGATCACGCCGAGCGCAGCGATCTGCGCGATCGCCAAGTCAATGAAAACGATCCCGCGCTTCAACACTTGCGCGCCGAGTGGCACGTGGGTCGCCAGCACAAGCACGCCAGCCAGCAATGCGGGCGCAACGATAGTGAAGTCAATCGCGTCAACGTTCATTTGCTTGCTTCAAGCAGGCGGCGCACGGTGTCGTCGAATAGGCCGAACAAATCTTTGGCGCCATCAGATCCGCCGACTGTAAATGGCACCACCACAGCGACGATATGCGCATGTTCCGCCAGCCACTGCGAGGCGCGCGCATCCTGGTAGGCGGCACGAAGCACCATCTTCGCGGGCTGCCGCTGCAGGTGGTTGACCAGCTCCGAGAGGTGGGCCGCGCTGGGCTCGACGCCGGGCTTCGGTTCGAGCGTGCCTACTTCCCGCATCCCAAGCCAGTTCGCCAGGTACGCCATGTTCTTGTGGTGCTCTACGAAGGCCACGCCCTTCAAAGGCGCGGCTTGCTGCTCCCATCTCTTGATGGCCGCGCCCCAGCGCTCGCTGAAGTCCTTGTAGCGCGACTGGTAGTAGGCGGCGTTGGCCGGATCGATGCTGCTCATTCGCTTGACGAGCGCGTCGGCGACCAGCGCAATGTTGCGCGGGTCCTGCTGAATGTGCGGATTGCCCGAGGCGTGCACATCGCCCTCGCTGCGGTCAACCCGGCTCGGCACCTCCAGCCTCGAAACCACACTGCCTGCCTCCAGGTAAGACGGCTGCCCGGGAGCGATTTTGGGATTGCCCGATTGCTGCAAGAGGACCGGCAGCCAGCCGACCTCCAGTTCGAGCCCGGTACAGACCAGCATGTCGGCATTTCGCGCGCGCGAAATCAGGCTGGGGCGCGCTTCTATGCGATGCGGGTCCTGCATCGCAGTCGTTGCGCTGGAGGCTTTCACCTTGTCGCCGCCAATCTCGGTAGCGAGCGCGGCCCACTCCGGTTCACAGGCCAGGACGTTCAGTGCGTGCGCAGGCATTGCGAACTGCGCTGCAATGGAGAAGCTGATTATTGAAAGCACCTTTTTCATGTTCGGCTCCTAGAAGGTGTGAGCGCCGTGGGCGCCCAGGCTCATGATGTATTGAAGGAAGATCTGGTTGTCCACGACGCCCGGACGGGATTGGTCGCGCGCCAGTTGCAGGCGGAAGCGGCTGAACTCCGATGGGGAGTAATCGACCATGAGGCTGGTGCGGGCAGGGTCGTATTTGGCGAGGCGCGTAAAGTCCGCCGCCGACAACGCACCGCCATTCGCGAGGCCGATTTCGGGCGAGCCGGAATGCAGCTTGTCGTAGCGCAGGCCAGCGCGCCACATTGGCATGAACTGATATACCCCTTGCAAGTACCAGCCTGACTGCGCGGAGGAAAACGAGCCGCTCGCAGCGCCGAGCGATTGCGCCAGAGTGTCGTAGGCGAGGCTGCCGCTTTCCCTGCGGCGGAAATACTCGCCCTGCAGCTTGAAGTTGGTCTGGGTCGCGTTGCCGTTTGGAGCCCATTTATAGACACCGTCGACGATCACGGTATTGGCGTTTCCGGTGATGGCGTTGGTTACGCCCGTGCCGGTTCGGTCAATATCCTGGTAAGTCCGGTCTTTGGCGCCGGTATGCAGCAAGGAGAGTCCGGTGCGCCAGCTTGCGCTTTCACCCACGTCATCCCCAAGATGGGCAAACAGGGCGAGCGAACCGACGCCGTTGCGGTTGCTGTCATTGCCAGGGAAAGAAGCACCGCTACCGGCCTCGAGGCCAACTTCGAAGAAGCGATCGGTAGGCGCAAGCCACTTGATCTGTGCGCCGTCAGGTTTGTACTGGCCGCCAAGGAAGCCCTGATAGGCCAGCGGTGCATCGACGAAGTCCCATGTGTGGGCATGTTGGCTATTGAGATAGCCAATAGACGAAAGGAAGCGCCCACCCTTCAGGTTCAGGCCGTTCGACAGGCCTTTCGATTCAAAAAACGCTTCTTCCACGCTGAGGCTGTTATCGGATGCGAGGGAAAAAGTCAGCTGGCCGGCAAAGGTTGGATCGACATTGGCGCGGAAGGTCAGCTCCGATTCGCCAAGGCTGAGTCCGCGCTTGCCTGGACCAATGCTGTCGCCGCCAGGCACGAATCCCTGGAGTCGATACTGCTTGGGATCTTGCGACAAGTTGGCGTAGGTACCGCCGAGTATCAGCGAGATTTCCGGATTGAAGGCGCTGGCACCGCCGGATGCTGCTGGGGCGGGCATGCCTGCAGGTGGCGGCATCGCCGCTGTTCTGGCTGGCTCGGCCGGGAGAGAAGGTTCGACCGCGCTGGCAGCGGCTTGAGACGCAGCCGGCTTGTTTGCTTCGGCCGATTGCAGCCGGGTTTCGAGCGCGCGGATGCGTGTTTCATAGTCCTGCTTCATCTGGCGGATTTCCTCGCGCATTTGCGCGAGGTCCAGGTCGCTGGCGGCAAAGGCTTGGCCCGGCGATGCGGCGGCATAGACGAATGTCAGCGCCGTCGCCAGGACGGAGTGCTTGAACATGGTGTTCCCCGAGAAAGGAATGCGCACAAGGCCAGCGCACGATCGTGGCTGGCTGCTATGAGTAGGGCGTCGGGGATGGAACTGGTGGGGCGCGCGGATTGAAGATTCGCAATGGTGCCCTGAGCGGCGTGCTGGCATGGTGGCCCGCGCTTGTGTCGGCCGGCACGGCAACCGCGGAAGACGCCGATGGCGAACCGGTGAGACCGGAGCCGATTGATGCGAAGGCGAGGCACTGCATGCACTGCGTCTCGGCCGGCAACTGCTTCTTGACATTGCTGGCGGTGGTCTCCGCGCCGAGATGCGAGATCGCGTGCGTGATCCCCAACTGCTGCGAGAGCAGCAGAAAGGCGAACAGCAGTTTGACCAGGATCGGACGGGTTATCACCGGGCTTCAGCTTTCTGGATTTGGGGCCGACATTACTGCCTGCCTTAAGTGCGGCAACTTCTTCAAGTCTATAGCAACCAGCCTCTCCTCGCGCACCAGATCCAACTTGCTGTCCATGGTCTGCCACCCACGCGAACTTCGGCGGATGCAACGGTCGCATGTGATCCGCGTATTCAGACTCACTGCCCAAAACTAATCGAGCTTTTTCCCGAGCCACACCGCCAGGCGCCCGACAAGCGTTAGTCGGCCCGCTTGTGCAGGACCACCAACGCGACCCCGCCCAAGATCGCCGCACCGCACAAGACAATGCGCGGTGTAACCGGCTCGCCAATGAACAGGATGCCCCCGACTGCTGCGACGACCGGCACGCACAGCTGCACGGTGGCAGCCTCGATCGTGCTCAGGCCGCGCAAGGCGACATACCAGACGACATATCCCAAACCCGACGTGAGGGCGCCAGAAACAATGGCATAGAGTGCCCCAGCGCGGTCTACCGTCGCCCAAGGCAGCATGACAAGTCCAACGCCTGTCGCAAGCACCGCCGCCCGGGCAAAATTTCCGGCTGTGACTGCTGTCGCGTCGATGGCGCCTGCTCCACGCAAGGAGTACACGGCCCATGCAGCGCCGGCGAAAAGCATCAACATCGAACCGACGACTGGCGGAGCGGATATCCCTGGCAGCAAGAGGGCCACGAGTCCCAGCACCGCTATGGCAAACCCGAGCAGGCGCGAGCCGTTCAGGCGCTCCCCGCGGACCAGTCCGGCGCAGATCATGGTGGCCTGCACAGACCCGAACAGGAGCAACGCGCCGGTAGCCGCAGGCAAACCGACATAAGCCCAGGAAAACGCGGCGGCATAGGCAAAGAGCGCTAGCGCTGATGGCCAGTTTCCGCTGGCAGGCTTCCCGTTGGAGCGCAAACGGATCAGGACCCATAAGGCAAGCGCTCCAGAAACAATGCGAAGCGCGGTAAAGCTGGCCGGGTCGATTGCAGTGAACCGCAGCGCCAGGCGACAGAGCAGGGAGTTGCCCGCGAAGGCGGTCATGGCAAGAAAGGTGAGGGCCAAGGTCTTCGAGCGGGAGCGGGACATGGCATACCTGCTATTCATCGCGCATGGCGGCGGCTTTAACGTTATAACCTGCCCCGGCGTTCGCGTGCAGCGCGGATGTCCTCGCTTCAAGCCGCGCGATTCTTGATGGGCAGTGATAGAATTCTTCCTGTATGGAAACTAATGCTCGTGAACTTCTGCCCCCTTTCGTCGACCTCCTGCTTGATGCCGTCTTCGTAGTTGGTATACAGGGGCACATTGTCGATGTCAGTGCAGCCTGCGAGTCGATCTTTGGCTACCGGCCGGACGAGCTGATCGGTCAGAAAATGATAGATTTTATCGCCCCGGAAGACCGCGCCAGGACTGTGGAAGAAGCGAGACATGTGATGGCCGGCCGGCCCAGGATCGGTTTCGAAAACCGCTATATCCGGAAAGACGGCCGCCGCGTGCACATCATGTGGTCGGCCCGTTGGTCCGAAAAAGACCAGTTGCGAGTGGGCGTTGCGCGCGACATTACAGAGCGAAAACAGGCCGAGAACCGGCAGGCCGCGACCTATGCGGTGTCCGAAGCGGCACACCATGCCACCGATCTCGCCGCCCTGTTCCAGGAAGTCCATCAAATAATCTCGAATCTGGTTCCGGTAGCGCGATTTGCGGTTGCCATCTGCGATCCAAAGACAAACGAGCTCCGCTTTCCTTTTCATCTGGATGTTCATGGGCATCCCCCTGCCATGCAGGAAGCGCTGGCCCGACGGTACTGTGCCGAGGCGATTGCCAGTGGACTGCCGACGCTGAGGCCCGATGAGGCAACGATGTCGCCAACTGAAGCGGCCCGCGCGACCAACGCCACCGAGTTCTGGTTGACGGTACCCCTCATAACGCAAAAAGGCGCCATTGGCGCACTCATTCTAAAAAGCCTTGCTGGCACGACCTACCTGGATACCGACCAGGAGCTGTTGTATTTCGTCTCCGCGCAGGTTGCGACCGCCATCGAAGGCACCCAGTTAAGGGCAGAGCTACTCCGCTCCGCCCGATATGACGACCTCACTGGCATGCCGAATCGCCGCCTGTTCCACGAGCGCATCGAAGCCACCCTTGCACGATGTCGACGAAAGCAGTGCCGCGCCGCTGTTCTCTTTGTGGACCTGGACAACTTCAAGCAGGTCAACGATTCATTTGGGCACGCAACTGGCGATTTGCTGTTGCAGGAAATCGCAATGCGTCTGGTGCGCAACGTCCGCGCCAACGATACTGTCGCCCGGCTGGGTGGAGACGAATTCGCTGTGCTGATCGAGGACGTTCATGCGCACGACGATGCGTTGGTGGTCGCGAGCAATATCCGTAAAGCCGTAAGTGAACCGGTGAGTGCCGAGGGCTTCCTGCTAAGGGAACGGGCGAGCATTGGCATCGCGTTTTATCCTGATCACGGCGCTGACGCCGGGCAGCTGTTGAAGCATGCGGATGAAGCAATGTATCTGGAGAAAAGGGCAACCGCTCGCGCGCCGGAGTAGTTCGGCCTCTGATCCGGGAAACTGGCCGCAGGGCGCGTGGTCGAGGGAAGGTTAGTCGTTCAAGGAGCCGCCTGGGCGAGGATGCCATTGGCCAGCAGGCCGGCATGAAAGCGCTCTACTCGTCCCCTGATTCCATCGGAGATCGATTCCCATATATGCGCCGGGAAATCGTTGGGCAGCAGACCTTCAACGATGGCCAGCGCCCCATCTGCATTGGCCACAAGTTGAAGCATGGCGTCCCATACCTTAGGGCCTCCATTTTTCAATGCGAGCTGATGCCAGTGGCGAATCTGGATTTCATCGAAACGGTAATGGGCATTGGTTGAGCGCACCGCCATCGCCAGTCCTGCCTTGTGTTGATCGAACTGATTACTGCCTTTTCCGAAATATGGCCACATTGACAGCACGTCGTACAAAGGCGTCATTGCGTAGGTGTCTCCGCGATCCAGGAATACGGAGAAGTTTTTGGCGTGTCCGTCTGTTGCGGCCAGCAGGAAAAAAGCCAGTTGCGCCAACAGGAACAATATCTTGTCATCCTTGTCGCGGCTGCCTTGCAACAACTGCAGGCGCCTTGTCATGCCGGGTCCACCGTCTTTTTCGTATTTCCGCTCAGGCGCAATGCCCAAGGCCTGACAAAAGTCTTCTTGCGGCAGCCGGGCGATCCAGCTGCCAGCGCCCATCAATTGGCGGTCAAACCGCTCGACGATCAAGACTGTTTGGTCGCCAAACCTGGCGATAGATGTCGGCGCGACCGGCAGCCCAAATGCCTGGACGATTTGAGCGCACAGCCATTCGTTTTGCACAGAGTTCGAGGCGTCGATCCGCCGCATCCCGCCGATGAGACCGAGAGGCAGCTTGACAATGTGCGTGGTCGGTGTCGCGCCATGGGGTCGACACCACCGATCCTTCCAACGTATCAAAGCCGTCTTTTCCTGGGCTCCCGCAATGGAGATGCGAAACAGGTCGTCGTCGCGAATTTCCGGCGAGGTTTGGGACGGCACCGCATGCAAGATATCAACAAGTTGATCTTCCGTTAGCGGCTCGCACTCGATACTGTCCCACCCCTCCGGCGTGGCATCGATTGGCAACAGCTGCACTGCGCCGACGCAGTCGCGGCCGATTGCCTGCAAGAGGTCAAACGTTCTCGTTCTTACATTAAACCGCCTAGCCAGGCGCTCGCGTATGCGCTCGTTGTCGGGCAGCAGGTTATCGAAATAATTCTTGACCGCGTTGCCGCTCGTTTGAAGCGAGGTAGTGATGGGAATTGATAGCGATAGTGAGCGTCGATGCCTGGACTGCAACCAGGATGCGTCGTAGCGGAATATGTGTGAGTTGCGGTCGACAATCCACTGCCCGACCAGCTGGCCATTCATCCACGCATTGAGCGCCTGCACTACCAGGTTCCTTCCTTCGTCGGAAAATTGAAGGTACGGTGGGATATCGGTTTTGCGTCGCTTCTCGTGTCGTGCTGACGTGATTTCGCCGTCTTGGGCGCAGGGTTATCGGCGTTGTCCAGCGGCGAACCACGACTCGACTCAGCATGGGGCGCAGCGGGGGCTGCAGGCCAGTCCGGTTGCAGGTTGTCAGCTACGCGATGACCATGGGCCGGCTTCCATTGGACCGTCGGCGCATTGAGGCTGTAGCGAGGAGCGAAGGCGTATTGGCTATACCTCTGCCCCACGTCGAGCGCAGGTTTCGGCCTCGGGGCAGGCTTGACCTTTCCAATCCGGTTAGCAGCAGGGAGCGGGGCTTTGGTGGGCGCAATTTGTACTGACTGGTCGTCCGTCAAGGACAGTGTGGCGTCCAGCGCTGAGAATATCTGCAGCATTTGATCAAGACTCACGAGGCCAGGATTCCCCTCGATCTCCGCTATCCGCGCCTGGCTTACACCCAGGAGCTGGCCAAGCCTGTTTTGTGTCATGCCCCGGTTTTTGCGCAAGGCTCTTATGTGCTCGCGAAGTTGGTCGGCAAAGTGGATTGGATAGTTGGAAGCCATAGGCACGATTTTATAGGCTATGGCCATTAACCGCAACCAATAAGCTGTGGCTTATAGGGGGTTTGTTGCTCGCATTGCCTAGGCAGTCACCGGGCCCTTTGCAACAGAGCCCGCTGAATAAGCCACACCCTATAATGAGCACTTAAAGGCCTTAACCTATAATCCAGCCGGCCGGTAAGAACTTCGGGTTGGACTCTACCCATCACGTCCCAGAGACAAACCGACTTAGCCGAGCGGAAATAGAAGCCAAACGCCCGCTGGCCCTAACGCGACTGGGGCGACGATTCCCCTATACAAGCCGTCAGGGTCCGCAGCATCCGCCCGCCTTGCCGTTGTTGAGACGCTCTCGATTCAGCCCCGCCACGTTCTTGTAGCGATTTGAAATTTCGCTCAGGTCCTCGCGGCTGATCACCTCGTCTATGTGCTCGAAGGGCTTACCACCGGTGCGGTCATACACGGCCTGAAGGATGGCGTCAGGCGGCGCTGTGCGGTTCATCAGCACTACTTCGGTGGTCGCCTTGCGCCGAATCGCATCGTATTCCGTCAGCGCTTCCTCGTTGATGCCAAAGCGTTTGAACTGCTCCACGAGGCACGGCGCGTCGAGTATGGCCTGACCCGCGCCGTTCGAACCGCGCGGCACCATCGGATGTGCAGCGTCTCCCAAAAGGGTGACACGCTCAAAACTCCAGCGTGGCAGCGGATCCTGATCCACCATTGGATATTCGAGGATCAGATCAGTCGCTTTGATCATGGCCGCTACGTCAAGCCAATCGAAGGACCAATCTGCGAAAGCCGGAAAGAAATCTTCCAGTCGCCCACGGTTATTCCAGTCCCGCCTGGCGGATTGCGGCGCTTCGATTTCCGCTACCCAGTTCACGAGTTGATTGCCTTGCGCGTCAATGGCGTCGCGAATGGGATAGATCACCATCTTGCCGGTCGAAAGCCAGCCGGCGCGAACCATGCTGCCTCCGGACAGATACGGTTTCCAGGCGACTGTGCCACGCCACATGTTAACGCCCGAGTAACGCGGCGCCCCTTCCTCGGGATACAGTTTCTTGCGCACCGCCGAATGGATGCCGTCGCAGGCAACCAGTACCGACGCATGAACCTCGCTTCGCGCACCTTGGGCGTTCTCGAAATTGACGCTCACGCCTTCCGCATCCTGAGAGTAGCCAGTGCAGCGCTGGTCGGCCACGACGGCGTCCGGGCCGAGGCGCTTGCGAACGGCGTCAAGCAACACCTGTTGCAAGTCTCCGCGATGGATTGAAAACTGCGGCCACTTGTAGCCGGCAAGAAGACCGGCCGGCTCGCTGTAAATGAACTGCCCGTGGCTGTTGAAGAACACCGATTCCTTCGTCGTCACAGCGATTGCAGCAAGCTTGTTCGTGAGACCAAGTCCATCTAGCACCCGCACCGCATGCGGCAGCACGTTAATGCCCACGCCAAGTGGCCTGATTTCTTCCGCCGCCTCAAATATCCGGCACTTGATGCCCGCTTCATGCAGACACAAGGCCAGCGTAAGGCCACCGATGCCGGCCCCGACAATGGCGACGTCCAATTGATTTTTCATTCCCTTGTCCTTGACAAAAATTCTGCCGACGTTGCCACCGGCTTGCCAGCGCCGTCCGCCCTGGTGGCGGACACTGCGTGCCGTCGCCAAGTGAGTGCGACTCACGCTGGCCAGTCAGTGATGATACGCGAGCGCAGAAACGCAAGCGCCGGTCCCGTTGGGCGCTTCCCCTCCATCGCGGCTGGGCACCTTGGCGGTTCCCCGGCGCATCGCATTTCAAGACCAGCATCAGGAGCCAACGTGTGGCGCCGCATGCTTCACGTCGTGCTATATTCCCCCGCTTTCTTGCCCTTCGAAATTCCGTCAATGAACGTCTTGCTTTCGTGGCTACAGGGCTTCATCCCCACGCCACTTCTCGCAGCGCGCCGCGAACGCGTTCTGGCCTGTCTCGGTGCCTGCGCAGGACTGCTGTTTACAGAATGGCTTAGCAAAGCTGCGTTCGGAGAGATCAACCCCTGGTTTATTGCCCCTATGGGCGCCTCCGCTGTGCTCCTTTTCGCAGCGCCCGCCAGCCCGCTTGCGCAGCCGTGGTCCATCATTGGAGGCAATCTGCTGTCGGCCTTCATCGGCGTGTCCTGCGCCAAGGCGATCCCGGACCCCGCACTGGCGGCACCAGTTGCCGCTTCGCTCACAATCGCCGGCATGTTTGCGCTTCGATGCCTCCACCCGCCCAGTGGCGCGGTGGCTCTGACCGCGGTGCTTGGCGGCACTGCGGTGACTTCCCTCGGCTATCAGTTCATCATCTCGCCGGTGGCGGTCAACTCCGGCTTCCTTCTTTTGTCTGCACTGCTGTTCAATAACCTGCTCCGTCATCGGTACCCTCACCCGGCCCATCATGCAAGGAACCGCCACGGAACCACAGACCTTCCGCCGATCGAAAGGCTTGGATTCACCCGCGCCGACCTTGACGCCGCGGTTAAGGCTTACGATGAACTGCTGGACGTCAATGAAGATGATCTGGAAGACATTTTTCGCGATGCTGAATTGCGTGCCTACAGCCGTCGCTCGGGTGAAATACGATGCGAAGACATCATGTCCCGCGATCTCGTTATTGCCCGCCCGGAGATGACCCCTGGTGAGGTTTGGAAGCTGCTTGAGCGCCATAGCTTGCATGCGCTTCCAGTGGTGAACAACTCGAACGCGCTGGTCGGAATCGTCACCTTGCGCGATCTCGTCACCGAGCCCGCTTCCGGTCGCCCGATTCCCCGCGTCTCCGAGACCGTACGCGACCTGATGACAGTCCGGGTACTCACTGCAAAGCCGGAACACACAGCCGTGGAGCTGGTGCCGCTATTTTCGAAGGATGGCTTTCATCATTTGCCTGTCCTCGACGAGCGTCGCCGTCTGGTCGGCATGGTGACGCAGTCGGATATGGTTGCAGCGCTATATCGCAGAAAACTTGGTGAGATCGGGCCGGTCTCCGGCGCCGCCCAATAGAGCGGCCAAGTCTAACGGGTCGCTTTGCGCATGAGCGGAAACACATACCAAAAACCGGCCAGGAAGACGCAAGTCGCAATCGCACCGGCCAGCCCCAGCACATGGTTGTCCAGCACAGTCGACGCCACAACGTAGACATCGATTGCCAATGCAAGGGCCAAAGGCAGCATGCTGCTGGTGATGAACGTGGACGAGAGATTGATCATCTGTCGCGAAACTCTCCCGCGCTCCGCAAGCCGATGATAGGCGGCGGGGCTCATCAACAGTCCCATCGCGATTACCAGTAAGGCAAGAGCGATCAGGTAGGCTACCTTGGCACCTTCTGGCACGGTTTCAAAGCGATTGTTGAACACCGCCATTGTCTGAAACCCGAACAGAGCCTGAACGCCTGGAAGCACCATGCGCGCTTCCTCAACCACGCTCTGCATTTCTTCCTTCAACCCCTCCTTTTCGGGCGGCTGACTTTCCTGAAAGTCTCCATCCATCGAATACTTCCCCCGCTGTTGCGTTGAGCAGATCGCACTCCTTGCAATAAATGGTGCGCCACAATTCCCGGTGCATCTTGCGATGAAATCAATCTGGAGAAAATGCCATGCCTGGAAAGACCGAAATCAAGTGGTTGGAGAAGCCAGCCGACACCGATTACGGCGCTGCTGAAAGCTACTTGAGCCTGCTTTACAAACCCAGAAAAAGCCGTCGCATTGCCAGACGGCTCCGTGCGGCGAAGATGTCCCAGTTTTCCGCGAAGGACATTCTCAGGGCGAGTGCCACATCCATGTCGGAAGTCAGCGCATTCGACTGGACCGAGCAACAACGAGAAATCGAACGCGGTGATGCTCTCTCGCCAATCCTGATCGTCCGCCAGAACAAGGGGCGTCGCTTGCTGGTTGCCGACGGGTTCCACCGGTTGTGCGCCTTGTTCGTTGCCGACGAACGGGTCAGGGTTCCGTGCAAGATAGTGTAGGCGCTTCCACTTTGGTCAATCCGGGTCATGGCTGCATCGAAGTTCGGGGAGACGTAGTCCAGACTTTCCAGGCAACTTTCAAGGTAGTCGTGCTGTTTGCGGTTGGGGTCGCTCAGGCCCTTAGCTGGAGGCAGGAGCGAACCGGTCGGCTTTGCGCGCGTCCAACGCACAACAACCCGACCCTATCCAATATGAACTCCGATCTCCAATCTGCCGTCCGCTACATCGATGAACACGAACTGAAATTGGTCACGGCTGAATCGTGCACAGCCGGTCTTGTAGCATCCACACTTTCGGAAATTCCGGGCTGCGGCAAATGGCTCGAGTGCGCCTTTGTGACCTATTCAGAAGATTCGAAATTGCGCCACCTTCACGTCCGGCCGGAAACCCTTGAACGCTACAACTTGACGAGCGAGGAAGTCGCGCGCGAGATGGCCGAGGGCGCCTTACATCTTTGTCAGGCCAACGTCGCGGTTTCGGACACCGGTCTTGCAGGGCCTTCAGGCGGCGATGGTGGTGTCCCGGTTGGTACCGTTTGCTTCGCATGGGCATTCGAGCAGGACGGGAAGACGGCTACTTACGCCGAGACGCGCCATTTTGACGGCGACCGCAACGAGGTGCGCAGGGCCGCAAGCGATTTCGCGATCACCCGGCTGCCGCACTTCCACCGGCGTTTTCAAATGGAATGGAAGCCGGGGATGGCCTTGACGGGCAATGACAGGGCCCAACCGCAGACTCAGTCCAACCCGTAAAGTCTGCTTTCCCGGCACGCGGACTTCTAATTTCTGGCGGTCCAGTGCCAAGGCAACGCTGGTTGAGCGCCCTAAAGCACCCCCGTTTTCCTTCGGACGCGATGCCGCTTGTCGACTTTAGCCTTGTCGCCTTAGAGGCGGCCTATGCGTCCGTATCCGACGGTGTGATCGGACCGCTACGTTTATGGGCGGTCAGGTGATAGCGATTGGCAAGCCTGGCTGCCGCTTCGACGTCGATCTTCTTGCCCTCGAGATAGTCATCGATTTCCGCATAGCCAAGGCCGAGGGACGCTTCATCTGGTTTCATCGGCGCAAGAGTCTCCAGATCTGCAGTGGGTATTTTGTTGACGAGGATGGCGTCGACGCCGAAGTGGTGCGCAAGGGAACGCACCTGACGTTTGGTAAGTCCTGAAAGCGGCGCGACATCGCAGCCTCCATCGCCGTATTTGGTAAAAAATCCCGTTACCGCCTCGGCGGCGTGGTCCGTGCCGACCACCAAGCCGTCCGTATTGCCGGCTACCGCGTATTGCGCAATCATTCGTTGACGCGCCTTGATATTTCCGAGAATGAAGTCCTCGACATTCACGTCCGGGAAAATCACATTGGCCGCCTTGACGGATGCCAGCATGGCGTCGCTGGCTGGCTTTACATCAACCGTCAGGATGACATCCGGCTTGATCGCTTCGAGTGAACGCTGGGCATCGGCCTCGTCCTTTTGGGTGCCGTAAGGCAGCCTCATCGCGATGAATTGGGCTTGCAGTCCTTTGGCTCGCGCCAGTTCGACCGCCTTCTGCGAAAGAATCCCCGCGGTCAGTGAATCGACGCCGCCGCTTATACCAAGCACGAGAGCAGCACGGCCGCTCTTTACAAGTTGCTGGTACAGGAAGTTGATGCGTCGCTCGGCTTCTTCGGCTGGCTCGATGTTGCTTCGCACATTGAGAGCCGCAATAATCGCCGACTGTTGATCAGCAGGAGAGAGGGAGTTTGGCATTGAAGAATCCGATCTGGAAAGGAAGTCAGGTAGCAGTCTGAAGGCGAACCACACAATTTCTTCGTTGACCTGCGAACAGGAACAACGTTCAGAACCTTAGGCACTGGAGGCGATACATGCAGCCGTTTTGATTCGGTCTTCGTCACTCATTTCTATGCGTTGCAATCAGGTTTGCGAGTACTTCTCGAATAGGTGAACCGATAGAGGCGGCCTCTAAAAAACCGACGTTGCGAACGCTTGCCGCAACAATGGATGGCGAGGCAGAAGTCAGTCAACCGCCGCTCGCCATCCTCGCCTCAAGCCTTGATCCCGGCCAGGACCTCCGCGGCGCGGAACGGAACCGCCCTTAATCTTACCCCCACCGCATCGAAGACGGCGCCCGCCACGGCCGAGGGCACTACTGCGCAAGCCGGCTCGCCCGCGCCCCACGCTGGTTTAGTTGGCTGATCTACCAGCACTACGTCAATCCTGGGCACCTCAGGGAAGCGCAGAAGCTGGTACGAAGCCCAGTCCACGCTGGTAATGGCAGAGCGCGAGAAGGTGACTTCTTCATGCAAGGTTCGCGACAAGGTTTGCACCACCTGGCCTTCTATCTGGTTGGTCACGCCATCCGGATTTATCACCAGGCCGCAGTCGTGGGCAATGGTAAATTTTGTCACGCGAATCTCGCCGGTTTTTCGATTGACTTCAACGTCCGCGACCGCTGCGACATAGGTACGGTCCCCGTCATACTGCACATAGGCGACGCCGCGGCCGGTTGCAATATCGCCTGAATGTCGTTTCGAACTCGCGGTGCGAGGTTCCCATCCCGCTTTCCTGACTGCGGCTCGAAGCACCGCGATACCGCGCTCGTCAGTCATGTGCCGAAGTCGCAATTCGACCGGATCAACGCCAGACAGCGCTGCCATTTCGTCCATGAAAGATTCGTTGGCCCAGGTGTTTTGCAGCCGACCAGGGCCCCGCAACCATGATGGTCGGAAAAACGTGGTCTGCGTCTTGTTGACCACTGCAAAGATGTTTGGCACGACGTAGCCGGGTGCGGCGTTCTTCTCTACGCTGCCAGGGTTGCTTGGGTCGCCATAGATGGCGGATTCATTCATCAACTCATCCGCGAGCATGGGTACGTCAGCCGACGGCGTAATGCGGTACGGCTCCCATGTCTCATGGCGCCACGCCACTATCTTGCCATTGCTATCGATCGCGCCGGCAAGCTCGTTTACCACTGGCGGGCCCTTCGGGTCCCAGCCGTGCTCGTCGTGGCGCATCCACTGCACCCGGACCGGCGCACCAAGTTCCACCGAAAGCAGTGCCGCGTCTGCCGTGGCGTCTTCATGGCCATTGCGCCCGTAGCACCCGGCGCCTTCCACGTAAATAAGGCGGACCTTTTCCAGCTCCAGCTTGAGCATGGACGCTATCTGCTTGCGTGTCGTGTGCGGCGCCTGGGTCGCCGACCACATTGTTAAGCTTCCGTCCTTGTATTGCGCAATTGCGCACGAGGGCCCGATCGAGCCGTGCGTCTGCGCCGGCCAGGTGTAGGTTGCCTTCAGCATTTTGGCGCCCGGTGTGGCCAACCCCTGATCCACGTTGCCAGTGTTGGCCATGACCGACTTGTCGGCAACCTTGATTTGCCGAAGCGCGTCATACACGGTGGACTGCTCGGGCAAGCCGGCCCAGTCGGACCAGTCTATTTTCAGCTGGCGTGCAGCCTTGATTGCTGTCCATTCGCGCCTTGCTACCACCGCAACGAAATTCCCCTTGCGGACGATGCGGACGTCCTTCAGCCCCGCAATGGACTTCTCGTCGATGGAGAGCAGCCGGGCCCCGAGTGCGGTTGGACGGATTACCCGCGCGTGCAGCATGCCCGGGACTTTCATGTCATGCATGTAAGTGAATTCGCCAGTCACCTTGCCCGGAATGTCTTCGCGATGAATCGGCTTCCCGACGATGCCATATTGCTGCGGATTTTTAACAGCGACTTTCGGGTCCAGCGCGATGTCGATGGTCTGGCCATGCAGCAGCGCCGCATAGGGCAATCTCTTCGACGGATCCGCCGATGCCATGGCGTAGCCGTCCTTGACAACGACCTGATCTGGTGCGACCGAGAATTGGGTGGCAGCCAGCTTCTTGAGCGCCTCACGCGCCGTCGCGCCGGCTTGCCGCAAGGTCGCACCCGCAACCTGGACAGACAGCGAACCCGAGGTCGTGCCCTGGTCCACCGTCAATGCGGTGTCGCCCTGAACCATTTCGATGCGGTCGAACGCCACTTCCATTTCCTCGGCGACAATCTGTGCCAGTGCAGTCATGTTGCCGGTGCCGAGATCAACCTTGCCGGTATAGACCGTCACGCGACCATCGGGATGCAGCGCGATGAAGGCATCCAGAGTCTTGGCGTTAAGCGATTTGTTGACGGCGCCCACGCCGGGCGGGGCGACCGACATGGCGAGCGCTTGCGCGTCGATGGCAAAACTTACGATTAGTGCCGAGCCGGCCTGCAGGAATTGGCGGCGTGAACGTTCGTTCGAATTTAATTCGATGGGCTTCATGCCATCTCCTTCGCCGCGCGCTGGATCGCCTTGACGATGCGGGTGTGTGTACCGCAACGGCACAAATTGTTGGCCAGTTCAGCCTTGATTTGATCTTCGGTGGGGTTCGGATTCTTGCGCAGCAAGGCAGTCGCCTGCATGATCATGCCGTTGAGGCAGTAGCCACATTGCGCGGCCTGCTCGTCGATGAATGCTTTCTGCAGCAGGTTCGGCTTGGCGCTGCTGCCAAGCCCCTCCAGGGTGACGACCTTGTGGCCTGCCGCTGAAGCAGCAGGGTGGACGCAGGAGCGCACAGCGACGCCATCTATGTTGACAGTACATGCACCGCACTGTCCGAGCCCGCAACCGAAACGCGGGCCCTTGAGGCCGAGCTCATCGCGCAGCGCGTAGAGAAGGGGCGTGTCGGCATCGACGTCCACCTCGCGAGACTTGCCGTTAACATTCAGCTTGAGCTTCATCGGTGCCTTTACGGTATTAAGATGGGAGAGACGTTGCGATTTCTGAACGGCAATTCTAGCGCATTCGTGCCAGCGCGAGATCGAACTCACAGATCAAATTGCACGCCCTGCGCCAGCGGCAATTCTCGCGAGTAGTTCACGGTCTTCGGTGCGCGCCGCATGTATGACTTCCACGAATCGGATCACGATTCCCGACCGCCGCCCGTATCCTTGTTGCCGCCGAACGCGCCGCCTATCTCTGCTCCGGAGGTGCCCACGTTGACGTTGGCGATACCGCAGTCCGACCCGACAGCAGACATGAACATTTCCGCTTCGCGCACGTCATTGGTGAAGATCGAGGATGACAAGCCATGCGCCACAGCGTTCTGGATTTCAAGCGCATCGTCAAAGCCTTGATAGGTAACTACATACAGGATCGGTGCAAAGGTTTCGCGCTGGACCACCGCAGTTTGCGACGGCATCTCGACGATCGCCGGCTTCACATAGTACGCAGCCGGAAATTCGGATTGGAGTACCCGGTCGCCGCCGAACACAACACCACCTTCGGCCCGCGCGTCGCGCAAGGCCGCCTGCATGGCATCGAAAGCCTGCGCGTTAATTAGAGGTCCAAGCAGCGTTTTGGGCTCCAGCGGATTGCCGATGGAAAGCCCTGAATATGCCGTCTTGAGTCGCTCCACCAGCGTGTCCCGGACACTCGCATGAACGATCAGGCGGCGGGTACTGGTGCAACGTTGGCCGGCAGTGCCAACCGCGGCAAAAAGTATGCCGCGGATCGCAAGCTCAAGGTCTGCGCTCGGGGTAACGATGACGGCATTGTTGCCGCCCAGTTCAAGCAATGAGCGACCGAGGCGGCGTGCAACGCGCTGACCGACTTCGCGCCCCATACGGGTGCTTCCTGTAGCGGACACCAGCGCAACCTTCGGATTGTCGACGAGCGCTTCGCCCACCGCGACGCCACCCCGAATGACCTGCGAGAGAAACGGCGGCGCGTCGGCGAAAAGCTTAGCCGCCCGTTCGAACAGTGCCTGACAAGCCAGCGCCGTAAGCGGTGTTCTTTCCGAGGGTTTCCACACTACCGAATTGCCGCAAACAATGGCGAGCGCAAAGTTCCACGACCATACCGCTACCGGAAAGTTAAAGGCACTGATAACGCCGACTACACCAAGCGGATGCCAGGTTTCCATCATGCGATGGCCGGGCCGCTCCGAGGCGATGGTCAGGCCATACAGCTGCCGTGAAAGGCCCACAGCGAAGTCGCAGATGTCGATCATCTCCTGTACCTCGCCTGTCCCCTCGCTCAGGATCTTGCCGGTCTCGATCGTCACCAGTGCGCCGAGCGCCTCTTTCTCGGCGCGAAGCTGCTCTGCCAACAGGCGAATCAATTCCCCACGCCGTGGGGCCGGTACTGCACGCCAAGCCAGGAAGTCTTCTTGACCCCGCTCCACGGCAGCGTCAATGTCATGCCTTGTGTGCGTCGCCACCTTGCCGATCGACTTGCCGTCAATCGGTGAGTGCGCGACGAGGCCGCCGCTCGACGTTGCCCCCTGCGGCACGCCGACGCGGGACAGAAGGGTTTGAGCGAAGTCTTCAAGGTCGATCATGTTGGTGCCCAATGGATTTCGTGCAGTAAGGATAAACGGATATTACTTTCCACGAATGGGTTAGCCAGCATTGCCTTCTCAATGCGGCGAGCCGAGCCGGCGTGAAATATCCCAAGCGCGGTGCAGGCCGCTCCATTTCGCGCGACACAGGCCGGTGTACCACGAACAGCGCAGTCCGCTTCCAGCGAGCCCTTGCGCTCGTGGTTTCAGGACCTATAACAAAATATGTGCGCGGTCGCTGTCACGGTCGTCCCTGTGTAACCCTGTCGTGTTTTCCGCAGTTCACATCCAAGGAATCTGCCGCCACCAATCATGTCCGACCTCGGCCTGTCCCATGTCGCCTTGCCGGTCGTTGATCTCGATGCCAGCATTGCGTTTTACGACCGCTATGCCGGGCTGCAAACCGTGCATCGCAGGCACAGCGTGGCATGGCTGAGCGACCTGACACGCCCTTTCGCGGTGGTACTGCTTGAAGTCAGCGCCGTGCCACACCCACTGCTTCCATCCGCGCACCTTGGCGTGGGAGTCAGGTCGCGAGAGGAGGTCGATCGCCTTTGCGCGCTGGCATCGGACGAACAGTGCCTGGTGCGCGCCGCGCAGGACTACGGGCCGCCCGTCGGGTATTGGGCGCTGATTCGTGACCCGGACGGCCACACGCTTGAAGTAGCTTATGGGCAGGAGGTCGCGTTCAACATAGACAGGGCGGCTGAGTCGTTGGATCACGCCCCTCCAGCCGCCCGTTGATGCAGGACTGCCCCGAACCGAGGTCCGCCGCGGACTCGCCGGCGGAGCTACTCGGCACGCCCCTTTTTCACAGACGTGGCATCACTGCGCCGGCCTGATGTTCTGGTTCTGCCGGAACAGATTCCGCGGATCGTACTTCGTCTTGATCTGCCTGAGCCTTGCAAAATTGCCGCCGTAAGCTTCGGCGATCCGCTCGCCTTCATCCTGGGTAAGAAAGTTGATGTACACGCTACCCGCGGCGTAGGGCTTGGATGCCGCGAAAAACGAGCGAGCCCAGGCGATGCACTTCTCATCTTCCGACGGGTCACTCCAGCGCGTATGCACATTCAGCGCGTAGAGTGCTTCGCGATGCGGATAGGCAGTTGCTTCAGGCGCCGGCTTGCTGGCCTGACCGCCAAGCAGTCCGAAAAATATTTCGCACTGGGGCGACGGGAGCTCGGCGACATAGCGAATCACGGTGTCAATCGCCTCGTCGGCCAACCCAGTGAAATTATGCGACTTCCAATAGTTGCGAGCACCAGGCGTCAGTAGCGCATCGAAAGCCTGTTGCCAGGCCGCATAGGGCACCGCGCCGACATGCTCTCCCAAGGCCTGGCCGAATGCCCGTACGGCGTCCAGTTCCGGCTTCACCGCGTCCATGCCAAGCGGCGAAAAGAACGCCATCGCGACGACTTCCTTCCCGTGCACCTCCGGCGACAGGAATGGGAGCGGCGGCGCCTGCCGCAGCACCGACCACACGCTGACATCATCGCGCAGTTTCGGCACCAGATCGCGATAGGCTGTCAGCACCTGTTTTGCCTGCGCAAAGGGAAACACTACAAGTCCCGCCGTCACTTCGGGCCCTACCGGGTGCAGCGCAAATTCAAAGGTGGTCACGACGCCAAAGTTGCCGCCCCCGCCCCGGATCGCCCAGAACAGGTCGGGGTATTGGGTTTCATTGGCGTGAAGCAGTTGGCCGTCCGCGGTGACGATGTCGACCGATAGAAGATTGTCGACGGTCAGTCCGTACTTGCGGCTAAGCCACCCAAACCCGCCACCGAGTGTCAGGCCGCCAACGCCGGTCGTGGAGTTGATGCCGAGCGGCGTCGCCATGCCGAACGACTGTGCCTCATGATCGAAATCGTGCAGCGTCGCGCCACCGTCAACGTATGCCCGCCGCCCTTCGCGGTCGACACGCACGGAACGCATGCCGGACAGGTCGATCATCAGGCTTTCATCGCAAAGCGCGTTGCCCGCAATGTTATGGCCGCCGCCGCGAACCGAAAGCAACATGTCGTGGTCGCGCGCAAAAGAGACGCAGGTCTTGACGTCGGCCGCGCCGACGCAGCGCACGATCATTGCGGGCCGCCGGTCAATCATTGCGTTCCATATCTTTCGTGCTTCGTCATACCCGGTATCGTCAGGTTGCAGCACAGAGCCTCGCACTCTGGTTTTGAAGTCGTCAATCACACCGCTTTTCATGCTGGTCATGATGCACCTCCACAATAGTCGTTGGGCCAGAGGCATCCTCTGGCCATGTGCGTGACACGCCGAAACGGTTGGTTCGGGGCAGGGTCTACATACGGTACGACGCTGCAGACGCGGCAGCGGCGGCATGCGCAACGCGTGGTTTAAGCATAGGGCGGTCGACGGGCATTACCTGCAGCGCGACGGCGTCTTTGATCGCCCTCAACCGGGCCGGCGTGCTGCCCGTAGCAGTGTTTGCTCGTGGCAGTGTTGCCCATGACTTTACGGCGACTCTGGCGGGCAGAAGGAAAGGCTAAGGTCTGTTTCACGCGCGGCAAACACTGGGCCCGAGCAGCGGAATGGAAACCGGCAGGCGGCAGTGGGGAAACGCGGCGGAAGTCGGATGAGCCGGGCGGTCCGGCTTAAGGGGGTCGATCACGCGGGGTCGTTGCGATCGGCACGACATCCCAAGCACCACGGTGGCCAGCGGCTTGCCGCTACTGGCCAACGGGTAGGCGCATTTGAGGCCCCGAGAATGTCATATCGCTTGCAGCACTACTTGTTGATCAGAAACTGGTTTCTGTCCTTGCCGCCAAGCCAGCGCGGTTCTTTGCCGCGACCGGACCAGGTCTTGCCTGATTCCGGATCTCGATATTTAGGAGCCACCGGTGAGCGCGACTTTCGCACGATTTTCGACCGCGGCGCAGCGCCAAGCTGGTCCACGGTAATGCCATATTCGTTCATTGTGGCAATGATTTTGGCGATTGCGCCTGCGATTTCATCGCGCCGCACCTGTTCCGCCTTCTGCTGAAGTTTTTTAATTTCCGCCTGAAGTTCTGTGTATGAAGTCATTAGCTATAGCCCGTATGAGGTTGGATTTACTTTGGATGTCGGCGCGATTGTCCGCGCGATTAACAGGGCGTCATTTCTGGTAGAGGCCTGTCATCATTAAGCGTACGAAGCGCAAGACAAGTGCTTAATGGTTGTGGTCTGTCCAAGCCACGCTTTCGTCTCGATAGTCGATCCAGATAAACTCGCATAGAAATCCGGCTGGCAAAAGCATCTTTCGACGATGACGACCGGGGTTCAATTTGTAATATCCAGTCAGCTCAAAAACAAACTAGTTCGTTGTAAGGACGCTCAACATATTCACATCCCTATTTCCGAGCGAGCCACGCACTCGCCGAAGAAACGATAAAGCAAGGCAGTTGCGTTCGAGAAACAAATACTAGCATGAAGGTCAATACTTTCCCACAACGGATACAATTCGACACGATCGATCAAACCAGCAACCGCGGATGTTCATGGCCCTCTGCCGCACCGACTCCTTGTTTTAGCCGTGACGACTTAAACGTCGTCATATTGTATTGGATGGGTTTGAACCGGATTAATTCCAGGACAAGGTCCCGTTCCGAATACGCTTCGGCAAACAGTATTGCGCAGGGCATTCCCTCAGCGGGTTTAACCTGCCAAACGCCGCCCGTCAAGGGAACGCGGCCACATTGGAACCGAAGTGGCTCGATTCTGGTGAGGTTTAGCACCCACATTGGGTCGACCAGTTTGCTGCTGGACCGATAAACAATTTGTAGGGCGGAGGTGTGGATGGAAAATGCGGAAAGATAGCCCGTTCCTCAATTTTGTAACCCGGAGAGTGGTGGGCAAGTTTTTCTCCCGTATTTACTGGTGCGTCAGCAAGTAACTGCTCTTGACAGCGGCGGCATGAATCTGATGCCAGAGTGATTCAAAACGAACGCGAAGCGCCCTGCTTGCGTGATGGCTTACGATCCGGCCGGTGCAGGGCAGTTATCGTATGGGGCATTCAAACGATGAAGGGACCGCCGAAATTTCGTCCGAGAATAATGATTTCCGAGCGGCACGCCCTGACAATCTGTTTTCTGATCGGCATGAATCGCTACTTTAATTAATGGCGATGCGCAGCATTCACTCAACTTCTATTTCAATGAGACTGTTGTTTCGGCGCGCTGATTCGAGGCCATTGCAACCCTTATCGTTCCGGATCGCCGGACGATTTTTGCATCTATATAAACGCCGTAATCACGTATGTACGCACCCGTGGCACATTGCTGCAGGACCAGAGTAACGACGGTCGCTGGTTTCTGCCGCGACACGAAACCGGGTTATGTCGGCGATTGGCGGCTTGCTGTTTAAGGCAGGTATTCCTGCGCGCCGTCCCACAAGGAATTCAGCACATCCCCTGCTGGCCGGTTCGAGGCCAATGCAGCGGATTGCCCGGCCCATGCCTGCATGCGCTGCAGGTCGCCGGACTGCTGCGCAGCCTTGCGCATCGATGCGGTCAAGGCGCGCTGCACAGGATAAGGCGCTGGGGCGGGTGCGTCTGTGGACATGGCGGCCCGCACGTAGTCGGTCGCGATGCCGCGACCGGCACGGCCGCTGAATGCTCGGGTGACCAGTGTGCCTTCTGGCGCCGTCGTTGCAAGCCCGTCGGCCCAGGCCCGAGGCAGTTTTGCTTCCGGGCAGCGCAAGAAGCCGGTGCCCACCTGCACCGCACTCGCCCCCAATGTAAGGGCCGCTGCCACACCACGTGCATCGGCAATGCCTCCGGTGGCAACTACGGGAATGCGCACGGCGTCGACCACCGCAGGAAGTAACGCGAATAATCCGACTTGCTGGGCTTCGGCCAAGCGGGCATCAAAGCAGCCGCGATGGCCGCCGGCTTCCATTCCCTGCGCCACCACCACGTCGGCTCCAGCCGCCTCAGCGGCGCGCGCCTCAGCGACCGTGGTGACAGTCGCAAACCAGGTGATGCCCGCCGCCTTGAGGCGCGCAACGAAATCCGGCGGGTACAGCCCCATGATGGATGAGACAACCGAGGGGCGTGCTGCCAGCAAAGCTTCGCACTGGGCAGAGAAATCGGGTGGCGCGGCGTTTCCATCCTCCGGTCGGACCTCCGGCCCCCAGCCAGACAGGAACGCGCAAAGCCTGGCTTCGTGTTGCGGGTCGCGCATCGGAGCGGGATCGGGAATCCAAAGATTAACCTGGTAGGGGCCGCTCGCTTGCTCATGGAACTCCGCCGCCCACGCCGCAATCTCGGCTGGCTGCATCAGCAAGGCGCCGCAGGCACCCATGCCGCCGGCTTCGGCAACCGCGATGGAAAGCGAAGCGGGGCATGCGCCTGCCATGGGGGCGAGCAGGACAGGTACCTTGATGCCGTGGCGATCGCAAAACGCATCAACTCTGGATCGGGCTTTGCTCATGGGGTGTGCTCCGGTTTGTGTCGAACGCCGGCCCAACCGCAGGAGATGGACCAGGTAATCGACTGATTATAGTTGGGCAGGATCGGATTTCGTTTCATCGTATATCGACTCGATCAAGTCATTGCCCGCTACGACTCGAATCAGATGCGGCAAACGCGATAGTGGCTATTCCGACGACCGGCTTGTAGATCTTCACTGCAGGTCTCTCCGCTATTATTTCAGAAGACCGCAGGATTGCTGCGACTCTTGAGAAGAGTATCGCGAGCGAGCATGCTTGGGAACTCCTGGTGAGCGCGCGACCATGAAAGAAATTATTTTTGCGGCGCAGCACGACTCGAAGATCAAAACGCTGCCAAGATGCGGTTTTTCGACCTGTTCAGAGAAGGCCCTTGCCATGAAAAGCACATTTTTCCTGTTCGCCCTCGTCCTCGCGGCATTTGCCACCCACGCCGAGACTGTGGGGGACGTATCGACTACCTTCCGCTGGGTCGGCGCCAATAACAAGATCGTCGTGGATGTTTTTGACGATCCCAAGGTGACTGGGGTCTCCTGTTACCTCTCTCATGCAAAGACCGGCGGCGTCAAAGGCAGCCTTGGTATCGCCGAAGACACCTCCGATGCATCCGTCGCATGTCGGCAGGTCGGTCCTATCTCCTTCAATGGCACCTTCCCGCGCGAAGAAGAAGTGTTCTCCGAGCGGTCGTCATTCCTGTTCAAGCACGTGCGGGTTGTACGCATGGCAGACAAGAAGCGCAACACGCTGGTCTATCTCGTGTATTCGGACCGCGTCATCGAGGGCAGCCCGAAGAACAGCGTTACCGCGGTCCCTGTGCCAGCTGACCAGCCGCTGCCGGTGAAGTAGGATCGCAATCAGCAGACCCGCGACCCGGGCTACCGGTCAACCACCGCGCCCTGTTCCACGCCGGCGGCGCCGACCCTGGTGAGCTGCGCCACACTCCATGCGGCTATTTCGGGTTGCGTCATGCCCAGATAGCGCGCATTCACGGCGGCGACCAGCGGAATGCCACTCAACATCTCCGGCAAGTCCACCAGCGGAATCCGTCGCCGTTCAAGCAGCAGAAACTTGAGCAGCACTTTTACCCCGTTCTGCGCATTGCGGACTGGGTCCGCGGCGAGGAAGTCGATGCGGCGAAATGCGATGTCGAGCGACCGTCCCACATCGGTGAAAGGCTTGCCATGGCCTGGTATGACAAGGGCCACGTCCAAGCGCTGAATAAGCTCCAGCGTTGCGCGCGTCTCGCCAAAGCCTGACTCGCCTTCAAGCTCCGGGAAAATCACGCCGAAGCCGCTTTCCCACAGCGCGTCGGCCGAAACAAGAATGCGATGGGCCGGGCTATAAAGGATCACGGAATGCGGATCATGGCCAGGCGCGCCGAGCACTTCCCAGACGAGGTCGCCGAGCAGGATCGTGTCGCCGGGCGCGATGGTGTCATCAACCTTGAAGCGCGGGCACTGCTGCCCCGTCGCCACGTAACTCAGCGCGTTCTGGTCCCAGCAACGAACCTTGTCCACTTCTGTTGCGGGGATGGCGGTACGGCAGCCAAAGGTCTCTTGCAAGAGCGCGTTACCGCCGCAGTGATCAGAATGGATGTGGGTATTGACGATGCGGTCCAGCGTCCGGCCATTTAGCGCGTGCAGGACCAGTGCCAGGGTTTGCGGCGCATGGGTGGCGTAGCCGGTATCGACCAGCGCCGTCGCATCCTTGCCCAGAAAAAGGATGTTGTTCGACGACAGCCATCCGCGCTCGAACACCTGCATTCCCGGGGGCAGGCTCATATCGCCCCGCGGTTCTCATCGGATTGCCACATCGGGACTTCGCCCTTGCGGCGCAGGATAGCGCGCCACACGGTGCGCCGCTGTTCCTCGTCTGCCGCACCCCATTGCGCAATCTCGTCGAGCGACCGGAGGCAGCCTTCACAGAGGCCGCTTTGCGGGTCCATTTGACAGACGTTGATGCAAGGCGAAGGCGCGGGGCGGCCGTCGCGGTCGGGGTCGAAATCAATCATGGCGCACCAGCGAAAGAAGGCCGACCAGACTAGACACGAGAGCCTTCCCGATCCTTCCGTTTAGCGGCGATCGCATTGCCGGCGCGGCTCACCGCCTTGCGGCCGAGGTGTGCAGAGATGAACTGGCCTGCATCGACCACCATATCGAGGTCCACGCCGGTTTCAATGCCGAGGCCTTGCATCAGGTAAAGCACGTCTTCGGTGGCGACATTGCCGGTCGCACCCTTGGCGTACGGGCACCCGCCCAGGCCTGCGACGGAAGAGTGAAAGATTATGACGCCCGCTTCTAGCGCGGCGTAAATATTGCCAATCGCCTGGCCGTAGGTGTCATGAAAGTGGCCTGACAACTGCGCGAGCGGAAATTCATGGGCCACGCGTCCGAACACGGCATGTACCTTGTTCGGCGTGGCGACGCCGATGGTGTCGGCAATGTCGATTTCGTCGCAGCCGAGGTCGCGCAGACGCGCCGTTACATCCGCTACGCTTTCGATCGACACCTCGCCCTGGTAGGGGCAGCCAAAAGCGCAGCTGACGGCGGCGCGCAGCCTTAGCCCATGCTGTTTTGCTGCCTGCGCCACGTCGCGAAAGCGCTCGATCGATTCGGCGATGGAGCAGTTAATGTTTTTCTGCGAGAAGGCTTCGGAGGCGGCCCCGAAGATCACCACTTCCTGCACCTTCGAGGCCAGCGCCGCCTCGAAGCCTTTCATGTTGGGCGTGAGCGCGGAGTAGATTACGCCCGGCCCGCGGACGATGCCTGCCATGACTTCGGCCGAGGTCGCCATTTGCGGCACCCACTTTGGCGATACAAAAGAAGCCGCCTCGATGTTAGGGAAACCGGCGCGCGTGAGCCGGTCGACCAGCTCAATTTTTACTGCGGCAGGTATGGTTTCCTTTTCGTTCTGCAGGCCGTCGCGCGGGCCGACTTCGACAATCTTTACCTGCTTCGGCATGGTCGCGGAAGCGCTCATCTCAATATCCTTTCGTGGGGTCGACGAGGCCGGCGATCGCCTCGCCACGCTCCATGGCGGCGATTTTTTCTGCAATTTGCCGCACGCTATCGCCACGCAAGGTAAGCGCTGCGATATGTGGCGTGACCGTGATTCCTGGTTCTTTCCAAAATGGATGCGAAGGCGGCAACGGTTCCGCCTGGAACACGTCGAGAGTGGCACCGGCAATATGCCCATTTTGCACCAGCTTTAGCAGGTCCTCTTCCACCACATGGTCCCCGCGAGCGACATTAATCACGTAGCCGCCCGGCGGCATCCGTCCCAATGTAACCGCATTCAAAATGCCGCGCGTTTCCTTCGTGAGCGGCAGGATGCACACCACCACGCGCGAGCTCGCAAGGAATTGATCCAGCCCGCCATTGCCGGCGAAGCACTGCACACCTGGCAAGTCCTTCTGGGTGCGGCTCCAGCCATTGAGCTTGAAATCAAATTCTGCGAGCGCACTGGCAATGCGGGTGCCCAGCACACCGAGGCCCAGGATGCCAACCGAAAAATCCCGCCTGTCCTGCGGCTTCTGGAATCGCCACTGCCCGTTGCGCGCCTGCGCCTCGAACTGATCGAAACGACGGAAATAGCGCAGTACCGCCCAGCTGACATACTCCGCCATCTGCATGCCCATGCCAGCATCGTCGAGCCGCACGATTGGCAAGTCCTTCGGCAAGTCCGCGCCGAATTGCAGGATCGCATCGACGCCAGCGCCAAGGTTGAAAACTGCCTTCAAACCGGGCAATCGCAGCACTTCGATCGGCGGC
>JAQGMR010000030.1 GCA_028292265.1 Herminiimonas sp.
TGGATTTAAGTATTTGACGGCGTTTCATGAAGATTCCTTTCAGGATGGATTGAACAAAAATTTAGCGATGCCGCAGGCGGCGCACCAGCCAGTCGCCAAGCGACTGCACCACCTGCACAAAGACAATCAAAATCACGACCACGACCAGCATCACTTCCGGCAGGAAGCGCTGGTAACCGTAGCGAATGCCGACGTCGCCCAGGCCGCCGCCGCCGATGGCGCCGGCCATGGCCGAATAGCCGACCAGACTGACGAAGGTAATGGTGAGGCCGGCGACGATGCCGGGGAAGGCTTCCGGCACCAGCACCTTGAACACAATCTGGCGCGTGGTTGCGCCCATGGCCTGCGCCGCCTCGATAAGACCGCGGTCTACTTCAGCCAACGCCGTTTCAACCAGTCGCGCGACGAAGGGCGCGGCGGCGATGGTGAGCGGCACGATGGCGGCTGCGGTGCCAATCGACGAGCCGACAAAGAACCGCGTTAGTGGAATCACGGCCACCAGCAGGATGATGAACGGCGTCGATCGCACCGCATTGACCACCAGGCCGGCCACCCGGTTGAAGGCAGGATTGGGCAGGATGCCGCGGCTCTCGGTCAGGTACAGCAGGATACCCAGCGGTACCCCGATGAGGCCGCCCAAAAGGCCCGCCACGCCCACCATTAGCAGCGTTTCGCCAAAGGCGCGCAGGAACAGGTCCAGCATTTCAGATGACATGGTTCAGCTCCTCTACGACAACGCCGTGGCTGCGGAAAAATCGCACCGCCTCGGCCACTTCAGCCGGCTCGCCGCTGGCCAGCACCGCCAGCGATCCAAACGCCTGACCCTGGATTTCATCGATCTGGCCATGCAGGATATTGAAGTCCAGATTGAAGCGCCGCGCCGCGTCGGACAGCAGCGGCTGGTCGACGCCGGAACCGGTAAAGGCAAAGCGGAACAGGTGGTCGCGACCGGTACCGGCGCGGCTCTGCGCAAGCCGCGTCCGCACGCGTTCCAGCACGCCGCGCGGCAGCTCCTGCGAAATCACATCGCCGATCAACGCTCGCGTCACTTCATGCTTCGGCTCGCGGAACACGTCGATCACCGCGCCATGCTCGATCACTCGGCCAGCGTCCATAACAGCCATCCGATCGCACACCGCCTTGATGACATCCATCTGGTGCGTGATGAGCACAATGGTAAGCCCCAGTTCGCGGTTGATCCGGCGTAGCAATTCGAGAATGGAGCGGGTGGTTTCCGGGTCAAGCGCCGAGGTCGCCTCATCCGACAAAAGAACCTTCGGCTGGTTGGCCAGCGCGCGGGCGATACCGACCCGCTGCTTCTGGCCACCGCTGATCTGCGCCGGATAGCGATGCTGCAATTCGGTGAGGCCGACCAGTTCGAGCAGCGGGCCGATCCGCTTGTCGATGTCGGCGCGCGCCATGCCGGTCAGTTCGAGCGGCAGCGCGACGTTTTGCCGCACGGTGCGCGACGACAGCAAATTGAAATGCTGGAAGATCATTCCGATCTCGCGGCGGGCCGCCCGCAGTGCGTCGGGGTCGAGTGCGGTCATATCCCGGCCATCAATCAGGATGCGGCCTTCGCTGGGCCGGTTCAGCATGTTGAGGGTGCGCACCAGCGTGCTCTTGCCGGCGCCACTGCGGCCAATGATGCCGAAAATCTCGCCACGGCTTATGTGCAGGGTGACATCCCGTACGGCGTCTACTGCGCCCTGGGCGCTGGTGAACCGCTGGGAAACGGATTCTATCTGGATCATATTTTTATTGGGACGGGAGGCTGAGCGCCGGAAAGGATGCGGCAGACGCCTTGTTGCACCAAAGATGCAAAAGCGGCAATTCTGGGGCCATCCCGAGTATGGCGGAAATACATTTTTTCGCAACGCTCATACCAATGGCGAATAAGGGAGACTTCAGCGACCGGCGGCGCGTCATGCCGTCGCACCGTTTGGGCTATCGCCCGCTTCCCGCCACGTTTTATCCCAAGTGTTCTTCCTTCCGCAATTTTGCCGCGAATTTTCCGCGATTTTGACGCCGTCCGAACGTGAAAAGCGCATTCTCAACGCGCCGCTCCCGTCGTGTGCGAAGGCAGGCACATGCATGGCGATGCAGTTTCTGAAACGGGGAACCGGGCCGAAGCTTTCCGTTACTCATCCACCCTTATGCGACTGGGGAGAAGGCTATGAGACGAACGTCCGATGAACGTGGCTATGTGGGCGAAACGGGCCTCTCGCGAGAGACGGGGCAAGCGCGTGAGCGGCGAGTCCAGACGATTACCGGTGCCTCGGTGCCAACAGAGGGCGGCCCAACTTTAAACGTCGCACAGCTTCACCAGGAAACCCTCTTCTCGTTGGACGACCTCCCTCAAGCGGGCATGTCGCCAAATTCCGGTTCATCCGGTTTGTCCGTGCCAGCGGACGGTGCACCACAACTGCTAACACCGTCCGTCTGGGTGATGCCGCCCGGCTGGACAACCACGCCGCCGCAATGGCGCACCGTGACTGCGGAACTTGATCAGCCTTCGGACGATGACCTTGATCTGGCTTCGTTGGTGGGCCTGTACAAATCGATCACAGAGGGCAATCCTGTCAAGAGTGCCCCTGATGTGCTAATGCAAAACACCCTGGCGCGCGACTGGAATGATCGGCAAACTCGCATCGCCAACTGGAAGAACGCGACATGGAGCGCCGCCTTGCCAAGTGAGGTGATGCGCCTGATCCTGGACAAGGCCTTCGAAGCTTTCGACCCGGACGACATGCGCCCTGAACTGGCTTTCATCAGGAACCTTGGCGCCGTGTGCAAGGGACTGGCGGTAACGATAGACGCACTACGCCGGCATCAGGGTACGGGACCGTCCGTATTGCGCAGGGCGGCGGCCGCGTACGAGTCGAAATTACTCGACAAATTTTGTGCGTTTGAAATGGAATTCAAGGAAAGTTTTCTGTGCAAGCGCTGGGGCTTTCAAGCAGCATGGGAAAACCGGCCCGGGATGACCCGATTTGAGGAATTCCTTCATTCAGATGCGAGTACACAGGGCGTCTATTGGAGTCACCGAGACGAATATAGCGCGAGCACTTACCACGAGCGCCTATTCGGAAAGGGCGGTTTTGTACCCATGGACGCTTACACCTTCACCCTGAGAACGTTTACGTCGCAACTTTCCCGTGCCACCTTCATCGATTTCGTCAAACAACACGGGGACCAGATTACCAACCTTTCCATCGGGTCAGATATAGCGCGCGACGGGGAACTCGTCGAGCAACTCCGGCACTGCCGCAAGCTAACTTGCCTGAAAGTGTTTGGGGGCGAGGTGGCCGACATTGACTTCAATTGGCTGGCGAACCTGCCCGAACTAAATACCCTGGATTTGTGTTTCTGTACAAATCCGCGAATCCCTGCAAGCCAGTTGGCGCGCTTGCGTAAACTGGTTGTTGCCAGTGAGACGCTGCGTTCCTGGGAAATAGCGGGTGTGCGCCCCAGTAACTGGACTGCCATGAAGGTTCTTGATATATACGGTGATATGTACGATGAGCTTTCCTTTGAGCTACCCCCGAACCTGGAGCGCTTCAAGACGCGAGTCTGGCCCGACGTAACCACTTTCCCTCTGGGGCTCACGGCATTGAATCTAACCGCATTCAAGAAAAGTCGGATGTTGATGTCGAAAATCTCGAAGCTCGACGCCCTCACGAAACTGAAATTCTTACCTCACAGCGACGAAGACGCGCCTGGGTTTGATCTAAATGACGCGATGGCGATAGCGGACTTTCTAAAGAGTGGCAGACATCGATTACGCGTTCTGATTTTAAATCTGGAGGACAATCTACAGGTGACGAATGTAGTTCTTTCCGCGCTTGAAACGTTTGACTCTCTCGAGGCTTTGTCATTGGGTGAGATTCCGAGGGACACCCAGGTCATTGAAGCCCTGGCCCGGATCATCACCCGCCAAACTCACCTGCGCAAGCTGAAGCTGCACTTCACATCGCTGTATCACCCTACGACCGACCACAGGCGGTACGCACCATTTCAACTGGCTGTTGCGGAAAGTGCCAGTCTGCGCCGGGTCGAGTTGAGTTTCCGTCGCGATGGAAACGGGAAGGGTAATCAAGACGGCTTCAATATCGCGCGCGAGATGGGCACCCTGCTTGAGAAAAACCGAAATCTTCTCGAAATGCGGGTTCTGCCCACTTCGGGTAGTTGGCGAGACGTAGACCTGCGGAGGAACTGGAGGCTTCGGCCAGAACCGAAGCCTCCCGGCACCAGCAATGCCTGATCTGGAATGTGGGCGACAGCATGCGCGGCCCCGACCGACCAGACGGCCATGAGCATAAGCGAGATACGACGCGCTATACGATCACTGGCTCGGCCTCCAGCCGCACGCCGAAGCGCTGCTGCACGTCGTCCTGGATCGCGCTGGCCAGGGCCAGTATCTGCTGCCCGCTGGCGCCACCGCGATTAACCAGCACCAACGCCTGTTTTTCATAGACGCCAGCCGGTCCGATCGACTTGCCCTTCCAGCCGCACTGGTCAATCAGCCAGCCTGCCGCCAGCTTGAAGGTGCCGTCCGGCTGCGGAAAACTCACCATGGCCGGATGGGCGGCCAGCAAGGCGTCGCGTGTAACCACGTCCACCACCGGATTCTTGAAGAAACTACCCGCGTTGCCAATGGCTTCCGGGTCGGGCAGTTTGCGGGTTCGGATAGCAATCACCGCATCGCTTACCTGCTGCGGCGTGGGTTGCGTCAAACCGCCGTTTTCCAGTTCGCGCGCCAGTTCTGTATAGCGCAGGTTGGCATGCCATGACTTGGGCAAGGCAAAGGTGACGGAGAGGATTACGGCGCGTTCGCGCAGTTCGTGTTTGAAAATGCTGTCGCGATAGCCGAAGCGGCAGGCATCGCGGTCGAGTTTCAGTACCTCGCCGGAGACGAGGTCGAAGGCACGCAACGAGTGAAAGCAGTCCGCCAACTCGGCACCGTAAGCGCCAATATTCTGGATCGGTGATGCGCCGACGCTGCCCGGTATGAGGGAAAGGTTTTCCAGGCCGCCGAGCCCGTGCGACAGGGTCCATTGCACCAGATCGTCCCAGCGCTCGCCAGCGGCGCAGCGAACCAGCACGGAATCCGCTTTCTCACCGGCGCGCTCGATACCCTTGTTGCAAAGATGCAGGACAAGTCCGGGAAAGTCGCCGGTCAGCAGAAGATTGCTGCCGCCGCCAAGGACGAGTCGCGGCAAATCACGTAGCGCTGGATCGGCCAGCATGGCGCGCAAGACCTCCACCGAATCGACCGGAAGGAAGGCGTGCGCCTTGCAGGCAATACCGAAGGTGTTCAGGCGTTGCAGCGGGTAATCGAACTGGAGGGAGGCTAGGCGTGACATGGCGCGCCGATTATATCGTTTCACTGCGGCAGCAGAGGTAGCCACCCGGTTTTTTGTCCGATAGAATTGGCGATGCAATATAGGCATCTCCTTACATTACAGCGTGGGCTCGACGTGTCCGCATCGTCGAGAGCTGCGTGGGGCGCCTGAAGAATTCGCCGTGCCTGAATTTGTAATCTCTATTTTTCAATTCGTAATCTGCAACCCGTAATCCGTAATCCGCCCAAGAGGAATTCTGCCATGCCATCGTTCGACGTCGTCTCCGAAGCAAATATGGTCGAAGTAAAAAACGGTGTCGACCAGGCCAACAAGGAAATTGGCACCCGCTTCGACTTCAAGGGCAGTGACGCGCGCGTCGAGCAAAAGGAACGGGAACTGACCGCCTTTGCCGACTCGGATTTCCAGCTTGCTCAGGTGCGGGACGTGCTGACCGGCCGCCTGGTCAAACGCGGCGTCGACGTGCGTTTTCTGGACCAGGGCAAGATCGAAAAAATCGGCGGCGACAAGGTCAAGCAGGTTATCAAGATTCGCAACGGGATCGAATCCGAAGCCGCAAAGAAGATCGTGCGCGTCATCAAGGACAGCAAGATGAAATTGCAGGCAAGCATCCAGGGTGATGCGGTGCGCGTGACCGGCGCCAAGCGCGACGACTTGCAGGGCGCCATGGCGATGTTGCGCAAGGAAATCGAGGACTTGCCACTGGAGTTCAACAATTTCCGGGATTGAGGTGCGGGTCGGCACGGCCAGCACAAAGGCACATGCGATCCCTCCGGTCGGCCGCTTGCCTCGCTTCGCCCCATTCCTGATCGTCACTGCCCTGCTGCTTTCTTCACACCCTGTACTGGCTCTCGAGATCGACCTGGTCGGCGTCTTTCCGGGCAAGGCGGTGCTGGTTGTCGACGACGCCACGCCCAAGACTTATTCACCCGGCGGTACCATCGCGGAAGGCGTCCGCCTGGTCTCGGTGGACAGCACATCGGCGACCATCGATTTCCATGGAAAGCGCCAGTCGATTCCACTCGGCGGCCACGTCAATCGCCACGCGCCTGCCGACAATGCAAAAGTTGTGCTGCAGGCCGATGGCCAGGGCCACTTCATTACGCAGGGCCAAATAAACGGCGGCACGATCCGCATGCTGGTTGACACCGGCGCCACCTCCATTACCTTGCCGGCACAGGAGGCGCAGCGCCTTGGCATCAACTACCGCAAGGGAGCGATCGGACGATCCAATACCGCCAATGGGCAAGTCACCGTGTACCACGTCAAACTGGATTCCGTGCGCGTCGGCGACGTGGAACTCAAGCAGGTCGATGCTACGGTGCAGGAAGCCGGCCTGCCCTTCGCCCTGCTCGGCATGTCCTTCCTCAATCGCATGGACATGCACCGTGACGGGCAGCAGATGACGCTGGTAAAGCGGTACTAGCCGGAGGGCGGTGGTTGTACGGGTCACGCTTGCGACTTGCCTTCCACGCTCGCCTGCGTGTGCGACTTCCGACAAGCCTGTCGCGGCGTCTTTAACGCACTTAAAACGCTCTTTCACAGCTCTTTCGAAGCACTCCCAAAGCGCGTCCAAAGCACGTCTAAAGCTCTTTAGCTCTTTCAAAGCTCTTTCAACGTGCTTCCAGTTACTTCCCGGGATTTCATCTTCCGGCGAGACACCCGCCGCGCTTCATCACTTCATCACTTCATCACTTCATCACTTCATCACTTCATCGTTTCGGCCAATGCCACGACGGCATCTCGAGTCGTCCCACCCCTTCCATTCTGGTCTCGCCGAATTCCTTTTCCAGCATGATCGAGTGCGAGTCCGTCTCCTGCTCCAGCGCGGCGACCAGCCGGGTTGCATGCGAAACCACCAGCACCTGCGTCTGTTGCGAGGCACGAGCAATCAGCCTTCCCAGCGCCGGTAACAGGTCGGGATGCAGGCTGGTTTCCGGCTCATTTAGCACCAGCAGTTGCGGCGGACGCGGCGTTAGCAGCGCTGCGATCCAGAGCACATAGCGCAGCGTGCCATCGGACAGTTCGGCGGCCTTCAGCGGCCGCAGCAAGCCGTGCTGATGCATGGCGATTTCAAAGCGGCCGTCGCGCGCCTGCACCGACAGGCGCGATCCTGGAAACGCATCCTCGACCGCGGCGTCGAGCGCGGCCGGGTCGCCAATTTCACGGATGGTCTGGAGCGCCGCGGCCATGTCGGCCCCATCGTCCGACAGTACCGGCGTATAAGTGCCGATCTGCGGCAGCCGTGCCGGCGCCTCGCCGTCGGTGCGGAAGTGATCGTAGAAACGCCATGAGCGGATCTGCTCCCGGAGCAGGAGCACCTCGGGCGTGTTGCGCGGGTCCGCCAGCCGCGCCATCATGCTGTCGAAGCCCTGCAGGTGCGAGGTGACGGCGTGCCAGGTTCCATCGTCGCCACGGATCGAGACCACCGCGCCACGCCGGTCGACCAGCAGCGACGCGGGGCGCCACACCGGGCCGTTCCAGATGCATTCCCGCTTGATGACCGGGTCCATCGAAAACACGGAATTGCTGGGGATCGGTAGCCCAAGCTCAATCGAATAGCCGAACTCGTCGCCCGCGAATCCCAGCTTCAGATTCACCGGGTCCGTGCGCATGGTGCCCTGCACCGGCCGCTCCCCATTTTTTACGGCGCGAGAAAAACTTTCCGGGCCGGCCCACAGCGTCGACTGGAACCCGCCTTCGCGCGCAAGCGGCGCGATGATGCCACCCTGCGCGGTTTCCGCCAGAAGGCGCAGGGCGCGGTACACGCTGGACTTGCCACTGCCGTTTGGGCCGGTAATGACATTCAGCCGTTGCAGCGGGATGGCAAGATCACGCAGGGAACGGTAATTTGCGACAGCCAGTGTGGTAAGCATGAAGAGCACCGCGGAACAAGATGGGATGGAACGAGGATACAAGGGAACGGTCCCGGGCTACGGTATTGGGGGCCGCAACAATTCAAAAACAATTCTTTCCGCAGTACCGGAACTGGCGCATTAAGCATGCGCCAACCGGCGGGGCCCGCTTGCAAGAGCCAAGCCACCGCCCCTTGACCCATCGCGCCACGAAATAGCGCCGATGCGGCATGATGATTCCTCCACCAGCTGCGAACCAGAAAGGGAAGCAACCTTGAACCCGCGACAAGCACTTTTTCTCGAAGGCCCCATTCCCCGCGCCCTGCTGACCCTGGCCGTTCCCATCATCCTTGCGAACCTTCTGCAAACCGGCTACCAGTTGACGGACGCCTTCTGGGTTGGGCGGCTCGGCGCCGCTGCCGTCGCAGCCATTTCTGTCAGCTTTCCGGTCACCTTCCTGGTCATCGCGCTTGGCTCTGGCCTCGCCATGGCGGGCGCGACGCTAGCCGCGCAATACATGGGCGCCGGCCGCCAGGACATGGTGAATCATGTAGCAGCACAGACGATGTTGATGGTGGTGATCAGCTCGGTCGTTTTCGGCGCACTCGGCTATGCGCTGTCGCCGTTCCTGTTGCGGCTGCTGGGGGTAGCGCCCGATGTCTATAACGGCGCGCTGGGATTCATGCGAGTGTCATTCGTTGGCATCATTTTCGTATTCACCTACGCCATGTTCCAGGCGCTGATGCGCGGCGTCGGGCAAACCAGGATTCCGCTCTACATTGTGGCCGGAACCGTGCTGCTCAATTTCGCGCTTGATCCGATTTTCATTTTCGGATGGGGGCCGATACCGGGCCAGGGCGTGATGGGCGCCGCCTTCGCCACCCTGGCCACGCAGGCGCTGGCCAGCGTGATCGGCATGATTGTTTTCCTGCGTGGACGGCACGGCATTCAGCTGCGCTGGAGCGGCTTCACGCCTGATCCGCCCTATCTCAAACGCGCCTTCTTCCTCGGCCTGCCGGCATCGGTCGAACTGTCGACACGCGCGCTCGGACTCATGGTGATGTCCTTCCTGGTGTCGAGTTTTGGCACGCTGATCCTGGCCTCCTATGGCGTCGGCTCGAACGTACTGCAGGTGGTGACGATTCCGGTCATGGGCATGTCGATGGCCGTGTCTACACTGGTCGGGCAAAACATCGGCGCCGGCAATATCGAACGGGCAGCGCAGGTGACGCGACTGGGTACCTTGCTCAGCTTCGGCATACTGACCCTTGCAGGCTTCATTGGCTGGCTATGCGCGCCGTGGCTTGTGGGCTTTTTCATTCCAGGCGACCCCGCAGTGATTGCCGAAGGCGCGCATTTCATCCGCATCATGTGCCTGGCATGGGGCGGCATCGGCGTGCAGCTTTGCATCGTTTCAGCCTTCCGTGCTTCGGGCAACATGCTGGTTGCGATGATCATTGCGATGGTGTCGCAGTGGATGATCCAGTTCCCGCTGGCCTATGTGCTGTCGAAGCACACGACCTTGCAGTCGGACGGGCTCTGGTGGTCCTTTCCGGTTACGAATATCGCGGTGGCGCTGATTTCGGTTGCATGGTTTGCGCGTGGGAGCTGGATGGATGCGCGCCTGACGGAGGATGATCTGCATAGCCAAAAAATTACTGAGGAAGCGATTATTGAGGAAGGGATACGGTGACGAAAGGACGCCTTCGTTGAGCGAGGGAATGCGGTGATGCGATGCAGCTTGCGTTGATGCTGAGAGCAGTCCGGTGAAACCGCATTGCATGTGCCTGGACCGCCCTGTAACATGCGCGGGCATCGTTGGAACAGCGCACGCCTCGCGGAACTTGCAGGCAATCCGCGCGAGCCATAAAAAAACAGGAGACAAGGATTGAGAAAAATTTTCGCCATGATGGCGGTTTACGCCGTGACGACCCTCACCGCCGCATTGGCAGTCGCGGCCGGAACCGACTACCCGAACAAGACGATCCGGATCGTGGTCCCGTTCGCGCCAGGCGGCGGCTCCGACACGATCACGCGCCTGTTGGCGCAGAAGATGGCAGCCGATCTGGGCGTGTCCGTCATCGTGGACAACAAGCCCGGGGCATCCAGCATTATCGGCACTGACACGGTCTTCAAGTCGGCACCGGACGGCTACACCATCCTCATGGCCAACGGCGCCATCACCAGCAATCCGTGGCTTTACAAGCTGCCGTATGACACGGCGAAACTGACGCCGGTGATCCTGCTCGCCACGGCGCCGCAACTGCTCGCCGCCCACCCTTCGGCGCCGTTCAAGACCTTCAAGGAAATGCTCGCCTATGCGAAAGCAAATCCCAACAAGGTGACCGTGGCAACTGCGGGCGCGGGCCAGCTTTCGCATCTCGCGACCGAGATCATGGAGAAGGACGCAAAGATTCAGGTGACGAAGGTCCACTACAAGGGCAGCGGCAATGCGCTGGCCGACCTGCTTGGCGGCCACATCAACATGTCGTTTGGTACCGCGCCGGGCCTGATCCCGCACATCAAGAGCGGCAAGCTGGTTGCACTTGCGACCTCTGGCGCGACGCGAATCCCGGCTTTGCCGAGTGTGCCGGCGATTGGTGAATCACTGCCCGGCTACGACATCGTGAACTGGTTCGGAATTTTTGCGCCGCCCCAAACACCGGAACCGATCGTAGACAAGATTTATCAGTCGTTGAACCGCGCGCTCGCGCAACCGGACATCGTGAGCACGCTGGCCCGCGATGGGTTCGAGCCGAAGGCGCTCTCGCCCGAAAAGTTTGGCCAGCGATTTCACAGCGAAATGAACTACTGGCAGAAATTTGTCCAGGATAACCCCTTGAAAGTGGACTAGACCCTTGGCCTTGAACCCAGCAGAAGCAGCCGCCGATCCGGGCCGTCGCATATCCCCCGACCGCCTGCGCGAATTCGTCAGCGCTGTCTATCGAAGCGAAGGTGTGCCCGCGTCGGACGCGGACTTCGTGGCAGACACCCTGGTCCAGTCCGACTTGTGGGGTCACCAGTCCCACGGCGTGCTGCGCGTAGGCTGGTATTACGAGCGACTGCGCTCGGGCGCGATGAAAGCCATAACGACGCCGCAAACCGTGCTCGACGGCGGCGGGGTCGCAGTCATCGACGGCAAGGACGGCGTCGGCCAGGTCGTGGCAAAGCACGCGACGGAAGAAGCGATTCGCCGCGCCAAACTGCATGGCGTCGGCGTGGTTTCAGTCCGCAACTCGAATCACTTCGGCACCTGCATGTACTTCACCGGCATGGGCGCGCGCGAAGGCTGCATCACGCTCCTGATGACCAATGGCGGGCCGAACATGGCGCCATGGGGCGGCCTGAAGAAAATGATCGGCACCAATCCGTGGTCGGTGTCGGCGCCCGCGGGCCGCTACCCGCCAATGATCATGGATGTCGCCAATTCCGGTGTGGCGCGGGGAAAAATATTTTTGGCGCAGCAGCGCCATGAACCCATTCCCGCGACTTGGGCAATCGATGCCGACGGCAACCCAACCACCGATCCACGCGCGGCGCTGGAAGGATTCATCCTGCCAATGGCGGGCCACAAGGGATACGCAATCGGGATGATGGTCGACGTGCTGTCCGGCGTGTTGTCTGGCAGCGCGTTCCTCGATGATGTTCATGGCCCCTATGACCCGGTCAACCGCAGCGGCGCTGGCCACTTCTTCGTCGCCTTCAACGTAGAGGCCTTTCAGCCACGCCAGGAATTCGACACGAAGATGGAGCAGTACATCGAACGCATCAAGGCGGTACCGGTCGCGGCCGGTCACGAGGGCGTGTTTTATCCAGGCGAACTGGAAGCGCGCAACGACGTCTTGCATCGCAAGGAAGGTCTGTCGCTGGCGCAGGACACACTGGCGGATTTGGCCAGGGTCGCCGAAACCGCAAACCTTGCGGATTTCAATCTGGCGGACTGAGCTTTAAACCGGGTCGCCGCGGTCGGCCGTACGCCGGTGCACCCCAAGGCAATTCGGGACAAGGAATCGGCAAGGAATCGGGGACAGACTGAGGTAACCCGGCTTTATTGGACATCCGAAATGATGGACACTAATGATGCCCGAGGAACCGATGAAACCGATGAAACCAACAAAGAAATCTACTACGTCCAAAGCGGCGCCG
>JAQGMR010000033.1 GCA_028292265.1 Herminiimonas sp.
CGGGCGGCGATAAGGCACTCTCCGCTACTGCCCTGGTGTTCTGGATGTTCCAGCTTAATCCGGCTCCGTTCTGCCTTCTGGACGAGGTGTATGCTCCGCTGGACGATGCCAATACGGAGCGCTTCTGGAACATGGTCAAGCGCATGTCTTCGCATACTCAATTCCTGTTCATCTCGCATAACAAGATTGCGATGGAGATGGCGCAGCAGTTGATTGGCGTCACGATGCAAGAACAGGGCGTCTCGCGGATTGTTGCGGTAGACATGGAATCGGCCGCAAGCTTCGCCAGTGAGGCGCAGGCGGCCTGACGCGCCGATCCTTTATGTTGGGTCCTTGACCAGATCAGTGCTGTGCGGAACGCGCCAGTGCCGCACGTTTCTGGTAATACGCCACATTCTGCTGGGCTTCGCGAGCGCGGGCTTGCTCGACGTCAGCGCAGATCAGGTAATGGTCCTCGGCCCGGCGAAGGTACCAGCGGCGAATGACTCGCACGATAGGCTGGATCGACAGCATGGTGAGATCCTGCAGTTTGTATTCCTTGGTCTCGGTCATGTTGAACCTCCGCTTGGCGATGTCAGAATAATTGGACTTCGAAGCCTGGTGCATGCCACTCGGTGCTTCGATCTGAGCGTAGCTTAGTATTGCGCTACGGCACCGCATTGATTGTGGTCAACGGTGCGATCATTGCTGTAGCTAAATGGGGGCGGACTTGCGCAACTTCATACGAACACGATTTCGGGAGACGAACGTCCAGTCTTGTGCTTCGCGCCCGTCTGCATCGACTCTGCACCAGTGTGGGGTGTGCGCTTGACAAGCTTGCAGGCCGCCACTACCCTTTGCCCGTGCGGCGTGCCTCTATGGTCTTGCCTTTTTTCTTGAACGTGCATGGAGCAAGCGGGACACCGAATCCGCGTGTAGGAATCGCAACCTGAACCAGTGCGCAAGCTTGAATGCGCGACCCGATGCAGTGCTCCTGCCCTGATAACCGACGGCTTCCGGCCTTGAACACAAGCATGAAACTCCAGTTATCCCTCCAGTCATTCCATTTTGCGCGGCGCTATCGTCGCCGATGCCTTCGCCACGAAAGTGCGCCAGAAGCATGACCGACCTTCAAACCAGTCTCATGGCGATCGGCGGCGCCATCGTCGTCGGCGTCATCTCCTATAACAAGTACCAGGAATTCAAGGCGCGCCGCACCGTTGAACGGGCGTTTTCGTCTTCGCCGGAAGACGGTCTCGTGCGCCGCGAGGCGACGCCAGGCGACGACCGCGTTGAACCCGTTTTTGGAGCGTCGGACAAGGATGCCGACCCGGCGGTCTCGACGGATCCGGTGGTGTCCTCGGTGGATGGCGCGCTTGATTCCCGCTCTCCAGCGCCGATGGCGGCCGATCTGCCGGTCGACCCGATGGTGGACTGCCTGATTCCCCTTTCGCTGGAGGCGCCGCTGCGCGGCGACAAGCTGATACCGGTACTGCAATCGTTGCGCCATGTCGGCAACAAGCCGGTGCATTTTATCGGCCAGAATGAGGACGGCAACTGGGAGCCCGTGGTCCACGGCGTACTGTATTACGGCCTGCAGGCCGGAGTGCAACTGGCTAACCGCGGCAGTGCCCTGAACGAAATTGAATACTCCGAATTGGTATCGCGCTTGCGTCAGGTTGCCGACGAGATCAACGCGGAACCGGACCTGCCGGACATGATGCGCGTCATGAGCGCCGCGCGCGAACTGCATCAGTTCGTGGCCGAATACGATGCGCAACTTAGCGTCAATTTGCAGGCCCGCGCCGCGCCCTGGACTGTGAGCACCCTGCTCGCAGCGCTGGAACGCCAGGGCTTCGACTTGCGTCCGGATGGCAGGCTGGTCATGCCCGACGGCGAGGGCGGCCACCTCTTTTCCATTTCAACCAATGCGGCCCTGAGCGCCGAAACAACCTCTCGGCTTACGTTCCTGCTGGATGTGCCACGCGTGGCTTCGTCGCGCGATGGCTACGGCGCCATGGTGGCTTGTGCGCGTTCCCTGGCTTCGCGCCTTGAGGGCAATGTGGTGGATGACGCCGGGCAGCCGCTAACCGATCCAGCGCTGGCAGAGATCGCCGGGCAAGTCGCGGCGTTTTACGGCGCCATGGACACGGCCGAGGTTCCCGCCGGCTCGACCCGGGCACTGCGGCTGTTCAGCTAGCGGGGGCCGGTATGCATCCGGACCTTCCTTCGGGAGGCGAAGCTTCCGGCCCGGTGGAGGCAGGCTCCGTACAGGGCACCTCAGGAAGCCCGGCCGAATCGGCGGCACGCGTCAACGCCACGACACAGGGCAACGCCGCAACTCAGGCAAACTCAGCACCCCAAGCCAACCCCGCAACCGAGGGCGACTCCGGGGCACATGATCGGGCGGCGCAGTTGCGGGCCGAACTGAATCGTCACAACTACGCTTATCACGTCCTCGACAGCCCCACGATTCCGGATGCGGAATACGACAAGCTGTTCCGCGAATTGCAGGCGATCGAGGAAGCCAACCCCGAACTGGTGACCGGTGATTCGCCAACCCGGCGCGTCGGTGCGGCGCCGCTTCCGCAGTTCGAGCAGGTCCGCCACGCCGTACCCATGCTCTCAATTAATAACGGCTTTACCGAGGAGGAAGTACGTGGCTTCGACCGGCGCGTGCAGGAAGGCTTGAAGGGCACAGCAGTGCAGCCGGGAGACATACCCGGCGAAGTCGCAGTGGCGCCGGGAGACGTACCCGGTGAAGTTGCAGTGGCGCCGGGAGACGTACCCGGTGAAGTTGAATACGCCGCCGAACTGAAATTCGATGGCCTTGCCATCAATTTGCGTTACGACGATGGCGTGCTGGTTGAGGCCGCAACCCGGGGTGACGGATTTACCGGTGAAGAGGTGACAGCCAGCATCCGGACCGTTCGCGGAATTCCACTGCGGCTGCTGGCCGACCACCCGCCGAAGCGACTCGATGTGCGCGGTGAAGTGCTCATGTTCAAAGCCGATTTTGCGAAGCTTAACGAGCGTCAGCGTGAAGCGGGCCAGCGTGAATTCGCCAACCCGCGCAATGCCGCGGCCGGGAGCCTCCGACAACTCGATTCCCGCATCACGGCGCAGCGCAACCTGCGCTTTTTTGCGTATGGCATCGGGGCGCTGGAAGGCGCCGAACTTCCTTCTTCTCATGCGGCGCTGCTCGACTGGTATGCAGCCCTCGGTGTGCCGGTCAACGCGGAACGCGCCGTGGTGCGCGGCGCCTCCGGCCTATTGGAGTTTTACCGGGCGGTTGGGGAAAAGCGCGAAAGCCTGGCTTACCAGATTGATGGCGTGGTCTACAAGGTCAACCGGGTAGCACTGCAGCAGGCGCTGGGCTTCGTGTCGCGCGCGCCGCGCTTTGCGCTGGCCCACAAGTTTCCGGCGGAAGAAGCGCTGACGGTGGTGCAGGGCATTGATGTCCAGGTCGGACGTACTGGCGCGATCACGCCGGTGGCGCGCTTGAAGCCGGTGCTGGTGGGTGGCGCGACCGTGACCAATGCGACCCTGCACAACGAAGATGAAGTGCGACGCAAGGATGTGCGAATTGGCGACACCGTCATCGTACGCCGCGCTGGCGATGTCATCCCCGAAGTGCTGGCGTCGGTACCGGAACGGCGCCCCCCTGATGCGCGGGAGTTTGCGATGCCGGTCGAATGCCCGGTGTGTGGTTCGCCGATCATCCGGCTTGAAGATGAGGCCATTGCACGCTGCTCCGGTGGCTGGGTCAAGTGTCCAGCGCAGCGCAAGGGCGGCCTGCTGCACTTTGTATCGCGCCGGGCGATGGATGTGGAAGGCCTTGGCGATCAGTTGGTGGAACAGCTGGTGGACCGGCAGGTTATCTCGACAGCGGCGGACCTCTATAGGCTTGGCCTAAGCTCCCTTTCAGAACTGGACCGCATGGCGGCAAAGTCGGCCGGCAACGTACTGAAGGCGCTTGAGAAATCGAAGTCCACGACGCTGGCCCGCTTCATCTATGCGCTCGGCATCCGGCATGTTGGTGAATCGACCGCGAAGGAATTGGCCCGTCACTTCGGCAATCTTGATGCGCTGCTTGACGCTTCGGAGGCGCAATTGCTGGAAGTGGCCGACATTGGTCCGGTGGTGGCAAGTTCGGTTCAAAGCTTTCTGGCGGACCCGCTAAACCGGGAACTGATTGAACAGTTGCGCGCTGCTGGAATACACTGGCCGGAACAGGTCAATGAATCGCGCCCGCGGCCGCTGCTTGGCAAGACCTTCGTGTTGACGGGCACGCTGCCAACGCTCAAGCGCGAAGACGCGCAGGAACGGATTGAGGCGGCTGGCGGCAAGGTGGCTGGCTCGGTCTCGAAGAAGACCAGCTATGTGGTTGCAGGCGCAGATGCGGGCAGCAAGTTGGCGAAGGCGGAGGAGCTCGGCATTACACTCCTTGATGAGGACGGTTTGCTGCAAATTCTGGGGAAGGCATCAACATGAAAACGATACGCAAGGCGGTATTTCCCGTGGCAGGATTGGGAAGCCGTTTCCTTCCCGCTACCAAGGCGCAGCCCAAGGAGATGTTGCCCATCGTCGACAAACCGCTGATCCAGTATGCGGTCGAGGAAGCGGTGGACGCCGGCATTACCGAAATGGTGTTCATTACCGGGCGCAATAAACGCGCTATCGAGGACCATTTCGACAAGGCCTATGAGCTCGAGGCGGAACTGGAAGCGGCCGGCAAGGATGCCTTGCTTGACCTGGTTCAGAACGTCATTCCAAAGAACATCACCTGCATTTTTATCCGGCAGTCGGCGCCGCTGGGACTTGGGCATGCCGTGCTGTGCGCGCGACCGGTCGTTGGGGATGAGCCATTCGCCGTGCTACTGGCCGACGACTTCATGGATGTGCCACCGGGTCAGAAGGGCGTGCTGGCGCAAATGACGGCGTGCTTTGCCGAGGAGCGGGCCAGCATCCTCGCGGTGCAGGATGTGCCGCGTGCGGAAACGAAGCAATACGGTATCGTCCGCGCATCAGCCTATAAGCCAAACCTGGAGCGCTGCGAGGCGATCGTCGAAAAGCCGATGCCGGAGGTCGCGCCATCCACGCTGGCGGTGGTGGGGCGCTATGTGCTGACCAATGGCATTTTCGATTTCCTCGAAGGACTGGGCAAGGGCGCGGGAGGCGAAATCCAGCTTACCGATGGCATTGCCGCGTTGATGAAAGTGGAGCCGGTGCTGGCCTACCGCTACCATGGCACGCGTTACGATTGCGGTTCGAAACTTGGCTACCTGAAGGCCACGGTGGCGATGGGGCTAAAGCACGCCGAGACCGGCGCTGGCTTTACCGAGTACCTGAACATGCGTGGGCACTGAACCGCTGCCCGTCCCGACTATCTGGCTCGGCACCCGTCGTGTAGAGGCGGTATCCTCGGGGCCGAGGATCGTCCCTGGTCTTCAGAAGCGGGCAGGCAGTAGAACGGAAAGCCTTCGCATGGCAAGGAACAATGTATGACTGTACGAGAGATACTTCGAATGGGCGACCCGCGGCTTTTGCTTCAGGCCAAACCCGTCACGACACTGAATACGCCGGAACTCGATGCTCTGATTGACGACATGTTCGACACCATGCATGCGGCTGACGGTGCAGGCCTCGCCGCACCGCAGATTGGTGTTGACTTGCAATTGGTGATCTTTGGCTTCAGGCAAAGTGCCCGCTACCCTGAGGCGCCCCCGGTGCCTGAAACAGTGTTGATCAATCCGGTTCTGACGCCCCTGTCGGACGAGATGGAAGAGGGCTGGGAAGGCTGCCTGTCTGTACCGGGACTGCGCGGGATGGTGCCGCGCTATACCAGGCTGCGTTATGAAGGCACGGACCAGCATGGCAACCCGATCCGTCGCGAAGTGGATGGCTTTCATGCCCGCGTTGTGCAGCATGAGTGCGATCACCTGGCCGGCATTCTCTACCCGATGCGGATAACCAATTTCACGCAATTCGGCTATACCGATATTCTTTTTCCGGGACTGGATGCGGGGCAGGACGAGTAAGTTCGCAGCAGAGGCGCGTTGAAGCCGCTCATCAACAAAAGTACACACGAGACCACGCAGAACGTCACGCGGAAATAGCTTGCCACCCCCCACGCAATCTCGTACCCGTTGTTGGGATGGAGTCGCGGCTCGCGCTTTAAAACGTCTCACTCGCATCCAGATAGCGCCACTGCCCGACCGGCAGGTCGCCCAGCATGACGCGGCCAATGCGCACGCGCTTCAAGCCGAGCACCTTCAGGCCGACGGCTTCGCACATGCGGCGGATCTGGCGCTTTTTTCCTTCCCGCAGCACGAAGCGCAACTGGTCTTCATTCTGCCAGGTGACCTTGGCGGGTAACAGCTTCTTGCCGTCCAGCGTAAGGCCATGCCGCAGGCGCTGCATTTGCGCATCCGGCAGCTTGCCCGGCAATGTGTACTCAACCCGCACCAGGTATTCCTTGTCGATGGCTGCGTCCTCGCCAACAAGTTGCTTGGCGATGCGGCCATCCTGTGTCAGAACCAGCAAGCCGATTGAGTCGATGTCGAGTCGACCCGCAGGCACCAGGCTTTTCAGCTGGGAGCCGTGGAATTGTTGCGCGGACCTGTCCTCGCTCCAGCGATTTTCCGGCTTGACCAGCACCACTGCGGGCAGATAACCGTCCTCAGCTTGTCCACTGACATAACCCATCGGCTTGTTAAGCAGGATCGTGACGCGCCGTGCCTGCTCGGCCTCGGCCTGTCGCTCGACAGTCACGCGCTGATGCGGCAGTACCTTGCTGCCGAGTTCGGAGACAACGACGCCATCCACCCGGACCCAGCCGCGAGCGATCCATTCGTCGGCTTCGCGGCGGGAGCACAGGCCGAGTTCGGACATGCGTTTTGAAAGGCGTAACGGTTCGGTCATGAAATCAGTAAGGAGGCAGTAAGAAGGGAGTAAGAAGAAAGTACGGTTCGAGTCAGACCTGCAATGCACCGAGCAAATCGGTTTCGAGGTGAATCTGGCTGCGCGCGCTGGACAGGGCCGCCCCGTCGACCAGAAACACGTCTTCGACCCGCTCGCCGAGCGTCATGATCTTGGCCGTGTGCAGATTGATGCGGTATTTGGCCAGCACGTTGGCGATCGAGTACAGGAGGCCGTTGCGGTCATTGGCCGAAACGGACAGCAGGTAATACTGACCGCGTTCATCCGGACGCAGGTCCACCGTCGGCGTGATCGGGAAGCTGCGCGAGAGGCGCGACAGGCGGGCCTTCGACGGCGGCGGCAGTGGCGCCGAGGACTTCAGCAATTCAGCCAGTTCATGCTCGATCAGGTTAATGATGTCACGGTAGGTGTTGGCGAAATTCGGCTCGGTAACCAGGAAAGTGTCGAGCGCATAGCCATGGCGGGTGGTGTGAATCTTGGCATCAAGGATGCTGAAGTTCTTGCGATCAAAATAGCTGCAGATGCGTGCGAACAGATCGGGCTGATCCTTCACGTAGACGGTTATTTGCAGACCTTCGCCGATCGGCGCGAGGCGGCATTTGACGATCGGCTGCTTGCTGTCAACATGGTTCCAGAGCGTACGCGTTTGCCAGGCAATGTCCGAGGCGTCGTGGCGCAAGAAATAGGCGACGTCGAGTTGCTGCCAAAGTCGCTTGCCCGCGTCTTCGTGCAGGCCGTAGAGTCGCAGGGTACGGATTGCTTCGGCCTGCCGGTTCGCGAACTCGCGGTCGGCCGAGGGTGCTTCCCCGCCCAATACCCGCAGCGTCATGCGGTAGAGGTCTTCCAGCAGCTTGCCCTTCCAGGCGTTCCATACCTTGGGACTGGTCCCGCGAATGTCCGCGACCGTCAGCAGGTAAAGGCCGGTCAGATGGCGTTCATCCTTGACCATGCTGGCGAACTCGCGGATTACGTCCGGATCGGAAAGGTCTTTCTTCTGCGCGACCTGGGACATGGTCAGATGCTGCTGCACCAGGAAAACCACGAGTTCCAGGTCCTCCTTGGGTAGTCCATGATCCTTGCAGAAGCGCCGCGCATCGGCCATACCAAGTTCAGAGTGGTCGCCGCCGCGTCCCTTTGCAATGTCGTGGAAAAGCGCCGCGACATACAACAACCAGGGCTGGGCGAAGTTGGCCATCAGCTGGCTGCAGAACGGGTATTCGTGAGCATGCTCCGGCATGGTAAAGCGCCGCACATTGCGCACCACCATCAGGATATGTTGGTCTACCGTGTAGACATGGAAAAGATCATGCTGCATCTGCCCGATGATGCGGCGGAAATTTGGCAGATAGCGGCCCAGCACGCTGAGTTGGTTCATGCGGCGCAGAGTGTGTGTAATGCCGCGTGGCGCCTGCAATATCTTGAGAAACAGCGTGCGGTTTACCGGATCACGCCGGAATGCCTGGTCGATGCCGAATCGCGCATGCCACAAGGCGCGCAGGGTGCGCGCCGTCATGCCATTCAGTTCGGTGTGCTCGGACAGGAGCAGGAACACCTCGAGCATGGTTGAGGGTTCGTCGACAAACAGCGTGTCACGGGCGATGTCGATCAGGCCGTTGACTTCGTTGAAACGAGGGTTGATGGCCTCGGCCGGACCGGACTGCGGAAACAGTTGCGCTTCGATATTCTGCAGCAGGATGGTATTGAGTTGGGTAACCGCCTTGGCCGCCCAATAGTAGTGCTGCATCAGGTATTCGCTAGCGCGCCGCGTGTCGCTGTTGCGAAAGCCAAATGATTCCGCAATGGGCGTTTGGACGTCGAAAACCAGTCTGTCTTCGCGCCGTTTGGTGTAAAGGTGCAGCCGGATCCGGATGTTCTTGAATATGCGCTCCTTCTGCTTCAGCTGGCGCGCCTCGGTCGAGGTAATAAGACCGCGTTGCGCCAGTCCAGCCCACGACTTGCCGAGGCCGGCCGCCTTGGCAACCCAGATGATGACTTGAAGGTCGCGCAAACCACCCGGGCTTTCTTTGCAATTCGGCTCAAGGCTGTAAGGCGTGTCTTCGTACTTGGCATGGCGCTGATGCATTTCAAGCGTCTTGGCCTGGAAGAAAGCCTTCCGGTCCATCGCTTCTGTGCAGCGTTCCTGGAGGCGCTGGAACAGGCGACGATTCCCCGTCACCAGGCGGGCCTCAAGCAGGCTGGTCTGCACCGTAATGTCGGCAGCCGATTCGCTCAGGCATTCTTCGATAGTGCGGATGCTGTGCCCGATTTCCAGTCCCAAATCCCAGAACATCTGCACGATCTCTTCCAGTTTTCCGCGCAGGTCGGCGTCTGGCGCTGCTTCCAGCAGGATCAGCACGTCCACGTCTGAGGCGGGGAAAAGTTCGCCCCGGCCATAGCCGCCGACCGCCACCAGCGCGGTATTGGCCGGAAGCGCGAACGATTGCCATGCGAGGGTGAGAATAAGGTCAACGTTCTGACGCAGGCGGGCAAGCAGCGGTTCGGGCTTCCCTTCGGCCTCGAATGCGGCGATTGCTTCCTGACGACCGGCCTTGAGTTGTTCCTTGAGCGTCTGGGCCAGTGACGGTACCTTTACGGCCGGAGAGGCCATGCGGGTCAGGCCGTTGCCGTTTGCAGCGCCGGAGGCTGGATCAGTGCTGGAACCGGTGGCATGCCGGGCGAGACGGTCAGCACTTCATAACCGTTTTCGGTGACGAGGACGGTATGTTCCCATTGTGCGGAAAGGCTGCGGTCCTTGGTCTTGATGGTCCAGCCGTCGCCCATTTCCCGAATGTCGCGACGCCCGGCGTTGATCATGGGCTCGACGGTGAATATCATGCCGGCCTCAAGCCTTTCCAGAGTCCCCGGACGACCATAGTGCAACACTTGCGGCGCTTCGTGGAACACCTTGCCAATGCCGTGCCCGCAGAATTCTCGAACCACGCTGTAGCCGGCTTTCTCGGCGTGCTGCTGGATGACGAAGCCGATATCCCCGAGGTGGGCGCCCGGTTTGATCTTCGAAATGCCGAGCCACATGCATTCATAGGTGACGTCGCCAAGCCGCTTTGCCAGGATGGACGGCTCGCCGACATAGAACATGCGACTGGTGTCGCCATGGTATTCGTTCTTGATGACGGTAATGTCGATGTTGAGGACATCGCCGTTTTTGAGAACCTTGTCGCCCGGTATGCCGTGGCAAACCACGTCGTTGACGGAGGTGCAAATCGCCTTGGGGTAGGGGGTATATCCGGGTGGACAGTAGTTGAGGGGCGCGGGGATTGTTCCCTGGACATCCTTCATGTACTCGTGACAGAGCCGGTCAAGCTCACCGGTCGTCACGCCGACCTTCACGTGCGGCTGGATGAAATCGAGAACTTCGGCGGCGAGTCGACCGGCAATGCGCATGCCTTCGATATCTTCAGGGGTCTTGATTGAAATGGACATAGGAGGGTCGGGGCGCAGGTCGCTCCGCGACAAAAGTGAGAATGACGTGACTGGATTATAGACGAGACGGCTGCCTTTCGCCGGTAGCAAGCTTCGGAACACAAGGCGCCAGAAACATTCGGGAACGTGGGCGCATGCCCGCGCTTTTCGCCGGGCAGATTGCAGCATGCAACAGGCGGAAAGCTTGATGCAGCAGTGCGATATGGGGTAGAATCTTGCGCTGGTCGCGCTCCGGTGAGGAACGCCCGAAGTCGGGGCGCTTGCATTGAAGTCGTGGCGCTTGCAATGCAGACCAGTACGGTGCTTTACCGCAGTTCCAATTTTTACCGCAGTTCCAATCGCCGCAGGCTATTTGGCTTGTGGCATGAAGTAAATCGCGAATCCGGTCGAAAAAAAGGGTGCCTCGCCTGCGTTTGCAGAGGGGTGGCTGACCGGGTTCCAGACCCAACCCTGGAGAAATCATGTCAGTTACCATGCGTGAAATGCTGGAAGCCGGTGTCCATTTTGGCCACCAAACCCGCTTCTGGAACCCCAAGATGGCCCCGTTTATCTTCGGCCATCGGAACAAAATTCACATCGTCAATCTTGAAAAAACCCTGGGAATGTACCAGGAGGCGATGAAGTACATCCGTCAACTCTCCTCGAATCGCGGCACTATTCTTATGGTCGGCACCAAGCGCCAGGCCCGCGAAATGATCGCCCAGGAGGCGCAGCGCGCCGGCATGCCATTTGTCGATCAGCGTTGGCTCGGCGGCATGCTTACCAATTTCAAGACCATCAAGACCTCGATCAAGCGCCTGAAAGACATGGAAGCTTCGGTTGAAGACGGTTCGGTCGAAAAAATGACCAAGAAAGAAGGCTTGATGTTCCAGCGCGAGATGCTCAAGTTGCAAAAGGCAATCGGCGGCATCAAGGACATGGGCGGCGTGCCCGACGCAATTTTCGTGATCGACGTCGGTTATCACAAGGGCGCAGTGACTGAGGCGGCGAAACTGGGCATCCCCATCATCGGCGTGGTCGATACCAACCACTCGCCTGAAGGCGTGACCTATGTCATTCCTGGCAACGACGACTCGTCGAAGGCGATTGCGCTCTACGCGCGCGGCGTTGCAGACGCTATTCTCGAAGGCCGTGCGAACGCGACCAACGATTTGGTTGAGTCGGTGAAGAACGGCACCGGCGACGAATTCGTTGAGGTCAACGCGGAAGCCTGAATCCCGCTTCGCTGAGCGGGCGGCTGTCTTGACCGGTGCACTGTTTCAGGCGCTTCCGGTTCAGCAGCAGCCAGCAATGAGTGAGAAAAGGGGCAACGCACGTTAGCCCCTTTTTTTCGAGCCGGAAGAATACGGATGGCAGGGCCGACGGTCCTGTCGGTTAAACATTATTTGACTCGGGTGCCATGAGCATCCTTGAATCGGGAGAACAACATGGCCGTTATTACAGCTGCATTGGTCGGCGAACTGCGTGCAAAGACCGACGCACCAATGATGGAATGCAAGAAGGCGCTGACAGAAGCCGAGGGCGATATGGCCAAGGCAGAGGAACTGTTGCGCGTCAAACTCGGAAGCAAGGCATCGAAAGCGGCGTCGCGGATTACTGCCGAAGGCGTTGTGACAGCTTATATCTCCGGCAACGTCGGGGCGCTGGTTGAAGTGAATTGCGAAACCGACTTTGTTACCAAGAATGACGAATTTCTCGCACTTGCAAATGCCTGTGCGAAACTGGTTGCCGAGAACAATCCGGCCGACGTTGCGGCATTGTCCGCTTTGCCACTTAATGGAAGCACTGTTGAAGCGCAGCGCACGACGCTGATCGGGCGCATCGGCGAGAACATGTCGATCCGTCGCTTTCAGCGCTTCGAAACGCAAGTTAAACTGGCTTCGTACCTGCACGGCACCCGCATTGGTGTCATGGTCGAATTCGATGGTGCGGACGACCAGATCGGCAAGGACGTGGCGATGCACGTGGCAGCCATGAAGCCGGTATCGCTCTCTTCAGATCAAGTGCCTGCCGAGTTGATCGAGAAAGAGCGTTCGGTGGCGAAGCTGAAAGCGGCCGAGTCCGGCAAGCCGCCTGAGATCGTCACGAAGATGGTTGAGGGTTCGGTGCAGAAGTACCTGAAGGAAGTCTCCTTGCTGAACCAGCAGTTCGTCAAGAACGACAAGCAGACGGTGGAGCAAATGCTCAAGGCGACCAACTCCAGCGTCAAGTCGTTTGCCATGTTCATGGTCGGCGAAGGCATAGAGAAGAAGCAGGATGACTTTGCCGCCGAGGTGGCGGCACAGGTTGCTGCAGCGCGCCAGGGTTAAGGCAGTACAGCGGGCCGCAAGGCCCGTTTTTTTCGGCGGTGCGGAATTGGCCCTGCCGTTTGTGGCCGTAGCGTGCGGCCTATTAGAATAGCGTTACAAAACCGGGTATCCCAGGAGCCAGCACATGAGCAAAGCAGCCTACAAGCGCGTACTCCTAAAACTGTCGGGTGAAGCCTTGATGGGCGATGACGCCTACGGCATCAACCGCGTAACGATCGAGCGCATGGTGGCTGATGTGGCGGAAGTGGCGAATCTCGGCGTGGAGCTTGCGATCGTCATCGGCGGCGGGAACATCTTTCGCGGCGTGGCGCCGGGTGCGCAGGGTATGGACCGTGCTACCGCCGACTACATGGGCATGCTCGCCACCGTCATGAATTCGCTGGCGCTGGCCGATGCCATGCGGCAGAACGGCATGACGGCGCGGGTAATGTCTGCCATCAGCATTGAGCAGGTCGTCGAGCCCTACGTGCGCCCCAAGGCACTGCAATACCTTGAAGAGGGCAAAATCGTCGTTTTTGCGGCGGGCACCGGTAACCCATTTTTCACCACGGACACCGCCGCGGCATTGCGCGGCTCGGAAATTGGCGCGGAAATCGTGCTGAAGGCAACCAAGGTTGACGGCGTCTACAGCGCGGATCCGAATAAGGATCCGCATGCAACGCGCTACTCGACCATCAGCTTCGATGAGGCGATCTCGAGGCACCTGCAGGTGATGGACGCCACCGCGTTCGCCCTGTGTCGCGACCAGAAATTGCCGATAAAGGTGTTTTCGATCGTGAAGCCGGGCGCGCTGGTACGCGTTGTCATGGGCGAAGACGAAGGTACACTGGTTCACGTTTAGAATAATTGGCAGGCACAAGTACGCAAGGAGAACAGCATGACCATCGCTGACGTCAGAAAGAGCGCCGACCAGAGAATGCACAAGTCCATCGAGACGCTGAAAGCGGATCTGGCCAAAGTGCGAACGGGTCGGGCACACGCGGGCATTCTGGACCACGTCCACGTCGACTATTACGGCAATCCGACTCAGATCAGCCAGGTCGCGAACGTCACCCTTATCGACGCGCGAACCATTGGCGTGCAGCCGTGGGAAAAGAAAATGATCGGCGCCATTGAGAAAGCGATTCGTGAATCCGACCTCGGCCTGAATCCATCGACCATGGGGGACATGATCCGAGTGCCGACGCCGGCGTTGACGGAAGAGCGCCGCAAGGAGATGGTCAAGCTGGTCAAGGTCGAGGCCGAGAACGCCAAGATCGCAGTCCGAAACATCCGCCGTGATGCCAACGAAGCGCTGAAGAAGCTCTTGAAAGACAAGGCGGTTTCCGAGGACGAAGAGCGCCGCTCGCAGGACGACGTGCAAAAATTGACGGACCGGTTCGTTGCCGAGATTGACAAGCTGGTCGCGGAAAAGGAAAAGGAAGTGCTGACGGTCTGACGGCTTCCGCCGGTCCATTCCTCGCCATTCCGCGAACCAACCAGAGCGACGCCAATGCAGCATACGAGTTCTACCCAAACCATACCAACCGATTCAGGCATTCCGCGCCATGTCGCGATCATCATGGACGGCAACGGACGCTGGGCGACCAACCGCTTCCTGCCGCGCGTAGCGGGCCATGCCAAAGGCGTTGAAATGGTGCGCGAGGTGGTGGAAGCGTGCGCGCTGCGCGGCGTGGAGTACCTTACCCTGTTTGCCTTCAGCTCAGAAAACTGGCGCCGGCCGGCGGACGAGGTCTCCGTGCTGATGCGGCTTTTCATGACAGCCCTGGAGCGTGAAGTAGCAAAAATGCACGCCAACGGCATTCGTCTGAAAGTGGTGGGCGACCTTGCCCGCTTCGACGCGCGCCTGCAGCAAATGATCGCATCCGCAGAGCGCCGCACTGCCAACAACACCACGCTGACCGTCACCATCTGCGCCAACTACGGCGGCCGCTGGGACATCATGCAGGCCATCCAGAAAATGACGCTGGCCCACCCAGGCGAAACAAGCTTCACCGAGGACCAACTTGAACGGCACCTGGCCATGGCTTACGCACCGGAGCCGGACTTGTTCATCCGGACCGGCGGGGAAGAGCGCATTTCGAATTTTCTCCTCTGGCAATTGGCTTATACCGAATTGTATTTCACCGATACCTTCTGGCCCGATTTCAATGCGTCGGAACTAGATCAGGCGATTGCCTCCTTTGGTAACCGCGAGCGTCGCTTCGGTCGCACCAGTGCGCAGTTGGTCGAGTCGAAGAAAGCGTCTTGATGGGTCCAGCCGCCCGGGGCCTTCTAACGCGCGTAATCACTGCAGTGGTTTTGCTGGTCGTCCTGCTGGTAGTACTGTTCTCAGGGAACTGGCTGCTTTTTTGCACCACGCTAGTGGTCTTCTTCGCCGCGGCAGCCTGGGAAATGGGACGGCTTTTTGGCAACCGGCGCCAGCTGCCCGGCACCATCGGCTGGACCGCTCTCTTTGCCTTCCTGCTTTGGCGCCTGAGTTCTGGCGACGCCAGCAAGTTTACGGCGTTGTTCGGATTGTGCGCTGCAATCTGGGCGATCCGCCTGCTGCCTGCGCTCGGCATTGGCTTGCCGCCGCAAGGTGGCTTGGGTAATCGCCTCATCAACGGCATTTACGGCATCGCGCTCTTGGGCTGTTTTATTGCGATTGCCAACCTTTTCAGCCGCTCCGCGGTCTACCTTCTGTCGGTCATGGCGATTGTGTGGGTTGCTGATATCGGTGCCTATTTCGCAGGCAAGGCCTTCGGCAAGCACAAGCTTGCGCCGTCTATTTCGCCGGGAAAGTCATGGGAAGGCGCGATTGGCGGCTGGCTGGCGGTGCTGGCGCTTGGCACGGCCGCGGCTTTTGTCCCGCCATTGTCGGACGCATTTCCGGCGCAAGTTCAAGCGCGGTGGGGATGGTTGGGCCTGATCCTGGTACTGAGCCTGCTGGCTGCCGCCAGCGTGGTGGGCGACCTGTTCGAGTCGCAATTGAAGCGACGGGCCGGATTCAAGGACAGCAGCAACCTGTTGCCGGGTCATGGCGGGATCCTCGACCGGATCGATGCGCTGGTGCCGGTGCTGCCTTTGGCCGTGCTGTTCAGCTTGACCACCTGAGGGTTACGGTTCGCTGGGCATGCCCGGGCTGCAACCGCTAGAATCGACGCATGGTCTTCTGCACTTTGTCGATGACCGCCAATATCACAGCCACACCACCGAAACCTCCCAGCCGAAAAACACAAGATACGCATGCAAAACATCACCATTCTCGGTGCAACCGGTTCCATCGGCGCATCCACGCTTGACGTAATCGCGCGGCATCCGGATCGTTTTGCCGTATATGCGCTGACTGCCCATACTCGGATCCCGGAACTCGCCGGCTTGTGCCGCAAGTTTCAGCCCAAAGTTGCCGTGGTTCCGGACGCCGCAGCGGCCAGCCGGCTTCAATCCCTGCTAGACGATTCGCCACACTCGCTTCAGATCGAGCATGGCGAGGCCGCCCTCTGCGCCGTGGCGCGTGCTGCAGAATGCGACATGGTGATGGCCGCCATCGTCGGGGCCGCCGGCCTCGCGCCAACGCTCGCCGCGGCGCGTGCCGGCAAAAAGGTTTTGCTGGCGAACAAGGAGGCGCTGGTCATGTCGGGCCAGCTTTTCATGGACGCCGTCACGAGCGGCGGCGCGACCTTGCTGCCTATCGACAGCGAGCACAACGCGATTTTCCAGTGCCTGCCGCAGTCCTATTCACGCGTTCCCCAGCGCCACGGCATTGCCAGGATTGTGTTGACCGCATCCGGCGGCCCGTTCCTGAAACGGGCGGTCGACACGCTGGACGACGTCACACCGGAGCAGGCTGTCGCCCATCCGAACTGGAGCATGGGGCGCAAGATCTCGGTCGATTCCGCGACCATGATGAACAAGGGACTGGAGGTGATCGAAGCACACTGGCTGTTCGGTGCGTCGGTCGAACAGATCAATGTCCTGATCCATCCGCAAAGCGTGATCCATTCCATGGTGTCCTACGTCGACGGCTCGGTACTGGCCCAGCTTGGCAACCCCGACATGCGCACGCCAATTGCGCAAGCGCTGGCCTGGCCTGACCGCATGGACTCCGGAGTAGGGCAGATTGACCTCGCTCAAATCGCGTTGCTTGAATTCCACGAGCCTGACCTGGCTCGATTTCCATGCTTGAAACTGGCGTATGATGCCCTGAGGACCGGTGGCACTGCGCCGGCGCATTTGAACGCGGCGAATGAAATCGCGGTGAACGCGTTTCTTAATCGGGAGATTGGATTTCGGATGATTGATCAAGTGATTGCCCGCGTGATGGACGACCTGACGCATGAGCCGGTGCGTGACATGGAATCCCTTCTGCAGCACGACGCTCGCGCCCGCAAGCTCGCCTCGGGCTTCGTCCAATCATGATGTTCCTTCAAACGATCGTGGCCTTCTTGGTCGTGCTGGGCACGCTGGTCGTGGTGCACGAGTTGGGCCATTATTGGGTCGCGAAATGGTGCGGCGTTAAAGTGCTCCGGTTCTCCGTGGGGATGGGCAAGGTAGTTTTCTCGCGCCGCCTCGGACCGGACCAGACTGAATGGGCGCTTTCTGCCTTGCCACTCGGCGGCTATGTAAAAATGCTGGATGGGCGCGAGCAGGATTTGAGCGGCCTGCCCGAAGCAGACCTCAAACGTGAGTTCACCCGTCAAAACGTCTGGAAGCGCATCGCCATCGTAGCAGCCGGGCCTCTGGCCAACTTCATCCTTGCAATCGCCGTATTCGCTGGACTCTATATTCATGGCATGCCGGAGCCGCTTGCGCGCTTGCGCGCCGTGCCGGCCAATACGGTAGCGGCAAACGCCGGCCTGAAGGGCGGCGAACAGGTGACTGCCGTCAACGGCGAACCGATCCAGGTATGGTCCGACCTGCGCTGGAAACTGATTCAGCTCGCAGTGGAAAAAGAGCCGGCACGCCTGGACGTCATTCGGCCGGATCCCTCTCACGCCGGTGGAACGCTTGGCGACAGTGTCACATTGTCCCTGAGCGGTATCTCGGCGCAGGATCTTGAAGGCGATTTCCTTGGCAAACTGGGTCTGGATTTGGCGCGGCCACGCGCCAAACTGGGCAAACTCGTTGCCGACGGACCTGCCGCGAATGCCGGACTGCGTGAGGGCGATGCCATCAATTTGGTAGACGGCACTCCAGTTAATGACGGCCTGGCGTTCATCGAAAGAATCCATGCGTCGGCCAACAAGCCGCTGAAGATTGAAGGCACCCGACGTAACGGCGAAGCGTTTCAGGTTACCGTCGTACCGCAACCAGTGCAAAAGAACGGCCTTACATTTGGCCGCATCCAGGCGGAAGTTCCGATGACGCCGGAAATGATCAACGCCAGTTCGCCCCCTCTCGAAGCGATAAGGCGGGCCGCTCGCAAAACATGGGACACCAGCACGCTTACTCTGAAGATGCTTGGCAAGATGCTGGTTGGCGAAGTCTCGTTAAAGAACATAACCGGCCCCATCACGATTGCGGACTATGCAGGCCAAACGGCGCGTGTGGGCGCCATCAGTTTTCTCTCCTTTATCGCCTTCATCAGCATCAGTCTTGGCGTAATGAATTTGTTACCCATCCCCGTTCTTGACGGCGGCCTTTTGTTGTATTATTCGCTGGAAGTTTTGACCGGGCGTCCTGTATCGGAGCGATTCGGGGAAATCGCCCAGCGGGCAGGCGTCGGCATCCTGATGACCCTGATGTTGGTCGCTGTCTTCAACGATATTGTCCGGTTGATTCCCTGACCCGGCACATTTCGAAGTCCCTCAGTATCCGGTCGAGCGTGGATCGCATGGTCCACTTGCGCCCTGCGGCGCGCGCGGTCGTGCCCAAAAAATGAGATAACAACAGCCGATGAAACAATCCTACGAGTGCTTTGCCCTGCCTTTTTTTCCGCGCCGTCTTCTCGCAGTTGCTGCATTCGCCCTCGTTTCTGGTCAGGCACTTGCAATTGATCCGTTTGTGGTCGGTGATATCAGGGTTGAAGGCATACAGCGCACGGAACCAGGCACCGTTTTCAGCTATCTGCCGGTCCGTGTTGGCGACACCTTTACTGACGAAAAAGGCGCTGCCGCAATCAAGGCCCTCTACGCCACGGGCTTCTTCAAGGATGTCCGTATTGAAGCGGAAGGCAATGTAATTGTTATCCTGGTTGAAGAACGACCTGCCATTGCCGCCGTTGAATTCACGGGCGCCAAAGAGTTCGACAAGGACGTCCTCGTCAAGTCACTCAAGGAAATCGGTCTCGGCGAGTCCCGCATCTACGACAAGGCCTTACTCGACCGCGCTGAACAGGAATTGAAACGGCAGTACCTGTCAAAAGGTCTGTATGGCGTCCAGATCACCACAACTGTCACGCCGATCGAACGCAACCGCGTCAATATCAACTTTGCGGTGGACGAAGGGGATGTTGCGCGCATTCGTCAGATAAACATCATTGGCAACAAGGCGTTTAGCGAAAAGGAACTGCGCGGGCAGATCAAGCTGGATACGCCGGGATGGTTCAGCTGGTACACCAAGTCCGACCAATACTCGAAGCAAAAGCTGACTGGCGATATTGAGAGCCTGCGCTCGTTCTATCTCAATCGCGGCTACCTGGAAATGCAGGTTGAGTCGACCCAGGTGTCGATCACGCCGGATCGCAAGGATATTTACATTACCGTCAATGTCACCGAGGGCGACAAGTTCACCGTCTCGAAGGTGAACCTTGAGGGCGAAATGCTGGGCCGCGAAAATGAACTCGCGACCCTGGTAAGTCTGCATCCGGGCGACGTCTACTCTGGCGAAAAGCTGCAGGACAGCATGAAGAAAATCGGCGAACGCATGGGTAACTTCGGTTATGCCTTTGCAAACGTCAACGCGAACCCGATCATCGATCGCGAAAAGAAGCAGGTCGCCTTCACCATCATGGTCGATCCAGGCAAACGGGTCTATGTACGCCGCATCAACGTGGCAGGCAACACCCGCACCCGCGACGAAGTCGTTCGTCGCGAATTTCGCCAACTCGAGAGCTCCTGGTACGACGGCGAGAAAATCAAGCTGTCGCGTGACCGGGTCGATCGCCTGGGTTATTTCACCGAAGTCAACGTCGACACGCCGGAAGTTCCTGGAACAACCGACCAGGTCGATCTCAACATGACAGTGACCGAGAAACCGACCGGTAACATCACGCTGGGTGCAGGTTTTTCTTCTACAGACAAGCTGACCTTTACCGGTTCGATCCAGCAGGTGAATGCCTTCGGCAGTGGCAACACGATCGGCCTCGACATTAATACGGCTGCGCGTTATCGGACCATATCGTTGGTTTCGACCAACCCGTATTTCACCGACGATGGCATTAGCCGGACCTACGAAATCTACACTCGCACGACCCGTCCACCGCAAGTGAACTCTGGCGATTACCGGATAAATTCTACCGGTGGCTCGATAAAGTTTGGCGTGCCATTCTCGGAAGTCGATACGGTTTTCTTCGGTATCGGACTTGAGCGGACGATCGTCAATACGTTCGTCGACAGCCCGCCGCTGTTTAAACGCTATGCGACCGACTTCGGCGACGGCAACGACGCCACGACGACGTCCATACCGTTGACGGCTGCGTGGCAGCGCGACAGTCGCGACAGTGCACTGATCCCCACCAAAGGCCGCTACCAGCGGGCCAACCTGGAAGTGTCGGCGATCGGCTCACTCCGCTATTACCGCACGACTTACCAGCAGCAGTATTTCCAGCCTTTGCCGATCTTCAGCAATACGACGTTGGCTCTGAACGGAGAGATCGATTACGGGCGCGGATATGCGAATAAGCCGTATCCGGTCTTCAAGAACTTCTACGCGGGTGGCATCGGGTCAGTGAGGGGCTATGAAGGTTCCTCATTATCCGTGTCGCCGGTCACCGGGCAAGATGCCACAGGCGGCCAGGCGCGACTGTTCGGTAATGCCGAGTTGCAGTTTCCGTTCCCCGGTACCGGTGCAGACCGCAGCCTGCGCTGGTTCGTGTTCGCCGACGGTGGCAACGTCTTCAACCTGGAGCAGGGCGAGAAGATCAGTGCCAAGAATCTCCGGTTTGCGGCTGGTATCGGTCTGAGCTGGATTTCGCCAATCGGCCCGCTCAAGCTTAGCTTTGCCAAGCCGCTCAATGCCAAGCCGGAAGACAGGACCCAGGCTTTCCAGTTCCAGCTAGGTACCGGCTTCTAAGGTCCGGCGGTGCACACGGCGTGGCAGCTGTCAGGCGACGAGCGAACTGGTCTACCGTCATAGGCGGCTGCATGAGGGAGGCTTTCCGGCTTGCACCGTTTACGCCATGTTGTGCGCTCGCGTGGCAGTCCATTGTAATATTAGAAAATTTCGATTTCGGAGAATCACCTTGAAGTCAATCAGTACAACCGTATCCCTTCGAGTTAACCTGCTGCGCGGCCTTGCCGCCGTCGTTGCTTCCGCGCTAATGCTGGCGAATGCATCGGCTCAGGAAATGAAGATCGGCTTCGTCAGCACGGAGCGGGTGTTTCGCGAAGCGGTGCCCGCTAAACAGGCAACCGCCAAGATCGAGCAAGAGTTTTCAAAACGCGACAAGGAACTGCAGGAGGTCGCGGCGCGCCTAAAGGGCATGTCCGACAAACTGGACAAGGAGGGCCCAGTGCTGTCCGACTCAGAGCGTGCCCGGCGCCAGCGTGAGCTTTCCGACCTCGATAAGGAATTCCAGCGCAAACAGCGCGAGTTTCGCGAAGACCTGAACCAGCGCCGCAACGAAGAACTCGCAGGCGTGCTCGAGCGCACAAACAGGGTCATCAAGCAGATCGCCGAAGCTGAAAAGTACGACATCGTATTTCAGGAAGCCGTGTATATCAGTCCTCGCATCGATATTACCGACAAGGTCCTGAAGGCGCTAAACAAGTAAGCAGAGGGTTCAAGGGCAGCCGATGAGCATTCGACTCGGAGAGTTGACACAGCGCCTCGGCGGCCAATTGGTCGGCGACTCGGACCTCGCAGTCTCGTCGGTGGCACCGCTGGATAGCGCGAGCCACACAGACATCAGCTTCTTCACTAACCCGAAGCTGCTTGCCCAAGCCTCTCTTACCGGCGCTGCCGCAATCATTGTCTCGCCCGCTAATAGCGCAAAAATAGAAGCCGGCTATCATGGCGCGCGCATTCTGACCGACAATCCCTACGCCTATTTTGCCCGCGTCGCGCAGTTATTCGCTGAGCAGGTGGCTGTGGCTCCAACGGCTGGCATACACCGTACCGCCGTAGTCGACCCGTCCGCGATCATCGCCCCGTCAGCCAGCATCGGGCCGCATGTCACGATCGAAGCTGGCGCGATGATTGGCGACCGTTGCGTGGTTGGCAGCGGCGCGTTCATTGGGCGCAATGCTCGCATCGGCGCCGGCACCCGTTTCTATTCGCACGTTGTATTCCACGATGGCTGCCAGATCGGGGAGCGCGGCATCCTGCACCCTGGCGCAGTGATTGGGGCCGACGGTTTTGGCTTCGCCCAAGACCAGGGAAAGTGGATCAAGATTCCCCAAACCGGCGCGGTCCGGATCGGCAATGACGTTGAAATCGGCGCCAACACGACGGTTGACCGTGGCGCGCTGGCCGACACGGTGATTGAAGACGGCGTCAAACTGGACAACCAGATACAAATCGCCCACAACTGCCACATCGGCGCGCACACGGCGATGGCGGGTTGCGTCGGCGTCGCCGGTAGCGCGGTGATCGGAAAGCACTGCACCTTTGGCGGCGCGGCAATGGTGTTGGGCCATCTGAGCATTGCCGACAATGTGCACATTTCGTCTGGATCCATGGTCACGCGTTCCATTCACGAACCCGGCCAATATACCGGCATCTTCCCCCTTGCAAAAAACGCCGACTGGGAGAAATCCGCGGCCATCGTTCGTAATCTCGGTGCGATGCGTGAGAAAATCCGGGAACTCGAGAAAACCGTCAAAATGCTCGTTGAGAAAAACAATGAACAGTCCTGAAAAGCTCCCCCTGCAAATGAAAACGCTCGACATCAACCAGATCAAGGAATTCCTGCCGCACCGATATCCTCTGTTGCTGGTTGATCGGGTTCTGGACTGGGAAGCCGGCAAGACGATCACCGCCATCAAGAACGTCACCATCAACGAAGAGTTTTTCAACGGGCACTTTCCGCACAAACCGGTCATGCCGGGCGTAATGATGATTGAAGCGCTCGCGCAGACGGCCGCGCTTCTGTCATTCCTGACCATGGGAACGCGTCCCGACCATAATTCGGTGGTCTACTTTTTGGGAATCGACGGCGCCCGCTTCAAGCGTCCGGTTGAACCAGGTGACCAATTGCGCATGGAAGTCGAAATCATCCGTGCGGCGCGCGGGATTTACAAGTACCGCGCAAAGGGGACTGTGGACGGGCACACTGCCGTGGAAGCGGAATTGATGTGCACGATGCGAAGCGTCAGTGACGCGAGCCTGCCAGCGGGGTCGTAATGGCGAAGATTCACCCCACCGCCATCATCGACAGCAAAGCGGCGATCGATGCAACGGTGGAGATCGGTCCGTATGCGGTTGTGGGCCCGCATGTCACGATTGGCGCAGGCACCGTCATTGGGCCGCATGTCGTCATTGATGGCCATACCTCAATTGGGCGGGACAACCGATTCTTCCAGTTCTCGTCGATTGGCGCTCCGCCGCAAGACAAGAAATATGCCGGCGAGCCGACCCGGCTCGAAATCGGCGACCGTAACACTGTCCGCGAGTTTTGCACCTTCAATACCGGCACTGTGCAAGATGCGGGCGTAACGCGGCTTGGCAACGACAACCTGATTCTGGCCTATGTTCACCTGGCGCATGACTGCCAGGTCGGCAACCACACCATCTTCTCCAATAATGCCACGCTCGCCGGGCATGTCCACATTGGTGACCACGCAATCCTTTCCGGATTCGCCGCGATCCACCAGTTTTGCAGGATTGGCGCGCATGCCTTCATCGGCATGAATACCAGCCTGACACAGGACGTTCCCCCATTTGTCCTGGTTGCCGGCAATCCGGCCGGCGCCCACGGCATTAACATCGAAGGCTTGAAGCGCCGGGGTTTTTCACGTGAGCGGATCAGTGCGCTGCGTGATGCCTACAAGTCGATCTACAAATCCGGCTTGACCCTGGAGGCCGCAAGGCTCGCGCTGGTCGAAGAAGAAGCCAGCCGGCCCGAAGCCGCGGTTGACTTGCGCCAGATGCGCGAGTTCCTGGAGTCCAGCAGCCGTGGCATCACCCGCTAGCGTATCAATCGCCATGGTGGCCGGAGAAGCTTCCGGCGATCTGCTCGCAAGTCGGCTGTTGTCGGGCTTGCGTCCAGAATTGCCTGAAGCCGTAATCCATGGCATCGGCGGCGATCAGATGGCGAAATACGGCTTCGTTCGCGACTGGCCGATGGAAAAGCTGGCGGTGCGCGGCCTGTTCGAGGTGCTGGCCCATTACCGCGAAATCAAGGGCATCCAGGTCGCACTGCGCGATCGACTTCTCGCAGAAAGGCCGGCAGTTTTTATCGGCGTGGATGCACCCGATTTCAACCTTGGTCTTGAGCAGCAATTGAAGCAGGCTGGGATTCCAACCATGCACTTTATCGGGCCGTCCATCTGGGCCTGGCGTGGCGGGCGCATCCGCAAAATCGCGCGGTCCGTTTCCCACATGCTGGTAATTTTTCCGTTTGAAGAAGAAATCTATCGCGCCGCCGGAATCCCCGTGACGTGCGTCGGCCACCCTTTGGCGGAGCTTATTCCGATGCAGCCTGATCCGGTTGCGGCGCGCAGACGACTTGGCTTGCCTGAAGACGAGCGAATCATTGCGGTCTTGCCCGGCAGTCGCCTCTCCGAGATCCGCTATAACAGCGCCGCCTTCATCGGCGCGGCTCGGTTGCTCGCGCTGCGTGAACCGGGTCTGCGCTTCGTTGTTCCGATGGCCGGCGAAAAGCAGCGCCAAGCGTTTCATGAGGTGCTTGTGAGGGCGGGGTTGGACGATGTGCCGCTGTTGGTGCTGGACGGGCAGTCGCATGACGCCATCGAAGCCGCAGATGCCGTTTTGGTCGCGTCAGGAACGGCAACCCTTGAAGTCGCGCTGTACAAGAAGCCGATGGTTATTGCCTACAAGGTTATGCCTGCCTCATGGCATGTGATGCGACATATGGCCTACCTGCCGTGGATCGGCTTGCCCAATATCCTGGCGCGTGAAACGCTTGTGCCCGAACTGTTGCAGGATGCCGCAACCCCGGTCGCGATCGCCGACGCCATGTCGAATCAATTACAGGACACGGCCAATCGTGACCGGCTGGTAAAACGGTTCACCGAAATGCACAGCGCACTGCTGCGCGACACGGCGCGTGTCAGTGCCCAAGCGGTGCTCGACCTGATCGGCGCCAGCGCGGCAAGGGGGAGGGCGGCATGACAAAACCTTCAGTCGTTACGCGGCTAGCCGGAGTGGTAGGCGCGGTCGCCGAAAAAAGAGCAGCAAGTGGAGCAGCAAACGGAGTCGCGAAGGGAGTCGCGAACGGAGCAGCAAACGCAGTCACAAAAGTAGCCACAAAAGGAGTTGCAAAAGGAGTCGTAAAAGAGACTTCGAAGGCGGCGTCACGACCGGCACCATTGACTCCAGCCGGACGTACCCGAGCGGCCAACAAGATGCTGGCGGCCTACGGGGTTGAGCTCGAAACCATATGCGGCGTCGACGAGGCAGGACGCGGTCCACTGGCAGGCCCGGTATTCGCCGCGGCGGTGATTCTCGATCCAGCCCGCCCCATAAAAGGGCTGCGCGATTCTAAACAACTGACCGCCGCGCGACGCGAGGAACTGGCGATTGAAATCAAGCGGCATGCGCTGGCATGGTCGATTGCGCAGTGCTCCGAACTGGAAATCGATTCCCTCAACATATTGCAAGCCACGATGCTGGCCATGCGGCGGGCAGTCGAAACGCTTTCGATAGAACCGCGTCTGGCTTTGATTGATGGCAATCGATGCCCGCCGTGCACAATCCGGATGCACGCCATTGTGGGCGGCGACGACATCATCCCCTCGATCTCGGCGGCTTCCATCCTGGCGAAGACGGCGCGTGACGCTGTGCTCAACCTGCTGCACCTCCAGTATCCGCACTACGGGTTCGACCAGCACAAGGGATACGGCACCGCGCTACACCTGGAACGCCTGCGCATGCACGGCGTGTCACCGGTCCACCGCAAGTCCTACGCACCGGTGCGCGCCTTGCTTCCCGGTGCAATCCCCGCGGAAACCGACGACTGGATCCTGGACGCGGGCCAGGACGACTTCCTCTCATGACCCGCAAGCTCATCAGTTCTCGCGACAATCCTGTGTACAAGGAGTTGAAGCACCTTGCCGGAAGCTCGCAGGCGCGGCGGCACGCTGGCCAGACAATCCTGGATGGCGTACACCTTTGCCAGGCTTATCTGCAGCACGTTGGCATGCCGGTGAGATGCATCGTCTCGACCAGCGACGAAGTCCACCCGGAAGTCGCGGCAATTCTGGTGCGCTGCGACGCCGGGCAGGTGCCTTGCACGGTGCTGCCAGATGCGCTGTACCAGGCGCTTAGCCAGGTGGAACATGGGGTAGGGGTGCTGTTCATGATCGCTACACCCGCGCCCCCGGTGTCGTGGGCGCTCGATACTAACGCCGTGGTCCTCGACAACTTGCAGGACCCGGGCAACCTTGGGTCGATTCTTCGAAGCGCGGCCGCGGCGGGCATCAAGTCAGTGTATTGCGGGCCGGGCACAGCCTTCGCCTGGTCGCCAAAAGTCCTGCGGTCCGGCATGGGAGCGCACTTTCTGCTTGAGATTCATGAAAACGTGGAGCTTCCCCTGTTGCTTGGCAAATTGCGCATGCCGGTCATTGCGACCAGTTCGCATGCCACCCGCACCATCTACCAGGCCGATTTGCGACAAGCCGTTTGCTGGCTGTTCGGCCATGAAGGGCAGGGCGTAGCGCCCGCCCTGTTGGAGAAGGCCTCCATGACGCTTGCCATCCCGCATCCAGGCGCGGTCGAGTCGCTGAACGTCGCGGCCAGCGCGGCGGTCTGTTTCTTCGAGCAGGTACGGCAGTGCAGTATGCCGTCGAACCGGAAAGCCTGACCACCTGTGAGGCAGCGGGCCGCTTTAGCAGGCGGCCAACCCGGGGAAAGAGGTCTACCGCGCATAAGTGCAGGTGGAATGACAGCGCTGGTTTGCTTTCTCGCAGTGGCAGGCACTGGTTGCATTTTCCATTGTCGGCGGACGCGCCGGTGCACCGCCCTCAATCGATTCAATGGTCGCATGCTACGTAAAGCAATCCAGGCGGAAGACACGCCTGATCGGGCGAGAGCGTTACCGACCCCAAGGGGCAGATTGAGTCAAAGCGGAAACGTCGCCCCGCGATTATGGCGAAGCCATAGATCGTTGCATCGCGATAATGTCCGATAGGCTCAGACAAACCATCGGGGCTTACGAAGCGCGGCTTGGGGGGATTCCGGGCAGCGCGCAACTTTGCCTCTTCGATCTTCTGCAGATCCGCTTCAACGTTGCCGAGATTCTCCTTCAACGCCCAAAAGAAGAAGATCAGCCCTGCCCACAGCAAGATTTCCAGCAACTCGATTTCCATGCCCGCCTCCGCGACCTTCGCTCTGACGAGGCGACATCAAACACCGTTAGTACAACGATGCGACGATGGTGGTCTCCTGCCGGATCGCCCGGACGGTCGCCCTGTCACGACGTAAGAAACGCGTAAGCTTCTGAATGTTCCTGTCAGCGGTTGAAAAATCTGTGCTGGGCATGTTGAAGCGTAAGACGCTCCGTCCGTTCCCTCAGTACGAGCGCTTGTCCGACTTGATCTCTTGCAGGATCATGGTGGCGATTTCCTCGATCGACTTGACAGTGGAAGACATCCAGCGGATGCCTTCCCGCCGCATCATGTTTTCCGCCTCATTGACTTCATAGCGGCAATTTTCGAGGGCGGCATACTTGCTGCCAGGCCGACGTTCATTTCGCACCACCGCGAGTCGCTCGGGGGCAATGGAAAGCCCGAAAATCTTGCTCTTGTAGTTGAGCAGCCCACTCGGCAATTTGCCCCGTTCGAAATCTTCTGGAATGAGCGGATAGTTCGCGGCCTTTATCCCGTACTGCATGGCCAGATAAAGGCTGGTTGGCGTTTTGCCGGACCGGGAAACCCCGACCAGAATTACATCCGCCATGGCCAGGTTCTTGTGGGACTGGCCGTCGTCATGCGCCAGCGAAAAATTGATGGCTTCAATCCGGTCGTTGTACTCGTCGGAATCCGCGATGTTATGACTGCGGCCGATGGTATGGGACGATTTCACGCCGAGCTCCTGCTCCAGCGGTTCAACGAAAGTCTGGATCAGGTCCATATGCATGCCGCGCGATTGCCTGACAACCGTCGACAACTCCGACTTCACCAGCGTTGAAAAGACGATGGGACGCATGCCGTCGAGCTCGAAGGTTTCATTAATGCGTCGAACCGCGTTGTGCGCCTTCTCGAGCGTGTCGATGAAAGGCATGCGAATCTGCCGGAACCGCAACTCGAACTGCGTCAACACCGAATGCCCGAAGGTTTCGGCGGTAATCCCGGTGCCATCCGACACGAAATACACAGTACGGGCAGGGCCAGGGGGCGCAGCGGCTGGGACAAGCGGAATCGGTTCGGACGTGGTCATTGAGGTGAGTGGAGAGTGGTGGGTCTGGAAAGACGGAAAGTCATTGGCACAGGCGGATTTGCGCAAGGCGCAAGCGGGTTGTCCATGTAAAATGGCTGCCAACTTGTTGGTCACGCAGCGTCAAGAATAACAAAACTCTTGGTACGCCAATGCGAAAAGCACAGATTTCTTATCATCAAAGCAGAGGTAGTCATGTCCAACGTCGCCCGTACAGGTGCAACTTCGGAGGTAACGGCTGAAGCTACATATGTAGCTTCGTTTGATCAACTAAGAATGACCGATGTCGATTCGGTTGGCGGCAAGAACGCTTCGCTGGGTGAAATGATCAGCCAGCTTGCGAGTGCCGGCGTTCGTGTGCCGGGAGGCTTCGCCACCACGGCGCAGGCGTTCCGGGATTTTCTTTCCTGGAGTGCCGACGGCGGGCCGTCACTTGCAAAACGTATCGAGACCAGGCTTTCCACACTCAATGTTGAAGACGTCCGCTCGCTGGCCGAGGCCGGCGCGGAGATTCGGAAATGGATCGTTGCAACCCCATTCCCGCCGCGTCTACAAACGCAAATTACTGCATCGTATCAACGGCTTGTAGAAGAATCATCAGGTGAAGTCTCATTCGCCGTTCGTTCCTCTGCGACGGCCGAAGACTTGCCGGACGCGTCTTTCGCAGGACAGCAGGAAACCTTCCTGAACGTCGTCGGCATAGAAAACGTGCTGGACGCCATGAAGCAGGTTTTCGCCTCGCTTTATAACGACCGAGCCATTTCGTACCGGGTACACAAAGGCTTTGCGCACGCAGAAGTCGCCTTGTCGGCAGGCGTGCAACGCATGGTCCGCTCGGACGTGGGCGCTGCCGGCGTCATGTTTACCATTGATACCGAATCCGGTTTCGAGGACGTGGTTTTTATCACCTCCAGTTACGGCCTCGGCGAAACAGTGGTCCAGGGCGCGGTGAATCCGGACGAGTTTTACGTCCACAAGCCCATGCTGGAGCAGGGCAAGCTTCCCATCATTCGCCGCAATATCGGCTCGAAGCTCATCAAAATGGAGTTCACCGGCGAAGTCAGCGCGGGCCGTTCCGTGCGCACAGTTGATGTGCCCATCGCAATGCGCAACCGCTACTCGTTGAATGACCAGGAGATTGTCGAACTCGCCAAATACGCCGTCATCATCGAAAAGCATTACGGCCGCGCCATGGACATCGAATGGGGCAAGGACGGCCGCGACGGCAAGCTTTATATCCTGCAGGCCCGGCCCGAGACCGTGAAGTCGCAGCAAAAGCCGAACGATGCGCAGCAGCGCTACAAGCTCAAGGGCAGCGGCGCTGTTTTGGCTAGCGGCCGTGCCATCGGCCAGAAGATTGGCGCGGGCCCGGTTCGCGTGATACGGGACCCATCCGAGATGGAACGCGTGCAGCCGGGTGACATCCTGGTTGCCGACATGACAGACCCGAACTGGGAACCCGTCATGAAACGCGCCGCAGCGATTGTGACCAACCGCGGTGGGCGCACCTGCCATGCCGCCATTATCGCGCGTGAACTTGGCGTGCCGGCGGTTGTGGGCTGTGGCGACGCCACCGACATGCTCAAGGACGGGACTCTGGTCACGGTTTCATGCGCCGAGGGTGACGAAGGCAAGGTCTATGACGGCCTGCTGGAAACCGAGGTGACTGAAGTGCAGCGTGGCGACCTGCCTGAAATCCCGCTCAAGATCACGCTGAATGTCGGCAATCCGCAGATGGCCTTCGAGTTTCAGTCGATCCCGAATGCCGGCGTTGGTCTGGCGCGCCTTGAATTCATCATCAACAACAATATCGGCGTGCATCCGCTGGCGATCCTGGAATACCCGAACATTGATTCCGACTTGAAAAAAGCGGTCGAATCGGTAGCGCGTGGTCATGCGTCACCACGGGCGTTTTATGTGGACAAGCTTGCCGAAGGCATCGCCACGATTGGCGCCGCTTTCTGGCCCAAGCCGGTGATCGTGCGTCTCTCTGATTTCAAGTCGAACGAGTACAAAAAGTTGATCGGCGGATCGCGCTACGAGCCGGACGAAGAGAATCCAATGCTCGGTTTCCGTGGTGCGGCGCGTTACCTCGCAGAAGACTTTGCAAAAGCGTTCGAGATGGAATGCGAAGCCATGAAGCGGGTGCGCAACGACATGGGTCTCACCAACGTTGAGATCATGGTGCCGTTCGTGCGCACGCTGAAGCAGGCGGACAGGGTTGTCAAACTTCTGGCGAAAAACGGCCTCGAGCGCGGGCAAAACGGGCTACGCTTGATCATGATGTGCGAGGTGCCTTCCAACGCTATTCTTGCGGATGAGTTCCTTGAGTATTTTGACGGATTCTCGATCGGCTCGAACGACCTGACCCAGCTTACGCTCGGCCTTGATCGCGACTCGGGCATGGCATTGTTGGCGGCGGACTTTGACGAGCGCGACCCTGCCGTGCTGGCAATGCTTTCGCGCGCCATCAAGGCTTGCACCTCAAAAGGCAAGTACGTTGGGATCTGCGGCCAGGGTCCATCGGACCATCCCGATTTTGCGGAATGGTTGATGAAGGAGGGTATTGGTTCTCTCTCGCTAAATCCGGACTCGGTGATCGATACCTGGCAGAAGCTTGCGGCCGTCGGCAAGTAGGTTGGTTCGCTAGCGGATGTTGTATCCGGTATACAAGCACCGCGAAATCAGTTCGCCCCGTCTCTAGTTTCGAATAGACTTGGCAGCAACTTACCGCATAACAAGGTAATAAAAGCAGTCCAGAAGTATTTAAGCCCTCGCGCCTCACGGCAGCGGGGGCTTTTGTTATTCCGGCGCCCGGCGCTCTAATGTGCACTGCGGTTTCCTCTAGGGCGCGGGATGCAAACCCGCGGATTGAATCCGGTTTGGGCGTATCATTCCTGCAGTAAATCCGTCAGGAGCCCGTCATGTCTGCCCCCTGGATCGTTTGGCTGGCTGCGGCTGGTGTCATCGTCATCCTCGAAATTTTTTCCGGTACGTTCTACCTGCTGATGATTGCAATTGGCGTTGCGTCCGGCGCCGCCGTCGCGTGGTTCGGCGGTAGCCCGGAATTGCAGTTGATTGCTGCCGGTGTGGTTGGGGTTACCGCCACATGGCTACTCCGACGAAGCCGACTAGGCAAGATTCAAAAAAGCGATTCCGGCCGCGACCCGAACGTCAATCTCGACATAGGCCAGACGGTCTACGTTGGCGAATGGCGTCAGCTCGCCAACGGCCGCCCGGTTGCGCGAATCTCCTACCGAGGCGCTGAATGGGACGCCGAACTCGCGGGCCGGTCCAGCGCTGAACCCGGCACCTTTGTTATCCAGGAAATCCGGGGTAGCCACCTCATTCTTAGCCGTCTCGATCACTGACCGAAAAGGAAGCACGATGATCAGCTTTGGAACACTGTCTCTTCTTCTCTTCATTCTTGCCGTCGTTTTCGTCTTCAAGACAATCAATGTCGTGCCCCAGCAGCACGCCTGGGTGGTAGAACGCCTGGGCAAATACCATGCGACGCTGGGACCGGGACTTAACATCGTAGTCCCTTTCGTTGACCGCGTCGCCTACAAGCATGTGCTCAAGGAAATCCCGCTCGACGTGCCGCCGCAGGTTTGCATCACCCGCGACAATACCCAGCTGCAGGTTGACGGCATCCTATACTTTCAGGTGACCGATCCAATGCGCGCGTCGTACGGTTCATCGAATTACCTCGCCGCCATCACGCAATTGGCGCAAACGACCCTGCGCTCCGTCATCGGCAAGATGGAACTGGACAAGACTTTCGAGGAACGCGACCACATCAACACGGCAATCGTTAATGCGATCGATGAGTCGGCGGCAAACTGGGGCGTGAAGGTGCTGCGCTATGAGATCAAGGACCTGACGCCGCCGAAGGAGATCCTGCATGCGATGCAGGCGCAGATTACGGCGGAGCGCGAAAAGCGCGCGTTGATCGCCGCTTCGGAAGGGCGCCAACAGGAACAGATCAATATCGCGAGCGGCGAACGGCAGGCGTCCATCGCCCGCTCGGAAGGTGAGAAGCAGGCCGCGATAAATCGCGCGGAAGGCCAGGCTGCGGCCATACTCTCGATTGCCACTGCGACCGCCGAAGCGTTGCGCCGCACGGCTGGCGCCATCCGCGAACCAGGCGGCCTCGACGCGGTCAACCTCAAGGTGGCGGAACAGTATGTGAATGCCTTCAGCAATCTGGCAAAGACCAACAACTCCATCATTGTGCCGGCGAACCTCAGCGACATAAGCGGGATGATTGCAAGTGCGATGAAGGTTGTAAATTTCCAGCAGAAGCCGCCTTCCGGCGCATAACGCTCCTGTCAATCTCCGCTGCAGGTGCGCATCACGGCATCGGTCGTGCAGCGGCTACCGCCGAATCTGCTTCATGATTTTCTGCTGTTCGCGCTGCCAGTCGCGGTCCCGTTCGGTATCGCGCTTGTCGTGTTGTTTCTTGCCCTTGGCAAGGCCTATTTCGCACTTGATGCGCCCACGCTGAAAATGCATGTTGATGGGCACCATGGTATAGCCGGCGCGCTCGACCTTCCCGATGAGGCGCTTGATTTCCTCGCCCTTCATCAGGAGCTTGCGGGTACGGACCGGATCCGGCGTGATGTGCGTCGATGCGGTGGACAGGGCGCTGATGTGTGCGCCGAACAGGAATACTTCACCGCTTTTTACGATGACGTAGGCTTCCTTGAGCTGGACGCGGCCGGCGCGAATCGCCTTGACTTCCCAGCCCTCGAGCACCATGCCGGCCTCAAAGCGCTCCTCGATAAAGTAATCGTGGAACGCTTTTTTATTGTCGACAATGGTCATGAGAAGGATTCTGCGGGTAGATTAAAATAAGAGCCTTCCATTCTATCAAACGGTCCCTTCCCGATGGCGGTAGTACAAAAGTCAGTGTTGGTCGGATACAGCGCACAACAGATGTTTGCGCTGGTAGACAGGGTGGAGGACTATCCCCTGTTTCTGCCGTGGTGTGGCGGCGTCGAAGTCAAGGAGCGCTCAGAAAATCGCTTGCTTGCCACCATCAATATCCAATATCGCGGCGTACGCCAAAGCTTCACGACAGAAAATATCAACACGCCGCCGGTGCAGATGAAAATGAACCTGGTTGAAGGTCCGTTTCGCCAGCTCGACGGTCTCTGGACCTTCACCGCACTGCGCGAAGATGCTTGCAAAGTACAGTTCGATCTGCACTATGAGTTTTCCAGTCGCTTGCTGGAACAGCTGATAGGTCCTGTGTTCAACATGATTGCAACCAGTTTTATCGACTCATTTACAAAGCGTGCGGAGCAGGTCTATGCCCGGTGAATCGATTCTCGTGGAGGTGTGCTACACGAACGGTCCGCTGGTCTTCCTGCGCAGCTTGAGCCTGCCCGTCGGCGCCACGATTGCCGAAGCCATCGCGCAGAGCGGCGTTCAGGTGGCCGCGCCGGAGATTGATCTTGCATCGTGCAGGGTCGGCCTTTATGGGAAGCTGAAGACAACCGACACCCTCTTGCGCGAGCACGACCGGGTCGAAATTTATCGCGGCTTGCTGGCCGATCCCAAGGACGCGCGGCGGAACAGAGTTAAGTCGAGGCGCGCTGGTTAGCAGCGGGACGCGGAGGACGGTAGCCAGGGCCTCAGGTCCGCGGCGTTGTCCAGGCTATCTTAGGGAGCAAGCAGGTAGCTATCCCTTTCAAATTCAACACTGGTCTCCTTCCGGGGGACTATGTGGTCGAATTTGCTCTTGGTACCACGATGTATCCGCACCAATTGGATAGAAACCGACTCACCGCCGAGGCGGAACTGGCAGCCGGACCTTATTGCGCCCGTCCGGTTTTCACCTTGCCTGTACAGCCGTTTTCTGCAAATACCGGGCGTGATAGCATATCTGGCATGAGTCCATCCTCGCCTACCAACATCGATCCCGCTACAGCGCATGCCGCGAAGATATTCCTTCAGCGTATCGCGAGCAGGTATCCCTACGATCAGGCAATCCTGTTTGGAAGTCGAGCGCGTCAGACCCACCGACCCGACAGCGACGCTGATATTGCTGTCATCCTGAGCGGCCCTCAGCACGAACGCTCTGCTGCTGCGATTGAAATGGCCGGTATTGCGTTCGATGTCTTGCTCGACACGGGAGTGCTGATCCAGGCATTGCCTTTGTGGCCGGTGGAGCTGGAGCACCCTGACCAATTCAGCAACCCCGCCCTGATTGCCGCGATCCAAACCGAAGGCGTGGTGCTTTGAGCCGTTCAGCCACACCCCAGATTTTCCTTGAGAAGTCCGAGCGTGCGCTACGAGGCGCTCGCCTGCTGCTTGATGCCGGTGAAATTGAAGGTGCTTGCAACCGCGCATACTATGCAATGTACGATGCTGCTCACGCTGCCCTTATGTCTGAGCATCAGGACGACTATAAAGTGACCAAGACACACAGCGGACTCATTGCTGCTTTTGGAATGCACATTGTTGCAACAGGCAAGTTGCCGCGCGAACTCGGCAGAACCTTGAATGAAGTCGAACAGGTTCGCCTGTTGGCCGATTACACGGGCGAAGAGATTTCAGTATTTCAGGCGACCAAAGCAGTCGGCCAAGCCGAAGCCTTTGTTTTGGCGATTCGCGAACTGTTAGAGCAGTGACTGGATGCGCGGACCGTTAATCCGCAGGTAACAGGTATCGAGTCCAGACCCGGGAACCAATAGAATTCGAAGGGTCATATGCGAACGTGGTCCCTTTTATTTTGTGATTCAAGCACCCTCCTGTGTATTCCGAGAAGCGCTTCCGTGCCACGGACAAAACTAGATTGGTCTACTTGCACTGCGAGACGAGTTGCCGTGCTTCCTCGGTCTCACGCGCGCGCTGGTCGTCGCTAACGAAATACCGCTCCCCATTCTTGTCGGTACGCGCAATACGTTCCCCTGATTGCAGCGTGCGCTGATAGCTGCGGGCCTGGTCGCAACTCTTGCTGCGCTCCGCCGCGAGCCTTGTTTTTTCCGCTTCCTTCTTGTCCTTTTCCGCCTGTGCCAGGCGCAGCTTTTCATACTCGGCGTTCTTTTCCGCGATTGACTGCGGCGGGGATGCCGCCTTGTTGGCCGCCGTGGCTGGCTGAGTCGCCTCTGCCTGCGCTGCCGAGGGCGTCGGGTTGGGCGCAAGGGCAGTGCCGCGCGGCGCCTTCAGTATCCGGTTCTGCGGCACGGTGACGGGGGGTGGACGGTCGGAGTACTGCTTGCTCCCGTTGTTGTCCAGCCATACGTATTGGGCCAATGCCGAGGTCGACACGGCCAGCCCGAGCAGCGCCGCCCCAATGCCGGGCAACCAATAGCTCCGAGAAGTAATCATCACTGTCCTTGAAATGCGATCGATGGTGGATTTCGCCATGCTTTGCCGGCCCTGTCAATCGACATGGCGCATGGCCGCCTTTTGCCCACGCCGCCGCTTCGGAGTGACTGCGTATTTCTGTATAATCTGCTTTTGCGCCGACAGGAAACACCATGCGTCTAATTCAAAAGGCACTCACCTTCGATGACGTGCTCCTCGTGCCCGCCTTTTCGGCGATCCTTCCTAAAGACACTTCCCTCCAGACCCGCTTGACCAGCAAGATTTCGCTGGCCATTCCGCTGGTATCGGCCGCGATGGACACCGTCACCGAAGCGCGCCTCGCCATCGCCATGGCGCAGGAAGGTGGCATCGGCATCATCCACAAGAATCTTACAGCGCGCGAGCAGGCCCGCGAAGTCGCCAAGGTCAAGCGCTTTGAATCTGGCGTGGTGCGCGACCCGATCACCATCCCGCCCACCATGAAGATTCGCGACGTCATTGCGCTGTCCCAGCAGCATGGCATCAGCGGCTTCCCGGTGGTTGAAGGCAAGTCGGTGGTCGGCATCATTACCAATCGCGACCTGCGCTTCGAAGAAGACCTCGACGCCGAAGCCAGCGCCAAGATGACGCCGCGTGAAAAACTGGTGGTCGTGCGCGACGGTGGCGACCTCGCCGAAGCGAAGCGCCTCATGAACAAGCACCGGCTGGAACGCGTTGTGGTCGTCAATGACGGCTTCGAGTTGCGCGGTCTCATCACGGTCAAGGACATCCTCAAATCCACGGAACATCCCTTCGCGTCCAAGGACGAATTCGGCAAGCTGCGTGTGGGCGCTGCGGTCGGTGTCGGCGAAGACAATGACGAACGGATCGACCTGTTGGTCAAGGCCGGCGTCGATGTGATCGTCGTCGATACCGCGCATGGCCATTCGCTTGGCGTGCTGGAGCGGGTGCGCTGGGTCAAGAGAAATTATCCGCAGGTCGAAGTCATCGGCGGCAACATCGCGACTGCCGCCGCGGCGCGCGCGCTGGTTGAACACGGCGCCGACGGCGTCAAGGTCGGAATCGGGCCGGGCTCCATCTGCACGACCCGCATTGTGGCCGGCGTCGGCGTGCCGCAGATCACCGCGATCGCCAACGTCTCTGCGGCATTGAAGGGCACCGGCATTCCCTGCATCGCCGATGGCGGCGTGCGCTTCTCCGGCGATATCTCCAAGGCGCTCGCAGCCGGCGCATCCAGCGTCATGATGGGCAGCATGTTTGCGGGCACTGAAGAAGCGCCCGGCGAAGTCATTCTGTTCCAGGGCCGCAGCTACAAGTCCTATCGTGGCATGGGCAGCCTCGCCGCGATGGCGGAAGGATCAGCCGACCGCTATTTCCAGGACGCTTCCAACAACACCGACAAGTTCGTCCCCGAAGGTATCGAGGGCAGGGTGGCGTACAAGGGCAGCGTGGTGGCAATCCTCTATCAGCTTGTCGGGGGCGTGCGTTCTTCCATGGGCTATTGTGGTTGCGCCACCATCGACGAACTGCGCGAAAAAGCCGAGTTTGTTGAAATAACCTCGGCCGGCATGCGCGAGTCCCATGTACATGATGTGCAGATCACCAAGGAAGCGCCGAACTATCGGGCGGACTGATTTATCCCCATGCATTCCAAAATTCTCATTCTTGACTTCGGCTCGCAAGTCACCCAGCTTATTGCGCGCCGCGTTCGTGACGCCGGCGTTTTTTCCGAAGTGTTTCCGTACGACGTCAGCGATGACTTTGTTCGTAACTACGGCGCGGCGGGCATCATCCTTTCTGGCGGCCCGAGTTCCGTCACGGAAGGCGATACCCCGCGCGTACCGCTCGCGGTATTCGATGTCGGCGTTCCTGTCCTCGGCATCTGCTACGGCATGCAGGCCATGGCCGAGCAGCTTGGCGGCAAGGTAGAGAATGGACTGATCGCCGAATTCGGTTATGCCGAGGTTCGGGCGCGCGGCCACACGGCCCTCCTGAAGGGCATCAACGATTTCGTCACGCCGGAAGGCCACGGCATGCTGAAGGTGTGGATGAGCCATGGCGACAAGGTGATCGACATGCCACCCGGCTTCAAGCTAATGGCATCAACCGAAAGCTGCCCGGTCGCCGGCATGGCCGACGAAGAGCGCAGGTTGTACGCGGTGCAGTTTCATCCCGAAGTTACGCACACGCTTCAGGGCACCGCCATCCTCTCGCGCTTCGTGCATGAGATCTGCGGCTGCAAGTCAGACTGGAACATGCCCGACTACATTGCCGAGGCGGTCGAATCAATCCGCACGCAAGTTGGCACCGATGAAGTCATCCTGGGCTTGTCGGGCGGCGTCGACAGCAGCGTCGCGGCGGCCTTGATTCATCGCGCCATCGGCGACCAGCTTACCTGCGTCTTTGTCGACCACGGCCTGTTGCGCCTGGACGAAGGCAAGATGGTGATGGACATGTTCGGCAAGAACCTTGGCGTCAAGGTCATTCGCGTCGACGCCACCGAGCAATTCATGGGCAAGCTCGCCGGTTGCGCCGACCCTGAAGCCAAGCGCAAGATTATCGGTCGCGAATTTGTTGAAGTGTTCCAGGCCGAGGCCGGCAAGCTCAAGAAAGCGCGCTGGCTGGCGCAGGGCACGATTTATCCCGATGTGATTGAAAGCGCCGGCAAGGGCAAGAAGGGCGCGCACACCATCAAGAGCCACCACAACGTAGGCGGCCTGCCGGAAACGCTCAACCTCAAGTTGCTGGAACCGCTGCGCGAACTGTTCAAGGATGAAGTGCGCAAGCTTGGCGTCGCGCTCGGCCTGCCGCATGACATGGTGTATCGCCATCCCTTCCCGGGTCCAGGCCTTGGTGTGCGGATCCTGGGCGAGGTCAAGAAGGAATATGCCGACCTGCTGCGACGGGCGGACGCGATCTTCATTGAGGAACTGCGTAATACAGCGATTCCGCTGCCTCTGGAATTGGTGGAGGGCGGGGTTATCGGCCACTTCCACAAGAACTGGTACGAAGCCACCAGTCAGGCTTTTGCTGTTTTCCTGCCGGTGAAATCGGTCGGCGTCATGGGCGACGGCCGCACCTATGAATATGTGGTCGCGCTGCGCGCCGTGCAGACCCAGGATTTCATGACGGCGCACTGGGCGCACCTGCCGCACGAGCTGTTGGGTCGTGTTTCGAACCGCATCATTAACGAGGTGCGAGGGATCAATCGGGTGGTGTATGACATTTCAGGGAAGCCGCCGGCGACGATTGAGTGGGAGTGATTTCCCTTTCTGAGCGCTCATCGCAGGCGATTGGCCCGTTGGCTTCCCCAGATGCTCGGCCGGCCTGCGCATGCTTCCAAATTTCCGGGTGCGAAGCCCTGTTAGATGCCCAGCTTCCGCTCGGGCGATTACCCTACTTGCTGGTCAGGCCGTAGCAGCCTTGTTTGCCATGCTTTGCAGTTCACCGCAAGCGTGGATCAGCTCGTCAAAATCGAGAGCTTCGCCCAGCATGACCTCGTCTGCACGCATTTTTGCGTAGTCATCCGCCAGTGCGGCACGCGCTTCCCCGGCCGGCACAATTTTCAAATGCCCGTTTGCCGCCGCCGCGTAGTCAATGACAGTGCCGGCACTGTCTTTTTCGACGAAGAAGAGCGATTTGTGTTGTGCGACGGAAGCGGCTACGGCTCTGTCCGAAATAGCACCTGTCAAATATTGGCTGCGCCCTAACGCCGCGAGGTCGTGCCAGTGGCGCGCGTAGCGCTCGCTTCGTATACGTCCCTGGGCACAGTAGACATGCGCCGCTGTCGCTTTCTCCCAAAAAGTGCGGGCCACGCTCATAACTTGGGGTGCCGCAGTAGGGAATGAGATATTCGGAACATGCCCGTCCATGTCGCAGGTAATGGGCAACACCTGGTGCGGCTCGCCGGTGGCGCTCCCGCCGAACTCCAGCACGACAACCGGAGAGACATAGCCAGTACCATTTTTAAGGGCGGGATAATGCAGTAGCAGCTTATCGTGCTCTACGCCGCCGATCTCAAGCCTCGCGTCGAGATTTTGCCGGGCCAGCGCAGCTTCAACGACCGGGCGCACATCTGTAGTGATCCAGTCCGGCAGGCGCTCACGGACCGCCTTGGTCCATTTGTTGGCTTGGCTCCGGTTGGCTGGCAACGGTTCATGACCGTCAATAAAATCTGCGATCAGCCGGCGGATGTCATAGGTGAGGTCAATGTCTTCCGAGAATCGATCTATGACCTTGTACGCCTTGGACAACGATGTGCCGCCCTTGAAGGTCAGGTCAGCGTTCAACGATGAATCGAACAGGGCGCCCAATGTCCAGACGACCCACACGTCCTTTTCAAGTAGGTGGGTCGGGCGACCGGTTTTTGCGCGCGCTTGTTCTAGAACTTCGCGTTGATCGCTTCGGCTTAAGGTAAAGAAAGCTTCAGCCACGGGCCGCTTCCTCACCGATTGCGCGCGCCATCCAGGACGGCAAGGTCGCGCGAGACGACGCCAGTGTGCGCCATTCCGATGCTGGCAGGGTCCTGCGAAGCGTCGCCAATGATTCGTTGGCATGTGCAGGCCCCATCCAGGCGAGAGCGCGTACGGCGGCCCCAGCGGGGCCATTGCCCAAGGCCAGCAGCCACTGTGGCACGTGCTTTACCAGCACCTCTGACCGGCCCAGACTTAGTTTGCGCGTGCGCCCCGACGTCAGGTAGACCTCTCGGATGGGAACCTGTTGCGTTAGACCCAAAGCATTCGCCGCCGACGCGCCGTGCGCGACGACCACTTCACCGCTCTGTGCCGCCAGCGATGCAACCACTTTTTCTGGCGCAGGAGCGCGCGTACCGAACCGGCTAGTTATGGGCATTACATAGGTTCCGCGGCGCACGCGCAGTAACTTGCCGTCCCTGGCCATTCGTGAAAGCGATTTGTCGATGGCAGCGCGGCTCCCAAGGTGCAGGAACTCCTTCGGTGATAGCACTCCCCCTTCGGGAAGGGATTCGGCATGCAAACGGATGGATTCAGGCAACGAGTTCACGGAACACCTCCAATAGTCAGAATATTAAATCAGTTTCTGACATTTTTCAATGGTACACCGGACTGCGCCAAGCCGTTTCCCGGACGACACCCATGCCGCTCATTCGGCAACACCCTCTAATCCGGCATCTCCACCAAATCCATATTCCCCGATTCAACGGCACAGTCCCGCGCCGTCTTTCCACCCGGCCCCTTCAACTCTTTGCTGGCGCCCATCTTGAGCAGGAGCTGCACGATCATGCCGTTGCCCACCGTGCAGGCCCATATCAACGGCGTCCTGCCGGCACGATCCGGAACGTTGACGATCCTGGTTGCCGCGGCTTCCAGCGTGGGCGGAATCACCGCTATGCGGGACGATGCGGCCAGCAGAAGAAAGGTTTCGCCACGGTTTGTGACAGCGTTTGTATCGACATTAAACTTGACGAGGTGGGCAGCGATCGAGTTGGTCGCGCTGGAGTGCACCAGCATCGCAAGATGCAATGCGTTATAGCCGCGACGCTCGGGCACGTTCGGATTGGCACCGAGCTTCAGCAACGCCAGCACCATGTCGGCGCTGGCGCCGTGGACCGCGTGGTGCAGGACGGTAGAGCCGCCGATACCAGGCCGGTTTATCTCTTCCGGTGCCCGTGCCAGGATCATCGAGGCCATGTCGCAACGGCCGTTGCTTACGACCCACATGAGCGGCGTTCCGCGCGCCTCGTCCGTCGCATGAATGTTTCCGCCCCGTTCCAACAAGACGCGCATTGATGCGGCACGGCCGTTTCGCGCAGCGAAAAGCATGGCGGCATCAAGATTGGGATGGTAGGCGTCAATCAGAAATTTCAGTACGCCGGTTTCGTCGGTGTCCGTTGCAGCAAGCAATGCCCGGTTGATCTCCGCTGCGGGTAGCGGTCTGTAAGGCGCGGTGGCATGCCCCGTTGCAGTGATAGCTGGGACCTGTGCTTGCGGCGCGGGCGGTGAATCTAAAGCAGTCGTCAGGCAAACGTGGCTCGGTGCTTCCGGCGCCTCATCGGGTGCAACCCAATCGGCAAGAGCCTGAACGGTGCCAGCCGTTTCAATAACCGCGCGAGGGCGCTTTACCTGCCGCGCAAGCTCGCTCTCGGCATGCTCCCGTTCGCGTTTGCCGTTGCCGACTTCGCTGTTTGGGCGCGACTGCCTCGACACGACTTGTGGCTGGCATGCCAGTTCCGATTCAGTCGGACGGCGGTTCTCACCGCTGCAACGGACGCCCTTGGCATCCCCCGGCGTTTCTGCCGAGGCGGCCGGTTGCTCCGGCGCGACAAGCGTCGATGCTCCAGGTTGCCCTGCAGGCTTGTAGCGCGTTTCCGCGGAAAGAAAGAAAAAGCTGGCGCTCTCTGATGTGTCGTCACCATGACTTCGCGGATACATCGTTGCCAAATCCGCGGCAAAAATGTCCTGTGGAACCTGGTAGTTGCGGGGCCTGGCGACTGTCCGCAGGTGTGGCACCGACAATGCATGGTGCGAGCCCGGTAGGGCCTGGCTGGAGGTGAACGACGAAAGTACATCCCGCATGTGCTCCGGGTCCGGATCCAAAGGTGCGCCGATCCAGCCTGCGCGGGGTGAGTAGATGCCTGAGTTCGTGTTCGTCGTGTTGCTGTTCATGCGGTCCACTTTTCACCTCTGGCCAGGGAAACAGGAAGCGTGCAGCGGACCAGCTCCGATCGTTGTGCGGTCTGCGCGCGGCGAAACGAAGGCGGTCCAGGAGGATGGTGTCACTGGCACTTTCGTAACGCGGGCTCGGGCGAGGTTCCATTGCGCCACGCCGCTCGCACCGACTTTTGTCGACGCGCATGGATGGGCCTGGCACTGAGGCACGCCGTAGAGCCTTCGACCACATCACCTTAGCTCAGGCGAGTTGTCTAACGCGTTGGCACGCTACCTCGCAGCCGGTGTCACCCGCCACACCACGTTGCCCACATCGTCCGCCACCAGCACAGCACCCTTGCGATCGACCGCGACGCCTACCGGCCGTCCGTACGCCTCGCCATCCTTGCTGAGGAAACCGGTCAGCAAATCGCGCGGCGGACCGCTCGGCTTTCCATCTGCGAAGGGCACGAAGATGACCTTGTAGCCGCTATGTGGCTTGCGATTCCATGAACCATGCTGGCCAACGATTGCTCCGCCGGCATAGTCTTTGCCGAGCAGCGCGGCATCGTAAAAAGCCAAGCCAAGGGAAGCGGTGTGCGGGCCAAGCGCGTAGTCCGGCACGATCGCCTTTTCCACCATGTCCGGGCGTGGTGGCTGCACTCTCTTATCGACATGGCCGCCGTAATAGCTGTACGGCCAGCCGTAGAAGCCGCCATCCTTCACAGCCGTCATGTAATCCGGCACCAGGTCACTGCCCAATTCATCACGCTCGTTGACCGCCACCCACAGCCCGCCGCTTTGCGGTTGCCATGCCATCCCGACCGGGTTGCGCAAGCCGGTGGCATAACTTCGAGACTTGCCGCTTGCAATATCCACTTCAATGATGGCGGCACGGCCTTCCTCGGCTTCGATGCCGTTCTCGGCCACGTTACTGTTGGAGCCGATGCTCACATACAGCTTCTTGCCGTCCTTGCTTGCAATGACGTTCTTGGTCCAGTGATGGTTGAGCGGGCCGCCCGGCAAGGCCAATACTTTCTCTCCTTTGGCGGTGATGCTCGTGGCGCCGGGTTGGTACCTAAAGCGCAGCAGCGCGTCGGTGTCGGCCACATAGAGGTCATTGCCCACCAGCGCCATGCCGAAGGGCGAATTCAGGCCACTCAAAAATACGGTTTTTGTCTCTGCTACGCCGTCGCCATCAGCATCGCGCAGCAGGCTGATGCGATTCGGACTCGTCACGGTCGCGCCGGCCCGCTTCATGACCAGCTTTTGCACAAAACCGCGCACACCACTGCCATCTTCGGGGCGTGGCGGCGCATTGGTCTCTGCGACCAGTACATCGCCATTCGGCAGTACGTAAAGCCAGCGCGGATGATCGAGGCCGCTCGCCAGCGCGTTGACTGCCATGCCGTCGGCAGGCGTCGGCTTCGCGCCCTGCGGCCAAGCTTTGGCAGGAGCGATGTTCACGGTCGGGATGGCATTGTGGACCTCAGCCGGCAGAGTCGGCCTGGATCCAAAACCTTGATCGACTTGCAGTTGCGCCTGTTCGGCACAGGAGCTCAGCATGGATGCAGCGATCAGGGAGCCAAGAACCATCAGTACGTTAGCAGTATTTCTTTGCATCGTTTCTCCGGAATGCTGGTAAGGATGGAAGTTCTTCAAGGCTGGCCACGCGCCCAAGCTTGAAGTCCCACTTGCGTTTGAATGGCTCCTATCATCACGAATGTCACGACGGTCACACTACAGGCACACCAGTCAACACGGTCAACAAAGAGCTTTAGTTGCTTGCACGGCGCCGGATGATGTTTCATTCCCCAGCCGCCAGCCGCCAGCCGCCAGCCGCCAGCCGCCGGCCGCTAGCCGCTATTCGTTAGCCACCCGCATTGGCGGGAGCGCCAGAATCCGGTCGTCCGCAACAAGGTATATCCGTACGCCCGGCCTGGCCTGGATCGGATGGCCGCCAGTAAAGGCGCCGAACGCAGGCAGCACGCCATGGCGATCCCCCAGCACGAAGCAGGCCAGCCGAGCTGAATCATGGCGCGACGCGAGCCGGTAGACCGGATGCAGATGGCCCGCCAGAACATAAGTCCCGTCAAGATCCTGAGGATGATGGCACAACGCGAACGGCGGCATGTGCCACGGCTCATCAAACAGCGCAATATCAAGGTCTGGCGGCGGATCACCGGCATGCCGGTCATGATTCCCGCGCACCAGCGAAAGCAGCAGCGTGGGATGTCGCCGACGCCAGTCGCGCAGCGCCTCCACAGTTGCGGTAGCGTGAGCCGCGCGCGCATGCAAAAAATCGCCGAGGAACACGATATGGCGGATGCCATGGCGCGCCACCAGCAAGTCGAGCATGGCGAGGTTCTGGCTGGTCGTGCCACGCGGCACCGGCACGCCGCGCGAGCGGAACGCGGCCGCCTTGCCGAAGTGGACATCGGCAATCAGCAACACATGGCGCGCGGGCCAATGCAGTGCCCGCTCCGGCAGCAGTTCCATCAATTCGCCCTGCAACTCCACCATCATGGCTCGGCCGCTTTTTCCAGTGCGCGCAGCATGCGCGCGATGCGGTCCGACAGCTTCTCCGTGGACAGCTTTTCGCGCAGGCGCTCCACCATCAAGGGAAAGGCAAAAGGCGTGGCGCGTGGGACGGCCGCAACATGCAGGCGTCTGCGCTGGAGCAGCGTCAGCGTTTCACGGAGACGAGTCAGCTCCAGTTCCTGCTCCAGCACTTCACGTTGCGCCTGGCCCAGCAGCAGATTGCGCAAATCATGCTTGCGGAAGACTTCGTAAAACAGGCTCGATGAGGCCTGCAACTGCCGGTTGCTTTTTGGCTGTCCGGGGTAGCCCTGAAAAATAAGCCCGGCAATGCGCGCGATTTCACGAAAGCGCCGCTGGGCCAGTTCCGCTGCGTTCAGGCTGTCGAGCACGTCTTCAAGCAGATTGTCGGTCGAGAGAAGGGACTCCGGCTCGGCTAGCAGAGCGGCATAGTCGACTGGCTGCAACGAGAGCAATTCAAAGCCGTAATCGTTGACGGCAATCGAGAAGGTCGTCGGCGCACGCCGGGCAATGCGCAGACCAAGCAGCGCCGCCAGGCCGATGTGAACGGCGCGCCCGGCAAAGGGGTAAAGGAACAAATGATGGCCCTCACGGCTTTCCATCGCCTCAGCCACCAGCACTTTCCCGGTCGGCAGGGCAGACCAGCGTTGCTGCACTTCCAGCAGTGGCCGGATCGCTTCCATTTCCGGACCGTCGTAGTGCCCGCGGTCGGCTTCTTCCATGCGGTCCAGCATGGCGGACGCGAGCTCGGACGACAGCGGCATCTTGCCGCCTTGCCAGCGCGGTACCGCACCCTTGTTGCCAGTGGCCCGGCGTACATAGGCGGTCATTTCCTTGGTGCGTACGAATTCCAGCACGCGCCCGCCAAACAAGAAGTGGTCGCCTTGCCGCAAGCGCGAAATAAACGATTCTTCGACCGTGCCAATGGCGCCGCCAGTCATGTATTTCACCTGCATGGATGCATCCGACATGATGGTACCGATGCCCATCCGGTGCCGCCGGCCGAGTGACGCATCGGGCACGTGGTAGACGCCATCCTCATCCGGCAGCACGCGCCGGTATTCGGGATACGCCGAGAGGCTTTGGCCCCCACGTGCCACGAAATCGAGCGCCCATTGCCATTCGTCGGCGCTCAGGTTTCGATACGACCAGGCACTTCGCACTTCCTCCAGCAGTTCGGCCGAGCGGAAGCCGCCGCCCAGTGCCACGGTCACCAGGTGCTGCACCAGCACGTCGAGTGGCTTCTCCGGCACGGCACGCGCCTCGATGTTGCGGCGGGCGATCGCGCTCTTTGCGCCGGCGGCTTCCAGCAGTTCAAGGCTATTGGTCGGCACCAGCGTTACGCGCGACACCCGTCCGGGCGCATGGCCGCTGCGACCGGCACGCTGCAGCAGTCGTCCGATGCCCTTGCAACTGCCGATCTGCAGCACCCGTTCCACCGGCAGGAAATCGACGCCAAGGTCGAGGCTTGAGGTGCACACCACGGCCTTCAATTTGCCCTCTTTCAAGCCGGTCTCCACCCACTCGCGCACCGCCTTGTCGAGTGAGCCATGATGCAGGGCGATGATTCCGGCCCAGTCCGGTCGTGCCTCCAGCAGATTCTGGTACCACAACTCGGACTGGGAACGGGTGTTGGTGAAAACAAGGGTCGAGGAATGCGATTCGATTTCCGCTGCGACTGGCGCCAGCATCTGAATGCCGAGGTGGCCGCCCCAGGGGAAGCGGCTGAGATGCTCTGGTATCAGTGTATCGACGATAATTTTTTTAGGGGAGGGCGCGTCGATCAGTTCGACGCCAGGGACGGCGCTTTTGTCATGGCCGGTTTTGCCTTCCGGGTTGATGTCAGCTTGCCCGCTCGCCTCGACTGGCTCGTGTAAATCGCCTAGCAGCGCCCGCTGCGCCAACGCCAGATTGCCGAGCGTTGCAGACAGCCCCCATACGATCAGGCCCGGGCGCCAGCGCCGCAGACGGGCCAGCGCAAGCTGCGTCTGCACGCCGCGCTTGTTGCCCATCAGTTCGTGCCATTCATCGACGATCACAACATCCAGCGCGCTGAACAGGGCACGGGTGTCCGCTTTGCTGAGTAGCAGGGACAAACTTTCCGGCGTGGTAACCAGCGTCGATGGCAAGCCCTTGGCCTGGCGGCCGCGCTCAGCGGTGCTGGTGTCGCCGGTGCGGAGGCCAATGGTCCATGTGGGCATCAGCGCCGCGGCCGGTTCTTGCAGCGCGCGGAAGGTATCAAGCGCCAGGGCGCGCATCGGCGTGATCCACAAAACACGAAGCCCGCCGCGCTTGCGCGCTACCGATCGTTCCGACTGGGCGCGCAGCAGGGCGCCGAACCACAAGGCATAGGTTTTGCCCGAACCGGTGCCGGCATGCAGCAGTCCCGAACGACCCTGTCCGAAGGCCTTCCAGACGGCGCGCTGGAACGGGAATATCTTCCAGCCTCGCGAGGCGAACCATGCGCTCGCCGGGGCCATGTCAAAGGCTTTCCTCGCGGGCTCGGGCCCGCCGTCGATTTTTACTTCGCTTGAAACAGGCTTGCTCGGCCTCGGTTCCAGGTTCGGCGACTGCCCGTCCACGCCAGCCAGCATGCCGTCCACGCTGCTTCGCGCTGTCATGGCAGCAGGCCGCGCAGGGTGGTAAGCGTGTCCGCTTCCGCCACCGGCTTATCGTCGCGGATGCGCAGGATGCGTGGGAAACGCACGGCAATGCCGGCCTTGTGGCGCGGCGAGGCCGCGATTCCCTCGAAGCCAAGTTCGAACACCATGGTGGGCTTTACGCTGCGCACCGGGCCAAACTTCTCTATTGTCGTTTTGCGAATCGCCGCATCGACCTTCCCGATCTCCACGTCGGTCAACCCGGAATACGCCTTGGCGAAAGGCACGAGCTTTCGTTCGCCGCTGGCATCGACGTCCCACACAGCGAAGGTGTAATCGGTGTAAAGCGAAGCACGCCGCCCGTGTCCTGCCTGCGCGTAAATTAGTACCGCATCGATGGTGTAGGGATCGATCTTCCACTTCCACCAGACGCCGCCTTCCTTGGTCCGTCCGGTGCCATAGCGGGCATCGACCGACTTCAGCATCATGCCTTCCACGCCGCGCTCGCGCGAACTGGCGCGCAACAAAGCAAGGCCCTCCCAACTCTCAGCCGGAATCAGCGGCGAGAGCTTCAGCATAGGCGAATTGACCTCATCCACCAGCGTTTCCAGCATGCCGCGTCGTGTAGCCTGGGGCAAGCCACGCAGGTCGACGCCCTCGCGTTCAAGCAGGTCGTAAGCCACCAGAACCGCTGGCAATTCCGCCAGCAGTTTTGGCGTGACCGACTTGCGGCCAATGCGCTTTTGCAATTCGGCGAATGCGGCCGGCGCGTTGTTGCGCCACACAAGTATTTCACCATCGATCACGCTGCCATCGGGGAGTGGAATGGCACTGATCTCTGGAAAGCGCTCGCTAATCAAGTCTTCGCCGCGCGACCATAGCCAGCTTTGAGCGTCGCGCCGAACCAGTTGCGCGCGGATGCCGTCGTACTTCCATTCCGCCTGCCAGGACTCGACCGGCCCGAGTGTCGTCGGTTCTACCTGGAGCGGATGCGCCAGGAAAAACGGATAGGGCTGGCCGCCACGCTGCATCAGGTGGTCGTCCGGCTGACTCGAAATAAGTTCAAGGAAGCGCGGCGCGGTCGGCGCGAACGACTTGTCGGTCCATCCCATCAGGCGCTGCGCAATCAGCTTCGCATCCTGGCCGCTGACTTCGCCTAGTGCACGCGTCACCAGGAGACGCGACACGCCTACGCGAAACCCCCCGCCGATCAGCTTCAGGAACAGGAAACGCTCTCGCCATTCGAGTTCATCCCACCATGCGAACAGCGCCTCGCGAATCGCTTCCGGTGCCGCGCCGCGCAGGCGGGCAATGCGTTCTTCAATCCAGGCGGCGAGGCCAATTTCGGTGCGTCGCGTTGGCGGCGGCAGGATATGCGCAATGGTCTCGGCCAGGTCACCGACGGCCTGATAACTTTCCTCGAACAACCAATCGTCCAGACCGGCCCGTTCAATCGCAAACTGGCGCAGCAGTTTGGTAGGCACCGCCTGACGCGGCTTGCCTCCCGCAAGGAAATACGCGGCCCAGGCCGCGTCGGCCGGATCGGCATGACCAAAGAATTGCTGCAGCGCCTGCAGCTTGCGATTGGTTGCGGTAGTGCTGTCCAGCTCTGCGTACAGTGCGGCGAATTCACGCATCGGGTCGATCGTCCCCTGGTGTGGTGGTGGGCTCGGTTGTATCCGTAATGGTTGCAATCTCATCTGCCGCCAGGTCATGCTGGTCGGGAGGGCCTGCGACTGCACTGGCGTGGCCTGAAGGAGCCTCACTCCCGTGGCGAGAACCGGCAATTCCGGCCTCGCCAGGGGCGGCATCACCAGAGCCTGCGCCAGCCGAATCATCCTCGTCCCCATACTGGGTCTCAAAGGCCCCGGCATTGAGGCCCTGCTGGCGCAGCCATCGCACCATGACGGGCACCTGGCCATGCGTCACGATGACATTCTGCGCGCCGGTGGCATGGATGGCCTGCAGCAGCCCCGGCCAGTCGGCATGGTCGGACAGCACGAAGCCGCGATCCACCGCACGCCGCCGTCGCGCCCCGCGCAACTGCATCCAGCCGCTGGCGAAGGCATCGCTGTAGTCGCCGAAGCGGCGCATCCAGGTCGAACCTCCGGCAGACGGCGGCGCAAGTATCAAGGCCTTCGCGAACTCGGTCCGGTCCGTCACTTCCGATACCAGTCGCGTCGGCGGCAGCGTCACGCCGCTCTCGCGATAGACCCGGTTCAACGGCTCCACCGCACCGTGGCAAAAGATCGGGCCGACCGCGGGGTCGAGGCCGGAGAGAATGCGTTGCGCCTTGCCGAAGGCATAACAAAACAGCACGCTGGCACGGCCGGCGTCGGCATTGCTTCGCCACCATGCGTTGATGTCGTCGAAAATTTCCTGTTGCGGCTGCCAGCGGTAGATCGGCAGGCCGAAGGTGGACTCGGTGATAAAAGTGTCGCATTTCACCGGCTCGAACGGAGCGCAGGTGCCGTCCGGTTCCAGCTTGTAGTCGCCGGATGCGACCCACACTTCGCCGCGATATTCGAGCCGCACCTGGGCCGAACCGAGCACGTGCCCGGCTGGATGAAAGGAGACTGTCACGCCGTTGTGCTGCACCGTTTCGCCCCAATCCAGCGTGTCGAGTGAAATGTCACCCAGGCGCGACTTCAATATGCCGGCGCCAGCAGCGGCTGCAAGGTAACTGCCATGGCCGACCCGGGCGTGGTCGGCATGGGCGTGGGTAATGATGGCGCGTTCCACCGGTCGCCAGGGATCGATGTAGAACTGTCCGGGCACGCAGTACAGGCCTTCCTTGCGTGCCACCACCATGTCCGGTCGGGCCTGATTGATTTGCGGCTCGGGCAATGCGGTTTTTCCTTTCGTGCAAGGTGGAAATACTTTTGAGGGAACCCCATGGTTTTATAGCATGGCGGCGTCAGCCACGCCCTGACGCGGGACAGTCCATCATGCATGCCGAAAGGGGTTCGATGCATGCTCGGCAGAAGAACCGCGGCGGCAGTGCTTCGCCGCCTTCTACGGGTAAAGATCGATGGTGGGAGAAAGCCTGTGACCCACTGCCCGATCATGAGAAAATGCCCGGCACCGTGACTTGCCCGGCAGGGCACCACCGGACCAGGCGCAGAAGGGCCAGACGCAGGGGGCCCGGCGCAACCGGCCCGGCGAACCGGATCGTGGAACCGGACTAGACGAACCGGACCGAACGAACGGGACGGGACGAACCGGCCTCGCACAACTTCATCAGCAAACACTTCCGCAGGAACGATTTTGACGTACAGCGTAAAAGAGATTTTCTACACACTGCAGGGCGAGGGCGCCCAAGCCGGCCGCCCCGCGGTGTTTTGCCGCTTCGCGGGTTGCAACCTCTGGACGGGCCGGGAAGCGGACCGCGCTACTGCCGTCTGCCGCTTCTGCGACACCGATTTCGTGGGCACTGATGGCGAACTCGGCAACAAGTACCGCAGCGCGGACGCCCTTGCCGACACCATCGCCAGCCTGTGGCCGGCCTTGCATGCGCAAGCCCGCTATGTCGTTTTCACGGGTGGCGAACCGCTGCTGCAACTGGACGCCGCCCTGATCGATGCGGTGCATGCGCGCGGCTTCACCATTGCCATCGAAACCAACGGCACGCTACCGGTACCACCGGGCGTCGACTGGATCTGCGTCAGCCCCAAGGTGGGTCCCAAATTGCGCGTGGAGCGCGGCAGCGAATTGAAAGTGGTTATCCCGCAAGTCGGCCAGGCGCTGGAACAATACGAAGGCCTCGACTTTGAGCACTTCTTTGTTCAGCCGATGGATGGGCCGGCGCTGGATGCCAACACCCGCCTGGCCATCGACACTTGCAAGCGCCGCCCGCAATGGAAGCTCAGCCTGCAAACCCACAAACTGCTGCACATACCTTGAAGCCGGCCATGTTGACGATTACCCGCAAGCTGGAGTTCGACGCCGGCCACCGCATACCAGACCACAAGAGCCAGTGCCGCAACCTGCATGGTCATCGCTACACGCTCGAGATCACGCTGGCTGGCAACGTCATCTCGCAGGAAGGCAGTAGTGACAACGGCATGATCATGGATTTCTCCGACGTCAAGGCGCTCGCGAAGCAGCATCTGGTTGATGTTTGGGACCATGCCTTCCTGGCCTATGCCAAGGACACCGTGGTGCTCGAATTCCTTGCCAGCCTGCCGGACCACAAAACCGTGATCATCGACTGCATTCCCACCGTTGAGAATCTGGCGCGCACCGCCTTTGATTTGCTCAAGGCGGTCTATCGAGACCACTACGGAACAGGCCTGCATCTGCAAAAACTGGTGCTGCATGAAACGCCCAACTGCTGGGCTGAAATCACGGCGGACGATTGACTTCCATGGACACCGCAGACACGGAAACCCGCGATGCAATCTTCATGCGCCAGGCCTTGTCCCAGGCGCAAAACGCCTGGGCGCTGGGCGAGGTGCCGGTCGGCGCACTCGTCGTGAAGGACGGCGAAATCATCGCCACTGGATTCAACCAGCCGATCGGCACCCATGACATGACGGCGCATGCCGAGATCATGGCACTGCGCGCCGCCGCCAGCATCCTCGGGAACTACCGCCTGCCAGGCTGTGAGCTGTACGTCACGCTCGAACCGTGCGCCATGTGTGCCGGGGCCATGCTGCATGCACGGCTGGCACGCGTCGTGTATGGCGCGCTCGACCCCAAGACTGGCGCTTGCGGTTCGGTGCTGGACTTGTTCGCGCAGGAACGGCTGAACCATCACACGCTGCTGACGGGTGGCGTGCTGGCCCCTGAATGCGGGCAGTTGCTGAAGGATTTTTTTGCGACCCGCCGCGCCACGGTGCAGCGTCGCGGCGGGGAAGCACCGAACGATAGTGTGATCGACGAAAGCCTGCAGGATGACAGATTGCAGGGCAGGGCGTCCCATGGAGAACAGGCATGACAGCATCATCTGAAGCGCCATCCAGAACGGTAGGTGTTGCGATCGTATCGCCCGGCGGTTACGCGCCCGATGAAGCGGGCCTGCAACGCGCCATAAAACGGCTCGAAGCACGCGGCTGCACGGTACGCAACTACTATGAACACGGCGCGCGCCACCAGCGTTTCGGCGCCGACGACGATGAACGCGTCGCGCAACTGCACGATGCCGCGCGCGACCCGGACGTGCAAATCGTTATTGCCCTGCGCGGAGGCTACGGCATGTCCCGCCTGTTGCCGCGCCTCGACTTCGGCCTGCTTGCAAACAGCGGCAAGCTGTTCGTCGGCCACAGTGACATCACGGCCCTGCACATGGGCTTGCTGGCGGAAGATGGCGCGATCAGTTTCGCAGGCCCCATGATCTGTGACGATTTCACGCGCGAAGACGAAAGTGAGTTCACCATGCGGCATTTCTGGGACTGCGTGCGCAGTCCCGAATGTCGGGTGGAGGCCGTGCTGCCAGAGTCTGCAACCGACAATCCAGTGGTCGACTGCGAAGGCGTCCTGTGGGGCGGCAACCTGACTATTCTCGCGCACCTGGCGGGCACGCCGTATCTGCCTCCAATCGAAGGCGGCATCCTGTTCGTCGAAGACATCAATGAACATCCGTACCGCATCGAGCGCATGCTGCTGCAACTGTTGCATGGCGGCGTGCTGGCGCGCCAGCAGGCGCTGGTGCTGGGAGACTTCTCGAACTACAAGCTGAGCGACTACGACAACGGCTACGACTTCGATTCGATGCTGGCGTGGCTACGGCGTGAAGTCGACATACCGGTCGTGACCGGCCTGCCGTTCGGCCATGTGCGCGACAAGGTCACCTTGCCGGTGGGTGCACGGGCGCGGTTGCGGACCGAGGCGAAGGGGCTTCGGCTTGATATGCGTGGGTATCCGGTGCTACAGGCTTGAAGAGATTGGCCGGCTACGGCGGAACGCCGCGAAATTTTATTCAGTAGCTTGTGGCGTCACCCGTCCCGGCATGCGACTTGGTCGGATTTTAGGCGGAAATATTCTCGACACGGAAGCGCGTCGAGAACCCCACCGTTTCCCCGCACTTCAGCGTCGCCAGGCCCGGTCGGCCAGGCATGTGAAACGCATCGATCGGATGCGTTATCGGTTCAAAGCAAAAATACGCCAGCCCTGGCGGGCGGAATAGCAGGCTGAAGCCGGAATTGGGCTGCATGGTCATGCGCAGCGAGAGCTTCCGGTCCGGCCATTCAATGAGCGCTTCGCCATCCCAACCGCTGAAGCCGTTGTCGATCAAATCGCCGTCCAGTGGTGATGGCTGGTTATAGTCCCAGCCGGCCGGGAATTCGCTTGTATGGCGCACCGGAATGGGGTCGTCGCCGGACAGCCACACGCCCCTAGCGCAGGCACGAAGGCGGGTTTGTGGGTTACGGGGAAAGTAGGGATGCAGACCCAGCCCGTACGGCAGCGGCAAGTCGCCCAGATGGGTTGCTGACAGGTCGATCGTCATGCCGTCGTCCTGCAGGGCGATGTGCATAACGCCGCGATAGGTGTAAGGATTGCCGTCGAACCGGTCCGACTCCAACGTCACCGTGACGCGGTCATGGGTCCTGCCTTCCACGGTCCATGGCTGCAGCCACCCATCGCCGTGAATTGGGTAGGCTTCCCCGTCACGATTAAGCTTGACCGGATAGTGTTTTCCGTCGACCTCAAAGCCACCGCCCGTAATGCGGTTGGACCAGGGGATGAGCGGGAAACAGGCCGTTGTATAGCGATCCGGCGACTTGCGGTCCCATCGCCGCAGCAGCGGCGTGGTGCCATTTTCCGTCTTCCATTCCCACGCCGCGATGGCGGCGCCAAGCGCAGGCGCCAGCTCCAGGTGCTGGAAGTCATTTTCAAGCGAAAGAGTGGCGATGGCCATATCGGTATTCCCTTGCGCCGTGGCCGCGCTCACGCGCCGAAGCGGTCCGCTGCCACGCCGGCCACGCCGGGTTCCACCGCAAAGAGCCCGCCTGCTAGCGGCTCGCGCTCGCGCGCTTCCGCCGAGAGCCCGTCGGCTGCGCTGGTGATGTAGAGCGTCCGCAAGTCCGGTCCGCCGAAAGCGCAGCTGGTGATCTGGGAGCAGGGCAGCTCGATGGTCTGGAGGACGGCGCCGCGCTCGTCGTGGCATGTGACCCGGCTCGCGCCCCAATGTGCGATCCAGAGCCCGCCGTTGGCATCCGTAGTCATGCCGTCTGGCGAGCCGTCTTCATCGGAGAACTGCAAGAAGACACGCTTGCCCGAGATCGCGCCGCGTTCAAGATCAAAGTCAAACGCCATTACGCGGCCATTGACGCTGTCATTGAGGTACATGACGCGCTGGTCAGCCGACCATGCCGGACCATTGATGACAGCGTATCCACCATCCATGCGCCGTGGCGGCGATGCACCGTCGAAGCAGTACAGCGATCCAGTCGGCGACTTGCAGGCGAAGTCCATGCTGCCCGCCCAAAAGCGGCCACGACGATCGCACTTGGCGTCGTTAAAGCGGTTGCCCGGCATGGCGGATTCCGCCTCGGCGAGACGCGTCAACTCTTCAGTCGCAGGATCAAACAGCGCAAAACCATGGCGCAGCGTCACGATCAATCTCGGCTGCGTGGCGCGTTCTGCCAGGGCGCTGATTTCTTCTTCGAAGTCCCAGGTGCGTTGCTCCCCGCTGGACGGAATCAGGCGATGCAGACGGCGACCAAGGATGTCTACCCAATACAGTGCCTGCTCGCGCTCGGACCACAAAGGTCCTTCCCCCAGGGCAGCACCGGCCGGCCAGACGCAGCGCGGCGTGGCGGAGCGTTCCACCAGACTTTCGGTATGGGGAATTGTCATGGTGGCGGTGGACAGTACGGCCGCCCGCATCAGTGCGACTCCCGCGGCACGTCGGCCCCGCTGCGCCCGACCAGGAAGTCGAGGTCGGCCCCGAGATGCGCCTGCTGCACATGCTCCACGTACAGCTTTGCATAGCCGCGTTTTAAAGGCGGCGGTGGCACCCATGCCGCCTTGCGCCGTGCCAGTTCCTCGTCGCTCACTTCAAGATGCAGGCGGCGGCCCGCAACGTCAAGTTCAATCATGTCGCCGCTCTGCACCAGCGCCAGTGGGCCGCCAACGCTTGCTTCTGGTGACGTGTGCAGCACGACCGTGCCATAGGCTGTGCCGCTCATCCGTGCGTCGGAAATACGGACCATATCGGTGATGCCTTTTTCCAGTACTTTTTTGGGAAGCGGCATATTGCCGACTTCGGCCATGCCCGGATAGCCGCGCGGCCCGCAACCCTTGAGCACCATCACGCAGTTCTCGTCGACATCGAGCGTGTCATCGTCAATGCGAGCATGCAGCTCCTCAATGTTCTCAAACACGACCGCGCGACCTCTATGCTGCAGCAGTGCAGGCGTGGCGGCAGATGGCTTGATGACCGCGCCATCCGGCGCCAGGTTGCCGGTCAGGACAGCAATGCCGGCCTGCTCCTTGAACGGATGCCCAAACTCCATGATGACATCGCGGTTGTAGCAGGGCGCCTGCGCGATATTCTCGCCAAGCGATTTGCCATTGACCGTCAATGCATCCACGTGAAGTACATGCGCGATTTCGCGCAGCACCGCGGGCAGGCCGCCGGCATAGTAGAAATCTTCCATCAGGAACCGGCCCGATGGTTGCAGGTTGACGAGGCAGGGCAGATGACTGCCGAGATCGTCAAAGTCCTTCAGGTTAAGCTTGATTTCCATGCGCCCGGCGATCGCCAGCAGGTGCACCACCGCATTGGTCGAGCCGCCGATTGCGGCATTCACCCGCACTGCATTTTCAAAGGCTTCGCGCGTCACGATCTGGTCCATGGTGAGGTTCTCTTCGACCATTTGCACGATGCGTCGCCCGCTCAGTTGCGCAAGCCGATGACGGCGGGTGTCGGAAGCCGGTATGGCCGCATTCTCCGGCAGCGACATGCCCAGTGCTTCGACCATGCTGGCCATGGTCGAGGCCGTGCCCATGGTGTTGCAGTGGCCCTTGGAGCGGTTCATGCAGGATTCCGCGTCACTGAACTCTTCCTGTGTCATTTCACCGGCGCGCACCATTTCCGACATCATCCAGACGCCGGTGCCAGATCCACTGTCCTGGCCGCGGAATTTGCCGTTCAACATGGGCCCACCCGAGACGCCGATGGTGGGCAAGCCGCAGCTGGCGGCGCCCATCAGCAGCGCGGGTGTGGTCTTGTCGCAGCCCATCAGCAGCACCACCCCATCGATCGGATTGCCGCGGATCGATTCCTCCACATCCATACTGGCGAGATTGCGAAACAGCATCGCAGTCGGCCGCAACTGGGTTTCGCCAAGAGACATGACCGGGAACTCCAGCGGCAGGCCGCCGGCCTCATAAACCCCGCGCTTGACGAATTCCGCAAGTTCGCGGAAGTGACTATTGCAGGGTGTCAATTCGGACCAGGTATTGCAGATCCCAATGACTGGCCGCCCGTCGAATTCGTCCGCGGGATAGCCGTCCTTCTTCATCCAGCTTCGGTAGACGAAGCCATCGCGGTCCTGCTTGCCGAACCAGGCCTGGCTGCGACGTTTGGGTTTTATTTGTGTCATAGGTCCAAAGAATTGTTGCCTTACGCTGAATTATTGAGTGGCGAACCTATCGAAAGTTCAGGAGTTAAATATCGGGAGTCTGATAAAGGAGAAGCGGATGGGCATGTATGACGCGGAAGCACCGGTCGACCAGTTGGCGCACTATCCAAGCCTTGCCGGACGCTCGGTATTCGTGACGGGCGGCGGTTCGGGAATCGGCGAGGCCATCGTGACGGCGTTTGCCGCTCAGGGCGCGAAATTGGCGTTTGTCGACATTGCGGTCGAACCGAGCGAGGCGCTTTGCGAACGGCTAAGTGCGCGCGGACTGCCCGCGCCGCAATTCCGCCGCTGCGACATCCGCGACATCGCCGCGTTGCAGTCCACCATGGCGGACCTGGCCGCGATCAACGGCGACTTTGAGGTGCTGGTCAACAATGCCGGCAACGACGAGCGGCACAAGCCCGAAGACGTAACCGTTGAATACTGGGACAACCGCATCGCCATTAACCAGCGCCCCATGTTCTTTACCTGCCAGGCGGTGCTGCCGGGCATGAAGCAGCGCGGCGGCGGGTCTATTATCAACCTCGGCTCGACCAGTTGGCACATGGCGGGCGGCGGCTATCCGGTTTACACCACGACCAAGGCGGCTGTCAGCGGGCTCACGCGCGGACTGGCCCGCGACCTCGGGCCATGGAACATCCGCGTCAACACCGTCACGCCGGGATGGGTCATGACCGAGCGCCAAAAAACGCTTTGGCTGGATGAAAAAGGCGAGCGCCTGATCGACCAGAGCCAATGCCTGCCCGGCCGACTCCAACCCTGGCAGATCGCCCAAATGATCCTGTTTCTCGCAGCGGATGACAGTGCCATGTGCACCGCCCAGGAGTTTATCGTTGACGGCGGCTGGGTGTAGGATGACGACCGGCCGAGCACGAACTGGCGCTCGACAAGGCTCGCCTTTTCGGGCGAATTTCGCGATCCCATCCACGGCAGTCAAGGCGCCGCCTCATGCAAACTGAACCGCATTCCGCTCCAGTCCTCGGTATTGATTGGGGCACCACCAATCGCCGCGCCTACTTGCTGGACCCGTCCGGCAACCTGCTGCGCCGGCATGAGGACGACCAGGGCATCCTGGCGGTCAAGGGCGATTACGAAGCGTCGCTGGCCGCTCTGCTTGAGCGGCTCGAACTGAGTTCGGCCAATGTGATTCTGTCGGGCATGGTTGGCAGCCGCAACGGCTGGCGTGAAGCGCCTTATCTCACGGTGGACCAGCCGATCGATCGCTTGGCCGAATCGATGATGCCGATTCCCGTCGCGCTGCCGGGCGTGCAATGCCGCGTCGTGCCGGGCTATCGCTTCACCGACCACCACGGCATGCCCGACGTGATGCGCGGCGAGGAGACACAGGTATTGGGCGCCCTTACGCTGGCTGCCACGGAGGGATGGTTCCTGTTGCCGGGCACCCACAGTAAATGGGTACTCGTCGTCGAGGGCAGCATTGTCGAGTTCGCGACCTTCATGACGGGCGAGTTGTATGCACTCTTTTCCGGGAACGGCACATTGGCGCCGATGCTTCGCGAGCACCAGCATGTGCCAGAGGCGTTTGCCGAAGGGCTGGACGCTGCCCGCCATGGCGCCTTCACGCATCTTGCCTTTTGCTGTCGCGCCCGCGTTGTCACGGACAACATGCCCGCGACGCACGCGGCATCCTGGATATCCGGGCTTCTGATCGGCACGGAATTGCATGACATTGGCCGCCGCGTCGGTCGGCTCTCGCGGGCCGAATTTGCGGCACCGGCCTCAAGCCTTCTACCAGTGCAGATCATCGGCTCCCCTACGCTCGAAGATCGCTATGTGCAGGCGGTACAGTCCTACGGCATGACGCCGCACGTCTGGCAGGCCGATGAAGTCTATCTTGCGGCCTTGCGCCGACTGGCGGGCTTGCCGGCGAGCGGCGACGCCATGTCACCGCCATGATCCACGCGCTTCATGCTCGCTGATTTTCCCCTTGGGCGCTTCGACCTGCTCTGGCTCCAGCGTTCCCTACACCGCGACTCCGCCCCTGAACTCACGGTCCTGTCCCGCAACCCTCACATCGAAAGGAAATATTAATGAAACTGTTTGACGCCGATCCGTTTCCGCTCGCTGCCATACTGCGCGGTCTGACGCCGCAAGAGGCTCCCGAGGTCGGGCGCATCCTGTTCGACGCTGGATTTCGCATTCTTGAGGTACCGCTTAACCGTCCTGGCGCCCTGCTGGCGATCGAGGCCTTGCGCGCTATGGCGCCGGACGACGCTGTCGTCGGCGGCGGCACCATGCTGAGCCGAGAGCATGTCGACCAGGTGCTAGGCGCCGGTGGCCGGCTGATGGTTTCACCGAATTGCGAGCCGGATGTCATCTCCTATGCAGTAGAGAAAAAGATGCTGTGCCTGCCCGGCGTTGCGACCCCCACCGAGGCGTACCGCGCATTGGCTGCCGGCGCGCATGGTCTCAAGTTGTTTCCGGCGGAAATGATCACCCCGCCCGTGGTCAAGGCGCTACGGTCAATACTGCCCTCGCAAACGCGCTTGTTACCGGTCGGCGGCATCACGCCGGAGAACATGGAAGTGTTTGTCAAAGCCGGCGCCAACGGATTTGGCATCGGTGGCGCGCTATATCAGCCGGGCGTTGAGATGGGGCGTTTACAGGCTGCGGCGCAGGCGTTCATGGCGGCGCGGGCCAGGCTCATGTCACAAACGGCCGCCTGATCACGGAAAGGGCGGCGGCGAGCGGCCCTGGTGCTCGATGCTGCGGCGCGCAAATGATAGAATGCGCGCTTCCCGGCGTCGCGTTCAGGTTCAGGTATTCCGCTCAGGCTACGTGCCGATGCCGTGGCAACGCCGTTTCCGTTTCATCCTCCGTCTCCGCTACTGATTCCAAAGGTTTTCCGTGCTCTCGACCGCCAACATCACCATGCAGTTCGGCGCCAAGCCGCTATTCGAAAATATTTCCGTCAAGTTTGGCGATGGCAACCGCTATGGCCTGATCGGCGCCAACGGTTGCGGCAAGTCGACCTTCATGAAGATCCTCGGCGGCGACCTCGAGCCAAGCGGCGGCAATGTCATGCTCGACCAGAACGAGCGGCTCGGCAAACTGCGCCAGGATCAGTTCGCCTTTGAAGAAATGCGGGTGCTGGACGTGGTCATGATGGGCCACACCGAAATGTGGGATGCGGCAAGCCAGCGCGACGCCATTTACGCCAATCTCGAAGCAACGGACGACGACTACATGCGCGCCGCCGACCTTGAAGCGAAATTCGCCGAGTACGACGGCTACACCGCCGAAGCACGCGCCGGCGAATTGCTACTTGGTGTGGGCGTGCCAATCGATCAGCACGTTGGGCCGATGAGCAATATTGCGCCGGGCTGGAAGCTGCGGGTGCTACTGGCGCAGGCGCTGTTCTCCAATCCCGACATCCTGCTGCTTGACGAGCCAACCAACAACCTCGACATCAACACCATCCGCTGGCTGGAAGATGTGCTGAACCAGCGCAATTCCACCATGATCATTATTTCGCATGATCGCCACTTCCTGAACCAGGTCTGCACCCACATGGCCGACATGGACTACGGTACGCTCAAGGTCTATCCCGGCAATTACGACGACTACATGTTCGCCTCATCGCAGGCGCGCACGCAGCAAATGTCGGCCAATACAAAGGCCAAGGAAAAGGTCGCGGAACTGCAGGAGTTTGTGCGGCGCTTCTCTGCCAACAAATCGAAGGCGCGGCAGGCCACGTCGCGCGCCAAGCAAATCGAAAAAATCAAGGTCGAGGACATCAAGCCCTCAAGCCGCGCCAACCCCTTTATCCGCTTCGACGGCGAGAAGAAATTGCATCGGCTGGCGGTTGAGACCCAAAGCATTTCGAAGAGCTACGACCATCCGGTCATCAAGGACTTCAACATCATGGTTGAAGCAGGTGAAAAGATCGCGATCATCGGCGCCAACGGGGCCGGCAAGACCACGCTGCTGCGCTGTGTATTGAATGACCGCGGCGGACCCCGCACCAAGAACCTCGGCATCAAGCCCGACCGTGGCATCGTCAAGTGGGCCGAGAATGCAGATCCGGGCTACATGCCGCAGGACCCGAGCGAAGACTTCTCAACCGACCTGAACCTGACCGACTGGATAGGGCAGTGGACGAAAGAGGGCGACGACGATCAGGCTGTGCGTTCCATTCTTGGCCGGCTGCTGTTTTCCGGGGATGACGTGAAGAAGCCGGTGCGGGTACTCTCCGGTGGCGAAAAGGGCCGCATGATGTACGGCAAGCTGATGCTCGGTCGTCATAACGTCTTGCTTATGGACGAGCCAACCAATCACATGGACATGGAGTCAATCGAGTCGCTTAACATTGCGCTCGAGAAGTACGCCGGCACGCTGATTTTCGTATCCCACGACCGCGAGTTCGTGTCCTCGCTGGCGACGCGCATCCTCGAAGTGAAGGAGGGCACGATCGTCGACTTCCAGGGCGGGTATGAGGACTATCTGGCGAGCCAGGGTATCGACTGATTGTAATTTGCGCTGCTTGGCGGTCCTTTGTATCGAATTTGTTCCGGTGCAGCGCTTTCTCCCTGATGTGACTGGCAATGCGGCATGGAACCTGTGCGGTGAACAGGTTACTAATCCCGGGAGAAAGTGAGTGCCGGGCCAGTCACTTGCATGGCATGGCTTCATCCATTGTCCCGGGAAAACGCCATGCGGATTAGCCAGCTCTACGCTTCTGCCAGAATCACCAGCCCGCCCTCGCTTGAAGGGGACGGCAGCAAAACGCAGCAAACGTCTGGAGCAAGCGGCAATGCAAGGGGTGTGCAATCCAGCATTAGCGCCCACCGCCTCGCCGTCAAGGACAACGCCAGAAATCACGTACTCATGAACGCGGGGGATAAGGCGCTCACTGGAGTCCGGGACGCCTACAGCCTGCAGTCAGCGTCGCAACGCGGCGCGATCGCCATCAATACGGCGCTCCTCGCGCAACTTGGCGCGGCTTCCTTGCCGCCCTTGCCCCCCACGCCGCATTCGCAAGTAGCGCCAGCGGCTCCGATGCCCTTAATGAGCCCCGCAGCTCTTTTTGCTCAATTAGGCGCGCCAGAATTGGAATTGCCCCCTTCGCCGCTGCCACAGGCCGCGCTCAGGGCGCCAATGCCCGCGATGAACGCAGCCACGCATCTTGCGCAATCAGGTTCGCCACTGTTGCCGCCCCCTCCACCGCCGCTGTCGCACGCGGTGCTCGGCGCGCCGATGAACGCGACGACGCTTCCGGCACGGCCAGGGGCGCCAGAGTTGCGGGCGCTGCCGCCGCTGCCGCAAGCGATGGATGGAGCCTCCATGCCTCCCGTGAGGGCAACAACCTCGCAGCCAATACCGCGCGCGCCAGCGTCTGCAGGACCGTCCACGCCCGGAGCAACAAATAGGGGAGCGGCGCCGCCACTGAACAGGGCGACGACAATCGTGCAAACCCGTAGCGCCCGTCCTTCTATCAGCGCAACTTTAAAGGGCAAGACGCTGGAACGATTCAACGCTAATCGAAACGAGCATGCTGTCACCTTCACCAGGATGGCGAACGTGGCAAGGTTCATTACCGCGCAAGAGGGCGCGACAACCCTCAAATGTTTGAAACTCCCACAGTCTGAATCGGCTGGCTTCGGCTTCGGTTTCGCTATCCTGCAAAAGGCACCTTTTGAGACGCCCGTGGGGATGTCGGATCGCGAACGCATTGCCACTTACACTGGAATAATGAGCATCCTCGAAAACGTCAGTTTGCGGTCCCGGGTTGACGCGTTCACCGAGATCGTAATGGATAACGCTAAGGCCGTTGTGGAAAACAAGCTTCAAGCCAATAAGCCGATTACCGCGGACGACGTGCGTGAAGCGTTCACCATGATCTCCATGAACTTGTCCATCCCCGAGGCCGACGCGGCGAAAACCGCCGCGAAGATTGGACTAAAAGAATTGGAGACGCTGCATAAGGCGCTGACCACAGCCGGCCATAAAGAGATCCGGTTCCTGGCGGACGATAAAGCGATATCGGGTGTGGGCATCAAGGCAATCGAACCCGAGGGCGACGCGCACCGGATGATGCTAAAACATTCGGATAACGCATTAAAAGGATATGAAGCGTTCATGCGACAACGGGCTAGCGATTTTACCCACCAATTGCTACTAGCTCTCCTTGACAAGTGGGACGAGAATTCAATGCTACTTACATCTACAAAAGCCGCGATCAGCACAGCCAAACGCTCGATGGCAACGCGTCTGAGCGAGCCGAATGCATACATCCACGCATACGATGTGGAGGATGCCTTCAGCAGGATTTTGGCGGACTCGCGTATGGTCAAGACGCTCTAAGCCCTCGTTGCAGGCACCTGATTTCGAGTGCCTGTAGTGGTTGGCAGGTACAGAGCGGATTTACCACGTGCCAATTTCGTCGGCCGTCGCCAAGCCTTGCTGCAACCCGAACGCGGCTTTGTTCAATTCGACGGATTACTCGCTGGTCCCATTGGTTTCGATCGATTAAAGATTGGTTCTTAACTGACCCTGAACTGATTGAGGACTGATCGTCATGCAGGCGTGCGCATACTTCGACCAGGCAAACTCCAAGAAGGGCAGCATGCCGCTTTCTTAAACCGTGAGGCACCGTGAGCGCCTGCGGCACCGCACTCTCCAGCATGCCGCATGCTAAGCTCCACCGGTCGCCGCGCTAGCGGCCTTTGGTGGCAGATTCATGAAACGCGCATTCAAAATCCTTGGCCTGTTGTTCCTCGTCTTGCTGCTCGCGGTACTTGCCAGCCTTGTCTGGTATCGAAGTGCCAGCCAGCCGAAGATCGAAGGCCAGCTAAAACTGCCGGGGCTCCAGTCACCAGTCGATGTCGTGCGCGACGCCGAAGGTATTCCCCACATCTACGCCCAAAGTACGCACGACGCCTGGTTTGCACTCGGCGTGCTGCATGCGCAGGATCGCTTGTGGCAAATGGAAATGAACCGGCGCATTGCCGCAGGACGCGTGGCCGAGGTGTTGGGACAGGATGCGGTTGGCACTGATCGCTTCCTTCGCACCCTTGGCGTACGTCGCAACGCCGAAGCCATCGAGCGCAAGCTTTCCCCCGACACGCATGCCGTACTGGAGGCCTATGCCGCCGGCGTCAACGCGTCCCAGGCGAACCGGAGTGGCCCGTTGCCGCCGGAGTTCCTGTTGACCCGTGCTCCCGCGCCAGAGCCATGGCAACCGGCTGACTCGCTGGCATGGCAAACCATGATGGCGTGGGACCTCGGCGGCAACTGGACCCAGGAACTGCTGCGCATGCGCCTTTCACAGCGCTTCTCGCTGGCTCAGGTTAACGAATTGATGCCTCCGTATCCCGGTGACCCGGTCTTGCGAACGCAGGACTACACCGGGCTCTACCGGGACCTCGCCGGCACCACGCGTCAACTCACGCGGGTCTCCGCGATCGCGCCACCTTCACCGGTCGAAGGCATGGGCTCCAACAACTGGGTGGTCTCCGGCGAACGCAGCACCAGCGGCAAGCCGTTGCTGGCCAATGATCCCCACCTGTCCCTGTCTGCCCCGGCCCTGTGGTACTTCGCGCACTTGTCGGCGCCCGGACTGGACGTTATCGGCGCAACGCTGCCCGGCATTCCCGGCGTCGTGCTCGGCCACAACAAGCGCATCGCCTGGGGCTTTACCAACACCGCGCCGGACGTGCAGGACCTGTACATCGAGCGCATCAACCCTGCGGACGCGAACCAGTACCAGACACCGGATGGCTGGGCAGCATTTGCAACGCGCACAGAAACCATCAAGGTCAAGGGCAAGCCGGATGTCAGCATGACGGTACGCGAGTCCCGTCACGGGCCGGTTATTACGGGCGCATTGCCGCTGGTGGATCGCGCGCCAGTGGATGCCCAGAAAAACGTTATCAGCATGGCCTGGACCGCCTTGCGGCCGGACGACATGACATTCCAGGCGGGCTTGCGCATCAGCCAGGCGCAGGACTGGAACGGGTTTCTTACAGCAGCGCGTGACTTCCATTCGCCGCAGCAAAACATGGTCTATGCCGATGTCGACGGCAATATCGGCTTCGTTGCGCCAGGTCGTGTGCCCGTGCGCGCGCCGGACAATGACCTGAAGGGGCTGGCGCCGGCCCCTGGATGGGACCGTCGGTACGACTGGAATGGTTTTATTCCTTTCGATGAACTGCCACGCCAGTTCAATCCTGCCTCCCACCGGGTCGTGACGGCGAACCAGAAGATCATCCCGCCCGACTACCCGCATTTCCTTACCAGCGAATGGAGCCTCCCGTATCGCGCTGACCGCATTGCAAGCCTGCTGGATGCGACGCCGAAACATGACATGCAAAGTTTCTCCGACATCCAGCGCGACGTCGTGTCACTGGCGGCGCAGGAACTGCTGCCGGTGCTGCGCAGCACAGAGCCACGTTCGACCCAGGCGCGGCTCGCGCTGGCGGCGCTGGCCTCATGGAACGGCACGATGGACATGGACCGCATGGAGCCGCTGGTGTTCAACGCATGGATGCGCGAAGTGTCACGCGATCTGTTCCAGGAAAAGCTGGGCGAGCCATTGATGAAGGACTTTTGGGACCAGCGCAATGTGCATCAGCCGATGGTGAACATACTGAAGAATGTCGGCGAGCGGGGACAGTGGTGTCGTGGCTCCGAAGGAAATGGCACGCCGCGCACCTGCGCCGAACTGCTTTCTGGCGCGCTCGAAGCGGCGCTGGGCAAACTGTCGCGGAGTTACGGCACTGACATGGCGCGCTGGCGTTGGGGCGATGCCCACGCTGCACATTCCGGGCACCGGCCGTTCAGTAATGTCCCGGCACTGGCGCCTCTTTTTGACCTGCGCGTGCCAGTCCCCGGCGACACCTACACAGTGAACGTCGGACGTTACAGCCTGCGCGACGAAGCCGAGCCTTTCGCCAGCCGGCATGGCCCGAGCCTGCGCGCGCTGTATGACCTTTCCAATCTTGAAAATTCGGTGTTTATCCATTCGACCGGCGAGTCCGGCAATGTATTTTCGCCGTGGTACCGCAATTTCTCCCAGCGGTGGGCCGAAGGGAAATACCTGCCCATGAAAACGGTGCGCGCCGATGTCATGAAGACCACCGGCGCGCGGGTGTTGCAGTTGACTCCGTGACTTGCGGAAGTCTCAGTGGCAGAGTGCGGTTTTGTCCGCTGCCATTGTCTGGCAGCGGACGAACCGGTCGGCACCACGCAAGTGCGCTATCGTGCCGTCCGCTTAAGGTCTTTCGCCTGCCTTAAGGGGCTCCAGCTACTTGCCATGGAAAGGGCTGGCTTCCATGCCGATCATGCATCGGTCGTGCCGTCATTGTCATGAACGCTTTCACTTTCATCACTGGACGAAGTCAAGATCACAGTGTCGTCCAGGGACGACTGCGGTACATCGTCTTCAATCTGCATGGCGTCGTCCAGCGAATCAATCATCCTTCCGATCAGGTCCGCGTCGCCCTCTTCGACTTTCTTGAGAAGTTCCGCGATATCGGCATCGGAAAGCTCACCGGAGGCTTGCGTCGGCATGCTCGTGGCCGCGACGGCTTGCCCATCGTCGTTCTCAACCACGTTGCTGCCGTCGATGCGGAAACGTTGCAAGAGGTTGCGAGCGGACGGGCCGCTCAGAAGGCTGCGCAGATCCGCTGGAGACGCAGGGCCAGTTGGCACGACGTTATTACCGTCAAAGGCAAAGCCTTGCATCAGGTCGCGCTTCGAGTATTTGCCTAGCGCGGCCTTCAGGTTTGCGATGGATTGGCCGGAAGCGCCGGCGCCAGGTGGCACCCGAAGGCGTTGTGGCGGTTTTTGTGCGCCGAGGATGGCGCGAGGCGATGTTGGCGCGGCTAATGGCGAACCCAGCGGAAGCGCAAATTCCGCTGGAGCGGGCGGCGGTGAGGACGATGCCGGCACGCTCTTTACGGTTGCTGTCGTCGCAGTATCCTGATCATTCGACTTCAGATTCGCAATCGGCGCGCTGATGAGCATCGACCGTCTCGGCGAACGCGGCGAATTCGGCGCATCGGCTTGCGGGTACATCAATGGTGTCCCGTTTACACTCTGCAAAATCGACCTGCCGCCTTTGCGACCAAAGGTGGCGAGGCTGGGGTGCGCTTTTGCGCCGCCACTTGAGGAACGAACACGACCGACCGCGTCGGCCGGACCGGCGTCGGGCGCACTGCGCGGCGACATGGGCCGCCCCGTTGACGACTGCAGGTCGGCGAGCTTCGACTGGATACTTTCCAAAAGCTTGTTCATTCTCCGGGCATGCTTTTGGAATGTCGCCTTGTCGAAATTCCGGTGGTTCACTTCCCCCGCGCCGTCTTCAGCGGCGCGCAAGGCTTTGTTCAGTGCGGTGACAGCGCGACTTAATTTGTCCAGCTCGTTGGAATGGGCGAGTTGCGACACGGGCTGTCCTTCCGACTCCAGAAGAGACTTCACGATCTGTTGCGCATCCTGGATCGCACTCCACTTTGATCGGTCGATGGCATGACCGAATCCAACAAGCGTTTCGAACTGGCTTGCGAAGGTGGACAAGTTCGTCGCGATACGGCCAAGCAAGGAGGCGGAAGCCCCAGTGGACTGGGTGGCTGATGCGGCCGCGAGAATACCAAAGCCACGGCGCGGGCTAAGCGGTGGCGAATCGGTTGAGGTGGAGTGCGATGTGCTCGCGCCCATGCTGGTTGACGACGTGGTTGCGGTGCTTGCAGTGTTTGCCGTCGTGGTCGGGGTGGCGGCGGGATTACCGGTCGTAATAATTCGAGTAGCGGCCTTGGGCGGGTAGGGCGACGTCAGTATTGGGGTACTGATTTCGATGTCATTTTTTTTGGATTTCTTCTTGTCGGCGCCTGGGGAGCCGGGTACTTCACCAGAGCGGTGCTTGCGTTTCGCTCGCTCTTTCGAGGGTGATTCCGGGTCGGATTTTTCCTTGATAGTCACGAAGCTGTCGTTGCCTTGCGTCGCTTCAGGTCGATTGCTTTCGTTAAACACCTTGTCCACGAGAGCTTCAAATTGCCGATGTTCGATGTCTCCCATACCGAGTCCATCACGGCCCCACACCAAGCCGCTTAGCATCAGGCAGAGATCCTGGATTTCTTGAACGCTTTTTGCGTTGACGCCGTCGCGCTGGCTGCGCTTGCTTATGTCCGCGAGGCGCTTCCCTATTTGATTCGCTTCGGCGTTTCGAACCCGCAGGAGGATGGTGGCCAACGCCGTGGTGTCATTCAAGAGCTGTGCATGCGGGCGAGGCGGGACCAGTTCCGGCAGCGAAGGTGTTGTCTCAATCCTGGCGTTCAGGCTCGGCTTCGCGCTGCCTTCGGTGTCGGAATGCGAAGCGCTGTGGCTATCGGCGTCATCGGCATGCGGCGGACTAACGCGTCTTGCGGCATTGGGCGACGTGGGTGTATTGGAGTTTAGTGGGGCGGACGAGGAACTTCTCAAGATTTTTCTCCCTGGTTTTAACGAGTGCGTAAATCGCGGTCGGTAAGTAACCATGTCGGTGCCCAGGTTCCGGCTGCACCGAGGAAAAAATCGTTTTTATGAACCAGGTCTTAGATTGATCTCTGCGCAGGATCAAGTGGTCGGAGATCGGTGGATTTTCGACCAATGCTATACGGCGCGCCTACTTGACCAATGAAGCGGATCTGTACACTTGGTCGGTCAACGAGAAGGGGCGGCCGGACTGAAGTAGTGCTTCCACTTGTGCAACCGGAATCGGCCTCGAAAAATAGAATCCCTGCCCAAAGGTGCAGCCCATTTCCGTGAGAGATTCAATCTGGAGCGAGGTTTCAACGCCTTCGGCGATCGTCTCCAGGTTTAGCGTGCGCGCCAGTGCCAGGATCAAACGCACAATCTCGGCGTCGCCACTGTTCCGGTCCAGGCCCTGCACGAAAGCCTTGTCGATTTTCAGCACATCGATCGGCAGCTTCTGCAACCATGCCAGCGATGAGTAGCCCGTGCCAAAATCGTCAAGAGCGAGCCGCAGGCCAAGGCGCTTCAGCATGGACAGGTTGGCGATCGTTTGGCCAGGATCTGCCATCGCCGAGCTTTCTGTCAGTTCGAGTTCGATCGACTCGGGCGCAACCCCGGTGATCTGGAAGATTTCGGCCACGTCAGCGAGGAAAGAGGTGTGAAGCAACTGGCGCATGGAGACATTCACGGCAACCGTCATGTTTCGCGCCACCGCGTGTTGCGTCTGCCAGGCTTGCAACTGGCGGCATGCCTGTTCCAGCGCCCAAAGGCCGATCGGCACGATCAGACCGGAGCTTTCCGCGATCGGTATGAATTCCACAGGCGATATCTCACCGTATTCCGGATGCTTCCAGCGCAACAGCAATTCGAAGCCGAGCAGGCGTCCGTCAGTCATGCACACTTTGGGCTGGTACAGCGCAAACAGTTCGTTGCGTTCGACCGCGAAGCGTAGCGCTACGTCGAGTTGGGCACGCCGCTGCGTGCTTTGCTGGAGTGTTTCATCGAATGCCTCGATCCGGTTGCGACCCCGATCCTTGGCTTCGTGCATGGCAGTGTCGGCGTCGCGGATCAGATCAGACGGACCGCGATGCTGCGGGCTGAGCATGGCAATCCCGATGCTGATCCGAATTTTCACCGTGACGTCGCCGGCGACGATCGGTTCGTCGAGCGCCAGCAGTAGAGCCTCCGCCTTGCGGGTCGCCGACGCGAGTGTGCCATCGACCAGGATAATGAATTCGTCGCCGCCGAAACGGGACACGAAATCGGGCTCTGGCAGATGCTGCTGCAGCCTGCGCGTCAGTTCAAGCAGGCACTTGTCACCGACGTCATGGCCATGTGTGTCGTTGACGCTCTTGAAGAAATCGAGGTCGCAGAACAGTACCGCAAGGCCGCGATCGGCGTCGGGCGAACGTTCCATCCGTTCCGCGAGGTTTGTCAGGAGATAGCGACGGTTCGCAAGGCCAGTGAGAGGATCGTGCATCGCCTGATGCTCCAGGCGCATTTCATACTCCTTGCGATCCGTGACGTCGCTGATGATGCCAAGCATGCCGCCAACGTCGCCCCTTGGGCCTCGCAGCGGATACTTGTCAGTGCGGTACCAGCGGCCCGCATCGCCGCTCCACAGTGCCCGCGTCTCGAGGTTTTCCTGCGACATACCGGAGCTGATAACGCCCAAGTCCTGGCGGTGCAGCGCCTCGCCGCGGTCACCGATCTGACCGCTGCTCGTGTCCGTGCCCCGCACGTCAATGGTCGTGCCACCGTTATCTGTCTCGAGCGTTCCATCGCCGGCGCTGGCATTGGCAGTGTCGCCTGCCTTGTTACCGGCCTTGTCGCCGGCTCTGTCGGCCGCCCGGTCCCGACGTCCGCTCGACTGTCGCCGGAGGACGTCCATGACGGTCATGCCGCGCAGTTCTTCTTCCGATGAAAATCCCCAGCGGCGCTGGAAGCTGGCGTTGCTGATGGTGAAGCGTCCCTCCGTGTCCTTGGCATAGATCATTGACGGATTCAGGTCGAGTACGGCGCGTAGCAGGGCGTGCTCTTCTTCGAGCTGTGTTTCCGCATTCTTGCGGGCGCTGATGTCTTCGATGCTGAAGACCAGTCCATTCAGCGCGGGGTCATTCAACATGTTGTAGGCGCGCGTTTCCAGCCACACCCAATTGCCGTCCTTGTGCTGGGTACGGTGGCGCAAAAACACCTTGCCGCCAGTCTTGTTGCGCAGGTAGCGCAGCTGCTCCCAATAGGACGCGAAATCGTCGGGATGTATGGTCGGCTGATACGCCCCATTTTCCAGTTCAGCGGGCGTAAAGCCGAGCACCTCCTGCACCGCGGGATTGGCATACTTGACCATGAAGTGGCGATCGGCAATCAGGAACACATGGCGCGTGGCGCGCGCGATGGCGTTGAATCGACGGTCGACGGTACGGGCGCGGTTGAGTGTTTTTGCGTTGGCCCTCAAGGCGTTGGCAAGAGCGATGGACAGGATGCCGGCCGCCAGTGTGGCTATGCTGCCTGCCAATAGAATTGCGGGCGAGCGGCCGACGTAGAAGTTGACCCCGACATGGGTCACCCACAATGCCACCACCAAGGCGGTGGCGCCGCCAAATTCCAGCACCAACGGGAAAAGTGCGGCCGCCGTGATCAGCCAGGGCTGTGGGGTCAGTGGCACCGACTGCTGCAGCGCCATGATCGCAACCAGGGAAACGAACGCAGCCATTTCGGCCAGCAGTCGATTCTGCGGGATGGTGACGCCGAGGCCAGGAGTCCACGGCAAGGCGCGGAACAAGGCGCGCACCAGCAGCAGGGCAAGTGCAACGCATACGGCAATGAGCGTTACGTCGGGCCATGCTGGATGCGTGACGCCGGTGAGTGCGGCGTAGAGCAGCAACGTGCCGTACAGGAAGGGTGCGGCAAACCTGAACAAGTCGGTTCCACGCAGTGTGTTTCTCGAGCGCCTTGACAGCTTCATTGTTGCCACACCACGGGCACGTCTCTGGCGCCGGCCGGACGGCTACGGCGACGGCTCGCTGGCCTTGTACGGGTATGCATGCCGAAATTTGTGGCTCGGAGGCAGTGGCTTGTCCGGAGCTGCCCGACGTCATCTCGGACTACCCTTGTATAAAGCAGTCCAATGCGATCGGCGATGAGATGAACGGCAGCAGCCGGCCCTCGCCAGTCCTGCGGGATTGGCATGAAGGCCGACGGCGAAAATCGTTTGCTTAAGTGGATCCTGCTTTTCATTTCATATGCGGCACGGTTCAGGCGGCTGGACGAGCAGTGCATTGCCGAGAACGGCGTGCCGGTCGAGGCGGTGTTCGCTGCACCCGTTTTCCAGAAGCACAGGCTCCCGCGGCCATTCTGCAAGCTGATGTCATCCGGACAATAGCAAGAATCAATGGTTTACACACGGAAAATGTTGTGCGACGGACGGGCTCGGTGATTGCGGTACGAGGCTGGAACCAAAGCCAACGCTCAGCATGAACCGACGAAAAAAAACCGCCGGCGAACCGGCGGTTTTGAGTACTACGACCCAGTCGGGTCAGTGGTCTGCCGCATAGATATCATCGCCGCGCGTTTCCTTGACGAACAGCATGCCGATCACGAAGGTGATCAGGGCGATGATGATCGGGTACCAGAGGCCGTAGTAAATGTCACCCTTGTAGGCGACCAGTGCAAAGGCCGTGGTCGGCAGCAAGCCGCCGAACCAGCCGTTGCCGATGTGGTACGGCAGTGACATCGACGTATAGCGAATACGGGTCGGGAACATCTCGACCAGCATCGCCGCAATCGGGCCGTACACCATGGTGACGTAGATCACCAGTATCACCAGCAACAGCAGGACCATGCCTTTGTTCATCTGGGCAGGATCAGCCTTGGTGGGATATCCAGCGGCCTTGATGGCGTCACCCAGTTCCTTCTTGAAGGCCTTGTCCTTGACCGCTGCGTCCGGCTTGCTCAGGCCCGAGGCATCGTAACCTTCGATAGTCTTGTCGCCAATCTTGACCTTGGCAATGGTTCCCGCTGGTGCCGGCTCATTTGTATAGGCGACCGAGGCATTGGCCAGCACGGTGCGGGCAATGTCACAGGACGAGGTGAAGGTCTTTGTGCCAGTTGGGTTGAACAGGAACTGGCAACGCGCCGGGTCTGCCGTAACCACCACCGGTGAGTTCTTGATGGCCGATTCAAGCGCCGGATTGCCGAAGTGGGTGAGTCCGGCGAAGATCGGGAAGTAGGTCAGCGCTGCAAGCAGGCAACCCGCCATGATGATCATCTTGCGGCCAATGCGGTCCGACAGCGTGCCGAAGATCACAAAGAACGGCGTGGCTATGAGGAGGGATGCAGCGATCAGGATGTTGGCCGTCGGGCCGTCCACCTTGAGCGTTTGCGTCAGGAAGAACAGCGAGTAGAACTGACCCGTGTACCAGACCACCGCCTGACCAGCCGTCAGGCCGAGCAGCGCCAGGATGACCAGCTTCATGTTTTTCCACTGGCCGAAGGCTTCCGACAGGGGCGCCTTGGAGGTCTTGCCTTCCGACTTCATTTTTGCGAAGGCGGGCGACTCGTTCATCGAGAGGCGGATCCACACGGAGATCGCAAGCAGGAACACGGACAGCAGGAACGGTACGCGCCATCCCCAGTCGGCAAATGCTTCTTCGCCCAGCGCCGTACGGGTGCCAAGAATAACGAGCAGCGACAGGAAGAGTCCGAGCGTGGCCGTGGTTTGGATCCACGAGGTGAATGCACCGCGCTTGTCATTCGGCGCGTGCTCCGCAACGTAGGTTGCGGCACCGCCATATTCTCCGCCCAGAGCCAGACCCTGCAGGATGCGCAGGGCAATCAGGATGACAGGTGCAGCAACGCCAATCGAGGCATAGCTAGGCAGCAGGCCGACGATGAACGTGGACGAGCCCATGATGACGATCGTCACGAGGAAGGTGTATTTGCGGCCAATCATGTCGCCGAGACGGCCAAACACGAGCGCGCCAAAAGGACGCACGATGAAGCCGGCGGCAAAAGCAAGCAGGGCGAAAATGAAGGCGGTGTTTGGATCGGTGCCAGCGAAGAACTGTTTGGCGATAATTGCGGCGAGTGAACCGTAAAGATAAAAGTCGTACCATTCAAAAACAGTGCCGAGTGAGGACGCGAAAATGACCTTCCGTTCCTCGGCCGTAATGCCGCGGGTCGCGGTCTGTACTGTAGCCATGATGTCTCCTTCAAGGGTGAAGAGGGTTCTGCCAAACATTGCGGGCAAGGGCGCAATGGCCCATTGCTGCCCGGAGTGTAGGCGTCCAAACTTACGCCACTCTTGCTTGAAACTTACAGAAACTTACGCTGCATTGCCGCAAAAGTCCGGACGCAGCGAGGGAAAAGGAAGGCGCCGAATTCCCTTGAAAACCGGTCCGGGAGGCGAGCGAGGTTTTACGAACGACCGTACTAAAATATGCTATTCTCAAACCTCAAAAAAACAGCCATGCTCTTGCCCTCGTCATTGTTTCGCGAGCGCCAACCGCAACCCGTACACCTCACAACGCACCTCACCATCGCACCTCACAACGCACCTCACATCTGGCCTATCCCTACTCTTAATCAAATTCCCCTTCGGAGACCTTCATGATTGACGCCGTCATTGTTTCGACCGCACGAACCGGCCTTGCCAAATCCTGGAAAGGCGCCTTTAACATGACGCACGGCGCGACAATGGGCGGCCATGCACTGAAGGCGGCGATTGAGCGTGCCAAAATTGACCCGGCAGAAGTCGAGGACGTCATGATTGGCTGCGCGACGCCAGAAGGCGCGACCGGCAGCAATATAGCGCGCCAGATTGCCTTGCGCGCCGGCTGCCCCGTAACCACAGCCGGCATGACGATCAACCGCTTCTGCTCTTCCGGTCTGCAAACTATCGCCACCGCCGCCCAGCGCATCATCGCCGGCGAGGGCGATATCTATGCCGCTGGCGGCGTCGAATCCATTTCATGTGTGCAGCAGGAAGCCAACAAACACATGATCATGGAAACCTGGCTGAAGCAAAACAAGCCCGAGCTGTATTGGCCCATGCTGCAAACCGCCGAAACCGTCGCCAGCCGCTACAAGATCAGCCGTGAACGGCAGGACGAATACGGCGTACAAAGCCAGCAGCGCGCCGCCGCCGCGCAGGCCGCCGGCAGGTTTAACGACGAGATCGTGCCGATGACCACCATCATGGGCGTGGCCGACAAGGCCAGCGGCATGCTGATGTCCAGAGAAGTGACAATTTCGGCCGACGAAGGCATTCGGGCCGACACCACCATCGAAGGCGTATCGAAGATTCGTTCCGCACTGCCGGGCGGCGTCATCTCGGCCGGCAATGCCAGCCAGTTTTCCGATGGCGCATCGGTTGCGATCGTCATGAACGCAAAAACCGCGGAAGCGCGTGGCCTGAAGCCGCTTGGTATTTTTCGCGGCTTTGCCGTCGCAGGTTGTGAGCCAGATGAAATGGGCATCGGCCCGGTCTATGCAATCCCCAAACTGCTGCAGCGCGCCGGCCTGAAGGTGTCCGACATCGACCTGTGGGAGTTGAATGAAGCCTTTGCGGTGCAGGTACTGTACTGCGCCGACAAGCTTGGGATTCCGATGGACCGCCTTAACGTTGACGGCGGCGCGATTGCGGTCGGCCACCCATACGGCGTGTCTGGCGCGCGCCTGACCGGCCATGCGCTGATCGAGGGCAAGCGACGCGGCGCAAAGCTGGTTGTGGTGACGATGTGCATCGGTGGCGGTCAGGGCGCCGCCGGCCTGTTCGAGATCGTTTAATTCCTCACTACTCCGCCAGGCCGGCGCGCAAGCGAACCGGGCCGGCGGTCACCGCTTGCGCGTTGCGCTGGGGTCCTCATGCAATCCAAAATCCTGTCACGACGCGATCTTGATTTCCTGCTTTACGAATGGCTGGACGTTGAGTCCCTGACGCGGCGAGAGCGTTTTGCCGAGCACTCGCGCGAGACCTTCAATGCGGCGGTCGATACTTGCGAGCAGATCGCGACCGACCTGTTCGCGCCCCACAATAAAAAGAGTGACCAGAACGAGCCGCACTTCGATGGCGAGCGGGTCCACCTTATTCCCGAAGTGGCGGCCGCGCTCAAGGCCTTCAATGAAGCGGGCCTGATCGCCGCCGGCCAGGATTTCGATCGCGGCGGCATGCAGCTTCCCTGCGTGGTCGAGAAAGCCGGCTTCGCCTACTTCAAGGGCGCCAATGTCGGTACCTCGTCCTATCCGTTCCTCACCATCGGCAATGCCAACACGCTGCTGAAAACCGGCACGCCGGAGCAGATCGAAACCTTCGTCAAGCCGATGCTGGAAGGCCGATTCTTCGGCACCATGTGCCTGTCCGAGCCTCAGGCCGGATCCAGCTTGTCCGACATCGT
>JAQGMR010000042.1 GCA_028292265.1 Herminiimonas sp.
GTTCATTGGCTGGGTACTCAATCCCGACCCGGCAAAACGGCCGTCGATGGCGGACGTCCTGAACCATGCCTTTCTCGCGAAAGAGCCTGATCAGGGTGCGATCGAGCTGATACATGAAACCGGCCAGCTGCAAGACTTCCTTGACTGGGGGCCTTCGGACATCCGCCAATTTTCAGCGGACACAGGAATTGAGGAGGTGCAGGTCAGGGCGATGATCCAGTACCTGAGAGTCGGCCGTGACGATGGACCGGAAGCCGACATGCCGGACGGCGACACGATCGCAGGATTCGTAAACTCTTTCAGGGATTTCATGGCCCGGCCGACGGAAGCTCCGCACGCAAGCTTCATTTTCGCTCTGCACGATCGGGTGGAAGCCTTCGCCACGGCGCATCCAAGTCTTGTCGCCAACGCGCCAGGGAACGGCGCGAACGCCGGTGGCCCTGCAATCGTCGCGGCGCCGGATTCGGTCAAGGGCGTTCTCGGCAGGCTGGGCGAGATTAAACCCGCAAAAGGCGCAAAAGCCTACGGGGTGGCGCCAGGCGAAACCGTCAAGGGCGTGAAAGATCCACAGTACGGCGTTCGCGTTCGTAACAAGGACCGCAATGTCCTGCAGCGCATTACGGATCGCTTAACGGGGGCGAATGTCGCGCGCGGCAAGGCGGCACAGCAGTCGGTGGAACACCTGGTAAAACGATTTGAAGACCAGCCTGGCGCGAAGGAAATCCTGGCAAACCTCCGCTCCACAATCCGCAATCCACGCAGAACGCTGCGAGTGGCGCAACTTGCCGATACCTTGACTGCGCTTGTAAAAAAATTCGACCTCGACTCGCCTGACAACACGGCCCTCAAGGAGTTTGTCAGCAGAAAGGCGGCAGGCGTCCTTGACTTTGCCGAAGCAACCGGCATACCGGAAGAGCTTGTCGCCGTAATGCAGGCGCATCTCCGGCACCGCAGCGGACTGCTTGAGCGCAGCGCTTCCGAAAAGCCGCCTTCGCTGAAACGCGTTGCGGATTTCGTCAGGAGCTTCGACCAATACATCCGTGAAGCGCCAACGGTGCTGACAGATCCTGCGATATTGGCCCTTGAATCCGAGGTTCGAGCCTTCACGCTTTCACGGCCCGACCTGTTGGACCTGCGGGCGGGGCTGGTGCATACGCCGGCGCTTGCGAAGAAGGTCACCTTCAGCACGGCGGCCAGATTGCTGGCCCAGCCAGGAAAGCTCGACCCAAAGCGCGCCGCCGATGCGGCGAAGCAGCTTGCGCGCTTGATCATCAGGAGCTTGCAGGACCCGGAAAACGCAGACCGCCACCTGCCCATGCTGTTTGCCTGTTCAAACGGCATGGAGTATCGCCGGGAATTGTTGAGCGCATTAAGGGTCGCGATCGCGGAACAAGGGCCAAACCTGCGGCCAGGCGCCGTGCAATCGCCGCTTCGTCCAAAGAAGCTGGACACACGACTGGCAACGTTCTCGAAAGCGGTCTATGCAGAAGTGCTGAAGGGATTGAAGGATCATTGCGACGGTGACGAAGTCATCGTGGCCAGCTCCGGGGCGAACTGGACTAAGGGCAAAGCGCTAAACGGGAATGGTGCCACTGCAGACCTTTTCGTGTACGAGAATGGCGACGATACCGTGGTTGTGAAGGAGTTGAAACCTGTCAAGTCCCGCTTCACAGACTCGGTACCGATTGAACATTTTTGCGATTTCGAAGAAGCGCGCCTTCACCGGCACATCAATGTAACTGCCGAGCATGTGGCGCCGTCTCTCTATAGCGTGGTGCAGTCCGACCAGGGGGGCGTCCGCTTTGTGATGGAACACGCGGTATACGGTGACTTGAACAGCTTCATTGCAACCAATTCCGGCGCTGCGGACCCCGTGCGCGATGACGCGGTGCATTCGCTCCTAAAGCAGGTTGCAGAAAACCTCTATGAGTTGCATACATTCGCGAACGTGGGACATGTCGATTTCAAGCCGGCAAACGTGCTCCTGACCAGAGGCGCGGGCGGTGCGGTGCTCGCGCAATTGACGGACTTCGGGGCATCGCGCGAGGGGAAAACCATGTTCCTGCGGGATGATCCGGTCGACAGCGCGCAGTGGAAATCGCCAGAGCGAGTTCCTGCGCTAAAAGTGCCGGATGCCCGTTTTTCTACACATGCCGCGGATGTCTGGGCATTTGGGGTGACGATGTACCAGATGTACGCCAAGGACGGGAACAATCCGTTTGACAGCACCAGCACCGGTTTCACATCCGGAATTGGCCCGAAGATCCTCGACTATGCGAAGAACTACTCGCCGACCGCTATCTCTGGCAGCACTCTTGATTTTGTTGATAACAAAATACCAAAAGACGTCCGACCGATTATTCACTGGATATTGAACCCGGATCCAGTGGCGAGGCCAACCATGGCGGAGATCCTGTTGCGCATGAAAGAGGCTTCTCCATTGAGCGTGGAGGCACACAATTTCATCCAGGCCAGCGTGGGCGCCGATCTCAACGTCGTAGCAGACGCAGCTGACGCTTCTGGTGGAAAGACCAGGACACCGACCGGGCCGAACAGTAGTGCGAGCGACCAGGAAAGTAGTTCCGGTGACGCTGCGCCACCTGTGGCCCGCCGGGCGGTGAGGATTGACGGGAATGAAGAATCGTCCTCGGTCGTCGAATCGTCGGAGAACGCTCCGGAGAACAGACAATCACAGCGCGCATCTCGCCCCGAGAGCGACTCCGATGTTCTAGTCCAGTCCTCGGAAAGCCCGTCGCCAAACGTGCGCGAGCGGCGCGCATCGGGGTCAGGAAGCGACTCATCGGCTGAAGAGTCTCCGGACAGCGCGGACGAGTCGCAGCCGACTGGCACATTCTGAGCGAACGTAGTGCAAAATGGACCTGACACCGCCAACCTGGCCGCCGCGAAAGAGGCTGCGGATATACCTCGGAAGCCGGTCAGATTGAATACCGCGTTGAATCCACATCTCAAGGCCAAGCGCCAGCGGCCGAAAGTCGGGGCGAACACGTTCGACGAGCCTGCGAAAGCAGTAAAGCCTTCTAAGCCCGACGCAAAGGACTCTTGATTACGTCGTTCGCCGCGCATCGCACCGGGACCGAATGCGGAGCCAAGCAAACGATTGACGTTTCGGTCAACCGATGTTGTACGGCTTCGTGGCATTGATAAAGATCAATGTCCGATTCCGTGCGACATGAAAGACTGAATTCCACGCTTGCAACCGCTCGGGTCGTCTCCAGACACCCGGCACAGCAAGTTGCCCGAGTCGACCAACCCTACAAGAAAGAAAACAATGATCCGATCCCTGAAAAAACTATTTGTCACGTTCCTCATGTCCGCATTTACCCTGGTCGGCTTTATGCAGACGACGCAGGCTGCCATGATCGGCACCAACCAGATCCAGGCCGCCAATGCAGCGCAACACAATCGCGACCGGATTGCTGACGCCATGAACCGGCCGGAAATCATGTCGCAACTTGAAAAGATGGGCGTCAACAAGGTAGATGCGCAGGCTCGCGTGGCCGCACTGACCGATGACGAAGCAGCCACGGTCGCGAACAAGATCGACAGTCTGCCGGCCGGTGGCGACAGTGTGATCGGCGTTCTGCTGTTCATCTTCGTCGTGCTCCTGATTACCGACATCCTCGGCTTGACGAAAGTGTTTCCGTTTACCCGCTCGGCAAGATAAACGCATCGTGTTTTCATTGCAGCGTTCCCGGCGAGGCAGCTTGCCGGGAATCTTCGTTTTACTCTTGATATTCTGCTCGCTTGGTTTGGGCGGCTGCGCTTCCCAAACCTACGCCCTGTTGGGAAAGCCGGATGCCGGCTTGCCGCGCCACGCTGAAATTTCTTCGACCCCATTCTTTGCCCAGGAGCGATACCAGTGCGGCCCGGCCACGCTGGCGATGGCGCTTGGTGCCGCTGGTTTCAAGGTCGAGCCTGACTCCCTCGTGTCTCAAGTTTACGTGCCGCAGCGCGAGGGCAGCTTTGCGCCGGAAATGCTGGCCGCCACGCGTCGCAATGGCGCACTGGCCATGACAATTCCGCCGCGCATGACGGCGCTCCTGACGGAAGTCGCGGCCGGCAATCCGGTCGTGGTGCTGGAAAACCTGAGCCTGCCGATCCTCCCGGTTTGGCATTACGCCGTCGTAATCGGCTACGACCTCGACCGCCAGGAAGTGGTACTTCGCTCTGGCACAATTGAACGCTTGGAGATGTCGCTGTCCACCTTCGAGCACACCTGGAGCCGCGGAGATTATTGGGGCATGGTGGCCCTGCCGCCGGGGCGCTTGCCTGCAACGGCCGAGGAAGGCAATACCGCTGAAGCACTGGTTGCCTTTGAACAGGCCGGCGGCGCCGCGCGCGCGCGGCCGACCTGGGACGCTGCACTAAAGCGCTGGCCGCGAAACCTCACAATGCAAATGGGTAGCGGTAACGCGGCCTACGCTGCTGGCGACAAAGCAGCGGCTGCGCAGGCATTCCGCACCGCCAGCGAGGACCATCCCGACAGTGCAGCGGCCTTTAATAATCTGGCGTCGGTGCTGGCCGACATGGGGCAACTCGATATGGCACGGGACGCGGCCGACAAGGCAATTGCCCTTGGCGGCCCATGGCGCGATACGGCCCTTGCAACGAAGGCCGAAATCGAGGCCCGGAAAAGTAAAGCCGTCCGGTAGATTGGCGACGTAGTGAACTGAACCCCAAAAGTTTGACACCAGCCTTTGGGGTTTTTTCATGTCCAAATTACCGGCTAAATGTTGGCCAGTGCCTGCCAAATCCTGCCGGCTACACGAGGACCGAATCCTTGGCGACATGGCCGGGACAACCTGGGGCAGCCTGGGACAGCCCGGGCAGCCGGCCTTCAGAATGCACACGGGTTAGTGACGAACAGTTCAGCCCTGTTTCGCCGCCAATTCCGCATCGCTTTCTCGAACCTGGATTGATGCTGGGCGCGCGTTGATCCGCTCGACATAAGCCATGATCTCCGGCAGCTCCGGCACCAGCTTGAAGCCCACCGTCCACCTCAGTGCAGTGCCCCACAGAACGTCAAGCGCAGTGAAGCGCTCGCCCAGCAGATAGGGACCTTTTGCCAGTTGCTGTGTCAGCGTGGACAGCATGGTGTCGTAGTCGCCATAAGGCGCGGTCGACGCCGGCGCCGGTTCGCGCTTCATGGCACGGTCAACCACCGCCGGCTCGAAACACGATCCGTAGAACACCATCCAGCGCAGGTAAGGCCCCCGCAGTGGATCGCCGATTGCAGGTGCGAGCCCTGCTTCCGGATAAAGGTCAGCGAGGTAAAGGAATATCGCCGGCTGCTCCGTCACCAACGCATCGCCATGCAAGATTGCCGGGACCTTGCCCATCGGGTTGATGGCGAGGTACGCAGGCTTGCGGTGTTCGCCAGCCTTCATGTTCAGGACATGCAGTTCGTAGTCCGCGCCGAGTTCTTCCAGCAGGATGCGGGTGCCGGTAGAGCGCGTATTGGGCGAGTGGAAGAGGGTAACGTGACGGTTCATCGGGGATCTCCTGGTAGATTTGAAGGAGATTACCGCAAGCGTGAAGCGACCGTATAACGGAAATGGTCAAGGCAGCGGTACGAGGCATTCCGTAGAAAGCAGCCTGTGGAAAGCGACCCGTACAAAGCAGCCTTTACAGACCAGCCCATACAAAGCGGTTCGTACAGAGCAGCCTGCTAAAGGCCGTCGTATGTCACACGAAAGAAAACGGCGCCGCACTCCGTTGGGAGGGCTGCGCCGCTTCGCCTTGCTGCTGCGTTCCCACGAATGACGCCCTGGAAGGTCCCAGAGCGTCATTTTTTTCTGTCTTACTCCGCCCCGTTTCCAGCCAAGTACGTAGCATAGAAATGCGCGAACTCTCGGCCGACTGGATCGCGTGCAAACAGGTGCAGGCCATTCAGTTTTGCCGCGGCTACATAGGTGCTTGCAGCGTTGACAACGGTGCCGGTGCAATGCGCATCGGCATTCGTCTTTTTCACGCACGGAATGGTCGCGGTCCTCGCGGTCGAGCCCACGGTCAGGCTGTCGTTAAAGGCATTGGCGCCGTTGACACCGCCCCACACCGTCAGGCTTGTCGGCGCCAAAGCACCCGCGCCAACCGTCCAGTCCAGCGTCGGCCCGGTAGTGGGTGCATCGAAATACTTGTTCGCCGAACTTAGAGCGACCAGTTCAGTAAGATCCACGTCGGTCAGGTTCGCCATTTCTCGAAGCTTCAACTCGCTGATTGACAACGCGCGAGCCCGGGTCCGGTAGTTTTGCGTTGCGTCCGGCGTCGTGCTTGCATTGCCTGCGAGGTAGTAATCAAACTTCCACACCGACTGCTGTGCGAAGCCGGTGATGTCCGCGTCGGTCGACGCGGGCGAAGCGAAGTACAACGCGGTATCGTCGGCAGCCGGATCCAGGTTCACCTTGTCCGGGCTTACATAGACGCTGCGCATGCGCAAGAAGCTGGTGCCCGTAACGGTGCCTGCCTTGTCAAGTTGCAGAGTGCCGAAACCGGACTTTGGCTTGAGGGTCAGCGTTCCGCCTTTCGGTGTCGTCACGACGACCTTGCTGAAAATCGGATTGCCGTTGTTAAGCGTGTTGTTGACCGCGGGGACATAACCGGTGCTGTAGTAGTCCGAAGCCCTCTGGTTCACAAACGTGCGCAACTGGTGATACGGCTTGATCGCGCCGTCATAGATATATTGGTTTCCGATCTGCTGCAGTTTGGTCGGCGCTGACGCCACATCGGGACGCACCGCAAAGGTGTCGTTGGTGACGTTGCCTGACGCGTCGGTGGCCCGGTACCCAATGACGATGTCGCCATTCGGACGGGTGAATTCATAGGTGCCTCGATCAAACACCAGGTTGTTGCCACCAGCCTTGAAGATATTTCCGAACGCGCCGTTGGCTGCGACGAGGTTGCCGTTGCTCTTGAAGGCGGTAGGGTCGTTGTTGACGAAGATTTCCTTGCAGGCGGCAGCCTTGATATCGGTTGCAACACCAGACTCCGGCACATTCACGCGGTCTGCCACCGGCAATGCATAGCAGGCATTCATCTTTGCCAGCAGCGCCGCAATCAGCGGTGCTGTCCCTGGCTTAACCAGATTGGCGGCTGTCACCGGCGGAAGGGGCGGGATGGCCGTGGTCGCATTGGAGAACTGGACCACGGTCGGCTGCACGCCGTCGGCGTCGGCCTGTCTAACGGATACTTCGATATTGGAGGTTGTCGCGCTTGCAGGGGTGATCTTGATTGAAAGCGAATCGAGTACGCGGTCGGTGCCGGTGCCATTGGCGGCGAACGCGGTTGTAAGCGGGCTGCCAGTGGCGCCCAGGGCGTCCAGCAGTGGCTTCAGCAGGGCGACGATTTCGGCCACCTTGGCGCTGACAGTAAAGCTGGTCAGCAGGTTAGGGTTCGCCAGAAATTCGGCTGCCAGTTTGGTTGGGTCGCCGGAGGTGCCCAGGCGTGACGCAATCAGGTTTGTAATAGGGGTGATGTTGATGACACCGGACGTCGCGTCTGGGGCCACGCTGACTAGGGTTTGGTCGTCACGCACCGCTTGCAGGACGAAGGGGCCGGCCGAGCCAGCCTTGAGCGTGATGGTGAAGCTGCCATCGGCCGCGCTGGTGCCACTGCCGACCACCGTGCCGGTCTTGTCGAGGACGCTGATGGCGGCACCGCCGAAGGGGGCGCCACTGGCCGCAGTGCCGCTGATGGTGGTCGTTGCCGCCAGCACGGGTGCAGGCGCGGCTGTGTCGCTTCCGCCGCTGCATCCGACGATCGTGATTGCCATCGCAATACTGAGTGCCGTTCTAACGCCAATCTTCCGCTGATCCATTTTTTTTCTCCCTGCCCGCTGGTTGAACTGCCTTTTTAAGCTGCCGGGAAACTATAGTTGCTGCAGTTCAACCGCACATCACATGGCCATGTGAGGTGACAACTTATTATTTGAGGCAGACTACGGCCACAAAACAGCCCGACCCGAAGGACAAAATGAAGCGAAATTCCGATTGATTACCGTGCTCGTGGTCGAAGACGACCCTGCGACCAGGGCGCGGCTATGCGACGCCATCGCCGGTCAACCGAACATGCGGTTGGGCGCCGCCTGTGACCGCGTGCTTCCGGCGCTGCACTGGCTGGATTCCAACCAGCCGGACCTCTTGCTAACGGACCTTGGCCTGCCCGACGGCAGCGGCATCGACGTCATCAAGCGCTGTGCGACACGCTACCCGGCCTGCAACATCCTCGTCATCACCATGTTTGGCGATGAAAAGAACGTGCTCTCTTCAGTGGAAGCTGGCGCGTCGGGCTACATTCTTAAGGACGCCGAGCAGCTTGATGTCAGTCGCGCCATGCGCGAGCTTCTTGCGGGTGGATCACCAATGAGCCCGGTTATAGCGCGCAAGGTGTTGAATCGCGCGCGCTTGTCTGAAACGTCGGTGGCCGCTTCTGAAACCGTGGTGGATGGGTCGCGCCAAGTAGCCTTGACCGGACGAGAGACCGAAGCCCTGAACCTGATCGCGCGCGGCTACACCTACGAAGAGACCGCGCGAAACCTCGCTATCTCCCTATCCACGGTCCAGACCTACGTTAAAAGCATCTACGGTAAACTCGCTGTCAATTCGCGTAGCCAGGCAGTGCTGGAAGCGCATCGACAGGGACTGCTGCAGGATGACCTTTTCAACAAGCGAAAATAATATCGCCATAGGGGCCATGGGGGCTGCTCGCGGCCTGCCTGCCCGGTTGCACGGTGATTCGCCGGGTCGCTTCCGCTTCGGACTCTGCTTCAGCTTCAGCTTTCACCGCCATGTCCCCTTCCGTTTCTGTTTCGATTCCCGCCTTCCCATAAAAAGCATTCTGGAACTTTGGCTGCAACCGACCTGCCGCCTGCCGGGCTTTCGTGCATGGGCTTCGCTCTTGCTCTTGATGTTTGCGGTAGTAGCGCCGACGCATGCAATGATGCAATTCGAGAGTGCTTCAGCAAGCTTCGAGCTCGAAAGCGGGGCGCCAGCGCGCACGCCGGCGACCGTGAAGCTGCCCTACAACTGGGACCGTGACATCGGCGGCATCAGCGGCAAAGGGCGCTTCACCATTCACTTCGCGGCAGACCCGGCCGGCGTGCAGCAAGCCCTGTTCATTCGCCGCGTGGGCAATTCGTTTGAAGCCACCGTGAACGGCGAGACCATTGCGCGGGTCGGCACTTACGGCGACCGCTATTCCGACAGCTCCGCCAGGCCGCGTCTCTTGCTCATACCGCCGGGCCTGCTGCGCGCCCAAAACGAACTGATCATCACCATTGGCGCCATGGCGAGCCGCAACGGCGGCCTCGGTGTTGTCTATGCCGGCACCGCCGACGAAATGCGTGAGATGTACGCCGATTCCCTGCGTTGGCGAAATTCGTCCTTCGGCGTGATGCTGGTAATCAGCTTCATTCTCGGCAGCTTCACCCTCCTGCTCTGGCTGCGCGAGCGCGACCCGCTCTACCTTTACTACGCAATCAGCGAGCTCCTGTGGGCGGTGCATATCGCCGGCGTACAACTCGAAACAGTGCCCTTCCCGTGGATCTGGTGGGGCATTCTGAATTACATCTGCTACGCCGTGTCGTCCGGATTTATCTGCAAGTTCGCGCTGACGCTGGTTGGGCGGCATGACGGCCTGCTCAAGCAGCTTTACGGGCTTCAGTTGTGGCTCTCGACCCCGGTCATTGTTTTCGGCGTAATGAGCGGGCACCCTGGACTGATATCGGTGTGGCTTGGCATTACGGTGCTGCTTGCCACAGCCGTGGCGGGTGTCGTAATAAGACAGGCGCTGCGCGCCCGATCCACCGAGCAGCGTGTATTAGCGGTAGCGGTCGGCATTACCGCCGCCGCGGCGGTACACGACATGGTGATGTTCAGAATAATGAAAGGCTACGGTGGCTTCCCCTTGCTTGCTTTTGCATGGACGGCGCTTGGCATGGCGATGGCGTGGATCATTGCAGATCGCCTTCACAGATCCACGCAATCGGTGTCGCGGATGAACAGCACCCTTGCCCAGCGCCTTGCAGAACGGGAGAAAGAACTAGAGCGGCTTTTCGATTCACGTGCAGCTCTCGACCGGCGCGATGCCATCGTCGAGGAACGCCAGCGCATCATGCGCGACATGCACGACGGACTGGGCAGCCAGCTCGTCAGTGCCGTGCACCTTATGCGCGACCCCTACGTTTCGCGCGGCATGCTGACCGAGCAGTTGCAGGACGCGCTGGACCACCTGAAGATGACGGTGGACGCCATGCAAGACACCGATGGCGACATCGCCATGCTGCTCGGCGCACTCCGCTATCGGCTTGCGCCGCGGCTGGAAGCGATTGGCGTAAGCCTCAGCTGGGACGTGCGCACTTTGCCACCGGTCGACGACTGGACCATAGAGAAGTCGCGACACCTGCAATTGATTTTGTTCGAAGCGATCTCGAATGTGATTGCGCATTCGCGGGCTTCGCAGGCGCATCTGAGCGCTGAGGTTTGTGGAGAGAACGGCCGCGAGGTGATTCGCATCACGTTGCGGGACAACGGAGTCGGGCTGCGGGAGAGTTCGGAGCTGACCGGTGGAGGTCAGGGCCTCGCTAATATTCGGGCGCGGGCGGGGAGCATTGGAGCGGGGCTACGGATGGATTCGTCGGCGGATGGGACTGAGTTGCAGCTTGAGCTGCCGGTGCACCGGGCTGGAATGGCGAATCCCGCTTCGCCGGCGCCGAGATCGGAAGAAGCAACGGCTGCGTCCGCCACGCGGAACTAGCGGCCTGGGATTAGAGCGGCAACGAACTCGCGGAAGTGCGCGCCCGCCGCCATGCCGCCTTTCGCCTTGAAGAGTTCACTCAAGTCCAGCGCGGCAGCGCCAAGCGACCTTGCCGCCACCGCCATTTCGGCATAGGCGCCGGTCGAGAGAACGCCGGTGGAGACCCGTACGCAGACGAATGGAATGCCGGCCAGGTGCGGCGTGGAGTTGCAATGGGTAAGCAGGTCGACCAACCGGCTTTCGTCGAACCGAAAACCGCAAATGATCAATTGAAAGGGTTGTGAGGCAAGAGCAGCCTTGGCTTCAGCAACGTTGCGTGGAAAGACGAGCGAGTAGTGCGCCCCCAAGGTCGCCTTGATGGCGTCGACAGAGTCTGCGGCCACAGCGGCTAGCACGTTTAACTGGTTTGGGGTTCCGGGCATGGCTGGGGCGCGGGGTCGGACTGGTGTTGATGGGAATAATACATTGTTAATGAAGTGCGGAAGGCGATATCACCTGCCAAGTGGCGCAAATCGCCGAAGTTCGCAGCGCGGCTGGCGCTTCGAAAGGCACACAGCTCGCGGATAATCTATAGCACTAGGGTGAATGCGGTCTGTATGCCTGTCGCATCGTCGCCCGACTTCTTCGGCTTGCTACGGTCGACCGTCTTCTGCGGATTTTTTAGAAGAACGGCCCCGCAGTCCTGTAGGTGTTCCGCCAGGGCGTCAACCTCGGTCGGCGACCTCGAAATATCCTGTTCACGACCATTCGGCACCCAAATCACCATCCCTTCGCGCGCTCTAGTCAACAGGACGCGGTACTTATTCAGGACATAGGTTCGCTCTCGAGGCGACTTGACCGCGTTCCACTTCGTACCCTTGAATTTTTGCGGTGTTAGTTGCCCGGCTTTTATGGCTAAGTCCCACGACCAGCACAGACCTACGCGGTCCAGCTCGAGCCCCTGGCATTCAAACTCCGTCGCAGCCACCTCCAAAGCGTGGGATGAACGAAGATCGTCTTTATCGCCTGTGAACCACAAGGGAAAATCCACGCCCTTTCTGAAGTCGGCGGACACTTCGATTCCGTAGGGTCGGAGGCGGGTGCCGCCGGAACTTGCAAGCAGCCCACATCGTCTAGTTCCGGCTGTTGTTTTCCACAGCCAGTCTCGTGCTGTTTCAAGGTCGCGCGTGACGAAGATCGGGAAGTCTACGGTGCTGATTTTCGCCCTGGCCGATTTTGGGTCCCCTTTAAGAACCGCGTCGACCCATGCAGCGTGGCCGAAGGCACGATGCGAACGTAGCGGAACGTCCAAATGCAGATGTGGCGTAATGCAAAGTCCCGCATGGGCGGTTTTCGCCCCGCTTAACTCCGCTGCGATCGGACTGCAATGTACTTCCCAGTGGGAGAAGTTTTCGTCTCGTGCACTAAGCCACTCTGCCACCCCGGCTTCACCGTCATGAATCTCTTGGCCATTTCCGCATAGCGCTATCACCACTGCGCCGTCGTCATGGCGATCTAGTACGTGCATGATCTGCCAAGGTTCCGATTTTTGGAACGCATTCCCAGCCCCCTCATTCTTTATCTCGCCCGGCGCACGGGCCTTGTTGGCCATCTTTTGAATTTTGCTGCAGTCCCAGGCTCGCTGAGCCTCGTCGAAAATAACGACATGCTCTGAGGGAGGCTCGACTCGATGTAGCGACTCAGCGAGGTACGAATGCACGCTGTGGACCAAAGCCTCAGCGTGGTTCTTCGCACTCGATTTAGAAACGCCGTTCTGGGCGGCGTAGTCTTTTGTAAGCGCCGTTCGTAGAACCTTGAGAAGCGGGCCGTTACCGGACATAAAAACGGTCAGCCATGCACTCTGGTTTAACCTCTCCAAGTGGGCGACCTGCAGTCCTAGCAACGTCTTTCCAGCGCCAGGAACGCCGGTTAGTAGACATAAAACCTTCTTTCTATTTTGGCGAGACCGACCAATCAGGTCTTCGACAAAGTTAACGGTCGCTGCAATGGCCGCACTTTCGGCGAGCGTCTGAGAGATTTCCTCTACATTGTGTTTGCTGAAGAGTCGAACGGCAGCGTCGATTACACCGGGGATCGGTTTGTATTGGCTTGTCGCCCAAGCTTTCGGATCGATTAGGCTGACACCTGCTTTCAGCTCATCCGCCACCGACCGCGATACTTCGGCGACGAGTGTCTCGATCCCGAGCACACGCAAGTCGCGGATAGCGGGACTAGCTGAAACCGGTACGGTGTCGGCGCCGATCTTCGCAGTCGGACAAAGAATGGGCACTATAAATTTGCCAGCGGACTCCGCGTGGTAATAGGCGAGGTCGAGCGCATAGTCCATTGTCTGGGCGATGTCTGCCGGATTCGAGCTATCTGCCCCGACCTTAAATTCTAGTAGCAGGACACTACTCGAAAGCAGTATCGCAGCATCGATTCGCTTTTCCCGTCTCGGAATCCGATACTCCAACACGATGCCGATTGAGCCCGACCGAGGGTAGTGCGCGAGCGCCGCAGCAATGCGCCGCAGGATAATCAGCTCTTGGCGCCAGGCGCCAATCTGGTTATGGGCCACTTGGGTGAAGCCGGAAACGGAATCACTCCTTAACAACCTATCGACAATTTCTTCGTCGGCAGTTCTATTAAGTTCGTCGACGGTAAGCGTGACATAGGCGACCATAGGAGATGCCGTGCAAAAGATTGCATCGTAGCATCATAGAAGGTCGATTGTCGTCGTTGAGGGCGATGTGCGGCGTCAAACGGGTTGGCTTCAATACTTCGCCGCTTGCTCGCCGTTCGTTTTCCGAAGGCCGCCTCGATTACAAGCGGCTAGTTGACCGATATGGAATTTAAGCGGACGGGAGGAAGGCTGAAATGCCGAACAAAATCTGATACAGCGGGACGGTGCAAAGCTGCTACCGCTTTGCTAGCGAAGCGTCGCCGTTAAGCCGCGCAGCCATAAGTCTTCTTTCGAGTTTCTCGCGCGTGTTCCTTCGCCGGTCCGATAACACAAGCACATAAATCTCGCGCGAATTGAATCGGTAGAGAATGCGATAGAGACCGCACGTTATGAGCCGATTGCCGAGGATACCCAGTTCCTCTAAGTGACCCGCGCGTTCACCAAGTTCTGGATTGGGAGATAGTCCCTCTAGAATTAGAACCATCTCGGCCAGCATTTTGTTCGCCGCCAAAGCGCCGTCCTTTTCCGACACAGAGCCGACCATATCGGCGAGATCCTGTTCCGCGCCTTCTGTAAGTAGAACCATGTGGCGCATCAACGTCTTCCGATTTGATCACGCAGTTGCGTCACGACTTCCGATACGCGCTTAGTTTTCCCGGCTTTGATCTCCATATTTGCGAGAGCGATCACCTTCAACAAGTTGAGTGGTTCTAAGATATTTTCATAGCTTCCAGCGTCCAAAAGGACGGCTTTCATAGCGCCGTTTCGCGTGATGATGTAGGGGTCGCGCCGTCGCAAGTTATCGCGCGGGTTGGCGGAGATGACTGGCTCATTGCAGGCGTCAGACGGGCGATGGATTGTGTGCTCCATGGTGACTCTCCGGATGGTTTGGAAGCACTCAATATATCCTGGTATAAGCAGCGATTGCAGTCCTCGTAAAGGATTAGTGTGGTCTAACAACGAGACAAAAACGGGATCGCGTGGCCGATGAATGAGGGATCGAAATGCATCCTTTCGGACGATACTTCTAGGGGGCCGTATCGTTGGACGTTTACCTATGTTCGCTCACCACAACTAGGCTGCACGGCAGGGTAAATATGAATCGGCTGATGAAGTCGCATTGATGCCGAGATCGCCTTTGGATTCGGGTGAAGTTGTTCCGCAGTCGGCTTAGCGCGTTGGCATCGCTTGCATGGGGCATTTTTGTGGGAAATCGGACCCTTGTTCAATGCGACTGCGGTAGTGCATCGAGCTGCTTGGACTCTGCTGGAGCGGTTTCGAGCTCCAGCGACAGACAGAGCGCTTTGGTGCCTAGCCGGTTCAGGCGGCCGCCGCGTTTCTCGCGCCATCCCAGACTTCGGAGTAAATGCGACGGCGCGTACCCGCACAGGCCGTATTGCGGCCCGACAACAAAATTACCCAGTAATTGCTTATCAGCAATAAATTCTTGTGCGTAGTGCCATTGTGCAATATAGTCCTCGGGGAGTGACTGTGCTATTGCATCGGCCACTTGAATGTCGCCGCTCGGGCTATGTAGCGAAGGAGCGGCGCAGTCGTCTTCAGACGGCAAAAGGCAAACTATGACCCGTACGCTTTCACAGGAAGAATCGCCGCTCCATCTGTATTTCGGAACCACAACGCCGTACTGGCAGCTGTGCGCCGATAGCAATGCCCTACAGTTTGCAAGTGAGGATCGGAGTGCGGTAAATGTCGCCGTTGCACTGCAGGCGGAGCAGGCTAGCGCTTTGCGAAGCATGACTGGCGCCACGTCGCATGTGGATATGACGTTGAGCTTATATGGCGAGCCCATACGAATGCACTTGGTCGGCCGACGGATCGACAAGATGCGCTGGGCAGGGACTGCGACCGACTATCTCGACACGGCAAGCGTCGTGCGCAGTCTGATTGCCGTCATTTCGTCTTCCGAGCAGGTCGTCTCTGAAGTGAATTCTCTCGTGGTCCTGGTTGACAGCGAATTGAAAATTCGGCGGTTTAACCGTCTCTGCGAAGAGCTGACTGGCCTGACTGAGGCCGAAGTGCTTGGACGCGACGTGCACGACGGATTTATCGCTGAGTCTGACGTGGACGCGGCGCGCATTAACATGAAAGCATTCTTTGCAACCGGTCACTCGTTTGAGGCTGAGCGCCCATGCATCGGCAAAAACGGCATGCGCCAGATTTTATGGAGAAACAAGATGGTCCGCAGCGGCAGCGGGCCCTCGGAATGGTATCTCGTCTGCTCCGGGACAGACGTCACTGAAGAGCGCCGCGCGCAGGCCCGCCTGGTCGATTTGGCCAATAATGATGCGTTGACGAGGCTGCCGAACCGGCACGCGGTGCAAGAACTGATCACCCGCATGGTCGGCAGTGGCGATCCGTTTGGCATCATGTTCATCGATCTGGATAACTTCAAGAACGTAAATGACCACTATGGCCACTTGGTGGGCGATTCCCTGATCCAGTCGTCGGCCATCGCCATCAAGGCTTGCCTCGGGGAGGGCGACGTTCTGGCCAGATTAGGCGGTGACGAGTTCCTGGCAGTCGTGAAGGAACCTGCGTCGCGCAATCTGGAGGACGCGGCACAGCGCATCATGTCGCGCATGAAGACGTCCTTCAATCTCGAACGATGCGAGGTCTACAGCAGTTGCTCAATTGGGATCGCCATGTACCCACAACATGGCACCACGCATGAAGAGTTAGTGCGAAACGCCGACACCGCCTTGTATGTCGCCAAGAGCAAGGGTCGCCATACCTATCGTACCTTCGAAGCGGAAATGAACCGCAAGGTTGCGGAGCGAGTCTGGCTCGACACCAATTTGCGCAAGGCGCTGGAGGAAGATCAGTTCGAGCTTTTCTATCAGCCCAAAGTAAATCTTCGGACCGGCATGATGGCCGGCGTCGAGGCGCTAGTGCGCTGGAATTCGCCGGAGCGTGGATTGATAATGCCCGCGGATTTCATTCCTTATGCAGAAGAATCCGGCATCATCGTCGAGCTTGGCAAATGGGTAATGGAGGAGGCGGCGCGGCAGACTGGCCGATGGAAGAAGCGCGGTCTGGAGATTCCAATTGCCATTAACTTGTCAGCACGTCAGCTGCGCAGTGCCACCCTGGTAGAGGACTTCACCGCCGCGGTCCTGCGTGCAGATATTGAGCCGAGCATGCTCGGCCTGGAGTTGACCGAAAGCTGCATGGCTGATGACGAGGCGCTTGCTCATCGCGTCATGCGCGAATTTCGCGCCCTCGGCGTAACGATGTATCTCGACGATTTCGGAACCGGCTACTCATCGATATCGCAACTTTCGAGAATGCCGATGGATGTCCTGAAACTCGATCGCACTTTCATTAATTCGATTCATACCGACCTCCGGGCGCGCGCCCTGGTGCGCTCAATGGTCGCGGTCGCTCAGGAATTAAAGCTGAAAGTCGTGGCCGAAGGCGTGGAAACCCGTCAGCAAGCCGAATTCTTGCGTGAGTTGAATGTGGAATTCGCGCAAGGATACCTTTTCGCTTATCCCATGTCCGCCAAGGGTGTCGAGGCGTGGATGGCGCCGGCGGCATCCGCGCCTTTGCGTGTGGTCGCGTAACGCCAAGGCGGTCGGTCAGTCGCTCGCGAGCGCCCGCGAGCGCCTGTTTTGGAGCATCACCAGCCGCTCCATGTAGGCCAGATCCTTTTCCTTGAGAAGAAATGCCGAACGCGCCCAGTCTTCGGCAATATCCATCAACTCGTCCCGTGCCACGGCCTGTACACGCCGCCGCGCACGCAACATGCCTCGGATACCGTTCAACTTAGGACGGATTTGATCGATGAACGTCCGGGTGGCTATATACGCGCCGTCGGGCTCGAATAGCAGGTCCACCAGTCCCTTGTCGGCGTGCCATTCGGCGGTATGGGCTTCACCCGACATGATGAGCTTTTCTGCGAGATGGCGACTTACCTTGCGGCTCACCAGCGAGTGCGCGCCCATGCCGGGGTAGAGATTGAACGCCACTTCGGGAAACCCCAACCTGGCATCCGATTGCGCCAGGATAAAATCGTGGGCGAGGGCACCCTCGAACCCGCCGCCCAGGGCGGAACCCTCAATCATGGCGAGTGAAATGATGCCGACGCCAAAACCTGTAAGCAGCTCCCATGATGCATCGATGCAGGAGCGGGCATACTGCACCAGCGCGTGGCGATCGCCAGAGCGTATGTTGGCCACGAAATAGGACAGGTCACCGCCCACATTGAATATGCCAGGGACGACGGAACCGGTTACGAGGAAATCAATGGGGACTTCGGCTTTTCGCAGAGCATGTGCGAGGCTTTCGATGTCGCGCAACACCTCTGGGCTAAAGCACGGCCTTGGTTGCGCCCGAAGCATTGCCCAGACGACGTTGCGCTCCGCCTCATACCAAACCGTCATGTTCGACAGTGAGCCGGCCTCATGGAAGGTTCGGCAATGAGGGTGGTCTTTCAGCTCCATCGCGCGTCAGTCAAGACTGCGTCGCAAACGCATTGGGCGTCACGATCGTTCGGGCGCTGGCACTGGTAGGCCGCCCATTGAAGTCGAGCCAGCAGCGCCGATCGTAGTCATAGAGCTTGCATATCCGCATGGTCCGCACAAGAAAACCCAATGAGAAATCCTCCACGATGGCCTGCTCGCCCATCAGCCTGTTCAATTTTTCCTGTGCATCCCACAGTGCATAGCAGGGGATCGCCGGATACACATGGTGCGCCGGATGTTCAAAGAAATTATGGGCAAGTGCCGCCGCCATCTTCGGCAGGCGCAAGTGGACCGTGATGTGTTCCTGACCTGACCCGGCCCTGCGGTCTGCCTCCGTTTTGAACCACGGGATATCCGGGTGCGTATGGTTGAAGTACAGCGATGCGGCGAGAACAGTCTGGAAAATGAAGAACGGCCCGATAAAACCGAGCAGCACTGCCACGGTGGCCGAGGTCGCGCTGTAATGCGGTGCCATCAAGAGCGCCGTCATCAACACGGCGAAGTAGATCAGGAGCCAGGTGAAGTGCTTCCACGCCGACGCCCGATGTGCCGCCGGCAGGAAAGCGCGTGGCATCAGTTTTACCTTCCACCAGCGCTGGCAAATGTAGTAGACGCCAAAAGCTGCAATATTGGGTGACCGGCAAAACCGCACCCAGAGCCGAGCCGACCACGGAAGCGCGTCGTACGCTTGTTTTGAGAGCGGCCGATAGGAATCCACATGCTCGCCGTTGGTGTGGGGATGATGAAGTGAGTGGTGGTCATAGACCCACAGCCGGTAATTGAACAGGCATGGCGTGAACGACAGCACACTGATGAGCCAGTTCAGTCGACGTGATGAAGTCAGGCTGTTGTGCGCGCCGTCGTGCGCAAGGGTCGCGAGATTTGCCATCTTGATGCCGGCAACGGCCGACGCGACGATCTTCAGCGCCATCCACGGGACGAACACGACGGCCGCCATGGCACTCCAAAACAGGAGGTAATCCACGGAAAACAATACGATTCCTCGTCGTGTGTCTGGCTTCGCAAACTTGGCCATTTCGGTGACAAGCATGCGATGTGTCGGATGGCGCGCGAATTGGTTGTTTGGTTGGAATACGGGCATCAAAAGTTAATGAGGAGTAATTTGGCTTGCAGGATACCAGCATCCCAGATCGTGTCCTAGTGTTCAGGAGACCCCGACGGCAGGTTCGTGCTTTCCGTGGGCCAGATTGCGGTATTGTTATGGCTCGCCGTTCCTGCACATTCAACCAACATGAAGCCACTAATCAGCGTTTTTGCCGATCCGAATCCGGACTGCGAAATCGTAACCACGCGCAAGGTGCCGTGGCAGTGCGACCAGGTGTTCGACGCCTTCAGCGACCCGGACCAGTTAACGAAATGGTGGGGGCCGAAGGGTTTCACCAGCACCTTCGAAGAATTCGATTTTGAGCCGGGCGGCGCGTGGCGATTCGTCTTGCATGGGCCGGACGGCGTTAGCTATCGGAATGACTGCATCTTCATGGAAATCGTGAAATGCGAGCGGGTCGTGCTCCATCATCAGACGGATCCGGAGTTTTTTCTGGGGATTTTTCTGGAGGAAGAAGGCGATGGCACGGCCATCACCTGGCGCATGCGGTTCAAGTCAACAGCGGTGCGTGACCAGGTAATCAAGTATGCCGCCGAGGCGAATGAACAGAACCTGGATCGCCTGGAGCGGGTCCTCGCTGGCGATTGGTAAGTCCGTTCTTTGAAACCGGGTCCCTTCGAGGGATCGGCGTCAAAAGCACCCAATTTGAAGACGACACTTACAACCCCAGCGACGGATCCAGTTCCTGGCATCGTCGCGACCCGAGCACGGCTACGGCGACGCCCTGTTCAGCCAGCCAGTATTAAAACTGGCCCATGAAATCCTTCTTGCCGATTTCCACGCCGTTGTGGCGCAGGATGTTGTAAGCGGTAGTGACGTGGAACAGGAACTGCGGCAAGCCATAGCTCAACAGATAGGCCTGGCCGTTGAGGCGCTTCTCTTTCGGCGTGCCGGGGCGGAGCACAATCTCGCGGCCCTCGTTGCCGTCGATCTGGGCTGGCAGGATGCCGTCAATGAAGGCAATCGTCTTCGCCAGCAGTGCGCGCAATTCCGGGAAGGTCTTTTCCTTGTCGTCATACACCGGCACCTCGATGCCAGCAAGCCTGGCGCTCGCGCCCTTTGCAAAGTCCACGGCGATCTGCACTTGCCGCACCAGCGCCAGCATGTCCGGGAACAGCCGCGCCTGCAGCAACGCGTCGTGGTCGATCGATTTTCCGGTGGCGTGCGCCTCGGCCTTGGCCAGCACCGCGTCAAGGCTGTTAAGGAATTGGCGGAACACGGGAACAGAGGCGGCGTAAAGGGAAATGGTCATGGGGTCCTTGGGACGAGTCAAATGATGATTTAAGACGATGAGAGAAAAGACGACGCGACAGGGCAGGGACAGGACAGGCTCGGCATGATGCCGGGCCTTTCTCGTTTCCCGGCGTTGCGCGGGACACTGTGGCGGCGCGGAAGGCCGCCGCGAGTTACTTCAGATGATTCGAAATGAGCTTCGTCATTTCAAACATCGACACCTGTTTCTTGCCATCGAAGACGGCTTCGAGCTTGGCGTCGGCATTGATCATGCGTTTGTTTGCCGGATCCTGCAGGTTGTGTTCCTTGATGTAGGTCCAGACCTTTTTCGTGATTTCGGTACGCGGGACCGGATCGGCGCCGATGACGGCGGCCAACGTGGCGGATGGTGTGACGGGCTTCATGAAGCCCGTGTTTGGCTTGGTTTCTTTCTTTGCTTCTGTGGCCATGAATTACTCCAAAGTGCGCTGCATCTAAAAATAAAACCCCGCGGTCGATTTCTCTGGCGGGGCTTGACTGTCGTCCGTGAGACCGGAACGTTCAAAGGATTCTAACCTACTTCTGCCGCCTGCCCGCGTCCGGAAACTGGGACATGCATTGGTCTCTGCAACGGAACTAAATATAAGATGGAGAAGTGGGCAAGGAAAACCAGCAACAAATGATCCGTGGAAACGAGTAAGCGCCAGTTCGCGAGATGGGCCCACATGAATCCCGATTAACGCGAACGTGACAGCCGCAGGACGAATCCTCGGCTGTCACACCCGCAATTCAGACGGGCGGCAAGAACGTCTGCGTTAGCCGCCTAGATGAATCTGGAAGATGACGCCGGTCGGTATCGCGACAAGGACATAGTCGCCTCCGGCTTGCACCCATTGGTATCCCCGTGGCGGCGCCGACAGGCGGTGACTGCGCCAGTCGTTGACCACGTATTGACGATGGCGGTACTCGGGCGGAAGTCGCTGGCCGCGGTAAAAATTATGGCCCGGGCCAGCGCCACGTTCGTCGTGACGCTGCTCTACCCGCTGCGGCGGTCCGCGACGCACCGGTCCACGGCCCTCGTCACGTGCCGGCGGTCCGCGATGCAGACCCTGGTCGCCGTTGCCACGGTTGTCACGGCCTCGGTCGTCTTGGCCGCGATCCTGACCGCCCCGGTCATGGCCGCTGTTTCCCTGCGCTAGTGCAGTGCCACCAGAAATCAACGTAAGTGCCGCAATCGCGGTCAGAAGTGCTTTCTTGTTCATATTCGCTCCAGTAGTGAGAAGGGCCTAATTGTCTCTTTGGGACTTGGATGCTGGCAGAGAGTTTCTTCGTTGCTGAGGGGAGCATAGCGATTAAGACAGCCCGGGTATGTGCGCTGTCGCACGATAGAAATAGTGAAAATCCTGCCTGCTAAACCGCGCGGCGCCGCGAATCGGTTTGCTGCATTGCGCAACAAGTCGCGGGAACAGTGGAGGCGATACGGCGTCAAACGGTTCCTAGCTGTGTTTCGGGAGAACGTTATAGCGAGAACCACTTCCTTAAAACTTCCCAAACGGGGCCGCTAAAGCCGGCCTGAAAAGAAGCAGGGGCGGAAACTGCCAGCGCAACACTGGGTGTTGTTCGTCCCGTCACTTCGGTGACCCTGCAGAAAAAGCGGCCTGACAAGCCGCTTTTTCTTTGCGGAATCGGATTCGGCATCGGCTAATATTCGGTATGAGCCTACACCGCGTCCTGAATAGCCTGGTTACCCGCATCATCGTTTTCGGCGTTTTGATGGTCATTTTCGGTGCGGTCGCGCGCTATGCGATGTTGTCGAACTTTCTCCGGAAGGATCTGATTGCCGTTGTGTCGGAACAGGAGCTGGCTCTGGCCCGATCCATCGCCAGCGATATCCAGTACAAAGTGAATCAGCGTCAGTTGTTCCTCGACCAGTTGGCAGCAACGCTGCCAACTGCGCTGCTGTCGAACCCGACGCTCCTGCGGGATTGGCTGGAAGAGCGGCACCGCTTGCAGCCGCTGTTTACGCTTGGCCTGCTGGTGGCCAATACCGACGGCAAGGTAGTGTCTGATTTTCCACCGGTGCCCGGACGGGTCGGCACGTCGCTTGCGCAGGCTGGGCATTTCCGTACTGCGCTCAAGGGCGAGTCTTCAATCGGTCGCGCGTTAGTGGGGCCCACTACCCTCCAGCCCTTGCTACCCATGGCAGCGCCAGTGCGAGATAGCGGCGGCGCCGTTCGAGCGGTCTTGATGGGCGCAACCGCGCTCACTGGCCCTGGCTTCATCGGCCGGCTGGAGCAAGAGCGCGTGGGCAAGTTCGGCAGCTTTCTTGTGATCTCGCCGAACGATCAACTTTTCCTGACCGCCAGCGATGCCACCATGGTGTTGAAACCGACACCGCCCACTGGCGTAAATCTTCTGCATGATCGCGCGATGAAAGGCTTCCGGGGCAGTGGCATGACGGTCAACGCGCAAGGCGGCGAGGAAATCTCGGGCATTGCTTCTGTGCCGGGTACCAGCTGGTTCGTTGTCGCGCGGATGCCAACCTCTGAAGCCCTCGCCACCCTTGATCGTGTTCGCACTTTCGAAATCCAGCGAAGCGCTATCGGTATCTTGTTCGTGGTGCTTGTAGTGGGGCTGATGGTCGGCTGGATGCTGCGCCCGTTACATCGTGCTGCCGAACAGGCCAAAGGGATGGCCCGCGGCGAGCTACCGCTTCAGCCGTTGCAGACGGGGCGTGACGATGAGGTCGGCAACATGACCCGTGCCTTCAACCGGCTGCTGGAAAAATTGACTAGCAGCCAGGCCGCGCTGGAATTGATAGCACACCGGGACACGCTGACCGGCTTGCCGAATCGGGCTCTGCTGGCGGACCGAATGCAACAGGCGCTCGCCCGCGCCCAGCGCAATTCCACCCAGATGGCGGTCTTGTTCCTTGACCTCGATGGATTCAAGGCCATCAACGACACGCTCGGACATGAGGCAGGGGACGAAGCGTTGCGTGTGATTTCAAAACGACTGACGGCTGTAATACGCGAAACAGACACTCTTGCACGCGTCGGCGGCGATGAATTTGTATTGATCGCCGGCGACCTGCGCGACGATGCCGAAGCCGGGGCCCGTGTCCTTGCCACCAAGTGTATCGACGCCGTTTCCCCTGCGCTGATTCTGAAAGAGCGCCCTTGCCAGATGAGTGTCTCGATTGGCGTTGCTTTGGCAGGTGGAGATGGCAACGCCGATTCCTTACTTGTTGACGCCGACGATGCCATGTATCGCGCCAAACAGAGCGGCCCGGGCCGCTTCGTCATGGCACCGTACCGCCAGGAAGACATCTCCCTGGTCGGCTGACCGCCAGCAGTTTCATCATGAACACTTCCGCGCTCGACTGACCGGAGGCCGCAGCGTGCACGCCACGCGGCAGCGACACCATCACGGTTGATGCCTGCCCACAATAACGCCACACTGGACGCCACACCGGCCTGTTGCCCCGAGGCCAATCGCATGAGCCCGGTCAATACAGTGTTGGCGGACAAACGTAGAGTGCAGGGAAGGCAAGGGCGCATAGCGCTCATAGCGCTCATAGCACTCATATCGCTTCTATCGCTCGTATTGTTTGTTGCAAGTTAAAGCTTGCCGCAGGCCGGCGTGGCGGTGGTTCGGACACGGCGGAGAAAAGTATGAAAATAGTTTCCAGACTTAATTCAGCACTGTGGGCAGCGGCACTGGCTTTGCCGCTCCTGAGTGGTTGCGCATCGGTAGGCCCGGGCATGCATTTCGAATCGGTCCGTTCCGCCAGTAATGCAGCGGATGAGCGTGAAGCCGCCGCAGACATACCAACGGAATTCAAGCCGATCACACCGGCGCTGGTGAAGAGCGAGAACGCGCTGCGCGAAAAACGCAAGTCGCAGGACGTCAGCAAGCTGGTCGGCACCGGCGGACCCTACAAGATAGAGAGCGGCGACATGCTTTCGATCGTCGTCTGGGACCACCCTGAACTGTCGGGCGCGGCGCTCATTGCCCCGGCCAATATGGCCGCCGGCGCTGCCGGCCCGGCCGCCAACAACACGCCGTCGGCACCTTTCGTGGTGGACCACCAGGGCATGGTTCAGTTTCCCTATGCCGGCCCACTTAAGCTGGCCGGCCTGACAGAGGAAGAAGCCCGCACGCTGCTCTCCACCCGCCTTTCCAAGTACATCAACAAGCCCAACATCACGCTGCGCGTGCAGTCTTACCGCAGCAAGCGCGTGTATGTCGATGGCGAAGTGAAGGTTCCAGGGCTGCAAGCCATCAACGACATTCCAATGACGATGATTGAAGCCATCAACCGCGCTGGTGGCCTGCTTCCGACGGCAGACCAAAGCCAGATAGCGTTGATCCGGCAGGGGGTTACCTATCCGATCAGCCTGCCTCAACTGGTGCAGAAGGGCATCAACCCGGCCAGTATCATGATGGTCAACGGCGATGTGCTGCGGGTCCTGTCGCGTGACGAAAGCAAGGTTTTTGTTTCCGGCGAAGTGACGCAACCGCGCGCGTTATTGATGCACAACGGTCGACTCACGCTGAATGAAGCTTTGGGCGAGTCCGGTGGCGTGAGTACGATTTCCGGCGACGCCAGCCAGATCTATGTTGTTCGCAAGTCTCCCACCAACCCAGTCGTATACCGGCTGGATGCAAAGGCGCCTGGCGCGCTCGCCATGGCGGAAGCGTTTGAACTGGATCCGAAGGATGTCGTGTACGTAGCGGCGACGCCGCTGGCTAACTGGCACAGGACCATCAGCCAAATCCTGCCGGACGCGGTCTCTGGCGCGCTCGCCGCCATAACGCGCCCGTTCTGATGCTCGCTTGATCCGAAGCCGCGCTTGCGGGCGCGGTTGGTCGGTGAGGACGCCACCGTAACCGCGCTGTAAAGCGGTTGCGGCCTCGCCGAGGTCAGTACCCCACGGCGGTCGTGAATCTGCATGTGGCCACGACCCAACGTTGCACAGTCTCACGGTCGTCATGACCTGAACTCAGCGACGAGACTGCATTGCCACCGCGTCCAGGCCGCGCTGAGGCACCAGCCGTCGATGCAGGAGTGCGCAGTTCCCTCCGACAATGTAAGATTTGGGGTGCGCGAAAACCGCCGCCCGGCCAGCCGACCATTCTTGGCGGCCAGCGCCACCGGCTGCGCTACAAGACCTGGCTTAACGGCCGGTCACGAAGAAGTCCCGCAAGTCAATCATCGTAGTCACTACCCTGAAGGCCGTACCCATGAAATTGCACGCTATCGCCAGCCTCGCCTGCATCGCCACCGCCCTTGCCGGTTGCGGCGGGGCGACGACCCAGTCAATCAATTCGGCTGAGGGGTTCTGGGCCGGTACTGTTGTCAGCAACGGCAACCCCGCTGTGCTGGCCGTGCTGGAAGACGGACAGGCGTTCGGCCTTGCAAGCAATGCAGCAGGCGTTACCGAAGGCTTCTACGGCAGCATCGTCGGCAACGGCACTGGGCTTCGTGGTGGGTCGGGCAGGGACTTGCTTCCCGCCGCGCAAACCGTCACAAACATTACCTGGTCCGGCAGCGTCGCAAACAAGTCCACCATTACGGCGACCACCAGTTCCGGAGCAACAATTGCTGCCAACTACAATGCCGCCTATGACCAAACCTCCAATATTGCCAACGTCGCCGGAAACTATAGCGGCGTCGGCTTTACTGGCAATGCCGGCGGCTCGCAGTCCGTTGCCGTGGCCATCGATTCGAACGGCGCTCTCGCCCTCACTGCGCCGTTGTGTACCGGGACGGCGACAGTCATTGGACGCGGCAACGGCAAAAATATCTTCAACGTACGCATCGGGTTTTCTGGCGCTTCATGTCCCTTGTTTGATGGAGGAACCACAGTCGGCGTCGTGTTCGTCGACCAGTCGGTTGCACCAAAGCGCCTCTACATCATGACGATGGCGAACGACGCCTCCGACGGGTTCTTCTGGACTGGAGTCTAGCGGCCGAAAGAGTGAGCTGACGGGGCCGAAATTCTGCGACAGACAGTCTGGCGGCAACGAAGTAGATCGACTCAGCGACACCAGCGACACCAGCGACAAACCGGAGCCCGGAGCGCAGCCGAAAAATGGTTTTCAGCTACTTTAATATCCTCGCACTGCTCTCCATCGCGGTCGTTGCAGCACTAACGTTTGTCGTTCTCTTCGAACCTGGCCTTGACTACCGCATTAGCGTGCCGTTGCCGGCGCCGGATTCGGAGGAATTCTTCCGCGTGCTGAGTGCTGTGGTCGATGAACCGGCGCTGCAGATTGTTGACCACGAGGTGTTAACCGATGGCCTCGCTTTCTATGACGCACAGCTCGAAGCGATCCGCGGCGCGCAGTCGACCGTTCATCTTGAAGCCTTCATTTTCCACACCACCCCGATAGGCGATCGTTTCCTCGAAGCCTTGACCGAGCGCGCCGCTGCGGGGGTCAAGGTGCGCGTGGTGGTGGACGCCGTTGGCAGCATGCTGACGCGCGACCGTTATTTCGCGGGGCTGCGCAAAGCGGGTGGCGAAGTCGCGTGGTATCAGCCATTTCGCTGGTACACCCTGAAGCGCTTGAACAATCGCACCCACCGGGAGTTGATGGTTGTGGATGGAAAGACCGGGTTCATCGGCGGCGCCGGCATCGGCACTGCCTGGGCCGAGGGGGAGCGCGGGCAACGGCCGTGGCGCGATACGGTGGTGCGCCTGTCGGGGCCCATTGCAGCGGCACTGCAGACTGCTTTTGTTGAGAACTGGCTGGAGGCGGCTGGAGAAATCTTGACCGACCGGGTGGTGTACCCGGCGCAAAACACGCATCTGCAAGCGACGGTCATGCATGAAAAACTGAGCATAGTTGTGGCCAGTGCGCCGTCAGCCGGTCGCGCAACGCGGGCGCGTATCCTGTTCCAGATGGTGTTGGGGGCGGCGCGCTCCAGCATCTGCATCAACTCACCCTATTTCTTGCCAGACCGTGCGCTGCGGCGTGAATTGCTGCGCGCGGTTGAGCGCGGCGTAAAAGTCACCGTTGTCGTCCCTGGAGTCCACAACAACCACCTCATGACGCGCATCGCAAGCCGACGCCACTATGGCGAATTGCTCGAAGGTGGGGTTGCGATTCACGAGTACGAGCCAGGAATGATTCACGCCAAGATCCTGATTGTGGACGCGCTCTGGTCCGTCATTGGCTCGACCAATTTTGACAATCGTTCCTTTGGCTTGAATGATGAAGTCAACCTCGCCGCGATGGACCGCGACCTCGCGCAGCGGCTCATGGTGGACTTTGAAAACGACCTCCGCCGCAGCCGACGTGTCGAGCTTGCGGAATGGCAGCGACGTTCGCTGGGGGAGCGCGCATTGGCAACGGTGGGCGTGTTGGTGGAGCGCCAGCAATGACGGTGCAAATTTATGCCGGCTGCGTCATGAGCCTCTCGGGCGCCCGGCCAGAGTGTTGATTATTCGCGTGGCCGCTGCCAGGCGCAATGTTAAGCTCAGGCCTGAACAATTACCGGCTCAACTCGTGATATCTCGCTTCTTTTCTGTGCTTGCCGCGGCACTGTGTCTCAGTCTTGCCGCCTGTGGTGGTGGTAGCGGCGGCGTTGCAATCGTTTTGCCAACCCTTTCCGGTGTCTGGGGTGGACAGCATATTGGGTTGACCATCTCGGATTCCGGCGCAAGCCTGGCATACGACTGTGCGCACGGCACGATCGACGGCCAGATCCGTCTTGACCAGACCGGACGATTCAGCGTGAACGGCATTCACATCATCGGACAGCCTGGGCCGACAACGCCTGGCGCCACCATCAATTCTCATCCGGCGCGCTATGACGGACAGGTGCAGCAGGACAGTCTTTCCCTGACCGTCACACTGACGGACACTGGCCAGAATGTCGGCACCTTTCTGCTGACACGAAATGGGACGGCGCAGGTATTTGCCTGCCTTTAGGGCTGCAAACTAGCAAACCAGCAAACCAGCAAACCAGCAAACCAGCAAACTGCGCTGGCGTGCCGGAGGCTTGGGCTAGCGGTGGCAGGCCGGAAGCAGATCGCCGGTGCGGTCCCTCCGACGTGCATGGTACTCAGAACCGGCTGGGGCGGTACTTGTGGTTCGCGACGATGGTGGTTGATCCAACCAGGCTGTTCAAGCCCAGCACCAGTTGCGTTAGCTTGTCATCGGGAAGCGTCCATATCTGCGACCGCGGCGCCTCGATGCCGGTCGCGGCAGTGATCACGGGCGCAGCCCATTGCGCTTCCGGCGTGACGTCGAGCAGGACAGCGTCGACGCTGGTATGCATGAAGATCTGGCCGCCATGGTCGAGCCAGAAACAGACGCCGTATCCGGAGGCATTGGCCCGATTGACCGAGCGCTGCAACGACTGGTCGAGTTGTTGTATCCAGGCTTCGGCATCCTGCTGAGTCTTGAGGTCGTTCCAGCGGGCTCTGGTTGCCTCTTCGATCTCGTCCGCGGCGACGTCGTGCGATGGGTCTTGCGAATCTTGTTCGGTGTTCATCGAGGGAGTTTACACCGCACCAGCGTCATGCCGCAGCCTTTCCGCCGACGCTCTCGGTTGCGGCGATCGGCTACCGATTGCCTTAACCGGGTTCTACTCTCGAAATCCCCTGTTGAGGTCCGCTTATGCGGTTCCCCTTTAGGTCTGTAGGGAACTGCTGGGGAGTCTTCTGGCGACTGCTTCTGGGGTCTGCTGGTAACTGCTTCTGAGCCTGCCGGTGGTGCCTGCACGAGGTTGCACGGCAGCCCGCTGCGCTGTTCTGCTACGTCGCCACAACCTTCGTCAGGCTCGCTATAAATTCCGGGGCGACCCGTTTGAGTTCATCGCGGTGGGCAGCCGCCAGCCGCGACACCAATTCTTCGCCGCGCTCGGTAAACTCGAGTGTGACATGGCGCCGATCTTCGTCTGACGGGCCTCGCTTAAGCAGGCCTTCCTTCGCCAGGCGGTCAACCAGCCCGACTGCGCTGTTGTGCTTCACAATAAGGCGCTGTGCCAGGTCGGTTATTGTCATGCCGGCAGGGCCGTCGTGCACCCGGAGCAAAACCAGCGCCTGGTACTGCTGCGAGGTGAGGCCTGCGCCTTCGCAAAGCAGCTCGCTGAAGTGCAGGAACTGCCGTATCGACATGCGGAAACTTGCCAGTTGGCGTAGATCATGCAGTTCCAAGAATGCACCTCCATTGCGCTTAGCGTCACCATCAAACAAGAATAGGGAGTCGCTGGCAGCAATTGCCACTTCGACCACTGCGTCTAACGATACTCGTTGCGGTCCCTTTCGCCAATTACATTCTCCCGGCGCGCCCAGTTTTTTCGCGCTATCGGGCAAGGTAGAATGGCATTCCATGGCGCAGAGGAGAATGCATGAATCCCGAACCTGAAGGCGACTCACTCGATGAAGAGATGGAGCTCGAACTCGACAATCTCCTGCCGGCGCGGCGCCGCAACCAGGACGATATTGGCACCCTCGAGTTTTACGACAGGCAGGATCGACTCGCACACGATCTGCCGAATAAAGCTCGGTAATGCCGGCGGCAGCCACATTGCTCCAACTGCGTTTCACTGCCAAAGAATTTTGCATGACGTCAACGCCGGCTAATCAGTCCTGGCAACAACGCACTGGGCCGCTGAAATCGCAAGTGAGCACCTTTCCTGCGCGCCGCGAAAAAGCTCTGCACAATCAACTCGAACCTTGAACCGAAAGAAGTCTATGGCCATACCCACAGCAATACTGATTGAAGCGGCACCCCGGATTTTTGAGGCGGCCATGGGCGCGCTAGACAAATGGAAGTCGCGACCCAAACCCGAGCCCGTCGACCCGTCCGCGGACCCGCGTGCGCAACTTGCCGCCATCGTGGCAAGACTCCAGGCCCTTGAAGACACCGAATCGAGCCAGGCAGAAGTGGTGAAGAACATCGCGGGACAGCTACAGGGTCTCTCGGCCGGCCTTGCGGAATGGTCCCGAAAAACGACGACTGCGCTATGGATCGCCGGCGTTGCTGTGGCCGCTTCAATCGTGGCAATTGCTGTCGCTGCGCTGCGCTAGCTTCTGGCATCGCTCACTAGGAACGACGATCAGGGTGACAGGTGTACTGAATCGATGTATCCATGAATTCATAAAGCCGTAAATTCATGAATCCATGAATCCATGAATCGATTAGTGGGTAGATTCATGAATTAATGAATCCGTGAATCTACGATCTATAAAATCACTGCAGACGTCCTATGCGCGTGAAAAACTAAAATAAGGCGCAACGCTTCGGTTGAAGCGCCTCGACAGGAGACAAAGTTGACTTCAAATAAATTTGCTGTTGCCGCTCTGCTTGGCATGGCGCTTGCAGCTTCCGCCGAGGCGCAACAGGCCTTCCCAAACAAGCCCGTCACCGTGATCGTGCCGTATGCCCCGGGCGGCGGCGTGGACATCATGATCCGTGCGGTGGCTGCCGAACTGACCCAGAAGTGGGGCAAGACCGTCATCGTAGAAAACAAGCCGGGCGCAGGCACGCTGATCGGCGCCGAGTTCGTCGCGCGCGCCGCCCCGGATGGCTACACCTTGCTGGCCACTGTGGACCAGACCATCGTGGCCAACCGCTTCCTCTACAAGAAGCTGCCCTACGATCCGGACAAAAGCTTTGCACCAATCTCCATGATGGTGGAAAGCGACCACATCCTGATCGCGAAAAACAACCTGCCCGTGAACGATCTGCGTGAACTGGTGGCGACCGCCAAACGTGAAAAGGGCAAGCTCAACTATGGCTCCTATGGCGAAGGCAGCCAGCCAATGCTGGTGTACTCGCTGCTCAATGAACGCGAGGGTTTGGATATTCTGCAAGTGCCGTACAAGGGGATTGCTCCGGTGATGACGGCTTTGATCGCGGGCGAAGTTGACATGGCAACGGCCAGTGCCGGCGTGGCGGGCGAACTGCTGCGAAGCAAACGCATCAAGGCATTGGCCATCGCGGGCAAGAAACGCTCGCCGCAATTCCCGGACGTGCCCACTACCGCCGAGCAGGGCTATCCCTACCTCCGCTCAACCGTCTGGTACGGTCTGCTGGGACCAGCGGCCATGCCGCCCGATATTGTCAGCAAGATTAACGCCGACGTTACCGCCATCCTGAAAAGCCCCGGGTTCATCGAGCGCCAGGTCACCGCGCGCGGCTTGACGCTGGTAGCAAATACGCCCAAGGAATTCGCTGCACGGATCCAGGAAGACGCAGCGTCGACCAGGGAGATGGTCACCGCGGCAAAGATCGTTCCGCAGTGAAGGGGATCCGCAGAGGCGGGTCGAAAGGATCCGGTTTAATAAGCCGAACGCACAAAGGTGAATGAAGTGAGGCCGGTGCAGTAAGGCGACTGCAGTAAGGCGACTGCAGTAAGGCGACTGCAGTGAGGCGGACAAGGTAAGGCCGGTGCACCAAGACCGGTGTGAGATCGAAAATTTAGTTCAAGGAATCCAGTTGAAGGAATTTGATACCGAAGTACTGGTCGTCGGCGCCGGGCCGGTTGGCCTGGCACTGGCCGGTGACCTCGGCTGGCGCGGACGGCAATGCATCGTGCTGGACCAGGGCGACGGCTCTATCTTCCAGCCCAAGATGGACATGGTGGGCATCCGCACCATGGAGTTTTGCCGTCGCTGGGGCATCGTTAGTGATGTTGAGGCGAGCCCCTACAACCGCGACTACCCGCAGGACAACGTCTATCTCACTTCGCTGAATGGCTATGAACTGGGTCGTCAGCCCATGCCTTCCATGCGCGACGAACAGCCACCGCCAGAGAGCCCACAGAAACGCGAGCGCTGCCCGCAGAATATGTTCGACCCCATCCTGCGCAAGTTCGCCCAATCGCAATCTAGCGTCCGCCTTCTGTACCGCCATGACTTCAAGTCGTTCCAGCAGGATGCCGACGGCGTCACCGCCAGCGTGGTCGACCTCGACAGCAACCGCGAATTTTCGATACGGGCGCGCTACCTGGTTGGCTGCGACGGCGCCCGAAGCACCGTGCGTGAACAGATCGGCATACCGATGCAGGGCAGGGGCGTACTGACCTACACGACCAACGTAATCTTCCGCTGCCCGCAGTTCAATAGCCTGCATGACAAGAAGCCGGGCTACCGCTACATGTTCGTTGGGCCGGACGGCATGTGGGCCACCATCGTCGCCATCAACGGCCACGAGAACTGGCGCATGTCCATCATTGGCGGCGAGCAGGAGAAGGTGCATTACACAGAGCCGCAACTGGTCGCGTTCGCGCACAAGGCAATGGGCCGCGCTTTTGATTTAGAAATACTCAGCGTGCTGCGCTGGACCCGCATGGAACTCGTTGCGGACCGCTATCGCGAAGGCCGAGCCTTCATCTGCGGTGATGCCTGCCATTTGACCTCGCCGACTGGCGGGCTCGGCATGAACACCGGCATCGGTGATGCGGTCGATTTGTCATGGAAGCTCGATGCCACGCTGGCGGACTGGGGCGGACCGGCGATGCTGGAGTCCTACGGCGTTGAACGCAGGCCGATCGCAGTACGCATCACGCGTTTCTCCACCGGCAATCTGCATACAATGAAGGAAACCAAAAGCAGCCCGCTACTCTCCGAAGCGTCGCCGGAGGGTGAAGAAAACCGCCGCCGGGTCGGGCACGCGCTCAGCGAAGGCATGAAGCGGGAATGGTTTTCGATGAACATGAATCTCGGTTATCGCTACGTCGATTCGCCGCTCAATATCTACAACGAGCCGGAAAGCCGCGACCAGATCAATGCCGAATACGAGGACGGCATGCACTACCGCCAGACTTCGCGTCCGGGCTGTCGAGCGCCGCATGCATGGCTGGAGGATGGCCGCTCGACGCTTGACCTGTTTGGCAGCGGTTTCCTGCTGCTCGCCTTCGGCGAGGCCGGCAGTGAGGCCGCACCACTTATCGAAATCGCGCAGGCGCAAGGCGTGCCGCTAAAGCTGGTATCGGTGGCAGAGCCTGCAGTGCGGGCGCTTTATGAAAAGCGCTTCGTGCTGGTCCGTCCAGATGGTCATGTTGCCTGGCGCAGCGACGCCTTGCCAGCAAACGCCAACACCATCCTCGCGACAATTACGGGAAACACAAGGACACACAATGAAACTGTTTCGATTTAATCAGGGCCGCATTGGCGTTGGCATCGGCGACGAAGCGTGGGACATCACGGACGCGCTTGGGATTGATGTGGCGATGTGGCCGCCGGTGCAGATGGTGCAGCTGATCGCCGACTTTGACCGTCGCATGAAAGACATTACCTCGCATCCCAAGGCGAAACGCGTAGACCTTGCTTCGGTGCGGCTTGAAGTGCCGATCGAATGGCCGAACAAGCTGTTGGCCTACCCGGTCAACTACATCAAGCACGGCCAGGAAATGAACTCGAAGAACCGCGCCGACTTGAATGGGTTCTTCATGAAGGCAAATTCCTCGCTGTCTGGCCCGAACGATCCGATCGTCCTGCCCGATCTGCCGGGTCGCGAAATCCACCATGAATGTGAGCTTGGCATTGTGATCGGGCAGGGCGGCAGGAACATCAGTCGGGAAGACGCATTCAAGCATGTCTTCGGCTATGCCTGCCTGATCGACATGGTGGTGCGTGGCAGCGAAGAGCGTGTCATGCGCAAATCCTACGACAGCTTTTGCCCGTTCGGGCCGTGGATCGTGACGGCTGACGAAGTGCCGGATCCGACCAATCTGCAGGCACGCTTGTGGGTCAACGGCGAGCTTCGGCAGAACGCGAATACACGCGATCTGATCGTCGATATCCCGGGCATGATCGAACTTGCCTCACGAGTCGCCACGCTCTATCCGGGCGACATCATCGCCACCGGCACGCCGGAAGGCGTCGGCCCCGTCAAGCGCGGCGACCGGGTGCGCATCGCCATTGAGCACGTCGGGGAAATGACCCTGGACGTGAAATAGGAAACCATCGCCAGCGCGCGAAAAAGGAAAGCCCGTGTCCTCGTCCCCGTCGTCATCCTTGCCCCTGTCTGCATCCGCATCTGCATCTGCATCCGGGTCCGCATCCGCACCGCCATCCCCGTCCACAGACTCCATTGCCAGCTCGGCTCCGCCGGTCGTCGACTTCGACGCCGCAACGGACCTCAATGAGTTGTATTCGTTGCTCGACCGTGTCCAGATGAAGAACGGCTGGGCCAAGCCCACCCCATCGATTTACCCGGAACCAAAAAAACCTTTCGTGCCGGCGCATTGGCGCTATGCCGACGCGCGCGCCGCGCTGCATGCCGCCGGCCGGTTGGTTGGTACCGAGTGGGCCGAGCGCCGCAACCTCATCATGGCCAATCCGATTCCAGGCAACGACTATGCGACCGTGCGTACCTTGGTCGGCGCCTACCAGATGGTCAAGGGCGGCGAGTCGGCGCGCAGTCATCGACACACGCCCAACGCCATGCGGATCGTGCTGGAAGCCGCGCCCAACACATTTACCATCGTCGATGGCAAGAAGATCCCGATGTTGCCGGGCGACGTGCTCCTGACGCCGAACTGGCATTACCACGGCCACACCAACGAGAGCACGCAGGATGCCTACTGGATCGACGTGCTCGATGCGCCGTTAGTGCAATTCCTCGGCCCCATGTTTTTCAACGTGCATCCAGACCGGCTGGAACCTGCAGACGAAATCGACAGCCGCTCGCCAATGCGATTTGCTTATGCGGACTACAAACCCGCGCTGCTGCTGGCGGACGAAATTGCACGCGGCGTTCGGACGTTGGAGCTTGGACCTTCGGCACTTCCCACGTTCGACCGCGTAGCGGTGCACCTCGCCGCTGGCACAAAGTGGTCGTGTCAGCGCAGCACCGTCAACCAGATATTTACCGTGATTGAAGGCCAAGGCGAATCCTCGATTGAAGGTCAGCGTTATGCGTGGTCGGCCGGCGACATGATGGTGGTCCCGTCGTGGTACGAGCAGGAGCACGTCGCGCAAGAGAATGCGGTGTTGCTGCGTGTGTCCGACGAACCGGTCATGCGCATGCTGGGGTGGTACCGTCAGCAGCCGTGCGACTGATTGCAGGCGTTTGGGGCCGGTGCGGAGCAGCGCCTCCAGCGCGGGCCTTTTGCGGCGCTGGCCGGAACAGGCGTCCGCGTCGAAAAATATTACACTTCAAATTGCACGTCCTAATAATCCTGCATAAACCATTAATAATAAAGGATATATATTTTCGGCATGATTAATGCTTGGTAACTTCTGATTTTAACAATTAAAACTCAAAAACCAAGGATTACTATGTTGCTCATAAGAATAAAGACGCTTGCTGCGCTCCTAGTCGTGCTGCTGGGCGCGCCTGCGTATGCGTCAGTCGTCGCGCACTTGCATGAAGAGTTCGCATCGGGCGCCGTCTATAACGGCGACTTGACGTTTGCAGACAACTACGCAGCGCTGCTTTCAGCAAACGGCGCCTTGTCCGGTACTGGGTACGGCGTGCCGCTGGCGATGAACTTTGTTTGGTTAGAAGGCGTGCTGCCAGGCAAGAACCAGACCGACGTGCCGGGCCGTCTGAACGACTGGCTGGCGGACGGACCGCTCGGGAAGACGACCATCGGCATCGTCTGGGAATTTCCATCCGCCCAACTGGTGCTCGATCTTGCTGCATCGAACGCGGAGTGGGATACCGCAATCTACGGCACAAGTTACTTCGCCGGACTCACAGTGTTCGACGCCAACGGGGCAGTAATCACTTCCGATGCAGCGGTCAGACACACCTTGGGTGGGGATACCCTCCCACCGCCAAACAGGGTTCCTGAACCGGGCAGCATCCTGCTGCTTGGCACAGGCATTGCCGCGCTGTTCGGCATGCGGCGGCGCAAGGCCGCATAATCGGCCTTTCTCGAAGGCTGTACTGCTGGCGTCCGAGTAAGGACGCCAGTTGTGCGCGCACGAGGGCTATCTACCTGCCCACATTGCGCGATGCCGTGCAGCCGACATGGCCGCGCTCCGCGACCGCCTTCGGGCGTCAGCACACCAACACGTCCTCCGTTACCAGCGCCCAAAACATCCGTCTGTGTTCGCGCCATATTTCGTACAGAAGTCGCATTTGACGTCGTCGCAGGCGCACGAGCGCGTCATGGCTTTCTGAGCGTCGCGGAACGGCAGGCCTTTCTTCATCAGGTAGCCGGCCAAGTGCGTGGCAGCGGCTTGGCCCTGCAGCGCGGACCCGCGCATCGCTTCCGGCTTGACCGCGACGGCGCCGGACGTCGCTACGCCAACCGCCCGTCGCGCGCTCCGGACCGGCCTAACGCCGCATTTGCCAATTCCCCCCGCCCCCCTTTTGCACGTTAGCTGTGGCACCATCCGCCATACCGGATCGACCGGGACGGCTGTTAAAACAGGGCGCCTGCCGCTTTCATCTTGAACAAGAAACGCTCGCTGCCGTCCCTTTCTTCAAAGCTGACCTTGTGGTTTGCCGCCTTCGCATTAGGCCTGACGGTAGTCACCGCAGTGCTGGTCGAGGACGCAGCGACCGAGGCCTTGCAAGCCAAGACAGGCGCATCGCTGGGCGACCTGGCAAGGCACTCAACGCGCGAACTGGATAGCAGCCTGCGCGAACGCTACAACGATATCCGCATCCTCGCGATGCGGCCCGATGTCGTCGACAGCAGTGCGCCGCCGGCGGCGCGGCAGCGCGTGCTGGAAGAGCTCCAGTCCGTTTACCGCCACTATGCCTGGATCGGCGTTACGGACGCGCGCGGCAAGGTTATCGCCGCAACGGGGGGCGTCCTCGCCGGCACCGACGCTTCGGCCCGGTCCTGGTGGAGCAATGCGCAAAAGGGCAAGCATCTGGGCGACGTCCACGATGCGCTTCAGCTTGCCAGCAAGTTGCCGTATCGGTCCGGCGAGCCGTGGCGATTCGTCGACATCTCCTTTCCCTATTACGACGCTGCCGGACGCTTTGGCGGTGTGGTCTGCGCCCACATGAGTTGGGAGTGGGCACATGAAATCGACGAAGCCATTTTCGAGCCGAACCGGGAACATGGCCAAGTCGATTCCATCATCGTGCGCGCCGACGGCCTTGTGCTGCTTGGACCGGAAAAGCTGCAGGGACAGGTCCTTGCCACGCCAAGCCTTCAGGATGCGCGCGCCGGAAAATCAGCCTATCGCGTCGAGCGGTGGCCCGACGGAAAAGACTACGTTGTGGGCATTAGTCGCAGCGGCCCGGTTGCGAGCGAGCCCGGCCTCAACTGGACGGTGCTGGTCCGCCAGGATGCAGGCGAAGCGTTTGCCCCGATCAAGAACATTCGTCGCCGGGTACTGTGGAGTGGTTTGCCGTTCGTGCTGGTGGCGTCACTGATTGGCTGGCTAAGCGCGCGCCGCATCACGCGTCCCCTCGCCAAGCTCGCCGAAAGTGCGCGCCATGTGCGACTTGGTCGCGAGCATGTCATTCTGCCTTGTGTGCTGGGTTATCGCGAAATTGAGGAGATGACAAAGTCGCTGCAAGCGATGGTTCGAAATGGCGAGAAGCAGCGCGCCAATCTGCTGGCGCTGAATAGCACACTTGAATCGCGGGTGCGGGAGCGGACCGAGGCGCTGGCGTTGAGCGAGTCGCGCCTGCGTACCATCGCCGACGGCATGCCGGCCCTGATCGCCTATGTCGACTGTGACCTGCGCTACAAATTCTGCAATCGAATTTACGAAGACTGGTTTGGAAAGAGTTCGGCGGACGTCATGGGCCACACCATTAAGGAAGTCCTGGGGGCCGAGCTTTTCGCGCTTATTGCAGACCGGCTGGACATTGCGCTGCGGGGCGAGACCGTGATGTTTGAACAAAGGCGCCCTCACAAGGGTGGGGTTCAGTTCATCAAGATCGCCTACATACCAGAGCGTGATACAAGCGGCGCGGTAACCGGCCTGTACATCATGGCGCATGACATTTCGGAGATGAAGCATATTCAGTTGAACCTGGAGCGGGATGTTTTGCACGACGCGCTCACCGGATTGCCGAACCGACAGGCGCTCATGCTGGAACTGGACCGGATCGAAGTGCGGGCGCGGCGGCATAAAAACTCTTATGCGGTCCTGTTCCTCGACGTCGATCGCTTCAAGGACATTAACGATAACCACGGCCACGGCGCGGGCGACGAGGCACTGATCGGATTTGCGAAACGGTTAAAGGGCGCGGTCCGCGAATCGGACCTCGTTGCACGGCTTGGCGGCGACGAATTCGTCGTGCTGGTGGGCGACCTGGACGCGTCTGCGGATTGCATTACGGCGGTGGCGGAAAAAATCCTTCTCGCGCTGCGTGATCCGATCGCCATTCAAGGCATGCCGGTGATCCTTTCCACCAGTATTGGTATCGCGATTCCTTGCCATGAGCGGGAGCCGGCCGCTGAGATATTACGGCGGGCTGACCAGGCGATGTACGAAGCCAAGGCTGCTGGCAGGAATACCATCCGACTCTCGCGCACGGCAGCCCTTTCTGTCGTGTGATTGCTTCTATCGCCGGGTTGGAACGATGTGGCTCGCCGCCGCACGGGCGAAGGGCAAAAGGCACTCTCATGTCAATTCAACAAACCCGGTGCTTTTGCGGCCGGGAATCGGTGTATATTTTCGCTTGCCCGATTGACCGGCCGGGGAGCCGGAAACGAATTTCGAAATTCGCTATTCCACAACCGGCTCCTTCAAAAGATCCAGCACAGAAATGAAGATTCGCGCTTACATTGCTCTTTGCGTCCTTGCCATTCTCGTTCCCGTGATTCTTTTCTCATGGGTCGCGATGTCCGACATGCAAAATAGCGCGCGCGACGCTGCCATACGCGGCCTGAAGGAAACCGCACATTCCACCGCGCTGATCGTCGACCGCGAACTCTATAGTGCGGAAACCGCATTGAAGGTGTTGCAATCCTCGGCTTATCTTGCGAACGGCGATTACGCCGGGTTCTACGACCAGGCAAGAACCGTCAACGTTGGCAATACCCGGTGGGTCGTGCTGCTTGCGGAGAGCGGGCAGCAGCTCGTGAACACGCGCGTATCATACGGCACAGCCTTGCCCCCGCTAACACAGCAACGCGCCGACGAAACCCGGAAACAGCTTGACGCTGGCAAAACTCTTATTTCGAACCTTGTTCCCGGCACGCTCGACAATTCGCTACGGACGGAGATCACCGTGCCGGTTCAGACCTCGGGCGGCAAGCGATACCTGCTTGGCATCGTCTTCTCCACCGACCATTTCCGGCTGGCCATTGCCGACAATGGCACACCGAAAGACTGGGTTGTTGCGATCATCGACGGCCAGGGAAACTTCATTTCGCGCAGCCTTGATCCAGCGAAGAAGATTGGCACCCCGGCGCGGCCAGAGCTGGTTGCCGCTGCTCGGGCCCAGCACAGCGGTGAGATACAACACCCCACCCTGGAAGGCATGGAGTCTTACGATGCCTTCACCCGCCCATCGATCGGCCCCTGGTTTGTTGCAGTCGCCGCGCCGGTCGCCGGCATCCAGGCGGCGGCCCGGCGGGCAGCCAGCCTCGCCCTGTTCGGCCTGGGTATTGCGCTGCTCTTTTCAACCCTCGTGGCCAGTGTTTTCGCGCGGAAGCTGCTGAAGTCGATAAAGCGGGCGACGGCATCGGCCACCTTGCTTGGTGCCGGCGAGACACCGACTTATTACCACTCGGGGCTGATTGAGGTCGACCAGCTTCACGACTCTCTGGCGCGCGCCGCCACCATGCTGGTTGCCGAAAAGTCGCGCCGTGAGGCGGCAGAGACGGAGCGACAATCGCTGCTTGCCAGCGAGCGCGCCGCGCGCAGCCTGGCGGAGCGGCAGAACAAGGCAAAGGATGACTTCCTGGCCATGCTCGGACATGAGTTGCGAAATCCACTCAGCGCAATTTCGGCATCCATATCGCTGATCAAGCTGGCTGGAAGTGGCTCCGTCCAGGCGGAGCGCGCCTTGCAAGTTATTGCTCGCCAGTCCGGCCACCTTGGCCGCATCGTTGAGGACTTGCTCGATACCGCACGCATGATGGCCGGAAAGGTCGTGTTGTCGCCGACGCGCATTGACCTGGCCGCCGCGGTCCGTGCCGCGCTCGAGGCGCAGTCCAACGCCGGCACGTTGCAACATCTCACGGTCGAAGTCACCACCAAGCCGACCTGGGTTGAGGCCGACCCGACCCGCATTGACCAGATCGTCACCAACCTTCTCACCAATGCCGGAAAATACACGCCGCCCGGGGGGCGTATCACGATCGAGGTGGGAGCAGAAGCAGGCAACGGCGTCCTGTCTGTGGCAGACACTGGCGTCGGCATGGAGCCCGCGTTGCTGTCCACGGTGTTCGAACCCTTTGTGCAGGGTCAGCGGCCCCTTGACCGCGCAGGGGGCGGACTGGGCATTGGCCTCACCATGGTCAAGAACCTGGCGGAGCTTCATGGCGGCTCGGTCCACGCTGAAAGCGCCGGTCCTTCCAAAGGCAGCCGCTTTACCTTGACGCTACCGCTGACTTCCGCACCGGAACTGGATCCACCACGCGTTGATTTCAAGGCGCCGGAATTTGTGGCGCAACATCTGCGCAAGCGCATTCTCCTTATTGAAGACAACGTCGACAGTCGCCAGATGATTGCGATCCTGCTGCGGATTCAGGGGCATGAGGTAATCGAAGCCGGGACCGGTGGCGAAGGGGTGCGGCAGGCACTCTCGGCGCAGCCTGATATCGCCATCATCGATATCGGCTTGCCCGACATGGATGGCTATGAAGTCGCCCGGGCGATACGCGCTTCGGAGGCGGGCTTAAAAATCCGGCTGGTGGCGCTAACGGGATATGGCATGGCCGGCGATATCGAGCGCGCCATGCAAGCCGGCTTTGCCGAACACATCACCAAGCCGGTCAACATGGAATCGCTCTTGCGCGGTCTGGTGCAGCCGGCCGTGGCCAGCTGACTAGTTATTGCCGCGGTCTGCAGAATTTGCTTGAGAATCGGCCTCGGCCAGCAGTCTTCCAAACACCGCAAGATCGATATTGCCGCCGCTTAGGATGACACCGACGCGTTTGCCACGCAGGGGCAGCCCCGAGGCCAGCGCGCCCGCATAACCAAGGCAACCGGTCGGTTCCACAATCAGCTTCATGCGCTCTGACAGAAAACGCATCGCGTCTACCAGTTGCGCATCGGTGGCGGTAAGAATGTCGGCTGCCCGTTCCTTGATAATCTGGAACGGCATTTTCCCCAGGCACTGCGTTTGCGCGCCATCTGCGATGGTCGCCGGCGTCGGGATGCGTACTAGTTGGCCCGCGCGCAGGGATTGCTGGCCATCGTTGCCAGCGGCTGGCTCCACACCAAACACTTTGCACGAAGCGGAACCGATTGAGGCGGCCAGCAGCGACCCCGCCAGCAATCCGCCACCGCCAACCGGCACGAACAGGTAGTCAAGCGGCCCGACTTCGTCGAACAGTTCCAGCGCCGCAGTGCCCTGGCCGGCGATGATATCGGCATGGTCATAGGGCGGCAGCAGCGTCAGGCCGCGCGAGCCGACCAGGTCGTCGGCAATTTTTTCGCGATCGTCCTGCACCCGGTCGTAAAAAATGACTTCGGCGCCATAGCCCCGCGTCGCCGTGGTCTTGATGCGCGGTGCGTCGTGCGGCATGACGATCACGGCCGGAATGCCCAGCATGCGGGCCGAGAGTGCAACCGCCTGCGCATGATTGCCGGTCGAAAAGGCCACCACGCCATGCCGGCGCTGCGCTTCGTTGAACTGGCAAAGCGCGTTGAATGCGCCGCGAAACTTGAAAGCGCCGACCCGTTGCAGATTTTCACACTTGAAGAAGAAGCTTGCGCCAGATTCCTGGTCGGCCGTACGGGAGTTCAGGACCGGGGTTTTGTTGGCCTGGCCAGCCAGCCGTCCTGCTGCGGCCACGACATCGGCATGGGTGGGTGGCGTCACATTATTCTCCGGAGGCTGTGCGTGCTGACAGGCTATTAGGCAACGACGAAAGTGCCGCTGAGATTGGTGAGGCTGCGCACCAGGCTGAACGGTGCCAGCATTGATGTTTTGGGGTTCTCCGGCAGCGTCTTGCCGAGGATCGAGACGTCGATCTCGCCGAACGCGCCGCTGGCCTGTATGCGATGACGATTGCCGGTTGCGGCCGGGTCGGCGGTCAGGCGAACTTCGGTCTTGTCGAAGCCGACCCCGGCAAGCGCCACCGCCGCAGCCACGTTCGCATTTTGCGGGAACAGCAAGGCTGCCGTGCGCGCATTGCCGGTATAGAACACGGTGGCTTCCTTGAGGCTCTGGAGGTCGATCATGCTCTCGGCCGGCGTGCCCTTCCAGGCCAGCGGCGCCTTGTTGGACGTATAGACGACGCGGTCGAGGCCGGCGAAGCGCGCCGCGCCCAGCACATCGAGCCCACCCAGCGCGCCGGCGGGAATTCGCACCTTGGCACCGGAGGCTTTTGCCGCGTCGCGTAACGCGGTTTCGATAGCAGCGTCGGCCAGCGCGCCGACCGATGCCACTAGCAGGTCTACGCCAGCCGCCAGCACTTGCGGGCCTGCCGCCTTCAATGCCGCATGCCCGGCGCACTCAATGACGAGATCGAGCTTGCCCGACATAAGCTGCTCTACCGAGGCTGCAAGCCGCACATCATCCGGTAGCCTGGCGCGAACGCTGTCATGCAACTCGGCGCGCTCCATGATGGCAACCACGCGGATGTCCTTCGCGTGCTCACCTATGAGCCGGTACAGTGTCTGGCCGATGGCACCAAAGCCAATAATTCCAATTTCCATTAATCACCCGTTGCGTAAACAGACTTAGCCAAGTTGGGAGGAGCGGACAGACAGCCCGCAAAAAGCTTCGTGCTATCCGCCGAGATAGGCATTCAGCAAATCCGGATTGTTCAGCAGATTTTCAGAGCGGTCGCTGGCCTTGATGGCGCCGGTTTCAAAAACATAGGCGCGGGAGGCTACCGCCAGCGCATTGTGAATGTTCTGCTCAACCAGTAGCACCGTCACGCCATGGCGATTGATTTCCCGCACGACTTCAAATACTTCATCCGCCATCTTCGGTGACAGGCCGAGGCTCGGTTCGTCGAGCATCAAGAGGCGCGGCTCCGACATGAGTGCGCGTCCGATGGCGAGCATCTGCTGTTCCCCACCCGACAGCGTGCCAGCCAGTTGCCGCTCGCGTTCCTTCAGGCGTGAGAACCGATGGAAGGCGATGGCGAGACGGCGCTCCACTTCCGACTTTGACTTGACGAGGTAGGCGCCCAGCATCAGGTTCTCACGCACCGTCATTTCGGGCCACACGTGGCGCTCTTCCGGGCAGTGCGCAATGCCCGCGGCAACCACGCGCTCGGCTGCCATGCCGGCGATCGGCTTGCCGTCCCAGACGATCTGGCCAGAAGCCGGTTTCAGTAAACCAGAAATGGCGCGCAGGGTGGTGCTCTTGCCAGCGCCGTTAGCGCCAATCAATGCCACCACCTCGCCCGCGTTGACATGCAGCGAGATGCCGTGCAGGGCTTCGGCCTTGCCGTAGCAAACATGGATGTCCTGGACCGACAGCAGTGGCGGCGCGGCGGCAACGGTGGCGGAAGCACCTGCGGCAGCGCCGGCGGCTTTCGCTTCTCGCGCAGCGCTCGGGACGGAATCTTCAATCAACATCAGTTCTTCGCCTTTCCCAGATAGGCTTCGATCACCTTCTGGTTGCCCTGGATTTCGGCCGGCGTGCCTTCCGCCAGCTTTTCACCGAAGTTCATCACGACCAGCCGGTCCGACACGCCCATCACCAGGCTCATGTTGTGTTCCACCACCACGATGGCCTCGACTCGCGAGGCCCGAACCGACTTCAATACCTTGCCAAAGGCCAGCGCCTCCTGGCTATTCAACCCGGCAGCCGGCTCGTCCAGCATCAGCACCGAGGGGCTTGCGGCCAATGCGACAGCCACTTCCAGCAAACGCAATTCGCCGCACGACAGCAGGCTGGCCGGCGCGTTAATGCGCTCATTAAGACCCATGATTTCAACGATTTCGGCAGCGCTGTCGCGCACTTCGCGCTCCATGCGTCCGACATGAGCGCGTGGAAAAAACGTATCGAACAGCGACTGGCGTGCGGCCATGTAATGCCCGGCCAGCACGTTCTCAAAGACCGACAGGCGCTTCTGCACATTGGTCTTCTGAAAGCTGCGAACAATGCCGCGCTGCGCTATGGTGTGCGGCGCATCTCCGGTAATGTCCTTGTTGCGAAAAAGAACGCGCCCCGTGGTTGGCTTGTAGAAGCCGGTAATGAGATTGAAGCAGGTCGTCTTGCCCGCGCCGTTCGGCCCGATCAGGCCGAGAATCTCGCCGGGCATAACGGTGAAGCTGATGTCCTTGACCGCGGTAATGCCGCCGAAGCGCTTGCTGACCGCATCGACGCTTAACAATGGCTGGGCGCTCATGCCGCGGTGCTCCTTGCTTCAACTGCTACCGGCGCGCTGCCATCCGGCGCCGCGGGCCGCTGCTCGCGCTGCTCGCGGCGCCGGTTGCGATAACCCATCAGGCCATTCGGCAGGAATAGCACAATCGCCATCACCACCAGCCCGAAGATTGAAAGCCGCAGTTCTTTTGCCTCACGCAGATACTCTTCCAGCAGTGTCACGATCAGGGCACCGACCAGCGGGCCGACCAGCGTTCCCTTGCCGCCGACCAGCACGACGATGATCATGGTGGCGACAAACGAGAAGCCAAAGATGGCGGAGTCCACAAAGGAAATGTAGTGGGCATAGAAGCCGCCTGCCAGTCCCGCCAGCAGTGCGCCCAGCACGAACGCCACCATCGCATAGCGGAAGGGGCGGATGCCCACCGACTGCGCGACGTAGCGGTTCTCACGCACCGTGACGGCGGCACGGCCCACGCTCGAGTAGACAAAGCGGTAGGACATGTAGAGCGCAAAGGCAGTGATCGCCAGCGCGATATAGAAGTAGGTCTGCTTGGCAAACAGGTTCGACGCATTTGCGAGCATTTTTGGTTGCGCGATGCCCGCAATGCCCATCGGTCCGTTGGTCAGCGATACCCAGTTATTGGCGAGCAAACGCAGCACTTCGGAGAACGCAAGCGTAACAATGACGAAGAACGGTCCCTGCAGCCGTAGCGTCACAGCACCGATCGCAAGGCCGAAGAATGCCGCCACAATGCCGGCCAGCGGTATCGACAGCCAGACCGGGCAACCGAGCGTTTGCGTCAGCAGCGCCGAGGTATAGGCGCCAATGCCAAGGAAGGCAGTCTGGCCAAGGGAAAATTCGCCGACGTAACCCATCACCAGATTGAGGCTGGTGCCAAGCACGGCATAGAACAGGAACAGGATTCCGATATGCAGCAGGTATTGATCTTTCACCAGCAGCGGAAACAGGAGTGCCGCCGCGATGAAGGCAAACAGGGCGTTGCGTTCAAATTTCATTTGTTCACCATGACACTGACTAAGCCCTTTCGGCCCGCGTTGAAAACAGGCCGTAGGGCCGGAACACCAGCGTCAGAATCACGATGATGAAACCGACGATATCAACCAGACCGGTGGACAGGTAGCCGCCCCACATGGCTTCCGCCACGCCGAGGATCAGGCCGCCGACGATGGCGCCGGCAAAGCTGCCCATGCCGCCAAGGATGACGACCACGAAGGCCTTCAGGCTGACGATGCCGCCGACGGTGACCTGGGCCACGTAAATCGATCCCAGCAGCATGCCGGAAATGGCAGCCAGCGTGGCGCCAAGCGCAAAGGTCGATGCATAGACATGCGCTGTATTGATTCCAGCCAGGCGCGCCGCCATCGGGTCCTGAAAGGTTGCGCGCATGGCGCGTCCGAGGCGGGTCTTACGAATCAGCAGGTGCGCGCCGACGATGGCGACGGCGCAAGACGCAACCGCGAACAGCCGCAGTTTCGTCAACACGATCGGTCCAAGGAACAACGGAGCGTTGCTCATTGGCCCAACTACTTTCTGCGGCGCCGTGCCGACGATCAGCATGCCGGTATTCATGAGGAATATCGACAGGCCGATCGTCAACAGGATGCCGGGCTCTTCCCCCTGGTCACGCACGCGCTCGATCAGGAAGCGGTCGACCAGCCAGCCGAACGCAGCCATCACGATTGCCACGACGGCCAGGCCGGAAAAGAAATCCAGCCCGAGCGTCGAGGTAACGTACCAGCCAAGCAATCCCCCCATCATGTAAAACTCGCCATGGGCAAAATTGACGACCCGCATCAGGCCGAAGATCAGCGTCAGTCCAAGCGCCGAGAGCGCATAGAAGACACCGGACACCAGCCCGTTTGCGAGGAATTGCAGGAAAAGATCCATCTTTTATTTATTCCAGTGGTCGTGATCGCCTTACGGCATTACTTCGGCATTTCCACCGGCGCCATTTGAACGACTTCCGGCACCTTGTTGCGGATCTGTACCAGCACTACATTGAAGCCCCACGCCTGGCCTGTCTGCGTGAACTTGAATTTGCCGTTCGGGCCTTCATAGTCGGTAGCGTGCAGCGCCGCAGTGATCTTCTCGGCGTCGGTCGACTTGGCGCGCTCGATCGCATCCATCAGAATATTGAGCGAGTTGTAGCCAGCCGCGCCGTACTTGCCCGGATTTTCCTTGTTGCGCAGCACATAAGACTTGACGAAGGCTTCGTTCTTTGGCGTCTTCATCGTGGCGGAGTAGGGGACGGCCGCATAGATGCCTTCAGCCGCCGGGCCTGCCAGCGAAATGAAGTCCGAGGTTGCCCACGAGCCCACGCCAAAAACCTTGATGTTCAGGCCGAGTTCCTTGATCTGCTTGACCAGGATCGAGCCGTCCTGTGTTTCCGCCGCGACGAACACGCCGTCGGCCTTGGATGCCTTCAGCTTGGTAAGCAAGGTGTAGAAGTCGGTGGTGCCATGGTCGAAATATTCCGTCATGGTGGTCTTGCCGCCGAGCGCCGTCATTTGCTTCGAGAATTCGTCGACACCGCCGCGGCCCCAGTCGTCGTTCACGCCGATGTAGGCGATGTTTTTCAGGTTGAGGTTGGTGTAGATGATCTTGGCGAAGGTCTTGGCCAGCAGCGCATCAGTTTCCGTAGCGCGGAAGAAGTATTTGTAGCCTTTCTCGGTAAGGTCCGCCTTGGATGACACGCCGGTCACCATTGGCAGCTTGTACTTCTCGGTAACGGGAATGACGGCAGCAGTTGCGGAGCTGCAGAAGGCGCCGGAAATGGCGACGACCTTGTCTTTCTGGATCAGCTTTTCAGCGGCATTGACCGAGTTGGCCGGCTTGCACTGACCATCTTCAATCACCAGTTCTATCTTCTTGCCGAGCACGCCGCCCTTGGCGTTGCGCTCATCCACTGCCTGCTTCGAGCCAGCTACGTCGGCCGTGCCGTTGTAGGCAACTGAACCTGTTAGCGGCTGCACCAGGCCGATCTTGATGGTTTCCTGCGCGTGCGCCGTGGCAGCCAACAACAATCCTGCCGCACCGAGCGCCTTGACGAGAGTCTTCTTTTGCATACTTCCTCCACTGTGGTTAATGTCGCTTCAATCCCATCTTTGCCTGCGCACCTGCGCGCCTGCGTTTGCGGGCCCGCATATCGGCCTTGTCAACGCCCTAACAACTTCCTGAAAAACCCTGTGATCTTGTCCTTCAGAATTGACCACAGCAGGTTACCTGCATCCAGCTGATTTGGCGTAGTCGGCAATGGACGCGGGCGCGGCGGCGAGGCGGGTTGCTGTAGCGGCGGCTGCGGCTGCTGCATGCCGGCTGCAGGCCCCACGCTCGTCGCTCCCCCGTTCGTCGCTCCCGTGCTTGCCGCCCCAACGCTCGCCGCCTCATGCACGCCCGAGGCATGCGACGACTCTGCAGTGCCGGACGTTTCAACCATTGCCGCCGCATCCGCCGCGTCCGCCGCAAACGAAGCCTCGTCATGCGCCAATTGCGCTTCGAACTGCTGCACGAACGCATTCGTCATGCGGTTCGCAATCTCTTGCATGACTGCCGCCTTGCCGAACTGCGCCAATGCGCCGGCAAGGTTGATGTCGGAATGAATATCAACCTGCGAGGCGCCGGGCGTTGCCTGCGAAGGCCGCACTTGATACGTCATCTTCGCAGTCACGCGCGAGCTGCTTTTCACGTCCGCGCCCTTGCCAGTCACGATCGCGATTTTTTCTTCCGGCTTGCGCTCGATTGCAATCAACCCGTCAAAGCTTGCGGCCAGCGGACCGACCTTGATCGCGAGCTTGCCCTTGTACTGGTCCGGGCTGATTTCCTCAACGATCGAGGCCCCCGGCAGGCAGCTTGCCACCAGACGGACGTCGGACAGGCCGCGCCAAACTGTATCGGGCGCATGCGCCGTTTCAAAAGTTTTAGTGAGTTCCATGCTTTGGTTCCAATTCGTTTTGCTTTTTTCGCTGTGTTGATTGCCGGTGTCAGTAGCTTGCGCAGGCGCGCGCGCCAGTGCGTGGATCGGCAGCGGCTTCGATTGATCCATCGGTCGCAACTCGCACCAGTTGCTGCACCGAGCGCAGCGAAAGCGGCGACACGGCGCGCGGCTTGAACTTCGCATCGTCAAGTGATGCGCCCGGCTCGGCCGAGTAGTCGCCTTTGTCGTCCACGCCCCAGCGCGGCGCCGTCACCGTTTGCGCGAGCGTCTTCCCGTCCAGCAGATTCGATACCGATTGCACGTTCCATGGCAACTGGTTCACGCCGCCCGGGGTCGCGCCGAAAGTCATGCCGGACTTGTCCAGCAGAGCCCAGGCATGCAGGGTTGTGGGCGGCGTCTTGCCAGCAGCCGGCGCATTGGCCGAGCCAGGGCGCGCCTGTAAGTCAAAGCCGCGTCCCGGCCGGTTGTTCAGCACCAAACCATTGGAGAGCACCACACCGGAGCCAAAGCGCGGAAATGAATTGCTGTGAACGATCACAACCACGTTGCCTTCCTGGTCCGCCGCTGTCACGACAGAAGTACCGCCGTCGCGTCCGTCGCGACCACGTTCGCGCGCAGCCGCACGCAATTCCGCGACCACGGTTGCCTGCTGCTCCGCGCCGTTCTCCAGCCTGGCGATGGCATCGACCAGCAACTGACCGTGGGTTGGCGCGGGTATGGCGAACAATTGTCGACCTTCCTTCAACGCGACCTCGGTTGCGGCGCAGATGCGGGCAGGGCGAATTTGCAGGTCCTGTTCCGTCAAAAAGCCGCCGCGCTCCGCCAGTTCGCTTACCAACTGAGCGCCGGCGCCACCGAAAAAAAGTTCTGGACCTGATGAGGCAAAATCTTCCAGCAACGCGGCAAGGCCGGGCAGGCGCAGTACGTCATCAACTTCTGGTTGGGGTTGCGAAAGGTAGACGCAGCCCGGGCTCCACCGCGTGAGCAAGTCGCGTGCTTCTGGCAGATAGCTGAGGCTGGTCCGGGTCCAGCGCACGCCATTGCATGCGGCCGTGACCGCTGGACCGATCAGTGTGGAAAGCGGTAGCCGGCCCAGGCCGTGCAGCGTGGCATAGCCATCTGGCGCACCAGGCACGCCGACCGAGTTGGCGCCGAGCTTTTCGAGCTTGTGTCCCTGTGCCAGGCTGGCCGCGCCGGTACCGATGCTGAGCAGCGCGCGGACCGGCCCGCCGGCAACACGGAACAGAGCCACGACGTCGCCTGCCAAACCACACTTCATCGGCAAAGCAATCGTTTCAACAAAGCATGCGGCCAGCGCCGCATCGAATGCATTGCCGCCGAGCGCAAAGGTACTGATGCCGGCGGCGGCGGCTTGCGGCACCGCCGATGTCACGGCCTGGCGACCACGCACGACGCAGCTTTCCTGCAGGCGGGCCAGCGCGGCGTCCATGGTCGGCACGGCGCTCATCCGAGCTTGATCCCGGTGAACTTCAGTTGCGTCAATTCCTCGATCGCATACTTCACGCCTTCGCGGCCAATGCCGCTTTGCTTCATGCCGCCGAACGGGTACATGTCGAGCCGGAAGCGGCTGGCTTCATTGACCCACAGCGCGCCGACGTCGAACTCTTCCGAAAACCGGAAGGCCGCCGCGAGGCTCTGCGTAAACACTGCGCCCTGCAAGCCGAATGGAGAGTCGTTTGCAAGCTCCAGTGCGTGATCAATGTCGCGTACCGGCATGACCAGCGCAAGCGGACCGAAGGCTTCGTCCCTCCATAGTTTGGCTTCACGTGGCACGCCGGTGACGATGCCAGGTGAAACGGTGCAGCCGTCCTGCGTCGGAGCCAGGGCGCAGGTCGCGCCGCGCTCTGTTGCGTCACGCACCATGCCCATGACGCGCTCGGCCGCCTGGATCGAGACCATCGGGCCGAGATCGGTTGCATCGTCGCGTGAGTGCCCGACCTTGAGCTTCTTTGCGGCAGTCACAAACTTTGCGAGGAAGGCTTCGTATACAGATTGCTCGACCAGAACGCGCTGCGCAGAGATGCATTGCTGGCCGCTCGCTTCGAACGCCGCCGCCGCAATCTTCTGTGCTGCATCGTCGATGTTGGCGTCGGCCAGCACAACGTTGGCGGCGTTCGAGCCAAGTTCGGAAACGAATTTTTTGTTGCCGGCGTGGCGCATTAGCGCTTCGCCGCCTGCCGTACCGCCAGTAAAGCTCACGGCCCGCACTAGCGGATGGCTGACCAGTGCGACAGCGGCTTCCTTGTCGCCAGTGACGACGTTAAACAGTCCCGCCGGAAAGCCGGCCTTGACCAGTGCCTCGGCCAGCGCCACCGCGACGCGCGTGCCGGCCGGGGCCGGCTTGCACACCACCGCATTGCCGGCGGCGAGTGCGGGTGCCAGCTTTTGCACCAGAAGGTTGATCGGTGCATTGAACGGCGTAATGGCGGCCACAACGCCGTAGGGGACATGGCGCGTAAAGCCAAAGTGGCCAGCGCCGTTGGGGGTCGCATCGACCGGCACTACCTCACCGGAAAGCTGCACAACGGCGGCGGCACAGGCACGTGCAAACGCGGCGCCGCGGCCCGCCTCGAATTTCGAAACGCGCAAGGGTTTGCCGACATCGTCGCAGATCAGTTCGGCGAATAAGGCGGCGTTCTTGTCGAGCGTGTCGGCAAGCAGATGCAGCCATGCCGCGCGCTGCGCCAGCGTGGCACGCCGGTGTAACAGCCACGCGCGGTGCGCACTTTGAACCGCCTGGTCCAGCACGGCGGGAGAGGTTTCGTCGATGTCGAATGTAGGCCGGTTCTCCTGTGGCGCCACAAAGACAAAGTGCGCCTCACCAGCGGCAACGACAACGCCATCGATGCAGGGCGTAACACGGGGCAGCGGACTGGTTGACGTCATTCCGCCACCTTTCTCAGTCGCTCGATCTGCATGTTGGCAAGGAACGGCACGAGAGGATGCGCGCCCATTGCGGCAACCGCCGGCATGTCGAGCTTGATCAGTGCCGCGCGTTGGGCTGGGGCGAGCTTGAAGCGGTCGGCATAGCCCTCGGGATCGTCGAGGTAGGCGGTGCGCGCCTGCGGCTCATGCGCCAGCGCGTGGAAGGCCGCAATCATCTGCACCAGTTCCGGCTTCAGTTGCGGATAGTGCGGGTCGCCGCCTTCCGGCACTGGGCTGTACCAGCCTAGCGAAGCATAGTTGTGATGCCAGCTGGGGTTCATCTGGCAAACGTCAGGAACCCGTTCGCCCAGAGCGCCAGCCGCTACCGCCCAGCAGCGCAGCTCGATATTGCCGGTCTCGTCGAGTTCCTTTTCATCGTAGCCGATGAGGGATTTGAGTTTGCCTTCGCGCAGCTTGTCGAGTACGCGGTTGTCCCAAGCGAGTTCCGGGTTTGAATAGCGGTCGGTGCCGGGGAAATGCGACATGCCGCCCGAAGCCACCACGACTGTGCGCAAGCCAAGCCGGGTTACCGCGTTGGCGAGAGCGTTACCGAACGCGTAGCAGCGCTCCATCGTCGGTTGCGGCGGCAGATAGGCATTCACGTAGATCGGCAGCACTGGCACGCTCGGCTCAATGCCGAGGTGCGCAAGCGGAATGCCGAGGGCGTAGTCGATTTCGGCGGTGCTAGTGAAGGCCGGATCGAATCCGGCGCGGTAAAGCTGACGCACCAGTTCAAAGGAAATTTCGCTTGGCACCGCATGTGAAAACTCGCGGCCGGCAAAATGCCCGGTGGCGCGGCCGCCCACATGCATCGTGAAGGGCGGTGCGCACTGATGGAAGAATTGCTGGGCATGGTCGTTGGCGATCATGATCCACAGGTCCGGCTTGAGCGCCTTGAGGCCGGTTGCAATGCGGGTCGCCACATCGCGCACTTCCTGCACCGTGCCCTTGTCCTCAGTGTCGGGCATGGTAAAGAATTGCGGCGCGTGCGGCAGCATTGCGCCGCCGAGGATTGTTGTCGTGCTCATGCGTTGATACTCCCGGACGTGGAATTTCTCTTGTCGATGACGGACGAGCTTGCAGCCACCATTTCAGCGCTGCTGCAGGTCGCTTGCATCATTCTTTTTCGGGCAGTGTATCGGCCACCGCCTTGATCGAGCGCACGATGCCCTGGTAGCCGGTGCAGCGGCACAGGTTGCCGCTCATGTCGCAGCGGATTTGCGTCTCGTCGATCTTGCCCTTGCGGTTCAGCAGGTCCCACGAGCTTACTAGCATGCCCGGCGTGCAAAAGCCGCATTGCAGGCCGTGCTCCTGGTGGAACGATTCCTTGATCTGCACCATCAGCGGGTCGTCCTTCATGCCTTCCAGCGTGCGGATGTCCGCGCCATCAAGGCTGGCGGCCAGCGCAATGCAGGAGCGGGCCGGTTCACCGTTGATGAAGATGGTGCAGGCGCCGCAGACGCCGTGCTCGCAGCCGAGGTGGATCGAGGTCAGGCGCAGGCGCTCGCGCAGAAAGTCGGCCAGGTGCATGCGAGGCTCGACGTCGCCGCTAATGCGCTCGCCATTTACCGTCAGGGTAATTTTTTTGGTCATGGTCGTTTCAGGTGGTCGATTGCACGGCACACGGCGGTGCTGTGCAGGATGATCTTGTGGGCAGGGAAATCGCGGTCAGTGGAGGCCAATTCCTGGCGGACGGTTGCGGCGAGGTCCGACGCACTCGCATTGGCCAGTATTGCCTGCGCTGTCCTGGTTAGCACCAGCGGCGCGCCGTCCACGGCTCCCAGCACGACGCGTGCCATGCCGGCTGCGGGGTCGGCCACGGCCATGGCAAGCGAGTCGGCATATTCGCCGGTCTTGCGCATCACTTTGTAGTAACCCCATTTCGTGCTGCTGGAAAGCCTCGGTATCTCAATGCCAGTCAGCAGTTCGCCTTCCTCCAGCACCGTCACATAGGAGCCGACAACGAAGTCGATCGCGGTGACGGAACGCGTGCCGCTTGCGCTGGCGAGGTGCAGCGTTGCATTCAGCAGCACTGTGGTGGTGAGCCAGTCGGCCGCCGGATCGGCCAGCGCAAGCGCACCGCCGATGGTGCCGCGATTGCGTACGGCGCGGTAGGCAAAGCGGCCCGCGACATGGCGCATCAGGCCGTTGCTGCTGTCGGGTACGCGCCCGTCTTCAAAGTCGGCATGCCGCAACATGGCGCCATACAAAACGCTGGCACCAAGATCCTTCGCTTCGCGCAACGCCGCGATATGGGTCAGGTCCACCACCAGATCGGCTGGCGCCAGGCGCAGGTTCAGCATTGGCACCAGCGACTGGCCGCCAGCCAGCGGACGCGCCGAACCGGAAGCAGCCAGGGCGTTCAGGGTCTGCTCCAGGCCTTCAAACTGTTCAAACTCGAATGCACCGGCCTTCATAGTGCGGCTCCCTTCACGCCCTGGGCGGCTGCAATTGCGGTCAGCAGGCGGTCCGGTGTGAGCGGCGTTTCGCCAATCTCCACGCCCATGTGGCGCAGCGCGTCATTGACGGCGTTAATGACCACCGCGGGGGGCGCAATGGCCCCGCCTTCACCCATGCCCTTGATGCCGAAGCGGGTATGCGGCGAGGGTGTTTCCATGTGCAGCACACGTACGTCCGGCACTTCAGTGGGGCCGGGAATGATGTAGTCAAGGAAGGTGGACGCCATGGGCTGACCGTTTTCGTCGTAAGGAATTTCTTCATAAAGCGCCGTGCCGAGGCCCTGCGCCACGCCGCCAACTACCTGCGCTTCCACAATCATTGGATTGACCATGGTGCCGCAGTCATGGCAGACGACATAGTCGAGCACCTCGACTAAGCCGGTGCCGACGTCAACCGCCACCACGCAGGCGTGGGTCGCATAGGAAAACGCGCCACTGCTGCGCGAAGGCTGGTACACCGCCGACACTTCAAGCGCCGGGTCCATGCCTTCAGGCAGGCGCTCCGGATGGAGGTAGGCCGCCTCGGCAATGGCGGAGAAGGGGACCGACTGTGTGCCGGAGATTGCCGCGCCACCCTGCAGCGTGATGGCCTCGACCGGCACCTTCATCATGTGCGCCGCGATCGCCCGCATCTTGTCTGCAAGCTGGCTGCAGGCAAGCGACACGGCGCCGCCCGACATCGTCATGCTGCGTGAGGCGAAGGTGCCCATGCCGTACGGTGAGACTGAACTGTCGCCATGGCGCACGGTGACGTTTTCAACCGCAATGCCAAGCTCCTGATGCGCCACCTGCGCCAGCGTTGTTTCGAGTCCCTGGCCGTGATTCTGGATGCCGACATACAGCACCAGTTGCCCGTCCGGGGTGAAGCGCGCCAGTGCTGGTTCGAAGCCGAACACCACTGGCAGGCCACGTGCCACCCACTCGGCCGTGCCGTGCGCGGATTGCTCGGTATAGCTGGCGCTTCCGACGCCGATAAAGCGGCCATCGGCTTCGCCGGCCTGTTGGCGGCGCCGCGCCGCAGCGAAGTCGATCGCTTCAATGGCGCGTCGGGCGCATTCCGGATAATCACCACTGTCGTACAGCTTGTGTGTCGCGGTCTTGTAAGGCATGTCGGACGGCTTGACCATGTTCTCGATCCGCACTTCTTCCGGATTGCGGTCGACAGCGCGTGCCACCGCATCAATCAGGGTTTCGATTGCGAAGCAGGCGCCGGTGCGACCGACCCCGCGATACGGACCCAGCGGCGACTTGTTGGTGCAAATCGAAATGGCCTTGCCGTGATAAACCGGTACGTCGTACGGACCGGTCATGATGCCGCATGCCATGCCCGCTTCCATGGAGGCCGTCCAGGGCCAAACCGAGTAGGCGCCTGCATCGACCATCACCGTGGCTTCAATGCCGAGCACCTTGCCGCGCCGGTCGGCATAGGCGACGAGGTCATAGCGATGCTCGCGCGCATGGGGCGATGCGATAAGGTGTTCGCGCCGGTCTTCCAGCCACCGTACTGGCTTCCTGAGCTTCATCGCCAGCGCGGCGATGGCCAGTTCTTCCGGGTTGAAATTGTTCTTGATGCCGAAGCCGCCGCCGACGTCAGGCGCGACCACCCGCAACTTGCTTTCGGCCAGCCCCAGCGATTGCGCAAGGATGGTGCGGATCACATGCGGAAACTGGGTCGAACTATAGACCACCAGTTCGTCCATGCGCTGGTCGTAATAGGCCAGCACGCCACGGGTCTCCATGGAGATGCCGGCGTGGCGTCCCATGCGCAATTTCTTTTCGACCCGAATCGGGGCGCTTGCGCGCACGGCGGCAATGTCGCCGGTCTCGATCTTTGTTTCGACATAGACGTTCTTGTCCCAGTGCTCATGGATCAGCGGAGCGCCCGGCTTCTGCGCGTCGGCCATGTCGGCAATGGGTTGGAGTTCGTCGAAGTCGACCAGACATTCCTGGGCAATGTCTTCCGCTTCCGCGCGCGTTGGCGCGACGCACATGGCGATGATGTCGCCGACGAAGCGCACCTTGTCTTTTGCCAGCGCGTGGTAGTCGGACTTCTGGAAGCCAGCGGCAGCGCCAAAGGCAACGATCGGCTTGATCCAGTCGAAGTCGGCGGCAGTGAAGACGGCGCCCTTGCGGGACTCTGGCACGTCGATGCCAAGTAGCCTGGCGTGAGCGACTGGGCTGCGCAAAAAATGCACGTCCAGCGTTCCAGGTATGTTGAGGTCGGCCAGGTACTCGCCTTTCCCGTCGAGCAGGCGGCGATCTTCGCGCCGCTTGACCGACATGCCGACGCCTTCGGGACGGGAAACGGTCAGGTTGTTTACTTTTGCGTCCACAAGGAGCCTTTTGCGCTGCGGTTGGTATATTGTCGAGCCGACACCCGTTGTGGGCGGCGACCGCGGAACGTATATCGTATACGATATCTGTGCGCCGGTGATATGAAAATGTCGTCTCCTGGCGGTTTGCGGCACACTAAACGCGGAGCACCGGCGTTGAGATCGGTGCGGCGCCGCACAGCCAGCCTCACCGGCGCGGCGTACAACACGCAATCCAGAGCGCGCCTGGCCAGCCTGACATGGCGGCATCGCGCTTGCTGTATCCACGGAGAGAAATGAAAACGATCAATAAACTAAACCCCGCGAACCTGCGGGTGGTGCTGGTTTTGCAGGGCGGCGGCGCACTCGGCGCCTATCAGGCCGGCGTCTACCAGGCCATGCATGAACACGATCTGACGCCGGACTGGGTTGTCGGCACCTCGATTGGCGCAATCAATGCGGCACTCCTGGCCGGCAACCCGAGGCCGACCCGCCTTCAGCGCTTAAAGGAATTTTGGGAAGGCGTTTCACACCATGACAGCTTCGATCCCAATCAACTTCAGGATTCGCAGCGACGTTCCAATGTCTGGCTGTCATCGATCGACACCGTACTGCGCGGCGTACCGGGTTTCTTCATGCCGCGCCTGTTCAGCCTGTTCCCGGCCGGGGTGGCGGTTGCACCGGATGCCGCTAGCTATTACGACACCACCCCACTCGGCGAAACGCTCGAGAGCCTGGTTGATTTTAATTATCTCAACCAGTCAGGCGGCATGCGCCTCACGGTCAACGCCGTTGGCGTCAAGACTGGTGAGCTGGTCAGTTTTGATACGGCCTCGCAGACGCTGAACGCCGACCATGTGCGCGCAAGCGGCGCGCTGCCGCCCGGCTTTCCTCCGGTACGCGTTGAGGGCGAGCTCTATTGGGATGGCGGGCTGTATTCCAATACGCCGCTGGAAACCGTGCTGGCGGACGTGCCGCATGTCGATACGCTTTGCTTCATGGTCGACCTGTGGAGCGCGGATGGGCCAGAGCCAACCACGCTCGACGAAGTTCAGACACGACAGAAAGACGTGATGTTCGCCTCCCGTTCACAACGCCACATTGACGACTACCTGCGCACCCACAACCTGCGGACCAGGATGCGTGCACTCCATGCGCTGCTGCCGAAAAGCGCAAGGAGCAAGGCCAGCGCGGACGAGCTTGCCGAACTCGGTTGCGACAGCACGATCCATGTGGTGCGGGTGCCGTATTCCGGGCGCGACTGGCATATGGCGTCGAAGGATATTAATTTCTCGCGCGGCTCGATTGCTTGGCGCTGGGACCAGGGCTATCAGGACGCGTTGCGCGCCATCGCCCAAGCCGGTTGGCTGACTGAAGTCTCCGAAGAAACCGGCCTCGTGGTGCATGAACTGCCGCCGCGCCCGGTAGAACTGGCAGTCAAAACAGGCTGAGCGCGGGCGGGGGCAGTGAATGCGGCGGCGACATGGCAATACCTCTGCCATGTCGCCGCTTTTTTATACCACTGGTACGGGCACTGCTAATGCGCTATTCACTGCTGCACTGTCGTGTTCGCCGCCGCATTGATTGCAGCATTGATTCCCGCAGTGACTGCCGAACTTAATGCCGCAATTACTGCCGCAATTACTGCATATGCCAGCCGTGGCTGACAAGAATTGACTGCCCGCTTAATGCCGTCGAGGGAAATGCCGCCAGCCAAAGCGCGGTCTGCGCCACGTCTTGCGTGGTGGTGAATTCGCCGTCGATGGTTTCCTTCAGCATGACGTTCTTGATAACCTCCGCCTCGCTGATATGCAGGGCGGCGGCCTGCTCGGGAATCTGCTTGTCGACGAGTGGCGTGCGCACGAAGCCCGGGCAGATTACGTTGGCGCGAATGTGGTCCTTGGCGCCTTCCTTTGCTGCGACCCGTGCCAGCCCCAGCAAGCCGTGTTTGGCCGCGACATAGGCACTCTTGAGCGGTGAAGCCTCGTGTGAATGCACGGATCCCATGTAGATGATCGCGCCGCCCTTGCCGGCCTTGATCATTTCGCGCATGCAGGCACGTGTGGTCAGGAAAGCGCCATCGAGATGGATCGCCAGCATCTTCTTCCAATTGTCAAAAGTGAAGTCAACGATCGGGCTGATGATCTGTATGCCTGCATTGCTAATGAGGATGTCCACGCCGCCAAAGGCGGCCACCACTGCAGCCACGCCCTGGTCGACTTGTGCTTCGCTTGTTACGTCCATCGCCACCGCCATCGCGCGGCCGCCGGACCGCTTGATTTCCTCGGCCGTTGCGCTGGCCGCGTCGAGCGCGAGATCGGCGATTACAACACTGGCTCCTTCGCGTGCGTATTCGATTGCGATCTCGCGACCGATGCCGCTGGCGGCGCCCGTAATAATGGCGACCTTGTCCTTGAGTTGCATGATGTTTTCCTTACCGTTTCTGGTTGAGATAATCGTGTGCCACGAATCCGAGCGGCAGCGTGAGATCCGCCACAATATGGGTGGCCGAAAGAACTTCGAGTACCGGCAGTTTTGCCACCGGCGCCAGCGCATGCGGATTCAGGTCCAGCGCGCCGGGTCCAGTCCACGCGCCCTTGACAACGACGTCGCACAATCGATATTGCACCAGTTCGCAAATGCGGGCTTTGCCATCGACATGCGGGATGATTTTTAGCAGGAAGGAGGGTGCTTCGAGTGACTTTTTCGCCGCCTCAGAATCGAGCAGGCAATGCTTGAAGCCCATGGAGCCGGTAGCGACCCGGAAATCGCTGTAGTCGAGTGTGCCAACCAGGGTGTCTTTATGAACGCGCAATTCCGGATCGCCGAGTTTTTTGGGGAAGCCCCAGAGTTCGCGTCCGGCGGCGATCGGTGGATGGTCGTTCAAATACATGCTGAGCACGAAGCCGCCCGAGACGCCATCCAGGCTGACGGGAATGACTTGCCCGGCTTCGCAATAGTGACCGAAGCCAGTTGAGTCGGGCATGTTGATGAACTCGAAACGGACCACCGGTTCAATCAACTTTAGTGGCTCGGGAATCAACTTGCGCAGCGCTTCCGGATCGGTCCGGTAGCTGATGATCAGGTATTCCCGATCCACAAAACGATATGGGCCAGGCGGATACGCCGGATTGTCGAATGGCATGGCAAACGCATTGCGGCGGACTTCGTCTTCAGTCATGAGTATTGGAGGGGCACAAGGGTGGGTGCGGCAGCGCGACAACGCTGCCGGTGTGGCTATGGCGTCATGGCCGCGCGGTGCTCAACTGCAGTGAGCCTGCGCCATGACGGTTTGCTGGCTATCGACGTGATCCGCGCGCCTGTTGCCTTGCTTCGGCCATCGCTTCGTCGTAGTGCATGGCGGCCCGGCGCAGGCAAACCGAGCGCTCGGAACGGGCGCTGCGGTCTTGTTTACAGTCCGCTAAAGCTTCCTTGTATGCCGCACCGGCTTCCTTCTGCGATGTCTGGAAATGCGCGCGTGGTGTCGTGTCTTCCTGGTACCAGCGCGCCGGATCGCGGTCTTGCATTGATTCGCCACGCGACGGGCCCGCAGCCCAACCGGAATGGATCATCAAGGCGCCGGCCGCGATGGCGATGGCGGTCCGAATTGCGTTTTTTGTAGTGGTGTTCATGAAAGCTCCTTGGATGGGTTTTAAAGTCGGCCGGTCAGCAACATGACGATCAGGACGACGACGATCAGGCCGGTCACACCGCTCGGGCCATAGCCCCATTTCCGGCTGTGGGACCAGGTCGGCAATGCGCCGATGAGGATGAGGACGAGGACGATCAATAGAATGGTGCTCATTGCTTGCTCCTGAAAAAATTATTGTGGTGTAGTGCAAAGTGTCATAACGACGGCTCAGCTTGCCCGGAAATTTTTGTCGGGACGCTCAGTCCCGTTCCCTGCACGCTACAAGCCAAAATTAATATCGGTAGGCCCGGCCGTCAGCGATTCGGACCCGGTCACCAACGCGCAACTCGTACACGCTGTCTTGCGTAACCGCGGTGGTGTCACCGTTGTCGAGACGAACGCGAATCTGGTACATGTCCGGCGCCGGCGCATTGCGGTTTCGTTCGACGCTGTTGCCCACGTAGGCGCCGCCCAGCGCGCCGGCAAGCGTTGCCGCCGTATTTCCATTGCCGCCGCCAACCTGATTACCTAGCAGGCCGCCGACCAGTCCACCGACAATAGCGCCGGCGCCACTCGTCCCTGGCGAGGAACGAATGCCGTCGATCGATTCAATCGAGCCGTAGTAGACGGCGTTGGCTTGATACTGCGATTGATTCTGGCCCTGATACTGGCCTGGATTCTGACCTTGATATTGGCCCTGGTACGGCCCTGGATTCTGGCCTTGATATGGACCTTGATATGGACCCTGATATGGACCTTGATACGAGGACTGATTCGGAGATTGGTACTGGGCCGGATACGCCGACGACGGGTACGCGCCGGGGTAGGCCGGCTGCGAATCATAGGTTGCACAGCCACCGAGTACGCCGGTTGTAACGACCAGCAGCGCGCCAACTTTCAGTACTGAATTCATGCGTGTCTCCCTTTAAGGTATGTGGCAAGAATAGCGGTGCGGCCTTGCAGGGTATGTACGGTGCCGCACCGAGAGGGGAAGGGCAAAGTGGAGGGCGGAGGAAGGCGGGCCTCGTTGTGTATGTCACCGCACAGAACATGCGCTGATCTCTGGAGATAATCATTTCCGCAATGCCGGTGCTGTCGGCGCTGCGCCACCATATCGATGCTTCGTCGCCGTGGGTGGTGCAGCCAGTCAGGCTGACACCGGACCGAAAACATCACATACAAGAAAGAGGGAAACCATGCTCTATACAATCGCCGTCATCCTGCTAATCCTTTGGGTCCTGGGCCTGGTCACGTCCACTACGATCGGTGGCTTCATCCATATCCTGCTGGTGGTCGCCGTAGTTATGGTGCTGGTCAAATTGATTAGTGGCCGCGGCATCTAGATTGCAGCGGCAAGAGCTGGCGGCCCTGCGTTTCGGACCGCCAGCATCGTTCCTACTCAGCGGTTTTCTCGTTCATGTACTGGCGGCCAGTCAGTAAGTAGAACTGATGAGCAAAGCAGCAAAGCAGCAAGGCAGCAAGGCAGCAAAGCAGCAAACCCAGTAAATCAGCAAGTCACCGCATCTCAGCAAGTTCTCAAATCTCAGCAAGTCATCAGACGTCAGCAAGTCATCAAATCTCAGCGGGTCATCAGATCTCAGCAAAGGTGCCGACCAAAATAGCCGCGGCCACCAGCGCGGCTTGTCCATGCCCTGGCGCCTCAACCGCCCCTCCAGTCCGCAGCATTTGATTTGCATGGCCTCCGCGCTCTCTCCATTTCTCATCGGCTCCCGTCCGGTCCAACGATTTCTCGTTACCGATCTCCTCGCCAAATTGCAATTCGTATCGGCGCAACCACGTTTGCGTTCCTATGTACGCAAGCGAACGGATAGCCGTACGGCAATAGTGGATAACGGAAGCGTCGGCGAGGGATTTTCCTTCGTCATCCGGATGAATGGGGTGGACATGAGCCGCCCTCTCGAAAAAACCGGTGCCGGGGTTCCGGCAGCACCGATCACACAAGGAAACAAAATGGTCAAATTTGAGTCGCTGTCGAAGCCGTCGATATGGACGATGACACTACTGGTCAGCGCAATGGTGGCCGGATGTGGCGGTGGAAGTGACAGCACGGCTTCAGTCGGCGTTGGCGGATCCGCAAGCCTGACAACCACACCTGGCGCTGGAACCGGTACTGGCACTCTCAATGCAGGCGCCGGCGGCAATGGCAGCGGCAGCGGCACCGTGGCCGGTCGTGGCCCCGCTGCGGTGGACCTGCGGAGCTCGAGCAATTTCGCAATCCTGGCACAGTCGGCGATCACCAACGTGCCGACGTCGGCCGTCACCGGTGACGTTGGCTTGAGTCCCGCTACCGGTGCCGGAATTGGCCTGAGCTGTGCCCAGGTAACGGGCGTTATTTACACCGCTGACGCGGCTGGTCCCCTGCCTTGCCGCGTAAACGATGCGACACGGCTTACCGCTGCAATCGCCGATAAGGGCACCGCCTATACCGACGCGGCAGGTCGCGCGCCGGACTATACCGAACTGGCGTCCGGGAACCTAGGCGGACTGAACCTTAGCCCGGCCACTTACAAGTGGAGTACGCCCGTGCTGATTCCGACTGACGTCACCCTTACCGGTGGCCCGAACGACGTCTGGATATTCCAGGTGGCGCAAGGCATGACCGTCGGTTCCGGCGTGAAGGTGATTCTTGCTGGCGGTGCGCTGCCCCAGAACATTTTTTGGCAAACCTTTGGCGCTGCTGAAATCGGCACCACCGCCCAGTTCAAGGGCGTGATCCTGTCGCAAACATCGATCGCCATGAAGACAGGCGCATCCATCAACGGCAGGCTGATGGCGGGTACGGCCGTGACGCTCGACCAGAACGTCGTTACCAAACCTTAACGGCATTGTTTGCAGGACATGTTTCGTAACGCGCCTTACCGTTCGAGTGTTCCGACCCGGCGCGTTATGAAGTTCAATGAGTTGACTCTAACAACAGGAGTACCCGTCATGAAGAAATCTCTTTCCGTATCAGCAGGCTTGATCGCCTGCGCCACGCTAGTGCTCGCGGCCTCGTCCGCCATGGCAGCCAATGTTGACATCAACATTGGCGTTCCTGGCGTGTATGCGCAACCACAACCGGTCTACGTTCAGCCCCGTACGGTGTACGTGCAACCGCGGCCGGTCTATGTACATCCGCAGTACGAAAACGATTGGCGCGAGCGCCAGGTACGTGCCGTCGAGTGGCGCGACAATCCACGCAACCATGGCCAGGCGGTTAGCGCTGCCGTGCATGAGCGCAACGATGAGCGCAAGTACGAGAAGAACAAGCACAAGGAAGGCAAGCACCACGGGCATGACTGACGCGACGATGGATCGCGATGCGCGACGCATCCGGGCATAACAAATAGCTGCACGACTGCACAACACCAGAACACCAGAACAATTTACTAAAACAAGGGGAACACCATCAAAACCATTAAAACCATCAAGAGCGGCCGCGTTTTACACCTCGCCCTGCTACCGGTACTTGCACTGTCCGTCATGGCGGGTGAAGCAAGCGCGCAGCAATATAACGGCCAACAGCAATACAACGGTCAACAGCAATACAGCGGCCAGCAGCAATACAACGGACAGCAACCTACGCCGCAATATACGCAGCGTCGTGCCAACCCTTCCAACGCACCGCGCATCGAAGGCTTTAATGTGAATGAAGTGGCGAGACTGGTGCCCGGCGAAGAACTCGACTTCAGCGTTTTTGGCACGCCAGGCGGCACAGCGACCCTGCGTATTGCTGGCGCGCGCCGCAACTTGAATCTGGTTGAAGTCGAGCCGGGCCAATACGAAGGCACTTACACCATCGGTTCACAAGACAAGATCGTGGCCCGCAGTGCGGTCACGGCGAATCTGCGGATTGGCAATCAGGTGGCCAGCGCCGTCCTGAGCGAGTCCTTGCAAGTAGGCGTCGGTGCTCACACGCCGGATCCGGCCAACGCGAACAATCCAAAGATTTCGCGCTTTGACGTACGGCCAACCAATGATCTGGTTGGTGGCAACGTGCTGCCTTTCACGCTCTTCGGTACGCCAGGCGGCAAGGCGGAGATCACAATCGCGGGCTCGCGCGGCGTGTTCTTCCTGCCTGAAGTGCGGAGCGGCGAATATGCAGCGAACTACACGATCAAGCGCAGTGACCGGATCGCAACGAATAGTGTTGTGACGGCAAATCTGCGTGTCGGCGACCGAGTAACGACAACGACGCTGCAGAAGCCGTTGATGCTTGCGGCGGCGCCTGTACAAAGAATCTGCAGCAATTGCGGCACGATTGAAGCGGTGAACGTCGTCGAGACGCAGGGCGATGGCAATTACCTCGGCACCATCGGTGGCGGCGTGGTTGGCGGACTGCTGGGTAACCAGGTCGGCGGCGGTAACGGCAAAACGGTAGCAACCCTTGCCGGCGTGGTTGGCGGCGCGCTTGCTGGCCGTGCGATCGAAGGCAACGTCAAGAAATCGCAGCATGTTGAAATGGTCGTGCGCTTGCAAAACGGCGGCACACAAACCATATCGCTGCCGTCGGACCAGGGATTCCACACTGGAGACCGGGTACGCATCAACGATGGCGTCATGACGCGCGAAATGTAAGCTTCTGGTCGGTGGCCGGGACTGCCTTTGGTCCATCGCCAGGTGACTTGACAGCATAGTGAGCGGCCCCGTGAAAGCGGGGCCGTTTTACGTTCATGATTTGCTTTTCGTTGCCGCACGCGGTACTGGCGTCCTGTTGGCCACCTCTTCCAAATGGTGCCGTTGCAGCGCCTCGCAGTACCGCTGCAATGTGCGCAGTTGCCCTGTTCCTGTTCCTGTGGCTGTGCCGATGCGACAGCTGCGCCATGGCGTTGCGTATTTGCAGCAGAAAACACATGCACCGTACGTCAACGCACGGAAAATTCTGCTGCCGCGCGAGACAATGGTCTCACGCTGAAAAGAGGCGAAAACATTGAAAAGAAATTGAGGGCGAGAACCATGAACAGACGAATTTGCGGCGGCGTTATATGTTGGGGAGCCTTTGCCGTGTGCACCGGTCTGGTCGCGATGAACGCGCCGATGCTGCATCCCGTTGGCCTGATCGCCAGGTTCCTCACCTTCTCCTCACCGGACCAGGAAGACATATTCTTGCTCGCGGGCGGCATGGTTACGCTGCTGGTTGGCCTCGTCGGCCTGATCGGCGTAGTGGGTCGTTTTCCAGGATTTACCTCACCTTCAAGCGGATTTACTGGCGGCGCATAAATGTCCGTTGCAGCTTGCAAATCAGCTTTCAGAATCAGCTTTCAGAATCAGCTCTTACCACAGCCTTTAGCATCGGCTCGCAGAAGCAGCTTCCACAAGCAGCTTTCGAAAGCATCCTTCAAAAGCGCATAAAAAATCCCCTCTCTATCGACAAGACGGAGAGGGGATTTTCAAACACGAAGCCCTGATGCACACTGGCGACTAACCAGCGGACCAGGTCATCAATACAACAGGGCGTTCAGGCATGGTCCGTTTATTAAGGCACGTGCCTGAGCCGAATTACTTTACCTGATTGCCGATGAGGCCGCCGATTGCCGCGCCGCCAACGGTACCGATCGCGCTACCGTTGGTCAGCACAGCACCGGCAACGGCGCCAGCGCCAGCGCCGACGGCCGTGTGCGTTTCATTGCGTGACATGCCGGCGCAACCGGTCAGTGCCACGGCAAAAACGATGGTGGCGGTCTGCATTGCGACGATTTTGATGGTTTTCATTTTGGTGTCCTTTTAGTGAATAGATATGGATCAAACGGCGACGGCCACGTTAATGCAGCCGTCATGGCCATTACTTAACGCGCATGTCATTGCGAACTGATTGCACGCCATTCACGCCGCGGGCAACGCTCACTGCTGTCGCAATGTTCTCGTTCGAGCGGACGAAGCCGCTTAACTGCACGACGCCCTTGAAGGTCTCGACATTGATCTCGGCGACCTTGAGTGACGGCTCTTTCAAAATGGCGGCCTTGACCGAAGTCGTTATGGCGCTGTCATTGACGTATTGACCGGTGCTTTCCTGAGTGCGGGTCGAAGCACAACCAACAACGGCGGTCAGCATGAGTGCGGCGAGCAGGGTCGAAACGAGTTTGAGGTTTTTCATTATGGTTTTCCCGGTGAGTTTCGGTCCGTCGCCGCGGATTGCGGTGAAGCGGCCGATGCATGTCGCGCCTTGCGGCTTGCGGCAACTGCGAGGTCGATGACATGTCAAGGCAGTGGGCACAGATTGAGGCTTTGAAGGGGAAGGGTCTGTTCGGCAACACACACAGCTTTGTCGTTATGGAAACGATGTTGGCGCGATGCCAAGACGCGTTGTGTGCGGCAGCACACAGACCGCAGTAATGTGCGGCACTATCTTGCGCATATGAATGTTTGCAGGGGTTTTGCTGCATGGGGCGTGGTACCTTATCTGCCTCTCCAACTCGTCCGATTGTTGAATCGTAGACACAAAATCAACCATGCACGATCCTAATCAGAATCACCTGTTGGCAGCCTTGCTCGATGCGGAATTCGATCGTCTTTCCCCGCACCTGGAGCTGGTTCCCATGTTGCTCGGCGACGTGTTGTATGAGTCGAGTGCCAAGCTGCAATACGTCTACTTTCCAACGACCTCGATCGTTTCGCTGCACTATGTTCTGGAGAACGGTGGTTCTTCCGAGTCGGCCGGCGTCGGCAACGAAGGCGTTCTGGGAGTATCCGTATTCATGGGGGGAGGTTCAACGCCCAGTCGTGCCGTGGTTCAGACCGGCGGCCACGGCTACCGCCTTAAGGCGCATGTGCTGATGGAAGAATTCAATCGTGCTGGTCCGGTGTTGCGCCTGTTGCTGCGCTACACCCAGGCGCTGATGACCCAAATGTCTCAGACGGCCGTTTGCAATCGGCACCACTCAGTGGAGCAGCAGTTGTGTCGCTGGCTGTTGTTGACGCTAGACCGGTTGCCTACAAATGAACTGACCATGACCCAGGAGCTGATCGCAAACATGCTTGGCGTACGCCGGGAAGGCGTAACCGAGGCTGCAGGCAGGTTGCAGACAGCGGGATACATCCGCTATCGCCGCGGCCACATAACTGTCCTGAATCGATCCGGTCTTGAAGGGGCTGTTTGCGAATGCTACGCGGTAGTCCGCAAGGAAGTTTTACGACTGCTGTCCGATGTGCGGCAGCGCCAGGCGCCCGCGATCGTGAGCCGCGTGGCATGAGCAAGCAGCAGGTCGCAAGGGTGCTGCATTCATAGCAGCTTTATAAACCGACCGGAGCATAGACCCTTCGAGGTCCGGGATTTTTGCTTCCTTTCCGGCCTCTGCCGGCGACAGCGCTTCACCTGAATCAATATTGGATTCAATCTATGTCTGGAATGGAAAAGGCGTCGATCGATCGGCTCAAGTCAATTGGACTCGGCATGACGCTGGCCGTCATGCTGCTCCTTGGCGGCATCGTGATAAGCCATGCACTGCGCGAGGTCGTGCCGGTTGAGGTGATCGAGGCTGGCACCGGCTTGCTGCTGGCATTCGGTGTCCTGCTCTACGCCTGCGTGAAGTGGCTGACGCGTGAGCGGACACCTGCCCTGTCGCGGCGAGGGGCCGTGCGACAAACCTTCCTGAAGGCTGAAGCGCTGCAATACGCCATCTTCAACAGCGCCAATTTCTCCGGCATCGCGACCGATGCGCAGGGTGTGATCCAGATCTTCAACGTCGGCGCCGAACGCATGCTTGGCTACAAGGCGGCGGACGTTGTCGACAAGATCACGCCGGCCGGCATCTCGGACGCGAAGGAATTGATCGCCCGCGCACAGGCCCTCAGCAGCGAGCTGGGTACGCCGATCACGCCAGGCTTTGAAGCGCTGGTTTTCAAGGCTTCACGCGGCATCGAAGATATTTATGAATTGACCTACATTCGCAAGGACGGCAGCCGCTTCCCTGCGGTCGTCTCGGTCACGGCACTGCGCGACGCGGAAGACAAGGTTATTGGTTACCTGCTGATCGGCACCGACAATACGGCGCGCAAGCGGGTTGAAGCCGAACAGGCCCTGCTTGACCAGCGTCTGCGCGATCAGCAGTTTTATACGCGCTCGCTAATTGAATCCAACATCGACGCCTTGATGACGACCGACCCGCGCGGCATTATCAGCGACGTCAATCAGCAAATGGAAGCCCTGACCGGCTGCACGCGCGATGAACTGATTGGTGCGCCGTTCAAGAATTATTTCACCGACCCGGAACGCGCCGAAGCCGCGATCACCCGCGTGCTGCGTGAAGGCAAGGTGACGAACTACGAGTTGACCGCGCATGACCGGGCCGGCAAGGAAACCGTGGTCTCCTACAACGCCACGACCTTCCATGATCGCGATCGCAACCTGCAGGGCGTGTTCGCCGCGGCGCGCGACGTGACAGACCGCAAGCGCTTCGAGCATACGCTGCAGGTCAACAATCTTGAACTGGAAAGCGCGAAGGCCGCTGCAGAAACAGCCAACCGCGCAAAATCAGAATTCCTGTCGAGCATGAGCCATGAGCTGCGTACGCCGCTTAATGCGGTGCTCGGTTTTGCGCAACTCATGGCATCGGAATCGCCACCCCCGACTTCGGAACAGAAGCAATCGATAGACCAGATTTTGCAGGCTGGCTGGTATCTGCTGCGCCTGATCAACGAAATTCTCGATCTCGCAATGATCGAATCCGGCAAGGTGACCATCGAGCAGGAGGCCATGGTGCTGACGGACGTGCTTCAGGACTGCGAGGCAATGATAGAACCGCAGGCCCAGCAGCGCGGCATACGCATGACGTTTCCGCGCCTGGACAGCCAGTTCTGCATCCACGCTGACCGGGTACGTGTGAAGCAAGTCATGATCAACTTGCTGTCGAACGCCATCAAGTACAACCGCGATGGCGGCGAGGTCGTTGTCGAGTGCACCATTAGCGGCGAAAATCGGGTACGGGTCAGCGTCAAGGATACCGGCGCCGGTCTCGCGCCCGCGCAGCTTGAGCAACTGTTCCAGCCGTTCAACCGGCTTGGCCAGGAGGCTGGCGCGGAAGAGGGTACCGGCATTGGCCTCGTCGTCACCAAGCAACTGGTCGAGTTGATGGGTGGCGTGATCGGTGTGGAGAGCCGGGTCGGCGATGGCAGCGTCTTCTGGTTTGAGCTTGCGATCTCCGGCGCGCCGCAACTCCTGCCCATGCCGGCGCACCAATCCGATGTGCCGCTGGCTGGCAAGACCGTCGTGCACGGTCCGTCATCGAAGCGTACCTTGCTATACGTTGAAGACAACCCGGCCAACCTGAGCCTGGTTGAACAACTTATTGCCCGGCGCAGCGACCTGGAATTATTGACGGCAATCGATGGCCATCTCGGCATCCAGATGGCACGGGCCCACCAGCCGGACGTTATCCTGATGGACATCAATTTGCCGGGCATCAGCGGATTCGGCGCACTCAAGGTTTTGCGCGACGATCCAACGACGGCGCACATTCCTGTCCTGGCGCTGTCGGCCAATGCGGTGCCGAGTGATATCGAGAAGGGGCTTGAGGCTGGCTTCTTCCGCTATCTGACCAAGCCGATCAAGGTGGTCGAATTCATGGATGCGCTGGACACCGCGCTGTACTACGCGGCCGAACACGGCATGGCGGACATCGACGGGTTGGCCTATCGTCGCCGCGCGGCAGATTAACGATTTTGGGAAGAACGACATGCTTGAACCATCCGAAATACTCAACGCCAGCATCCTGATCGTTGATGACCAGCTTGCCAATGTCCAGCTTCTGGAACGAATGTTGCGCAATGCAGGCTACTTGCGCATTTCGTCCACCATGGATCCGCGTGCGGTGTGCCCACAGCACCTGGCGCATCGCTACGACCTGATCCTGCTGGATTTGCAAATGCCGGAAATGGATGGCTTCGAAGTCATCGAGGGGCTGAAAAAGATCGAGACCGACGGCTATCTGCCTGTGCTTGTCATCACAGCGCAACCTGGGCACAAACTGCGTGCACTGCAGGCCGGCGCCAAGGACTTCGTCAGCAAGCCGTTCGACCTGATTGAAGTGCAGACGCGTATTCACAACATGCTTGAAGTGCGGCTGCTCTATCGCAAGCTCGACAACTACAACAAGGTACTCGAACAGACTGTGCTGGAGCGCACCGCCGAACTGCGCGAGAGCGAAGCGCGCTTCAAGAGCTTTACCGAGTTGTCATCCGACTGGTACTGGGAGCAGGACGCGCTCGGAAAGTTTACCCGTACGTCTGGCCCGGTCCTGGAAATGCTCGGGCTCGAACCGGAGGATTTGCATGGCAATGCCGGCGCCCCCGGAACGCCCGCGTCCGGACGCTGGAATGCGGCGGAACGTGCCGTGCTGGTCGCCAATATTGCGTCGCGCCAGCCATTCCTCGATTTCGTCTACAGCCGCAGTAACGACGATGGCACGATCCAATACCTGCAGGTCAGCGGCGAACCGATGTTTGATACCGAGTGCCGCTTCACCGGCTACCGCGGTATTGGCATGGATGTCACCGACCGGATGCGCCGGGAAGTATCGACTCAGGCGGTGCCAGCAGCGGGTGCGGTTGCGCCACGCCCTGCCTGAACCCGTAACGCAAGCCGCAACAGGCGGACTGCCCTAGACAGGAAGGCGCCACTGAAGGCGCCGTACAGCGCGGCAACTGCGATTGCCGTGCCAGACTGGTGCATCAGCGCCGGCTGCAATGCCAGCATCACGCCCACCACGTACTTGGTCAAGAAAATCCCCATCATCAGCCCTAGCGGGATCCAGCTTCCAGGCAGGAAGAACCGGCGCGTGTCCGGATCGTAGCGGGTCTGCGCGGCCAGCGGCCGTGAAAGTATGAATACCGCGACGCCAACCGCCGCCGCCAGCCAGGCCAGCAAAACCGCGGAGGCGCTGCCGAAGGCACTCACCGTTCCGTACAGCGAAAGCCCGGCCATTGCCAGCGACGTGACGGTGGCACGCCGCAAGCCGACGGTCCGGTTGAGCGACTGACTGATACCCAAGGTGAGCAGACCCAGGAAAAGTCCCCAGACCCACACCGGTGTGTTGCGAATGACTTGTTCAAACATGACGATTCTCCAATCTGTGGTTGCGATGGAGCGATCGTAGGGGGCAGCCTTTTCTCTGCGAACCGCTTTGCGACGAGTCGTCGAAACGGTGGAGCGAAACCCTGAAAACCGGGGGCAGACCGAGGTCACACGAAAACCGGGACAGTCTAGAAAACCGGGTTACCTCGGTCTGTCCCCGATTCTTCCAACTCTTCGATTCTTTACAGGCTCAATTTCGCGGCGCGATACCCCCACCATGCAGCCTCTTCGAACAGCGAGAGGCCCGACAGGTCCCCATGCGCAAATAGCACTGGACCATCCAGCGTGCGCAGGGCGTTCAGTCCGGCGTTGGACCGAAAGCCGGGAAGGGGCGTTGCCATTGCATGGGGACGCAAGGTAATTTCAACCCGCTCGACGCAGGCCGCCAGCCTCCATCCGTACGCGGCCCTCAGATCGGCGCTGGCGACGCTCAGCAGTTCCGCCGGAGTGGCTGACTCCATCCATCGTGCCGCATCCAGGGGACTGCGGTCCGACAAGGCAGTCCAGGCCGTGAAAACGGTTCTGGCGGGCGGCGCGACCCGGATGTCTTGATGGGTTGAAACGACATAGCCCAATCCCAGCCCCGGCTGTTGGTACACCACGTTGTCCCAGGCCAGCGGCGCTTCGGGCCGTTCCTCGGGGAACGTATTCATCATGAAGTTCGACACCATCCAGGGCGCGTAGGCAGGCATGTGAAGTGCCTGATCGAACCCATAGTCCTTGATCGCCGTGACCACGCGGGCTGCGACTTGCAAAGGCATGGCGCAGATGGCCTTGCGTGCCCGGACGAGGAAGGTCCGCGGCACGCCGTCCACCAATTCAAGGCACAGCGCCTCAACGCCCGCGCCGGACTGTTTTACCGAGACTGCCGTGCCGCGCCTTCGACGGCTGCCAGCGGCCTTGTCCATTGCTTCGGCAACGGGATGCAGGCCGCCGGGCCATGTCAGCCAGGCGCCGTCCTCTGCATTGTCAGCCTTGCCGCTGCGCGAACAGAAGTAATGCAGTCCCGCCCAGGCCGAGACGTGGTCCGCCCGCCTGCCGTAATCATCGCGGCAACAGTAATCGAGATACCAGCGCAATGTGGGGGAGCGATAGCCTTGCTGGTCGGTCCATGTCTTGAACGTGATCCGGTCCAGCGCCATCCATTCCGGGTCGCGTGACGATTCAGTGGTCGGGATCACAAAGATGCGTTTGCCGTCGCCGCCGCGCAGGCTTCGCAAGCGCTCCACCTCAATGGAGAAACGCTTGTGTTCCTCCAGTTCGTGGGGCGGCACGCCCTCGCCTGGAAGCAGGCCTTCTTGCCAGCGGCCGTCGAAGAGAATGCGCTCGCCGGGCCCGTGCCGCAGCGCCCGTTCATCGTACCGCGGCCGCTCATGAGCGGGATTGCCGCGGATGATACCGAGGTCGTCGAGGATCTCGCGTACGTGAAAGGATTCCATCGACGGAATGGGCAGGTAATGGGCTCCGGTGGGATAGGCGAGCTCGCCCGACTTCCCTCCTGCTGCGTTGCCATACAGTTCCGGACCGTCAATGACAAGAAAGTTTGACATGCCTTCGCGTTGCAACTTCCATGCGGCGGTCAGTCCGGCGATCCCGGAGCCGAGTATGACGACATCGACGTCAATGGCGGAACCGGGCGCCGGCAGAGACCGCCGGTCGCGCAGGAAATGGCCTTCGGCCTTGCCCGGAGAATGGACCTGCGCGGGGATCTCTTGCGCTCGCCACAGCCCTCCAACGCCAAGGGCCGCCGCGCCTGCGCCAATCAGGAAGGAGCGTCGTTGCATTAGACGGACTGGCCGCCTGCCGCGTTAGCGAATGACATGGCGCCAGTCCTGCTCGAACTCGTGAACCAGTGACTGTGTATCCAGCCGGTTTGGCGCCATCTGAAGCGCTGGCATGTCCGGCGGGAATGCGAACATTTCGCGCGTGGTATCGGCATTGAGGTAGCGCATTGGCAAGCGATAAACTGGCGACGGGACGAAGGGCTGTCTGATAGAGGCGACGATGAATCCCCACTCGCCAAACGAGGGAACGTAGACGTGGTACGGCGTCGTTTTCCAGCCGGCTTCGCGCAACGTGGCGTCGATGGTCCAAAACGCATGGGGCGCAAAGTAAGGCGAAGTCGACTGCACCGCGATGATGCCGTTCTCAGCAATGTGCCGCTTCACGCTGTCGTAGAACGGTACCGAGTACAGCTTGCCCAACGCGAAACTGGACGGATCGGGGAAGTCGATGATGGCTGCATCGAACATGTCCTGTTGATCGCGCAGCCAGATCGCGGCATCGGCGTTGATGACCTTGACACGCGGATCGGTTAGCGAGCCCTGGTTAAGCTTCACCAATTCAGCGCGCTGCGCGAAGGCGGTCGTCATTGCCGGATCGAGATCCACCAGGGTCACGTGCCTAATATTCGGATAGCGCAGTATTTCACGCAGTGCCAGGCCATCGCCGCCGCCCATCACCAGTACCGAGCGCGCCCATGGCAGCGCTTGCAGGGCCGGGTGCACCAGCGCTTCGTGATAGCGGTACTCATCGCGGGTCGAAAACTGCAGGTTGCCGTTGATGTACAGGCGCAGGTCATCCTTCCAGCGCGTCACTACCAGCCTCTGGTAAGGCGTTGTGGTGGAGTAGACGATCTCATCCCCGAAAAGACCGTGCTCTCCCCAATTCACAAGTCGGTCCGACAACCCGAACCCGGTCATCAGTAGGACAAGCACCGCGGCCGATCGGAGCAAGCGGCCGGCTACATTCTTGAGTTCGGCGCGAAAGGTGTGGATGGTCCACAGCGCAACCCCGACATTCAGCATGCCAAACAGGAAGCCGGTGCGGACCAGCCCGAGAGTAGGTGCCAACACCAGGGGAAATAGCAGCGAGACGGCGAGTGCACCGAGGTAATCGAAAGTCAGCACGCGGCTGACAAGCTCATTGAAGCCGCTTTGACGCGCATGCAGTACGCGCATGACCAGCGGTACTTCCATCCCCACGCAGGTTCCGATCAGGAACACCAGCACATACAGCAGGGTACGAAACGGTGTGGGAAGCCAGGAAAAGCTCAGGAACAGCAGAGCGGCCGAAACGCCGCCAACCATTCCTACCGCCAGTTCAATGTCGACGAAGCGCGCCAGCAGGTCTTCGTCGTCGATGAATTTGGAGAAGTGCGCGCCGACGCCCATGGCGAACAAGTAGCAGCCGATGACCGTAGAGAATTGCAGTATCGAATCGCCCAGCAAATAGCTCGAGAGCGCACCGGCAATGAGCTCATAGGCAAGCCCGCAGGACGCGACGACAAAGACGGAAAGGATAAGTATGCTTCTGGCCATGGAGTTAGATCAGTTCGCGGGAATAATATACGCGCGAATCTGATCCTTCTCGTCACCTATTCCTCTGCCGCGGGAATAAGATAGGGATTCCATTGGTCAATTTGCTCCAGGGAGATCGCCTTGCCCGCCATCGTCAGCTATGCCCTGCACCTGCTCACTGCCAGCGGGTTGCTTGTAGGGTTTTTCCTAGTCTATACCTGGATTACGCCGATCGACGAGATTCTGCTGATACGACAGGGTAACAATGCCGCGGCGCTGTCGCTTGGCGGCGCACTTATTGGTTTTTCGCTGACCCTGGCTTCCAGCTTGTTACATACTTCCAATTACGTTGAATTTCTTGGTTGGGGAGTAGGTTCGATGGTGGTGCAGGTTGCGGCCTATGCAATAACGTGTCGGCTCCTGCACATTTCGAAGGAGCATATCGAGTCTGGCAATACCGCCTTCGGTGGCTTGATGGGGGCAATTTCAATTTCGATCGGTGCAATCAACGCAGGCTGTATCTCCTGACTTCCCGGCGCCGGCCACGCAGTGACTTAAACCTTGCAGACCAACCTTCACAGGGGAACCATCATGAGTATCGGTTCATTCATCAAGAAGCAATTCATCGATGTACTGCAGTGGAACGAGACCGGCGAGGGCGTACTGGCCTGGCGTTTTCCGATGCAGGACTTCGAGATACAGAACGGCGCGATGCTGACCGTGCGCGAGTCACAAGTCGCGGTGTTCGTGAACGAAGGACAGGTTGCGGACGTATTTAATCCCGGCAATTACAGGTTGACTACCCGGACCCTGCCGGTCCTGACCAACTTGCGGAACTGGGACAAGCTGTTTGATTCGCCTTTCAAGTCCGATGTCTATTTTTTCAGCACCCGGGTTCAAACGGGACGGAAGTGGGGCACCACCCAGCCGGTGACGATCAGCGACAAGGATTTCGACATGATCCGGATTCGCGCCTTTGGGATCTATTCGTATCGCGTCGCCGAAGCCCGTAAATTTTTCACTGAGATCAGCGGCACCCGCGAGCAGTACACGCGCGATGAAGTCGAAGACCAGTTGCGCGGCATTCTGCTGGCCACGATGGCCAATTCGCTCGGCAATGCAAACGTGCCCTTCCTTGACATGGCGGCCAACCAGACATTGATGGCGCAGCAAATACGCGGCGACTTGACGAAAGCCTTCGAAAAATACGGCCTCGGCCTCGACGAGTTCAACGTGTCGAGCGTCAGCCTGTCAGAAGATCTTCAGGCAGCGCTCGACGAACGCATCTCGGCCGGCATGAAGGGCAGCCTTGGCGCCGACAAGATGGGCGGCTTTACCAAATTTCAGGTCGCAAGTTCCATACCACTCGCCGCGCAAAATGAAGGCGGGCTCGCGGGCCTTGGGGCGGGGTTGGCGTCGGGCGTCGCGTTTGGCAATGTCATGTCGCAAGGGCTTGCTGGCGCAGCGGCAGCAGCCGGAGCGGCTGCCCCAATCGCGCCTGCTTCCGCCACTCCCTCGTCCACCACCGGCGCAGCGGCAGAAGAGTCAATTGAAGCACGCCTCGGGAAGTTGAAGGGCTTGCTCGACAAGGGCTTGATCTCCACGACAGATTACGATGCCGCGAAGGCCGAACTGCTTAAAAAGCTGATCGGCTAGGGCGCGCGGCATGCAGCAAGTCGCTTGCCCAGGTTGCGGTGCGCCGGTCCAGTTTCGATCGCATGCGTCGGTGCTGGCGGTCTGCGAATTTTGCAAGACCACCATCCTGAAGGATGCCGATTCGGTCAAAAACCTGGGCAAGATGTCCGACGTGCTGGAAGACTATTCTCCAGTGCAGATCGGCACAGCCGGGGTCTTCGGCGGCGTGGCCTTCGGTGTCATCGGGCGCATCCAGTTGCGCTATTCCGGTGGCATGTGGAACGAGTGGTATGTGCTGTTCGACGACGGTAATCCGGCGTGGCTGGGCGACGCGTCGGGACAGTACACGCTGACGAAGGAAATCCCCGCGCGCGGGCAGTTGCCCGCATTCGAAACACTGGCGCCCGCCCGGCACGTGATGCTGGACGGCGTCGACTATCTTGCTGCCGACGTGCGCACCGCGGAATGTATCGGCGGACAGGGCGAGTTGCCTTTCCGCGTCGGCAAGGGCTGGCAGGCCAGGGTTGCCGACCTGCGTTCCGGCAGCCGTTTCCTGACGCTCGACTATTCCGATTCCAATACGCCCCTCGTCTACACCGGAAGCGCCGTCACGCTCGAGTCGCTGCAATGCCAACTGCTGCGGGACGACGACCAGGTCCGGACCAGCGCCGGAAAATTCAAGGGCAAGGTCGAGCCATTGGCCTGTCCCTCTTGCGGCAGCAGCATTCCCTACCTGCCGGGCGTGACCACAACGGTGTTGTGCCCAAGTTGCCATGCCCGACTCGATGCGGCCGGCCCGGTGGCGCAGGTGCTTGATGCCGCCACGCGCATGGAGCAGGTCAGCACCACACTGCGTCTTGGCGACGAAGGCACGATCGACACGAAAAAATACCAGATCATCGGCTTGATGAAACTGATCGACGACGAGAACGTGCCATGGACCGAATACCTGCTGCATAACCCCGGCTCGGGCTTTTTGTGGCTGATTGAAACCAGCGAGGGCTGGGCGCGCGCTTCGGTGCTGGACGACTGGCCGGAGTGGCGGCAGGAAGACGTCGCCACGCTGGGGCCAGTCAGCTACCGCAAGTTCAGCCGCTATCCGGCGCGGGTGATGTTTGCGGCGGGCGCTTTCAACTGGCGCGTCAGCGTGGGGGACCGTACCGAGAATATCGAATTCGAGAGCGGCCCCAATAAGCTGGCAGCCGAAATCACGCCGCAAGAAATTACCTGGTCGAGGTCCACACCGGTTAGCGCGGATCAGGTGCTTGCCTGGTTTGGCAAGGGGGTCGCGCCCGCAAAGGCGGTACCGGGCGACGCGCTGGCAAGCCTGGTGCGCAAATTCATCCTCATCATCCTGGTCCTGAATGCGATCCCGCTTCTGGCTACATTTGGGCGCACCTGGTTTCCGGTCGCGCTCGGCATCGCCGCGGTGTATTTCCCGGCGCGCTACCTGAAGTCGCTCGGCCAGGACGGGAAATGAAAACCAAATTCCTGATCTATGCCATTTTTGTGACCTTATTGACCTCTGGCTTTAGCTGGAGGAATTTCTTTTCGACGGTATCGAACGCGTCGAGTGGATCGGGCGGAAGATCAGGCAGCGGCTGGAGTTCGTCGACCGGCGGGGGCTCCAGCGGCGGGGGTGGCGGAGGACATAAATGAGTGGGCTCCTCCATCAAGCCGTTGGCGTGCACCTGTTGGGTGACCTGGCCGGCATCGCGTCAGAAAAATTGGTGGATCCGGCTGCCATCGAGGCCCTGCTGCGCAACAGTGCGTTGGCCTGCGGTGCCACCATACTGCACAGTCATTTCCATAGTTTCGGCCCCGGGCAAGGCGTGACTGGCGTGGTGCTATTGGCCGAGTCGCATATCTCGATTCACACCTGGCCCGAACTCGGATTTGCGGCCGTGGACATTTTCATGTGCGGCGAGGCAAATCCGTTGCGTGCGCTCGAGCTGATCCAGTCCACGCTGGCAGCGCAACGCTGCGTCTTGCAGACAATAGAGCGCGGCGGGGCGCATCCCGGAAAGGCGCCTTGAGCGGCAACCTGTTCCGATGGCGCCGGCCCGGACCGGACCCGAGGCACGCGTCTCACCGCTTTTGGCGGCTGCCCGGTACACCTCGCAGTCCAGGAACCCGATGTTCCAACCCATCCCGGCGCGAGAGCGTGGCAAGAACCTGTTCTGCAACACGCTGATCAAGAAGATCAACGCGGCACGACTTAAGATCGCGGCCAAGCGGTGGGCGGTGGCGCTGCTAGTTTCACGCTGCAGTGCTCGACGCCCGTGTCGCAGCCCGTTTCGCCAAGGCCCGTTTTACACCGCGGCGACCGATGCCACCGGTCGCGCCGGCAAGGTGATTTCAACCAGGTGCGGCAGCAAGTCATTGACCAGCGCAATCTCGGCCCGGTCCTGCTCCACACCGTCCAGTGCAATCCGCGCCTTCACACCTGATGCAAGCTCCTGGCGTACGGAGATGCGGTAAGTCGTATCCATGTAGCGATACTGCATTGCGAAGCTGGTCCAGTCATCCGGCAGGCATGGCGCAATCTCCAGCTTGTCGCCCGCGCGCGTCAGCCCCAGCAATGATTCGACCATAAGGCGATACATCCATCCGGACGAGCCGGTGTACCAGGTCCAGCCGCCGCGTCCGGTATGCGGCGCCACGGCATAGACGTCGGCCGCCACAACATAGGGTTCCACCTTGTAGGTCGCGATGTCGCTGCCGGTCTTGCCATGATTGACCGGGTTGATCATTCGCAGCAACTCCCAAGCCCGTTGCCCGTCTCCCATTTTGGCGAAGGCCATGGCGGTCCAGATGGCGGCATGCGTGTACTGCCCGCCGTTCTCGCGCACGCCCGGGACATAGCCGCGGATATAGCCGGGGTTCTGGTCTGACTTGTCGAACGGTGGATCGAGCAATTGGACGATGCCATCGCTGCGTCGCACCAGCCGGCGGTCTACTGCCGCCATCCCCATGCGGGACCGCTCCGGATTGCCAGCGCCCGACAACACCGACCAGCTCTGCGAAATCGAGTCGATCTGGCATTCCGCGTTTTGCGCCGAACCGAGGGGGGTGCCGTCGTCAAAGTAGGCACGTCGATACCATTCGCCATCCCATCCATTGGCTTCAATGTTGTCGCGCAGTCGCGCCGCCTCGGTATGGCAGCGGGAGGCGAAAGGCGTATCGTTGCGCGCCGCGGCGATTTCGGCGAAGCGCATCAACACCTCATACAGGAAGAAGCTGAGCCACACGCTCTCGCCATTGCCGTGTTCGCCAACCTTGTCCATGCCGTCGTTCCAGTCGCATGAGCCGATGAGGGACAGGCCATGCACGCCGAATCGCAGGCCGCGCTCTATGGCCCGTACGCAGTGCACATAAAGCGATGCAGTCTCCGGAGAGCGTCCGGGCAGGTCGTAGTAGGAGTCCTCGTCGTGGTTGACCGGACGGCCTTCGATGAAGTGCGCCACCTCGTCCAGCACTGCAGTGTCGCCGGTACAGGTGACATAGCGGTGTACTGCGAGCGGCAGCCACAGGAAGTCGTCGGAACAATGGGTGCGCACGCCGCGATCGGTTGGTGGGTGCCACCAGTGCTGCGCATCGCCTTCCACAAATTGATGGCGCGCGCAAAGCAGCAAATGCTCGCGCACCAGTTCCGGGCGGCTGTGAATGATCGCCATGGTGTCTTGCAACTGGTCGCGGAATCCGAAGGCGCCACCGGACTGATAGAAACCGCTACGGGCCCACAAACGGCAGGCGATGGTCTGATACAGCAGCCAGCCGTTGGCCATCACGTTGAGTGCGGGGTCCGGAGTTTCGACCTGGACCGCGCTGAGCGTACGCTGCCAATAGGCGTGCGTGGTCGTCAGCGCCTCGCGGGCCGCGGCAGCGCCACGACGGCGTTGAACCAGCGTGCCGACTGGCATGCTGCGCGTGTCGGCCATGCCAAGCATGAAGACGAGTTCGCGCTGCTGTCCCTGTACTAGTTCAAACGGCACCTGCAATGCCGCGCAAGGGTCGAGCCCCGCGCCGACCTTGCCCGACAAACGCTGCCGCTCCATTGCGGCGGGCGCGCCGAGTGAGCCGTTACGGCCGATAAATTCATTGCGGTCCGCAGTGACGGTGCGTGAGGCGACGTCGACATCGAAAAACGCGGTGCGTCCGGCGAAGTCGGTGTTGTAGGGATTGCGCGCAAACAGCGCGCCGGTGGCGGGGTCAATTTCGCTGATGATGTGCATCGCCGATTTAGGGCGCAGGTCGCCCAAGACCCATTCCACATAGCCCGTCGCAGACAGTTTGCGCACCGTGTCCGAATCGTTTCGGACGCGCAGCACCGAGTACTTGACGGCGGCGTCTGTCGCAACATACACGGTCAATTCGGAAAAAATGCCGTCCTCAACATGCTCGAAAACGCTGTAGCCGAAGCCGTGCCGGGTGACATACTCGCCCTCGCCCCGGCGTGGCAGCAGGGCGGGTGACCAGTACCGCCCGCTCTCCTCATCGCGAATATAGAACGCCTCGCCGCTGGGGTCGGAAACCGGGTCGTTGGCCCACGGGGTCAGACGGAATTCATGCGCGTTTTCGCCCCAGGTATAGGCTTGCCCGCTTTCAGAAATAACGGTGCCGAAGCTTGCGTTGGCCATGACGTTGGACCAGGGCGCTGGCGTCGATTGCCCGGTCGGCACGGTGATAACGTATTCGCGGCCATCGGGGGTAAAGCCGCCGAGCCCGTTCGAAAGAATCAGGTCCCGCTTTGGCATGGGCGCGGTTTTGCGCGCCACGGGAAGCGGACGGTCCGGCGCAAGCAGTGGCACACGGACTTCGGGCAGGTCCCGCCTCAGTATCTGCTCCAGCAGCGTTCCTCGCGTGTCGCTCAGGATGACGCGTGCCACCGACTGGAACAGCACCCGGTCTTCGCTCGATATCTGGTCGGCCACACGGATGAAGATGCCGCCGGGCCGGTCCATGGGGCTTGCCCCCGTGACCGAAGAAATCAATCCAATGATCTGCTCCTGCAGCACCTGTCGATAGCCTGCATGGTCCTCATTCCAGATGACGAGGTCGACTGCCAGGCCCTTGGATCGCCAGTAGGCATGGGCCTGCACCATCTGGCGCACCAGTTCTATATTTTCCTGATCGCGAATTCTCACCAGCACGATTGGCAAGTCGCCAGAAATGGCCGAGCTCCACAGGCCGGATTGGCCGCGGTCGTTGCGCACCAGCACGCTTGGATCCGCGCGCAGAAGCGGATTTACGTAGATGACCGAGTTCGCAAGTCGGGCATAAAGCTGTGCGTCGGCTTCGCTTGCATTGAGTTGGCGCAGCACGACCTGGCTGTGGGTCCAGGACAGTTCGATGACGCGGTCGGCCAGGTATCTGTCGTGGTATTTCTCGATCAGGCCAAGGCACGCATCACGGGTGTCGCCGATGCCAGTCACCATGTCGATGATGGCGCTTTGCTCAGGCTCAAGCGTGATCAGGGTGCGAATCGCCACCACCGGATCAAGCACCGAGCCGCAGCTGTCGGAGAGCGGTGCGCGACCTTGCAGCGCCTGCGGGTTGGCGATGCTGTTGCCACGGCCAATAAACTGCATGCGGTCACTTTCATAGGAAACCACGCCGGTGCGGCCGCCGTGGACCGCCATCAGGTGGAACATCCACGGCGTCTTCTCGTTCATGGACCGGGGACGCCTGGTGCAAAGAATGGCATGTCGCCGGCGCACGATTTCCGTCTGCACAAACAGGTTGCTGAATGCCGGATGCATGGCATCGGCGGCGGCCGGCGCGAGCACCACTTCGGCATAGCTGGTGATTTCTATGGTTCTGCGGGTTCGGGCACGATTGGTAATGCGGGTGCGCCGCAGCTCTATGTCATCTTCCGGCGACACCACAATTTCGGTGTGCATGTCGATGTTGTTGTCGCTGCGGCGGAACTCGGCGCGCCCTTCGGAGAAAATGATCTCGTGGTTTTTAGGCGGCACCTGGGTCGGATGAAAAGCGGTTGACCAGACTCGACCGTCTTCCATGTCGCGCACGTAGCAGAACGTGCCCCAATTGTCGCGGGTGCTGTCCTCGCGCCACCGGGTGATTGCGAGATCGTTCCACCGGCTGCTGCTGCCGCCAGCGCTGGTTACCAGCACATGGTAGCGCCCGTTAGAGAGCAGCTGAATTTCCGGGCTGCGATGGTCGGGACGGTGCAGTACCCGGGTCTGGCTGGACTGGTCGGCCGACAAGGTCCGGATGTCCGCCAGTTCAGTCGTATTCGAATAGCTCGCCGTGGCCTTCGGCACGCGTTCATGCAGTAGCGACATGGTGGCCTGGAACAGCGGGTCGGACTCGAAGCGGCGTTGCATCGGACGATCGAGCAGGAGGTAGGCGAGCGACAGGAAACCCATGCCCTGATGGTGGGCCATGAAGGAGTGAATGATGGCGCGGCTCTGGCCGCGCGGAAGGCGCGTAGCGGTGTAGTCGATCGCTTCATGGAAGCCGAATGTGCCTTCAATGCCATCCGCCGACAATAGCTGAAGATTGGCACAAGCTTTTTCCGGTGCCACCATCAGCGCCATCATTGAGGCATAGGGGGCAATCACGAGGTCGTCGCCCAGTCCCCGCTTGAAGCCGAGCCCCGGTACGCCGAATGCGCGGTACTGGTAATTGAGGCTGGCGTCGAAGGTGTTGTAGCCGGATTCGGAGATGCCCCATTGCACCCCGCGCTGCATGCCGTATTCGATCTGGCGCGCCACAGCGGAATGGTAGGTCTGGTCGAGCAAGGTGTTTTCAAATGTCGGCATTACCAGCAGCGGCATGAGGTATTCAAACATCGACCCGCTCCAGGAAAGCAGGATCGGGTCGCCGCCAGCGATAGTGAGTTGCCGGCCAAGGGCGAACCAGCTTTCTTGCGGCAATTGGCCCTGGGCGATGGCAACGAAGACGGCCAGTCGCGCTTCCGACGCGAGCAGGTCGTAGGCACTGACGTCGCGTCGTCGGGCGCTGACGTTATAGCCAATGGAAAGTAGATTGGTCGCCGGGTCGTACAGGAAGCCGTATTCCATGCGCGCGAAGTCGGCACATTGCACAGCCAGCTTTTCGACCAGAAGCATGCGTTGCGCCGCATGGGCGCTGCCCTCGGCAACCTGCCGGGCAAGAAGCGCCACATCCTGATTCAGCGATTGGGCGCGTGGCCGTTCCAGTTCCGGGGTCAGTTGAGCATGCAAACGCGCCAGCTGGCTCAAAGTGGGAATGGCGACCAGATCAGGAAATTCCGCGCTGCACTCGATGGAAAGCGTCGAAACACTCCAGGGTGCAAGCTGCACCAGATCTTCCAGTGCGTCGCGACACTGGGTGGCGAGAGCGAGAGCCCAGGTCGACTGCATTGAATCGCTGGTCGCCAAAGCGCCATTGCCAACAGCGCCATCGCCAGCCGCCGCGGTGACTGCAGCATCATTGATCTGGGTAACAAGGCTTTGAGCGCAAGCCGACAGCCGCGCCAGATGGCGATGCGCGTCCGACAGCGTAGTAGCAGGCGCTGTGCGCGCTTCCCCCAGGTCCGATTCAAATTGAAGCAGTTGCGATGGCACCGCACTACCGGTTGTCTCACGCAGCAGCGCAAGGGTATCGTACATGCCCTCGAAGGCGCGGGCGTGCACGACCGGTTGTTCCAGCAGGCCGGTCAGGCCGGGGCGCAACGTCAGAAGGTGACCTGCCAGGTTGCCGCTGTCGACCGTGGAGACATACATCGGATTGAGCGGCTGCAGGCTTCGGGTGTCGTACCAGTTGTAGAAATGACCCTGGTAGCGCTCCATGGTGCCCATGGTGTGCAGGGTATTCTGTGTCCGCTCAAGAAGCTGGCCAGCGGCAAGGTAGCCGAAGTCATGCGCGGCAAGATTCGCCAGCAGCGACAGACCGATGTTGGTGGGTGAAGTGCGATGCGCAGCGACCGCAACCGGCTTCTCCTGCAGATTGTCGATGGGTAGCCAGTTGTCCTCCGGGCCGACCCAGGTTTCGAAAAATAGCCATGTTTTGCGCGACAGGGTGCGCAGGAACAGCGTTTGCTCTGGCGTCAGGCGCGAGGCACGCCGCGGGATCGGCAGGCTGATCCACCACGCCACTGCGGGTCCGACCCACCACAACACCAGAATCGGCGCGGCGGCGGCCAGCGCGAACGGGTTGTCGACCATGAGCCACATCGCCGTGGCGAGCGCCACTGCCGGTGAAATCCACATGGCCCGGTAGTTCGCGGCAAGCCCGTCGTTCGACTGGCGCTTCGTCTCGCTTGAAGGGTTCCATTCCAGCAGTCGACGGTGCGAGACCAGCACCCGCCATTGCGTGCGGATGATGGCGTCAAGATTGAACCAGGCTTCATACGGCAGGAATGTCAGCACCAGGCCGGCATGCGCCAGGTGCTGCGTGGTCGAGCGAAGCAACGCCGAAAAGTGCTGGCGCAGCAGGGCATCGGCTGGCTTGTGGGCAAGCTGGACCAGGAGGGCGCAGATCAGCGGCACCAGCAGGATAGCAAGCGCAGTGCCGGTGCCAACCCACGCGGAGGGCAGGCCGATCCAGCAGGTAAGCAGGAGTCCGGTAAGGGCGACTGGCACCGCACTGCGGCGCAGGTTGTCGAACAGCTTCCAGCGCGACAGCGCCGAAAGCGGATTGCGGTGCCGCACGATTCTTCCAGTGGCCTTGTCACGTGCCCCTGGTACGCGCGGCAACAGCCACGACGCGATCTGCCAGTCGCCGCGAATCCAGCGATGGCGGCGCGCCACGTCCGCGCTGTAACGCGAGGGATAGGCTTCGTACAGATGAACGTCGCTGATCAGGCCGGCGCGGGCATAGCAGCCTTCGAGCAAGTCATGGCTGAGAATGCGGCCTTCCGGCATGCGGTCGGCGAGCGCCAGTTCAAAGGCATCCACATCGTAGATGCCCTTGCCGATGAAGGAGCCTTCGCCAAAGACATCCTGATAAACGTCGGACACCGTGCGGGTGTAGGGATCAATGCCGGCTTCGCCGCCACACAGCAATTCATAGCGCGAGGCCTCGGCCCCCGGAACACTCACCGCTACCCGCGGCTGCAGAATGCCGTAACCCTCGCAAACACGCTGTCGGCCCGCGTCGTATACGGCGCGGTTCAACGGATGCGCCATGGTCCCGACGAACTGCCGCGCCGCGTCACGCGGGAGTTCGGTGTCGGTGTCCAGGGTAATGACATAACGCACTTCGGAAAGTCCGTCCGTGTTGCCGGCGACGAGGGAAAAGGCGTCGGCCGCGCCGCCACGAAGAAAAGCGTTGAGGTCGGCCAGCTTGCCGCGCTTGCGCTCATAACCCATCCAGCACTGGTCACGCGCATTCCAGCGACGCGGTCGGTGCAGCAGGATGAAATTGTCACCGTGTTCGCGGCTGTATTGTCGGTTCAGCGCCTTGATGTTGGCGTCGGCATGGTTCAGAAGCGCGGCGTCGGCCGGCATGGTTTCCGACAGAGCGTCGCTGAAGTCGGTAAGCAGGCAGAAGCGCAGATTGTCGTCGCGGTTGGCGAGAAAACGTACCTCCAGCGCTTCGGTCAGGCTATCGATATTGTCGGCTGTGAAGAGCATGGTCGGCACGACAACCAGGGTGCGCGATTCAGGCGGAATACCCTTCGAAAAATTCATGCGGGGCAAAGGCCTCGGAATGGCAATCAGCGTAGCGAACCAGTTGACCAGCGACAGCGCGAGCTGGCTGGTCGCCACCAGCGAAAGCAGCGCGACCGCAGCCAGCATCCAGTTGTCGACGCCATCCGAATCCACCCGCGCGACCACCATGGCGGTTGCAATCAGGGTGAAGAGGGCAATGCTGCCGAGGTACACCGCCAGTGGCGAACCGCGCCCGGCGCGCCGCAATGCTTCGCGCGGGGGCAAGCGGAAGCCGGCCTGCCGTTCCAGTTCAGGCAAGCCCTTGCCAATCAGGTAATAGCCAACATGGGATCGGCGATCCGGCGGTCCTTCTTTGGATAGATTGGCGCGAGCAAGGTCAATGGCGCCGGCCGCAACCTCAACTTCGGACAGGCGGCTATGCCGCGCAATGTTCTCCACCACGTGGCGGTAGTGGTCGCGGGTTGGGAAGTCCATCAACGCATAGATGCCGGCCGGATCATGTCGCAGCGCCTGTTCGGCCACGCTCATCGTTTCAACGAATTCCCGCCAGTCCATTGAGCCGAGAAAGCGCAGGCTTCCGATGCTGTTGCTGATCGAGACCTGGTCCGCGGCCTGCTGTTGCGATTCGGATTGCACCATGTTGTCGATGCTCTGGCCCGATTCCGCCAGGTGCTGCGACAGCCACACCAGCGGCAGGGAATGCGCCGCACTCTGGCCCTGTAATCGACGCACGAGTTCGGCCACGAATGCGCTATCCATCGGCGGATTGGAACGCGCCATGTCGGCCACCAGCAAAATAAGATTGCCGGGCTCGGACTCTGCCGCCTCGGTCATCTGGTCGGCCCAGTCGTTGGCGACGTTGCGGTTAGAACGCGTGACCGCAAGCCGGGCAGCGACCCGGCGCAGGTTCTCGATCAGCGCAATGCGCAGCATGATGGGGATGGCCCACAGTTCGCCAAGCTTGAGCGGCGCCACCTGCTGGTAGGCCGCGACGAAGCGGCTCAGGCTTTCCGGGTCGACCCGGCCGTCCCCATGCGAAATCGCTTCCAGTGCGATGTCATACACGCGCGGGTGGCCGATGGTTCCACCGCGCTGCAGGCGTGGCAGCTCCTTGCTGTAATTGCGCGGAAGATGGCGTTTGGCGGTCCGGATCTGCTCTTCAATCAGGTAGAAATTGTCGAGCAGCCACTCGGCGGCCGGCGTCGCCTGATGCCCGTCCTTGATTGCCGCAGTCAGCTGGCTACAGGCATCGATGATGACGCTTTCGTTGTCCGCCAGTCGTGGCAGCAGCTGGTCCCGTCCCGGCTGGGTACTGATCTGGTGGGAATTGGCAAGGACGCGGCCATGCTGTTCCATCTGCAAGGCGCTGAACAATTCGGCGCGCAGCGGCTGGGCGTCGCCTGCCGTTCGACCGGGAAGGCCGCCTGTCACGAAACTGCCAATAAAGCGGGAAACGGTGTTTAACGGAGAAACGCGGTCTGGATTCAATTCGATGCTTCTTTCTAATTAATATAAAGGCGCCGCGTCGGTGGCGGCGCCAAAGAACTGAAGCCGACCCGGGGGGTGCGCGGGACGATTCGAATGAACTGCTTCACAGCGGAAGACGAAAGCCGGAGGCCGCATCGGCGCCTCACGCCCCAGCTTGCGCTGACGCGCCATGGCGGGGCAGACAATTCGGCCCGCCCGGGAAACATGCGGTGCTTGACGCACGAGGACGGGCCTTGGCATCTCGCCCTGTCCGGTCAGCTAACCAGCGTTCGTGTTTTTCTCCGGTCATTGCTCCCCGCACGATACACCACCTGATGCGGCCGCGACAGCAAGCAAGGAAGATCAACCGGCTGTTTTCGATAATGTGCGGCACCGAACGGACCTCAATAGTTTGCGACCGTAAAGTCATTGCATCGGAACACGTTGGCCTTTGCAAGCTAGAACGACAACTTTTGCGCGCAACTTCTGGTTGCAGCTTGCTGGCGGCATTTCAGATTCACTACGGCGCAAGGCTCTTTCCACGCACTGAGCCCGCCGCTAATCAAGGAGCTGGTCATGGAATGGGAAGTCATCGAGGGAAACTGGGAGGAGTACAGGCGGCAGGTGAAGGCGCAGTGGAGCAAGCTGACGAACGATCACGTCACCGCTATTGCGGGTCGCCGGGATCGGTTGCTGGGACAAATTCAGGAGTCCTACGGCGTGATGAAGGACGAGGCGGAGCGGCAGATATCGGCGTTCCAGAAATATTTGAGGGATAGCCGTCCCTCCTGATCGATAGAGCCAACCTGAAAACGTGCCAGGCCAACCCGAAGCCAAGTGCATGCGCCATGGCGTATGCGGACGGTCCCGGCAGGGACACATTTTTAACGCATTTACCGAGTTTGTTTCCAAACCACGAGGACATATCATGACCACTACCAAACGCATCGCCACGCTGCTGATTTCTGCTCTCCTGTTCGCGGTCGCGGGCTGCGCATCGACTTCCAAATCCGAAGGTGCCGGCGAGTATGTTGATGACACCGTCATCACCTCCAAGGTGAAGGCCGAAATTTTCAACGAGCCGGCACTGAAATCACGCGAAATCAACGTTGAAACCTTCAAGGGTGTCACCCAGTTGAGCGGCTTCGTTTCTTCGCAGGCGGACGTCAACAAGGCGGTGGAAGTGGCATCGCGCGTCCGTGGCGTGAAGTCGGTTCGGAATGACATGAAAGTCAAGTAACGCCTCTTGCGAAAATCGGTGGTCAGCCACCGATTTTCCAGGGCGCGCGATGGCGGCGGCTGCCGCCAGGTTTCACTGATATCACCTACGCAGGGCTTCAAGCCATGAACACCGCTCTCCAAAAAACGGCCGCGCCTCCCCGCGCGATACAGCTTGAAGCGACGCCGCAGTCGTCGATGCCAGTGCCCGCGCCAGAACCGGTCACAACTCCTGCGGAAACTGCGGTTATCCACATTCCGGTAAATGCCAGGGGCGTTGCATTAGCGATTCTCGCCACCGTGGCATTCGTGTTCGCACTGCAGTGGGCACAGAAATTTTTCATCCCCCTGATTTTCTCCATATTGCTTTCGTATACGCTCACGCCGGTCGTGTCATGGCTGGAGCGCATCCGGGTTCCGCGACTCGTTGCGTCAGCTCTGGTGCTGCTGGTTTTGCTGGGCGGCGTTGCGGTGGTAGCAAACTCCTTGCGTTCCGAATTCCAGTCCATCCTCACTCGCTTGCCGAGCGCCGCCCACCAGATTTCTCAAGCCATCGATGCGGCGCAGGACGGCGAGCCGAGCATGATGCAAAAAATGCAGGCGGTTGCGACAGAAATCGAGAAGGCCACCAGTCAGTCTCCAGGCGCCAGGCAGGGCGCTCGAGTCGCCCCGGCCGGTGTGGTGATGGCCGCCCCGACCTTCAAGGTGCAGGACTGGCTCTGGGCTGGTTCCATGGGTGCGGCAGGCGTTGTTGGCCAGGCCACGATGGTGCTGTTCCTTATATTCTTCCTGCTGCTGTCTGGCGACAGCTTCAAGCGAAAGCTGGTGAAGATCACCGGCCCGTCATTGTCGAACAAGAAGATCACGGTCCATATACTCGACGACATCAACAAGTCTCTCCAGGGCTATATGTTCATGCTGCTGGTGACGAACCTGCTTCTGGGCGCCATGTTGTGGGTGGTGTTCCGCCTCGTCGGGTTGGAAAACGCGGGCGCCTGGGCCATCGCCGCGGCCTGTCTTCACGTCATTCCCTACTTCGGACCATTGATCATTGCACTGACCACCGGATTGTCCGCGTTCATGCAGTTCGGCTCGCTTTCGAAAATGCTGCTCGTCTCTGGCGCCTCACTGGCGGTAGCGACGCTGGTAGGCACCTTCATTACCACCTGGATGACGGGCCGCATTGCGAAGATGAATGCTGCGGCAGTCTTCATCGGCTTGCTGTTCTGGGGATGGTTATGGGGCGTGTGGGGGCTGCTGCTTGGCGTTCCGATCATGGTCGCCGTACGCGTGGTATCGGAGCATGTCGACGGGTTGCAGTCTGTGGCGGAAGTGCTGAGCGAGTAACACGCTAAAACTTGGGCGATTGAGATGGGCAAGCGTTGGACAGGCGTGTGGCGGTAGGGCGGCGAAAGTGTGCAAAGCGACAGACTTTCTTGCACTTTGTGTCCCAGCGAACATACCCGGTTCTGCTGCATCCGTAGCCTTGGGTTGTCGGCGCACACAAGAGCAACTGCGCACAACTAGCGGCGTAAAAAACGGCTGGCAAAAAAGCAGCCCCACAAAAACCCGCGCTCTCCAAAAACAAGTCAGGGAACAACACCATGTCAAATCTCAAAATCGCGCGCCAAGGCGCTTGCAAGACCCTCATTCAATCTGCGCTGGTCGCAGCGTTCGCCGCCGCTGTATTGGCGCCCACGATCGGCATGGCGCAGACGCCTGCTGATCCGAATCATTGGCACAACGCGCAAGGCATCACATGGAAGAATCCGAACGGCCTGTGCTGGCGCTCGGGTTCATGGACCCCAGCCACCGCGACGGCGGAGTGCGAGCCGGAACTGATGCCCCAGGCTGCCGCCCCGGCCCCGGCACGGGTCGATGCCGCGCCGGCGCCCGCCCCGGCTCCGGCCCCCGCACCAGCAAGGGTAGAGACGCGCAAGCTCAGCTTTTCAGCTGAAGAGCTTTTCGACTTCGACAAGGCGGTACTGAAGCCGGCCGGAAAAAACGAGCTTGAAAAACTGTCTGGTGAAATCAAGGGCGTGAATTACGACACAGTCCTGGTGACCGGGCATACCGACCGTATCGGCCGCCCCGCCTATAACCAGAAACTTTCCGAGCGTCGCGCCGGTGCCGTACGTGCCTTCCTGATCAGCAAGGGCATTCCGGATAATCGCGTCACCGCAGTCGGCAAAGGGGAAACCCAGCCAGTGACCAAGCCGGGTGAGTGCAAGGGCCCGATCGGCAGGAAATTGATCGCCTGCCTGCAGCCAGATCGTCGCGTTGATGTCGAGGTCAGCGGTACGCAGCAGGTCACTGCGCCACGATAATTGCTGCCCGTTGGGGTGGGTTGTCCTTCACGGCGAACAGAATGCAATGTGAAGATCGTCGGCCCGCTTCATATGAAGCTTCATATGCCGCTTCACATGCCGTGGCGCAGGCTGTCCGCTGCGCCGCGGAGATTACAGATTAGACCGTCGACCTCCGGTTCGATGGCTGCAGGTCCGGTTCGACGTGGGCGAATTTCTCCACCAAAGGAAACAGAATGAAAATCCGCCGCATGCCGTGTACCCAATCCGTTTGCAGCCGCCCTGGCCGCGCGCGTTATTGGCTCGGGCTACTGGCCGCGTGCTGGCTGCTTTCTGCATGCGCGGCGCTGCCAGATGTCAAAGGCATGGACGGTGCGCTTGATCCCAATGCCAGCCCGACTGTTACCAATGGCCGCAATACGCTTTCAGATCGCAATGCGAATGCGCTGCTGAAGAAGCGCTGGAGCAAGAGCGCGGTTGACATGAAAACCCAGGCGGCGCTGGAAGAGGCGGCAACCGGCGTGCCGCTGATCGCAGGGAATCGGGTCACATTGCTGTTTGACGGACCACAGACCATGGCGGCAATGATTGCTGCCATCAGTGCCGCAAAGAGCAACATCAATCTGGAAACGTATATCTTCGATCAGGATGAAGTCGGGCAGCGCTTCGCCGACCTGTTGATCGAGAAGCAGAAGCAGGGCGTGACCGTCAACGTCCTGTATGACAGCGTTGGAACCCTGGGAACACCGCAGTCCTTCTTCGACCGCATGCGCAAGGCTGGCATCCACCTGATCGCCTTCAATCCGGTCAATCCGACGGCGCGATTCGGGCACTGGCGCGTTAACAATCGCGATCACCGCAAGGTCTTGATTGTCGATGGCAATCAGGCCTTCACCGGTGGACTGAACATCAGCGGCAACTATGCCAACAGTTCACTGTTCCGGTCCCGCGCAAAGGTGGATGCGAAAGTGGGTTGGCGCGATACGCACATCCGCATCGAGGGGCCGGCCGTGGCTGCCTTGCAGTGGGCCTTCCTGAATAACTGGACGCATCAAACTGACGGCGATATGCCCGAGGGCAATTTCTTCCCGCCACTCCCCGAACTGGGCGACAAGGTGCTACGCATTCTTGCCAGCCATTCAGGCGGTGATTTCGAGATTTACAAGGCCTATGCGCTGGCCATGCAGGATGCAAAAAAATCGATCCATTTGACGTCGGCTTATTTCGTGCCGGACCAGCAGATCGTCAATGCGCTTACGGCGGCGGCCAAGCGCGGTGTGGACGTGAAAGTTGTGCTGCCTGGCGTGTCAGACAGCGGGTTGGTGCTCCATGCCGGCCGCGCCCTTTACTCGCAGCTGCTGGAGGGCGGCGTGAAGATTTACGAGATGCAGGTGGCGGTGCTGCATGCAAAGACGGCTGTCATCGACGGCGCCTGGTCGACAGTCGGTTCAGCCAATATCGATACGCGCAGTTTTATGCACAACAACGAATTGAATGTGGTCGTGCTCGGCGAGCCTTTCGGGCGCGAAATGGAAAACGCTTTCGCAGAAGATCTGCGTGACTCCCGCGAAGTGACGCTTGGCGCCTGGAATAACCGGCCTGTCACGGACCGTCTGCGCGAGTGGGCGGCACGCCTGATGGACTACTGGATTTAAATCGGGCGCTATTTGCGCGGCGGCCCGGTACTGCCGCGATGCACGACCTGTATCGGGAACGTTTGGAACGCATCATGTGGGAGTGGCGCGCCGACTGGTACAGCCGGCACTACCACCATGGCACCGAATGCATGGCTGCGCAAGGCAAGCCCGTTAGCCGCCACCGCGTCGCGTGTAGTTGTCGAAGTGCGCCAGGAATTCGGCCCGCTGAATCGCGTCAAGGTCGATGAAGCGAAACGTCACAAGCAACACCGGAAGCACGATTGCGCCGATGCGGCGACTTGGCGCCGCCTGGACGCTGATCTGGACCGACCCGCTCGCGACACTGACTGTGTGAGTGGCCGTGCTTCCTTCGCCGCACGATACGACCGGGGCATTGCGTGTGGCGCCCGGTATCCAGCGGACGAATTCTTCCATCGTGCAGCCCATCTCGCGCTGCAATAGCGGTGGCACCGTGGCGGTGCCGGTCATTCGCTGCTACTTTCCACGCGTGCCAGGCATCCCACGCATCCCCCGCTCAGCCGCCACGGTGCCGCTACGGTGTCGCTAGTCACCCGAGATATCGACACCGCCAAGTCGACACAAGGCTGCCACCTTGCCCCCACTTAGCCGCCAGCCACGGGCGGCCATATCGCCAGTACGTCGCCGTCCTTTATCGCCCGGCTCGCGCGTTCCTGCGGCGGTACATAAACCCCGTTGATGAGGACCAAATGAACCTGCTTTGCCGGCACCTGAAAGCGCCTGACGAGATCCTCTATCGTCGTTTCAGGCGTGATGTCGAGCGCAATGGCGTTGTCCTTCCGTGCCGCAGGCAGGTAGTCGGTGAGCGAGGCGAAGAGCTTGAACGTAATTTGCATTGATCGTGTTTACCGACTTACTTGCCCGAAGCTCTGCCGGCTAACCATTCATTCTGTTTCTGGGTAGAGGCGATATAGGCTTCCGAAAGCGCCAGGGGATTTGCCATCAGCTGCGCCTTCCATTCGCCCAGCGGGACTTTTGCGGCGATCAGTCCTCGCAAGACGCCAATGTGCTGCGTGAGACCGATGGTGTTGGCACCGATGAGCAGATCGCCATTGAATTCCAGCCTGACATAGCGGAACGCCGCGGGGTCTGCCAGTTCTGCATGCTCCCCGCCCGGCGCACCTTCCCACTGACCGAAGGAACTCGATACCAGTCCAAGGGTATCGAGCACGTTAATGAGTGTGACGTCGTGCAATCGTGCCGGATGCCCAGCCATATTGAGGCCGGCGCAGCGGGCCTGCTCGGCGGCGTTGGGCTGGATCGCAGACACCACGGTCTTGCCTGTGGCCAGATCGAAAGCTTCGGCGCAATCGCCCGCAGCATAGATGCCCTGAACGGATGTTTGCATGGTCGAGTCGACCAGAATGCCGGTAGCGCAGGCGATGCCGCTTTCTTTCGCGAATCCAACCGTGGGTTTGACGCCGGTCGCGCAGATGACGACGTCCACGTCAATATGCGTGCCGTCAGACAGCGCGACGCGCAGGCCGCCGGGGGCGTTGCTGCCAATGCCGCCGCCAATGCTGCCCTCAAGCGGGCTAATCGATTCGACGCGGGCGCCGGTGCGAACCGCGACGCCTTTTTCTTCACACCAGCGACGGATCATGCCGGCCGCACCATCGCCCATCATGCGCGGCACCATCCTGTCGCCCATCTCAACAACGGTAAGCTGGACGCCACGCATCGCAAGCGCTTCGAGGATGATGCAGCCAATGAAGCCTGCGCCCATTTGCAGAACCCGAGTGCCCCGCGGCGTCGCAGTCATGATGCGGCGCGCATCCGCCATGGTCCAGCAGTTGATGACATTCGGAAGCTCCATGCCGGGTAGGGGAGGACGGGCCGGGGTTGAACCGGTCGCCAGCAGAAGACGGTCCCATGCCAGGTTGCTCCCATCGGCCAACTCGACTTCCTTCCTTTCGGTATGGATGCGCGTTGCGCGGCCCATGACCTGTTCAATGCGAAGGTCAATGAAGTGGCCTGGCTTCTTGCGCAGGTGAGTACCGGCTTCGTCGATCTTGCCGTGCAGGAGATACGGTATCGCCATGCGCGAGTAGGGAGGCTCAGGCTCGTCGCCGAGCAACATGATGCGGTCGAGCGGTTTCTGTTTACGGATGGTCTCGGCGGCGATCACACCCGCCGGGCCGTTGCCAATAATGAGATGTTGCATGCCAGTCCCTTTCGATGAGCGGCCTTGCATTGTGTTGGGCCGGCGGTCCCGCCGCAGTGGCCCGCGCCAGAAGCCGCCAGCCAGCCTGCCCCAAGAACCGGCCGGCTGGCTCAAGCCCGCTCTTAAAGGCCGAGCCTGCTGCGCGTGGCTTCTGTCAGCGTGCCATCCGGCGCCCAGCCGCGAGCGGCGTAATACTCCGGCAGCATCTTGTCGAGCCCGTTGACCATGCCCTTGGCGGGGCCGGTTTTTGCAGGCTCCATCGTGAGTCTTGTCGGCAGGTTGTCGTCCTTGTTGGTGAAGCCGGCGCGATTGTTGAAGTCGCGTTCCATGTTCCAGATGCGCTCGCCGATCAGGCTCAACTCATCGAGCGTGAACGCTTCCAGACAGGCTGCCTGCAACTGCGGCTGCAAATCTGCCATGGTCCAGGCGAAGGTTGTGAAGAGACATACGCCAGCCGAGTCGAACACCGCCGTGGCGTCCTGGAATGCCTTCACCAGCCCGGCCTTGCCTTCAGTGACGAGGGGGTCGGTCTTGACCGGTATGCCAAGGACTTCCGAGGCCACGGTGTAGCCGCGCAGATGGCAGGCGCCGCGATTGGAGGTGGCATAGGCCAGGCCCATTCCCTGGATGCCACGCGAGTCATAGGCCGGAAATTCCTGCCCCTTGACGCTCATGGAAAGCTCGGGATGGCCGTACTTGGCAGTGAGCCGTTTGGAACCCAGCGCAATGTCCTTGCCAAAGCCTTCTCCCTTCACCGTCAGTTCAACAAAATGGGTGAGCGCCCTGGCGTCGCCAAATTTCGCTTCGATGCCGAGCTGCTCCTTCGTCAGCACACCCATGTCGTACAGCTCCATGACGGCGCCGACGGTGGCGCCGAACGAGATCGGGTCCATGCCTTGTTCGTTGCACACAAAATTGGCATAGGTTAGCGCTTCGAGGTCATTAACCCCATTGGCGGAACCGAGCGCCCATGCGGCTTCATATTCAAGCCCGCCCGATGCGCCCCAGTACTGCGGCTTGTTCTGCACACTGAAATGCGTTTCATCGATTTTCGACACCCGGCCACAGGCAATAGTGCAACCGAAACATGCCTGGTTCGTGACGAGGTTGGCCTTGCCGTCGGTCTTGCGCGGCACGTGCATGGCTTCACCGGAGATGTCCTTTGCGCCTTCGAACTGCACATCGCGATGATTGCGGGTCGGCATGGCGCCCATCTCGTTGATGACATTCATCAGCACCTGGGTTCCATAGGTCGGCAAGCCTTGACCGGTAACGGCATTGTCCGCCAAAACCTTTTTGGCGGCGACCGTCGCCTGCATGAAGGCTTTCGGGTCGCGGATGTTGCCAACGCCCTTGGTGCCACGCACGGCGATTGCCTTCAGGTTCTTGCTGCCCATGACGGTGCCCACGCCGGAGCGACCGGCGGCACGATGCAGGTCGTTGACGATGGCGGCGTACATGCAGCCTGTTTCACCGGCGCGCCCAATGGATGAAACCCGTATCTGCGGATTCTGATGACGGCTCTTGAGCGCCGGTTCGGTGTCCCAGACGGATTTGCCCCACAACCAGGAGGCGTCCAGCAGTTCAACGTCGTCATCCAGGATATTGAGGTAGACCGGTCGCGGTGACTTGCCCTCGACAATGATCATGTCCCAGCCTGCCATCTTCAACTCGGCGCCGAAGTAGCCGCCGGAATTGGAACAGGCTATGGCGCCGGTAAGGGCGCCCTTGGTGATGACTGAGTAGCGCCCTCCGGTCGACGCCATGGTGCCAGTGAGGGGACCGGTGGCCCAGATCAACTTGTTGTCCGGGGAAAGCGGATCGACCTTCGGGTCGACTTCTTCTACGAAATATTTGGTGGCCAGGCCGCGCTGACCGACATATTCGCGTGCCCATTGCATGTTGAGAGATTCGGTTTTACAGGTGCCGGCGCTTAAGTCGACGCGCAGGATTTTTCCAGTCCATGCCATGATGACTTCTCCTTAAGCGGTCGTTGTATTGGCGAGCTTGTCGGCCCACTGGCGCATCCGGTCGAGGCCGGTCCAGTTGGCATCGACATACGTGATTGCGGCGGTCGGACACGCTTCGACACACGCCGGCCCGGCCACGTTGTCATAGCAGAGATCGCATTTCTGTACCTTGCCGGTCTGCTGCACATAGTTCACGGTGCCGAACGGACAAGCAATGGTGCAGACCTTGCAGCCGACGCAAATGTCTGCGGCAACGATCTTTGCGCCGGACGCCATGTCGAGTGTGATGGCGTCGACCGGGCAAGCATGTAGGCACCACGCTTCGTCGCACTGGGTGCAGGTGTAGGGAACTTTCTTGCCAGTATGGTGGAATTCGAAAACCTTGATGCGCGATTGGGCGGGATTGAAAACACCGTAATTTTCGTAGCTGCAAGCCATTTCACACTGCATGCAACCGGTGCACTTTTCCGCATCGATGTGTAGCGACTTCTGCATTTCGGGCCTCCTTTTTGGGGTCTCCGAGCTTCGGTTTTTAGCTGGCGGCGCGCCCGGTTGCGGCAGTCAGTTCACCATTTTGCTTTGCCGCATTGTCTGAACCAATGCCTGTCTGGTGTTGCCTATACGATTACACCTGTTGTCGACCGGCGTCCAATACTAAATCAGGCAATTTGATTTTAATGCGGAGAATCCTGCGCGCGTTAACGAGAGCCGGTCCTTGTTGAGAGACGGCAAGCCGGAGCTCCCTGCAATCTGAATGCATCTCGTTATTGCGCCGCAGTAATGGCGCACGGCAACAGGTCAGTGGCACGCTTATTGCGGATATCCAGCGGTTAAACAGGCCTACTGTGGAGCGTGGAAATCCGCAAGCCCGTAATTTCAAATGCTAGAAAATTTTGCACCTTTATTGCAAGGAGAATGAATGGAAACGATCGTGGTGTTCTCACATCTTCGCTGGGACTTTGTCTATCAGCGCCCGCAACATTTATTGTCCCGACTGCTTGAACACTATGACATTATTTTTTTTGAAGAGCCTGAATTTAATGAGGAGAAGGTAGAGCTTCGGAAATCAAATCCGATGCAAAATCTCACAGTCTGTCGCCCTGTTACGCCCGTCAAGTCGCCAGGATTCCACGCGGACCAGATGCCATATCTTCGACAGATGGCAAGGAGCCTGAAGCAAGACAATTCCTCTCCCGTCGTGTGGTTCTATACACCGATGGCGTTGCCCTTGCTGGACGAGTTCAAACCCGGATGCGTGGTCTACGATTGCATGGATGAGCTCGCGTCATTCAAGAACCCGTTGCCGCATCTGCTTGAATATGAGGACGAACTGCTGAGGATCGCTGACGTTGTTTTCACAGGCGGCCCCAGTTTGTACGCAGCGAAGGTGCACCGCAATCCCAACGTGCATTGCTTCCCAAGCAGCGTCGACATAACGCATTTCCGCCAAGCGCTAGACAGGAACATTGCGCACCCCGACCTGCGTGATCTGCCGAGGCCGCGCATCGGATTTTTCGGCGTTATTGATGAACGCATCGATCTTGATTTGGTGGGGCAGATCGCCGACAGCCACCCCGAATGGCAGTTGGTAATGGTTGGACCGGTGGCAAAGATTGATCCGGCGACGCTGCCGCGTCGTCCCAACATTGCCTACATGGGCCAGCAGTCATACAACGTCTTGCCGCAATATCTCGCGGCGTGGGACGTTTGCCTGATGCCCTTTGCGATGAACGAGTCGACGCAGTTCATCAGCCCTACCAAGTCGCTCGAGTACATGGCCGCCGAACTGCCAATCGTCAGCACTCCGATCAAGGATGTGGTTTCGCTTCATAGCGATGTTGTAGAAATTGCCGCCGATGCGAAGGCCTTTATCACCGCAATTGAGCATGTGCTGGCACGGGACAAAAATGAATCGCACAGGAAGATACGCACGATGCGCGACAAGGTTTCCCGCACGTCCTGGGCAGCCACGGCACAGAAGATGCATGACCTGATCCAGCAAAGCGGACAGCGCCGGCATCAGAACGCCGATGTTGCACTCTTGCCGGAGTCGAACTCCGTTCGCACCTCCCGTGTGGCGGGCAGTCGGAAGCAAGCCGGGTAATACCACTGAAGGTCTGAGCCGAGGGGCGCAAGAAGGTGTCGCTCGGCGCATGAATTTGAAATGGGCACTGTGATGGTGTCGAGGTGTTCCTGCGCCTGAAGCAAGTGACCGTTGCCCTGTGGTTGTAGTTGGAAGGCATGGCAGGACCAGCAAGTTGCAAACTTGATCAAAACAAGGAATGGAAGAAAGATGGACAACGTACGTCAACTGAAGCAAGACATCGAACTGTGGGGAGGATTGGAGTGCACGGTCAACCGTGTTGAAGACCAGTATTTTTCCCAGATGAACCGCAATGGACACGCGACGCGGAATGGCGATCTGGAGCGGTTTGCTTCGCTCGGAATTAGAGCTATCCGCTACCCGGTTCTATGGGAACGAACCGCACCTGAAGGTTTGGAAACGGCCGACTGGAGCTGGAGCGACGAGCGCCTGGGCGGGCTTCGCACGCTCGGCATTACCCCAATAGTAGGGCTTGTGCATCACGGCAGCGGCCCGCGCCACACAAGCCTGATAGACCCGGTGTTTCCCAGCCAGCTGGCTGAGTATGCGGGCGCCGTCGCTCAGCGTTATCCGTGGGTGGAATACTACACGCCGGTGAATGAGCCGCTGACGACGGCGCGGTTTTCGGGACTCTACGGCGTCTGGTATCCGCATGGTCGGGATGATCGGACCTTCGTTCAAGCACTTCTGAATCAGTGTCGCGCGGTGGTGCTCTCGATGCAGTCAATCCGGAAAGTGAATCCCGAGGCCAAGCTGGTACAGACGGACGACCTCGGAAAGACTTACAGCACGCCGGAAGTAAGCGAGCTGGCAGCGCATTACAACGAGCGCCGCTGGCTGGGGTGGGACCTCTTGTGCGGCAAGGTAGACCACGCCCACAAACTTTGGAATTACCTGGTCGAGACTGGAATTCATGAAGACGAATTGCTGTGGTTCAAAGACAATCCGTGCCCGCCCGATATTATTGGCGTCAACTACTACATTACGAGCGAGAGGTGGCTCGACCACCGGGTAGAACGGTACCCCGAAGCGTATGCCGGCAAATTCCGCGAACTTCCCATTGCCGACATTGAGACAGCGCGCGCACGGGCGGCGCCGACGGCTGGCATTGAACCACTACTCCAGGAGGCATGGGACCGTTATGGGCTGCCGATCGCCGTTACCGAAGCTCATATCGACGCCAACCGTGAAGACCAGATGCGGTGGCTACTCGAAATCTGGGAAGCGTCGATCCGTGCGCGTCGGAAGGGAGTCGACATGCGCGCGGTAACGGTATGGGCGCTCCTTGGCTCTTACGACTGGAACTGCCTGGTGACCGAGTGCCGAGGCTATTACGAACCAGGACCCTTCGATGTGCGCTCGCGGGTGCCTCGCCCGACTGCCGTCGCAAGGCTCATGCGGGATTTGTCAGTCGATCGTCGATGGACGCATCCTGTGCTGCAGGGCCAGGGCTGGTGGCGACGTCCCGGGAGATTCTTTTGCAAGCAGTCGGACGATGGTCGTATCGAGGCGCAGCAACCGCACCCAACGTTTGCGCCAGTCGACGGGAAGCAACCGCAACCTATCCTTATTACCGGCGCCACCGGGACCCTCGGCAGCGCGTTCGGCAGACTTTGTGAAGCACGCAATTTGTCCTATCGACTGGTTAGTCGGCAGGAGATGGATATCGCCGATCCCGCGTCTGTGGAACGGGCTATTGTTCGCCACAGACCATGGGCGATCGTCAATGCTGGCGGGTATGTACGCGTGGACGAGGCCGAGAAAGACGCCGCGCGATGCTTCCGCGAAAACGCGCTTGGCCCTGCGATTCTTGCGGTGGCGTGTGCCCGCTTCGGTATCCAGTTCATGACATTTTCCAGCGACCTGGTGTTTGACGGACAGCGCGATTCTCCCTATGGCGAATCTGACCGTGTCGCTCCGCTGAATGTGTATGGCAAGAGCAAGGCCGAAGCTGAACGCAGCGTACTAGACACCTGCCCGGAGGCGCTGGTGGTGCGCACCAGCGCGTTTTTCGGCCCGTGGGATCAAAGCAATTTCGTCACCCAGGCTTTACGCAATCTGGCTGAGGGCCGCCCGTTCGTGGCAGCGAGCGATGTCACCGTCTCGCCGACCTATGTGCCCGACCTCGTGAACACCTCGCTCGATCTTCTCGTCGACAAGGAAAAAGGCATCTGGCACCTGACTAATTCGCAGGCCCTCACCTGGGCCGAGTTGGCGCTCAAAGCCAGCGAGGTGGCAGGTATCGATCCGGCGCGGCTCGAGACGCGCCCGAGCGCGACGTTTGGTTATGTCGCCGCGCGGCCCGCTTACAGCGCGCTTCATAGCGAGAGAGCGATGCTGCTTCCGAGCCTGGAAGACGCACTGCGCCGCTATTTGCATGCATACCGCGAGGAGGAAGAGAACGTGATCCTGAAACGCGCTACGGGTTAACCGGACGCTCACAGGTTTTGAATGGGCGGGGAGGCCCGTAACCCGGTCTCCTGTGTGGACCAAAATTTTTGGAGGAAAGGTGAAAAAAATAGCGATAGTTGGTGCTGGTTTCTCGGGCGCGGTCATTGCTCATGAACTTGGCCGGACGGGAAACTATGACATCGACGTGTTCGACACGCGGGCGCATGTGGCGGGCAATTGCCATACCGAGCGGGACGCTGAAACAGAAGTGATGCTTCACGTGTACGGCCCGCACATTTTTCATACCAGTAATGAGAAGGTCTGGAAATACGTGCAGGGATTCGACGAATTCATGCCCTTCACCAATCGTGTCAAGGCGGTGACCAAGGGCCGGGTGTTTTCGCTCCCGGTGAATCTTTTAACTATCAACCAGTTCTTCGGCAAGACCTTCAACCCACGGGAAGCGGAAGCCTTTCTTGCATCGATTGGCGACAAAAGCATCGAGTCGCCGCAGACGTTCGAAGAGCAGGCGCTGCGCTTCGTGGGCAAGGAACTTTATGAAGCGTTCTTCAAGGGCTACACCATCAAGCAGTGGGGCATGCATCCGTCTGAACTTCCGGCAAGCATCTTGAAGCGCCTTCCGGTCCGGTTCAATTACGACGACAACTATTACGCTAGCAAGTACCAGGGCATGCCCAGACACGGATATACCCATATCGTTGAAAAAATGCTGGACACGCCAAACGTCAAGGTCCACCTGCAAACAAGCTTTGACCGTTCAATGGGTGAGGACTATGCCCATGTTTTTTATAGCGGGCCGATCGACGCCTGGTTCGGTCATTGCGAAGGCCGACTTGGCTACCGTACTCTGGATTTTGCGGCCGAGCGCCATCACGGCGACTATCAGGGCAACCCGGTGATCAACTATGGGGACGAGGACGTGCCCTGGACGCGCATCTCGGAGCACAAGCACTTTTCCCCCTGGGAGACTCACGAAAAAACCGTCATCTTCAAGGAATACAGCCGTTATTGCGAAGAGACTGATACGCCGTATTACCCGATCCGCATGGCAAAGGAAAAATCGCAGCTCAAGAACTATATTGGCCTGGCGCAGGACGAGAAAAACGTGAGCTTCGTCGGTCGTCTTGGTACTTACCGCTATCTCGACATGCACGTCACGATTGCCGAAGCGCTTGAGGTCGCGGAGAAGTTTTTGGCCTGCGAGGCGATTGGCGACAGGTTGCCTGCGTTCGTGGTTGACCCGTTGGGATAAGAGGGCTTTTGGGTCGATCACGGACGCGGCTTGCTTGTGCTGCAACGCTGCTCGCCTGGAACTTGTCTCGCTGTATTGAGCACCTCGAGTGGGCGCCTTCAGTGAGTACGTTGAGTTAGCGAGTTGAGTTAATACCTCGAGTTAACACCTTGAGTCAGCACCTGGAAACCGGATTGGAGCATTTGCCAAGAGCACCGAGATGCGACCAACGAGACTGCTCGCAATTCTGGCGCTCGCCGTGGTATGCAGCGGGTCGGCGCACGCCCAGATTGAAGTGCGGCTTTGGACTTTGCTCAGCGGCGGCGATGGCGAGCGGATGCGCACGATCATCGAGGGGTTCAACGCCGAGCAACCGGACGTCAAGGTGGTCAGTACGACGCTCAATTGGGGCGAGCCTTTTTACACCAAACTGATTACCGCTTCCGTCGTTGGCGCCGGCCCTGACCTGGCAACCGTACACCTGTCGCGCGTCAGCAATCTGGCCGGCGGCGAGGTGCTCCGTCCCATCAGTGCAGCGGAACTGAACGACGCTAGCCTTGCAAAGGAAGACTTCCGCGAAAGCCAATGGAATAAGGCGAGCTTCGAGGGGAAGGCCTACGCGGTTCCCATCGACCTGCACATGCTGGTTTTGTATTACAACGCGACCCTCGCGCGTGCTGCGGGCCTGCTGGATATAAACGGCCGGCTAAAGCCTATAGAAGGCATCGCGGCGCTAACGCAAGCGTTCAAGACGATGAAGGAGCGCACTGGCGCCCAGGGCGTGACTATGGAGAGCGGGCAGGGCTCGTACGCAATCTGGCGTCTGTGGCTTTCGATGCTGGCGCAGCGGCATGTCCCCGTTATTAGCGGTTCGCGCTTTGCCTACGGTCCGGTCGGGGTGGAATGCCTGGCTACGGTCAGTGACTGGTTCGCACGGGGAGTCGCAAGCCGTGGGCTCGATTATCCCGCGTCCACCGGCCAGTTCATGGGCGGCAAGGCAGGGTTCATGATAAATGGTGTCTGGGAAGTGCCGGCCCTTGCCGCCGCGAGCAAGAGCCGTACTTTAGGCTTTGAATACGGCATCGTGCCATTGCCCCGAATGTACGACGATGCTAGTGCATGGGGCGACTCGCACGGCTTCGCACTCCCGGCAAATGCGGGCCGCCAGATGGCGCCGGAAAAGGCGCGAGCGATCATGAAGTTCATCGGGTATTTCAGCCGTCATTCCCTGCTATGGGCACAGGGCGGGCACGTTCCGGCATATCGGCCTGTTGCGGAGTCCGCCGCTGCGCGGGAACTGATGCCCAACGCGATGTACGCGGACGCCGCTCGCAGCGTTATCTATGATCCGAGCGCCTGGTACGCGGGTGCTGCGGGCCCGTTGCAGTCACTCGCTTCGAAGTTTCTTCCGGCAGCCCTGTCGGGGCAGTTGACGCCAGAGGAGGCCCTGCGCAGGTTCGAAAGCGAATCGGCCCGGCTGCTGGTAAAGCCAGCGCCGAAATACTGATCGGGTCGCGGCCTTTGCCCGGTCTATCCCGTGAACCCTCTCCTCAAGATCAGGCGAACCGCATCGTCGCAGAGGCGCAACGGGCCTGCATCGGAACCCGGTGCGGCACTCCCCATGCTGGCGCCATTCCTCCTTGCGTTCTTCCTGTTTTTCCTGGTACCGGCGCTGCACACCTTCTACATGAGCCTGACCGAGAGCAGCCTCACGCGCACCAGCGCCTTTGTGGGAGTTGGGAACTACTTCACGCTCCTGCGCGACCCCGCGTTTTGGGCATCGTTGGGGCACACTTTTTATTTCGCTTTGCTGACTGTCGTGCCGCTGGCCGCAATTGGCCTGCTGATGGCGCTGGTCGTGCATCATGCCCGGCGTGGCGGCGGTCTGCTGCTGACGACCTTCTTCTTGCCGTTCGTGCTGCCGGTCTCGGTCATGACCCTTATCGTCGGGTGGATGCTGCATCCGAGCGCGGGGCTGATCAACCACATTATCGGCGGCGAACGCCCCTGGCTTGCGGACGTGCATTGGGCCATGCCGGCCGTGGCAATAGGCACGATATGGTGGACCGCCGGCTTCAACATGCTGCTGTTCATGGCGGCCTTGTCCAACATACCGCAGGAGTTGTACGAAGCGGCGGCGCTGGACGGTGCAAGCCGCTTGCAGGCGTTTCGACACATCACCTGGCCTGCCTTGCGACCCACTTTTGGCATGGCCATGGTCCTCCAGCTTATTGCGTCCTGCAAGATTTTTGGGCAGACCTATATCCTTACAGCCGGCGGACCGTTCAACACAACGCGCGTCACATTGCACTACATGTACGAGACAGCATTTGTTCAAAGTGACGCAGGCTATGGCGCCGCGATCGGCATGGCATTTGTAGCCGTCGTGACCTGCGTGTCTCTCTTGCAGGCGGCGTTGATGAAGCGGCTGGGAGCACGGGCATGATGGCCGGCAAACTGCCTCTGCCGTGGGCCGTCGCCACGTTCGCTTTGGCGGCGGTACTTGCCGTGCTCTGGAGCACGCCGCTGCTGTGGGCGCTTGCAACTGCGCTGCGCCCCGAGCACGAGATTGTGTCGGCGGTCTTTCACTGGCTACCCACGGTGTGGACCCTTGACGCCTTCAGGAAGGTTTTGTCAGCCGGCAGCCTGCCGCGCTGGCTGTTCAACAGCGCGCTGGTGGCGTTGTTGGTAACGGGGCTCACCATGGCAGTCAGCATAACGGCTGCCTATGCGTTCTCGCAGATGCGTTTCCGTGGCCGCGGACTGCTGTTTGCCCTGTCCATGATGGCATTCATGCTGCCATTCGAGGCGCTGGTCGTGCCGCTCTTTCGCATGATGAACGCGTTCCATCTGATCGACACATACGCCGGTATCGTGCTTCCGCAGATCGTATCGCCCATTGCAATTTATGTTTTCAAGCAGTCATTCGACGCCATTCCGAGCGCATACCGTGACGCGGCCCTGACGGACGGCGCATCGCATTGGCAGCTACTCTGGAATATCTACCTCCCGATGAGCCGCAATATCCTCTGGGCGATGTCCATCGTCGTGTTCATCGGCGCATGGAACAATTTCTTGTGGCCGTTCATTGTTATCACGTCGTCGGAGATGATGACTATCCCGATCGGCTTGACGCAAACCCAGGAAGCGTTCGGTGTCCGGTATGCGCAGTCAATGGCGGCGGCTCTGCTGGGCGGCTTGCCGGTGGGGCTTGCTTATGTTTTGTTTCAGCGGCGGGTCAGGGACGGCTTTATGGCGGTTTCGGGCTTGAAGGGTTGATCCGAGGGCAGTAGTGGAGGGTCGCGATAGGCAGTGCGAGCCTGGCGGGCGAACGCTTTCAAAAGATGACTTCGGTTGGATATAGATTTTCGTCGAGGCGGTGACCGACACGTTGAAGTCTCGAGCTATAGCGGCAACGTCAAAGCCCTTTCCAAGAACTGCGACTTAAAGCAACCGCATTAGAGCTGAAACGATTCATTAGCGTCTTCTGACCAATCGTCAGTCCCCCTACGCTCGAGGCGAGCGTAGGACTCAGTTTTTGCAAGCAGGCGATTTACTTCGCAAATCCAATTAGCGGAGTCCTGCCACTGCGCTGCGAGTAGCAAACGCATCAACCTGCCTCGTCATTGCCCTCCGAACGACGGACCACGGTCCGAGCGCCGAAAATCAGGCGCAGAACCTCAGCCTGATTCACCGCCTTTCGTGCTTCTCACGCCGTCGAAGGGATGAACGAGATTTAATGAAATTGCAGCGCGCACCGATTTTCTTAGGGGGCGCCAATGTCAATTATCGGTTCAGGACATTTAACTTTTTACGCACGGTAATAATAAAGATGCAACGCCGGCTATGACCCAAATCAAGGCGCCTGGCATGGGCGAGTAAATACTTATTTTACCGAGTCGGTCGTTCTAAAAAACGAGCAGATAAAAACAGCGGCGGGTTGTCGATATTATTTCCGGCCTTGCAAGTTGACTAAGAAGTGCCGCCTCCGCGCTTGTCACCGTTTAGGAGGAGCAATTCGCAAGAATACCAAATAGAAAACAAAGGGATTAACTGGCAAACACACTTTGGTTGCCAATACTCTAAAAGGAACAGTACCGACAGGAATCCTAGTGAGTTTTATAAAGAAGAAATGGCGTAGAAAAACGTAGAAAAACCAGTCTAATTAACTAATTCCAAGGATTCATTATGGCTACCTCTTCACTCACACGCGGGTCCGCCGTTACGGTCGACGAGTCACCCTCCCTTCAGAACCTCCTCGCGACGCCTTCTGTGGCAGGCGATAGCAACGACAATGATATTGCCGCGACCTCACTGCCTGCGGTTTTCAGCGTTCGTCTTGCGGAGGTCAACGCGGGCACCCCACTCAATGTCGCGCTCAGCGGTTACAACGGTTCGAATACCGGCACTTCGGCTGTTACTTATACCGTTACCGGTACCGCAAACAATATATCGTTCACTGATTCGCTGGGTGCGCCGCTTAATAACGTTGATAGCGGGCTCAAAACCGCAGCCGGGGATTCAATCTTCCTGTTTAGCGACACCGCGAACGATAATATCCTCTATGGCAAAGCTGGTACTGCGATTGTATTTGCCGCTTATCTGGAAGAAGTGTCTAGCCCGGCCACGGGTGCCAAAATATGGATGACGGAATACCAGGCTATTCAACATCCCAATGCTGCCGATCCAGACGACTCCTTGAATCTTCTTAATAAGGTTTTTGTCAGCATTGATTCGTCCCAGGCATTCAGCCTGGCCAACGCCCCTTCCGGGCAAAATTTGTTTCTAACGCTGGGTGATGCATCGGCGGCTATCGTTGTTACTGGAAAATTGCCTGCGAACCAGTCGACCGGCGTTAACGTCTCGACCGGAGATACTGTCAATACTAGCCAGGGCGGTGGGTCGACGACCATCGGCGACAATAATCAGATGATCGACCCTACCGAGGGTATGTACTTTACCTTTGTGACCGGCGCAAATACAGGTCTCACGATTCCCAATCTGGATCATGGTGAAGCGGTGCTGGAGAGTAATATCCAGTTCACGGGCCTTCTCGAAGCAAGGGCTGCGTCGTTTAGCATCGTCCAACTGCAAAGTGGCAAGTCGGCCACGGTAAAAATCACCGCCTATTCCGCCAACAGCACGGCGTCCGGCGACCAATACGTCGACCAGCTCCAAAATAATACGGCGCGAGGGATAGACCGTATTACGGTCAAGGATGCCGCCGGAGTGGTGGACCCGAGCGTAAGTATTAATCTTGCAACCGGCGTAATCGTTGGCATAAAGGCAGGCTACACAATCGAATACCATACGACTGCAAACCACGACCGTCTGCTGGTTGAAAATACCGGCGCCGGCGCAAACAAGGCAGCCTTCGATATTGGTGGATTTTCGTTGCTACAGTCGAATCAGGAAAGATTGGAAGTGGGTTCACTGATGCAGTTCGAAGACGACGGCCCCAGCGTTGCTACAACGGGTACGCCGCCAACGCTTACGGTTGACGAAACGGTGCTTGCCACCAATGACACGAAAAGCTTTGCAAGCAGCTTCAACTCGAGCTTCGGCGCGGATGGCGCAGGCACGGCCGGGCTGACTTATGCACTGGGCGTCAGCGCCGCCGGTGCTGATTCAGGGCTTGTGGATACCGCCACCAGTCAACATGTTTTCCTGTACAAGGACGCCACTACTGGTGTTGTGAGTGGCCGTGTGGGTGCGGCCGGAGCTGCGGATCCCAATGGCCTCATCGTGTTCCAGGTCAGCGTCGACACCGCTGGTGCTGTCACGCTCGATCAGCAACGCGCCGTGGTGCATCCTGTTACCACCAATCCGGACGACTCTGTATCCCTAAGCGCCACGCTGGTCACGCTGACAGCGACGGCCACCGACAGGGATGGCGATGCTGCATCCGCATCACGCAATATCGGTAACCTCCTCAACTTCAAGGACGATGGTCCAAGCGTTAGTACAACGGGTACGCTGCCGACGCTTACGGTTGATGAAACGGTTCTCGCCACCAACGCCACTGCAGGCTTTGCGGCCAACTTCAGCCCAAGCTTTGGCGCGGACGGAGCAGGAACGACCGGGGTGACTTATGCACTTGGCGTGAGCGCCACCGGCGCCGATTCAGGGCTTGTGGATACCACGACCGGTCATCATGTTTACCTGTACAAGGACGCCACTACTGGTGTTGTGAGTGGCCGTGTGGGTGCGGCCGCAGCTGCGGATCCCGGTGGCCTCATCGCGTTCCAGGTCAGCGTTAGCACCGCTGGCGTCGTCACGCTCGATCAGCAGCGCGCGGTGGTGCACCCTGTTACCACCAACCCGGACGATTCGGTATCCCTGAGCGCCACACTGGTCACGCTCACGGCAGCCGTCACAGACAAGGATGGAGACTCCGGGTCAACAGCTGTCAATATCGGTAACCTCCTCGTCTTCAGGGATGACGGTCCGAGCGCCTTCACGCCGAACTCCATTACCTTGACCAATACAGGAACCGCAGTAGGTACCGAGGCGCTGCACACGGCAGGCACGTTTGGCGCGGACGGGGCCGGAGCGGGCACGTTTGTGGACGGAAACACCGCCGACAATTTTCTGTATGCGACGAACGGTACAACACTGCTCAAATCGGGTGGCGAGAATATCGTGCTGTCAGGTTTTGGCTCTGGAACATTGGTAGCCACGACCGCGACCACTGGGGCGACCGTATTCACTGCTACGCTGAACGTTGGCGCTGACACCTATACGGTCGACTTCGATCGCGCCATTGACGATGGGGCGGGCGTCAGCTTCCTGGGCGCCGCACCGGTCAAGTCTGGCAATCCGACCTTCAACATTATCAACAATGTTGGCGGTACCACGATGGACCTGCTGTTTTCCGGCGGTGACACCAACAACGGCCTTCCCACAAGTCATAGCGTGAACGTCAGTACAACTGGCGCGGGCGTGGATAACCAGAGCATGAACGCGACCAGCGGTCTGGGAGAGACTCTGCGAATAGACTTTGAAAAGGACGCGGTCCTGGCCGGCTCACCTAACGGCAGCGATTTCACGCCGGGCACGCACGTCACTGTCAACGGCTATTCGTTCATGATCACGCAGAACACACCCAGTGCCACAACCGCCACAGTCTTCGTTAAAGCTTTTGACGCCGACGACGACAAGACGCTGGTGGGAGACTCTGGAGACGTCGTCGATCCAATAACCCAGGTAAAGGTTGGCAACACCATCATCTTCGGCACCGGCGCAGTGAGCTCTGCAACAATCAATGGCCAAACTGTGACGGCGGTCGGGGTGAATAACGGCGTGGTCATCACCGGCTTGAGCGAAGGGAATACGGGAGATGGCGTCGGCGGTGATGATCCAATCATCAAGGTGTATACGGCCAACGGATTCAACCGCGTGGAGACCTCAAACTATGCCGGCCAAACTGTGAACGGCGTTGTGTTAGGAGGCACGTCTTTTGACCTTGCGCCAGCCGGGGTCGAACAGGCCGTGGCGGGCACCGCTACCGAGTTCTCGCTGCCAGTCATGATGACCGATGCTGACGGTGATCCGGGGCCGGTGGAACTGATCGGTGTGAACCTCACGCCGGTACCGCTGGCATAAGCCGTACAACGGCCGGCAGCATGTGACGGGCCGGCCGTGATGTTTTTTGGGGAGACGGCAGATCGCCGCGAGGCGGTCCAATCGCGCTTTAGGGTTTTGAGCGGCACAAGCGGCACCGGGCTGTTCGAGCCTGAGCGTTCCAATGCAAATGCGGCCCTCCGTTTTCGTATTCGTGCCCGTTTTGCAGTCCCTTAATTCGTAAAAGGACTACATGGATAATGTGAATGCCAACGTGCCTGCTATTACAACTGCCGAACTGCGCGCGCGCCGTCTCATTGGCATTGCGGCGACAGTTGCGTGCAGGCCTTCTGTGGACGCATCCCGGTGATAGCGCAAAAAAAATCGACGGAACTGGCTCGGGCAATAACGACGCTTCGTCCTTACTTCTTGCGCGCGGGCTGGTTCAGCCTGGGTTCTGGCCTGCTGGTATTGGCGCCAAGCGGGTACATGCTGGAAGTGTACGGACGAGTTATCAATAGCGGCAGTCACCTTACCCTTGCGATGCTTACCGTGCTGGTACTGGCAGCTTACTGCTTGATGGAAGTGCTGGACTGGGCACGAGCGGAAATCATGTGTCAGGCAGGACGGAAGCTGGATCAGGATCTGCGCAACCGGGTGTTTCGGGCAATTTTTGACGCCGGTCTGAAGCGCATCCCCGGTGGAACCATACAGCCCCTCAATGATTTGCGCACCATTCGGGAATTCCTTCATTCACCTCCTGCGCTCGCTGCGATGGAAGCGCCAGTTTCCCTGATTCTTGTGGGCCTGATGTATGCGATCAGCCCGATACTGGGTTGGTCTGCCGTGGCTGGCTCATTGGTGCAGGTGTTTGTCGGATGGCTTAATGACAAAAGCACGCAGCCTTCGCTGGTCGCCTCCAATCGCTGTGCCATAGCCGCGCAGCAGTACGCCGACAGCTCCCTGAAGAATGCCCAGGTAATCGAATCCATGGGCATGTTGCGTGACATTCACCGCCGTTGGATGGCCAGACAGCGCGAGTCCCTTGACTTGCAAGCCTTGGCGTCCGACCGGGCGGCGTCGTACCAGGCCGCGACAAAATTCTTGCAAGTCACCATGGGCTCGCTACTGCTGGGACTTGGCGCCTGGCTGCTGCTCAATAACGAACTTAACGGCGGCGCGGGCATGATGATAGTGGGGTCCATACTGGGCGGCCGGATATTTGCGCCGCTGGTTCAGATCGTCACGCAATGGCGCACGGTGGTTAACGCTCGCGATGCATGGCAGCGCCTCGATGCGATGCTGACCGCCATACCGCCCAAGCCAGTGACGATGCCGCTACCGCCGCCCAAGGGCATGCTGCATGTTGAAAGTGTCGTGGCATGCGCTCCCGGCAGCAACATGCCCATCCTTAAAAATGTCACGTTCAGTCTTGATCCGGGCGAGGTGCTCGCCGTAGTGGGTCCTTCAGCCTCAGGCAAAACCACGCTGGCCCGCCTGCTCGTCGGCTTGTGGCCGGCGGCCAATGGCAAGGTACGCATAGACGGCGCAGACATATTCAGCTGGGACAAAAGCGAACTCGGTCCACATATCGGGTATCTGCCGCAGGACGTCGAGTTACTCGATGGGACTATGGCTGAAAACATCGCTCGCTTTAACGAAATTGTCCCGATGAAGGTCAAGGCCGCCGCCCTGGCTGTTGACCTGCACGGCTACATAATGAGCCTGCCGCTGGGCTACGACAGCCCGGTCGGACGGGAAGGGAGCCTGCTGTCGGGCGGGCAAAGGCAAAGGGTAGCGTTGGCGCGTGCAATCTATGGCAACCCGGCCTTCGTGGTGCTTGATGAGCCGAACTCAAGCCTCGACGATGCGGGTGACGCGGCGCTTGCGTCCTTGATTCTCAATCTTAAGGCGCAAGGAACGACATTTGTCGTAATGACGCACCGTGCCAGCATATTGGCGGTGGTGGACAAGGTGCTGGTCCTGCGCGACGGCATGACGCAGCACTTCGGCGCTCGCGCCGAAGTGCTTGCCGCGTTAAAGGAAGCGAACGAAAAAGCGGCTGCTTAGCTGCTTAGCTGCTTGGCTGCTTGAGGTGGGTGGAAGTGAAGCGGTTGCGGTTTGAGCAGGTCGACATCGAAAAGGCATGAAGGACTGGCATGCGAAAACGTTCCTTCTTCAACCGTGGTGAATTGGCCGCCGCTTTGTGGTCTTTCCGGCGTGAGTTCTTGATCGTCGCCATCTTGAGCTTTTTAACAAATTTGCTCATGCTGGCGCCGACAATCTACATGTTGCAAGTCTTTGACCGCGTGCTCACTAGTCAAAGCGAACTTACGCTCCTCGCAGTTTCGCTGATCACGTTATTCCTGTTCGGCGTGGCCGCACTTTCCGAGCGTCTGCGCTCGAGCGTGCTGATAGCAGCAGGAATGCGACTCGACCAGAAGCTCAGTACGCGGGTGTTCAATGGCAGCTTCAGGGCATACCTCAGCGAGACAACGTCCGGCGCGTCCAGGCCGTCTGCCGACTTGATCCAGGTCCGTCAACTTGTCACTGGCAGCGGTATCTATGCGCTATTCGACGCGCAATGGGTGCCCATTTACATTGCGGTGATTTTTTTCCTGCATCCCTGGCTTGGGATCTTGTCGCTGGCGTTCGCCATTACCCAGTTTGCCTTGGGCTGGTTTGGGCACAGGCGGAATGTCACACCATCGGAGCGGTCTATCAAAGCGGCGAGCGAGACGATGAATGCCTTGCAAGGCAGGCTGCGCAACGCTGAAGTGCTCGAATCGATGGGAATGATCGGCAATATACAGCGGCGCTGGAACACGCAGTACGCTGCTTGGATGGAAAAGAGCGGCGCTTCGCAAAGCCACACGCAGCGCTTGGCCGCGTGGAGCAAATTCATTCGCTATAGCCAGCAGTCGCTGGGGTTGGGAGCGGGCGCACTTCTGGTGATAAATGGAGAGATATCGCCCGGCTCCATGATTGCGGCAAATGTATTAATGAGCCGAGCACTCGCGCCCATTGACCAGCTCGTCAGCACATGGCGCGTCTTTTCTTCCTGTCGCATGGCTTTCGGGCGCCTCGAGAGGCTGCTGGCTCGGTTTCCTGAGCAGGGCCCGGCGCTCACTCAGGCCGTGCCCACCGGAGAGATCGACCTGGAGCATGTCCTTGCCAGCAGGCCAGGTCGGGACAAGCCCATCCTCAACGACATCTCGTTTGCACTGCCGGCCGGCACTGTGGTTGTCATGCTCGGGCCTTCAGGCTCGGGCAAGTCCACGCTTGCCAGAATCATGGTTGGGACCTGGACGGAATTCTCCGGCACGGTAAAGCTGGACGGCTTGCCGATCCAGGGCTGGAATCGGATTGCACTGGGGCCGCACATCGGCTATCTGCCACAGGATGTTGAACTGTTTGAAGGTTCCATTGCCGAGAATATCGCGCGGCTTGGCGAGGTCGATTCCCGCAAGGTGATCGAGGCAGCGCGCAGCGCAGGCATGCATGAAATGATCCTGCGATTCCCGAATGGTTACGACACGCTTATTGGCGAAGCCGGCAACCTGCTTTCAGGGGGGCAAAGACAACGGATAGGGTTGGCGCGCGCGATCTATGGCGACCCCGCTCTGATCGTCCTGGATGAGCCAAACGCCAATCTCGACGACGCCGGTGACATTGCGCTGCTGCGGACGATTCGCGAATTGAAAGCCAAGGGGAAAACGGTGTTTTTGATTACACACCGCCAGGGTGTCCTGACGTTGGCCGACCGCCTGATGATTTTGAACGAGGGACAAATGGTTGCAGACGGGCCGCGGGACGCTGTGCTTGCGAGCATGCGCCCTGCGCAAACTTATGCAACCCGGGAGGTTGCGGCACAGCCCGCCTGATCAGAAGCAAACCACGCGTAGCTTTTTGTATCGATTTTTCGGGCAGAAGACATCATGGCTATAACTTCAGGATTACTAAAGGGCGTGCCTTCACCCGCATCCCCAATAGAAGACGAATCTCCGCCCGCCAGGAATCTCGACACCGGGTTTGGACATGCGAGTCGCGTCGGGTTATGGGCTTTGCTCACAGGCTTTGTAGGACTAGTGCTGTGGGCTGGATTTGCTCCGCTGGATGAGGGGGTGCCAAGCCAGGGACATGTCGCTATCGACACCAAGCGTAAAGCGGTCCAACACCTAAGCGGAGGCATCATCAAGGAAGTGCTCGTGGGCGAAGGGGAGCAGGTCCGGGAAGGGCAATTGCTGGTCAAGCTTGACGATGCGACTGCCAGGGCAAATCTCGAATCTGTACGGCAGCGGTATTTCGGGTTTCTGGCCATGCAGGGCCGCTTGCTGACAGAGCTGTCGGGAGAGCGCAGCATTCATTTTCACCCTGACTTGCAGGCGGCTGCAGTAGACCCGCTGATCCGGCAACAGATGGTGAACCAGGAGCACTTGCTTCAATCGCGCCGTGGGGCGTTGCGCGCGGCCTGGTGACCGAAGGGTATGCCCCACGCAACCGCCAACTGGAACTCCAACGCCAGGTAGCCGAGTCAAGGGCATCGATCGCGGAGCTTAGCGGCAACTCGGTCCGGTCCTATCGGACGGTCATGGAACTGCAGCAACGCGCTATAAGCAAGCAGCAGGATTATCGCAAGGAGATAGAGGGGCAGCACGCGGAAGTAAGCCGGGAGGTGCTTGGCGATCATGAAAAGTTCAAGGCGTTGCAGGATGATTTGGCCCGGACCGAAATCCGCTCGCCTGCTTCCGGTCAGGTAGTTGGCCTTGCAGTGCAAACCGTAGGTGGCGTGGTGGCGCCCGGCCAAAAGCTCATGGACGTCGTTCCTGCAAATGAGTCCTTGATGCTTGAAACGAAAGTACTGCCCCACCTGATAGACCGCATACATGCCGGCATGCCTGTCGATGTGCGTTTTTCCTCCTTTGCCCATTCGCCGCAATTGGTGGTGGAAGGCAAACTCGTTTCGGTGTCTGGTGATCTGCTGAGCGATCCCCAAGGCAATGCGACCTATTACCTCGCTCGCGTAGTCGTTACACCTGCGGGGATGAAGAAGCTGGGCAAGCGTGTGCTGCAACCAGGGATGCCGGTCGAGGTGATTTTGAAAACAGGAGAACGTTCGTTGCTGGCCTACCTGCTGCATCCGCTTAGCAGGCGCATAGCGGCCTCCATGAAGGAGGAATAATAAAGTGAAAAAAAACGCAGTTCGATCCTTGTGCGCGCTTCTTGCAAGGGCGTTGTCGTTTTCCTTTTTCGTTTTCGCTATACCAGCCTGGGCGCTAGACCTGTCGGAAGCCTATCAGATAGCGCTGGAGCAGGATGCCACGATCAGGGCGGCGCGGGCAGCGACGGATGCCAGGCGCGAGCGCCTGCCTCAGGCACGCTCGCAGTTGCTGCCCAACGTGTCGATTAGCGCGTCGCGTTACCGGAATTCTTTAGACAGGACCTCACCCGATTTTTTCGGGAATCCCGTTTCGTCGAGGGAGATGTATACCAGTAGCAGCGAGGCACTGACACTAAGGCAGCCGATTTATCGCAAGTACCAGATGGCTGACTACCAGCAAGCCTACGCACAGGTCATCGATGCAAATGCGACGCTCGAGCGTGAACTGCAAAACGTGGCGGTCCGCACCAGCAGCGCTTACTTCGAGGCCTTGCTGACTGAGGAACAGCTCGCGCTGGTGCTGGCCCAAAAAATCACTTACACCACGCAGTTCGACGCCGCGGGAAAGCGCTTCCAGGCAGGCGCCGGAACCCGTACCGAAATCGATGAGGCGCGTGCCGCTCTCGATCTGAATCTGGCGCAGGAATTAGAGGCACGCCAAAGTAAGGATTTGGCCCAAAGGCAACTTCAAAGCCTGATCAATCGCCCTGTCGGAAGGCTAGCCTTGCTGGACCCAACCCGAATGCTGCTTGTCCCACCCGTGCCCGGTCGCGTTGAGGACTGGATTGAACTTGCCGAGGTCCGCAGCCCGGAACTGCAATCACTGAAGGCGCAGGTTGAGGCGGCCGGCCATGAGATTGGCAAGGCGCAAGCCGGCCATTACCCGACGCTGGATGCAGTAGCCCAGGTGGCGCGTAACGACAGCGATACAGTCAACAACATCAACAGTCGGTACACCAGCAAGTTCGTGGGCTTGCAACTTAATATTCCGGTTTTTTCAGGCGGATATGTGAGCTCTACCGTAAGGCAGTCCTTCGCGCTTAAGGAACGCGCCGACGAGTCGCTTGAAGCGTTACGTCGCGATCTTTCGGTACGGCTGCACCGCGAGTTTCGCGGGGTGACAGAGGGCGTGTTACGAGTAAAGGCCCTTGAACAGGCTGTTCTGTCTGCGCAGCAGGCGGTCCTTTCCACCCGGCGTTCGTTCGATGCTGGCAGCCGCACCCTGCCCGACGTACTCAATGCGGAGCAAAAAAAAGTTTCTGCACAACGCGATCTGGTAGAAGCTCGCTTTGTTTATCTGCTGTCGCGTGTGCGCTTGAATGCGCTCGCGGGCGGCTCGAAGGGGGAAGTTATCGATGAAATAAATACGTGGCTGATTCGCTAGTCTTATTGGGTCAGCAAAATTGACTAACCAACGGATGCGCAATCGAAATTAACGACCACCCGGTCGCAAGCGTTCGATGAAGTCGATGTGATTATCCTGATCCCCGTTTTGAATTCCTTTCTTCGAAATCAAATCAGGTCTTGCAGCTACCAGTGCAATCACAACTGGTAGCGCTTGACTGCTGTGTCACGCGGCGCGAACTACGGCGACGCAAGATAACCGCGAAGATGCCGAGCGCCAGGATCACGGCGCCGGCTAGTGGCAAAGACCAGCCGAACGTTGTGAATCCCAGTCCTGAAAGCCCAAGCCAGGCCAGCATAGGGCCAACAAGCGGAAGACTGACGCAACACGCAGCGCAGGCGGCTGCTATTGCCCCTGCGGCGCCTACCGCTTTGGTGGTTGCACCGACTTTGGCGACTGTGTTTTCCATGAGGTGGTTCCTATCGAGAGGCACGAGATTGTGCTTGCAAGAAATGTAGGGCCTCAAGTAACTTTAGGTGCAAGAACTCTTTGAAAGGTGCCGTTATGTCGCAACTAACTATTGGCGCGCTCGCCACACAGACCAATACAAACGTGCCGACGATTCGCTATTACGAAGAAATAGGCTTGTTGCCGCGCGCGCACCGCGCCGCTAATGGCCATCGGTATTACAACAATGCCGACTTGAAGCGGCTTACGTTTATCAAGCGCTGCCGGGACTTGGGTTTTCCCATTGAGCAGGTGCGTGAGCTTGTTGAATTGTTCGAGCAGGGCGACCGCTCCTGCGTCGAGGTGCGGGACATGGCACAGGTGCATCTGGACGCAGTGCGGTCCAGGCTGGAGGAAATGCGGCAGTTGGAGGCAAGCCTGACCGCTTTCGTAGCCAGCTGCGACGAAGCGTGCTGCAAGGGGCCAACACGGGACTGCGCCATCATCGTGGATCTGTCTGCAGTGAAGCCGACACTGCAGGCGGCCAGTTCTGCGTCCTGTTGCGAAGCGCCGTCAACTTCGTCTGAACAAGCGAAAGTTGCGAAGCTGTTCAAGTTCTCCGAAGCCCGGCGGACGCGATGATCGAGTGGTCCATGGGGAACCGGCCACAGGCCCCAGCGGACCTTTCAAACGGAAAGAAATAGAAAGGCCGGTAGACTCAGGGCTTTAGGGGCGGGGAGGGTTTTCGCCATGCCAGTCAATCTGCTGCCAATCCCGTACAGAGGTGTTGCAATCCCGGTGCCCTTTGCGCGTCCTTTTCGTCATTCCCCCACACGTTCTCAAAGATAGAATTCTCGCGAAACGAAATGAAGAGGGTCTGCAGTGAGAAATCCCGATCTACTGACAGCCTGATCACGGGGGTGTTGAAGCAGGCTCTTGTCCACAATAACGGATCTGATTCGACCTTATTTTTTTCCGAATATCCATGAACCGTTGGAAGAGAACACAGCTTCGCGAACAGTTATTTGACGCGCCTGGTCCTTCCATAAGGTGCAACGAATGCCTTGCATTTCACCGGATGGGATTATCATGCATTCGCCGCTATATTGAGACATTCGCTGCGATCCGATGTCAATTACTGAATCAACCTTATAGGTGGCAGTCCCTCCGTCAGAAATAATACCAGCGGAAGACGTTTTGAATATCCATGCGCCATTGTTCTTGCGCGGAAACAAAAAATCGGGACGATCTGGGTTTTCTGCCAATATGCCGGCATAACTTAAACAGTCGGCTGTTATATCAATCTCAAGGAACATCAATTTCGTACATTTGCCGGCCAACCGGTAAGTTCCCTTGGCAAGCGGAAAGCGTTCCGCTTCTTCGGCTTCACGAGACGTAGCCGCAGTCGAATTGAATGAGACGAGTGCGCACGCGATAAAGGGGATTACTAAAATGCGAGAGATAGCCAATGGGTAATCCTTGAGTATTAACGGCAGCGAAACGTAGGCGCACCATGCCGTCCGGATGAATCGGCCAGTTATGCATCACGATGCGTCGACAAGTGTCATGAAACGTTCAAAGTCGGGCGCCACCTGCTTGATGCTGCCCTCGGGTCAATTGGATCGAATGTCACTATTGGCCGAGCTGCAGCTTCTCGCATATCAAAGGCCAGCCGAGATTATTTCAACCCCGGCCATTCAAAACAGTGTTTGACGTGACGGATGCCGGCCGGGTTGCCGCACGGCGTCACTTAAGCATCGGCTTGCCCAGCATAGCATTTTGAATAATCTTCCAATCGCGTCTAACACCCGGCATAAACATAAGACCTCTATGGAGCAAGGGTGGCTCGTACCAAGGCTTCTGCAGGTGTGCCTGAATCCTTTTTTTGAGATCTTGCTCTTCAAACGCTGGCCATGGGCCGATTGCTCCTGGATAAAGCATCCATCGGCCGCAAACTGGGGCGACCTCTCGGTAGAGGATTGTCGCGATCTCATCTATGGAGAATCCCGTCTCCTGCAGCCAGCTGCCTAGGGCTTAGACATTCTTCTGCGTGTGCTCCGTATCCACGAACAGGTCAGCTAGAACAAGCCAG
>JAQGMR010000048.1 GCA_028292265.1 Herminiimonas sp.
CAATCCGCGTATTGAAACTGATCGCGGAGCGGGCGCCGGACGGGATGCGCCTGGTGGATCTGGCTCGGGAACTCCACCTGGAGCGTCCGACCGCCCATCGCCTGCTCAAGGCCCTGATCAGTGAAGGGATGCTGGTTCGCGACCCCGCATCGCGCCACTACACGCTGGGGTCATTGGTGTTCGAGCTCGGACTGGCATCGACCCACCAGTTCAATCTCGGCGTCCTTTGCACTCCGGTGCTGGAGAAACTCTCGCAGCGCACCGGAGACACCAGTTTCCTGTTCGTGCGCAGCGGGAACGACGCGGTTTGCCTGAGTCGCGTGCAAGGCACTTATCCCATCCAGACGCCGGCGGTGCCAGTTGGCAGCAGGCAGCCGCTTGGGGTGAGCGCAGGCGGCCTGGCGCTGCTCAGTTGCGTGTCCGAGGGAGAGATGGTGCGAATCCTGGACGCCATTAGTGCGCGACTGAGCATCTATGGCGACCTCGACGTGCAGGCCTTGCGCGAGCATTACGGCCGTGCGCGCGCAACTGGCTTTGCATGGATTGCCAACCGGGCGGTTCCCGGCGTGAGTGCAGTGGGCCTGCCGATCAGGAGTTTGACCGGGGCCGCCATCGCGGCAGTCACCGTCGCCGCAACCCAGGCCCGAATGAGCGACAAGCGCGTAAGTGAGATTCTGCCGCTTCTCAAGAATGCGGCTGATGAGATTGCGCAGCTACTGCGGCAATGACCGTTTAACGTCTTCCGCTGCTGACGGAGGGAGCTACGCTCCAGATTGACGCGGTAGCCTTCCGGCTGGGCGGTTTCCTGCGCGTGTCACCCTTGAAGTTGCTGTTGCCGCCGCCTCCCTTGCTGCCCTGGTCGTCGGCCCGACGCACAAAGCTCTTGTGACCCGCCCACGCCTTGATCAGCGTGCCATCCACACTGAAGTGTGTCGCCTGAGTGTCACTGCTTCTTATCGGCGATGTTCAACGCCTGGTTGAAAAATTCAACCACAGCATCGTGCCTGATGAGTCGCTCGCGGTTCTTGCTGAGGGCACCCACAAGGCATCGTCCAGCGGTCGCGCGATGAACCAGCGAAACTGCAGATTGTATTGGGCCTGTTCCATCAACTGCCGCTCCGATCGAACGCTGTAGAGTACAGGCAGCAGCATGGCTCGCAGCAGCTTCTCGGGCGCGATGCTGCGGCGGCGACCTTTCACCTGCGTTTCGTACATGCGCCGAAACAAAGGACACATCTTCGAAGCGCTTCGTTGACCAGCTCGCGTATCAGACGGAGTGGGTGATCGGCTGGTACAAAGTCATCGAGCTTGCGCAGAGTGAACAAGCTCTCGGTAAAAGTGTCGGGGCCGCGCATCGCGTGAAGAGAAAGTTGATCTTCCACGACAACGCGCGAATAGATCAATTCGGTGACTGACGAGGGAAGTATTTTCAGCAGCCTGTTAGAGCCGACTGTGCGGAGTGAGTAAATTCGCTCGATAACATGTTCGACTTCAAGCGCGATCCGAATATGCGTCCTCTCATCCTCGATCAAGTTACCAGAGCGATCGTTAAGGGTGACAACGACAACGGCAGGCGCGACAACTAAAACGACTGCATTACGACAGCTAACCCCGCCGAGGCATTGCCTGCGGCGGGGTTTCGCATTTGGACGTACTACCTGGGTCAAGATGAGCGGGGCTCTGTGCCGACTGGTACACATTTGGCGCGCCATCCGGGACCTAATTCTTCCGGCACATTTACACAAGGGCGAGGCCTCGATTCCACAAGTAAAATCGCCCGCCCGACTTTGCCCCAATCCTGAGCAGGATGCGCATTTCATTCTAATTATCCAGCAGCCGGATAAACACGTCCGCTGGTACGGCCTCGCTGTAATAGAAGCCTTGTGCGGAAGGGCAGCCATGGGCCCTCAGGAAGTCCATCTGCTGCCAGGTTTCCACGCCTTCCGCCAACACGTTCATGTTCAGGCTGTTCGCCATGGCAAGGATCGCAGTGACGAGTGCGGTGGCATTTTGGTCACGGCCAATATTGCGTATAAACGACTGGTCGATCTTGAGTGCGTGCAGCGGGAAACGCTGCAAATACGCCAGGCTGGAATATCCGGTTCCGAAATCGTCCAAAGACAATTGAATCCCTAGGCCGCTAAGTCGATTCAGCGTGTCGACAATCTCATCGCTGCCCTGCAGCAGGAGGCCTTCAGTGATTTCCAGCTCAAGGCTGGTCGCGGCCAATCGGGTTTCATTCAGGATCGCTACGATCATGTCGAAGATATGCGGCTGGTAAAACTGGCGCGGCGACAAATTTACCGCGATGCGTAGCGCCGGATGGCCGGCATCCTGCCATTGCTTGAGCTGGCGGCAAGCCTCGCGCAATACCCACTCGCCGATGGACACGATCAAGCTGGTTTGCTCTGCGATGGAAATGAAGCCACCGCAGGAAATCGGCGCCTTTCCGGGCGGACACCAACGCAGCAAAGCTTCGCTTGAAAATATGGCTCCGCTAGCGATGTCCACCTGAGGCTGATAGTGCAAGACGAATTCGCTTTTCGCCAGCGCGTGCCGCAACCTGTTTTCCACGACGCGCCGTTGCTGCGCCGTCTTATTGAGGGCTTGCGTGAAAAACTGGAAATTCCCCCGCCCGCGTTCCTTGGCATGATCCATCGCCGTGTCGGCACTGCGCATCAAGGTCTCGACATCCACCCCGTCGTCCGGAAATAGACTGATACCGAGGCTGGCACTCGCATGCAATTCGTTTCCTTCCACAAGAAAGGGCTGGCGCACGGCATCCAGCACCTTTGTCGCCACCAGAGCGGCCTCGCCGGCGCCGGTCACCAAGGGCAGGCATAACACGTACCTGTCCCCGCCCGGACGGGTCACACTATCCCCCTCACGCAGAGCCTCCCGCAACCGGGCCGCCATCATTTGCAAAAGGCGATCGCCAATCCTGTGCCCGAGTGAATCGTTGATGTGCTTGAAATAATCCAGGTCGATGGAGAATACCGCCACCTGGGTACCATTGCGGGCCGCGTACGCGATTGCCTGCCTGATGCGGTCCTGCAGCAGTTCGCGGTTGGGCAGTCCGGTCAACGCGTCATAATGGGCCATGTAACGGATTCGATCTTCGGCTTGCTTGCGGTCGGTAAGATCGAGCACGAAAGCGACACCATTTTCTTGCGATTTTTCAAACAAGGCGCCGCCGACCAGTACCGGAACGCGGCGGCCGTCTTTGCGGATGAATTCCTTCTCATACGGTACGCACGTGCCGGTGGTCCGCAGTTCTGCCGACTTGCGTTCGTCGGTGGCACGGTATTCCGGCGGGGTCAGGTCCGCCCATCGGACACTTCCAGACAACAGTTCATCGCGCCGGTACCCGACGATGTGAAGCAAGGCATCGTTTGCGTCAGAGATGTCGCCGCCGAGATTCCAAAAAAAAATGCCGATGATATTCGATTCCACCAGGCGGCGAATGCGCGCTTCCCGCGTGCGCAAGTCCGCATACAGCAGCGCGCTCTCCAGCGAAATGGCGGCTTGCGAAGCCAGTAGTTCCAGCACCGTCACGCGCTCCGGCGTGAACGCGTGCGTGACCAGTCTATTTTCCAGATACAGCACGCCAAGTAACGCCGCCTGGCGCAGGATCGGCAGGCACAACACCGACTTCGGCCGTTGGCGCGCAAAATAATCGTCGTTGGAAAACGGATTGGGCTGCGCCACATCGGCCAGCACCACCTGCTCCCGGCTGCGCCGCACGTAACTAAGGATGGATGCGGGCAACGGAGATCCCGGCAACGCCTGCCCGGGGTACACCCGCACTTGCACCGTCTGCTGCTCCACGTTGGCTTCGGCAGCGAGCGTCAGCTCTTCGCCGCGGGTAAGGAGCAGATAGCCAGTCTGTGCGCCGGCGTTTTCGAGCACGATGCGCATCAGCGTGTCGATCAGCTCATCCAGAACGATCTGGCCGGAGATGGCTTGCGAGGCTTTGGCTACCGACACCAGATCGAGTTGGGCTACATTATCGCCCAAGGAAACGGCGGAAGATGCGGTCGATAGCCCCAGCAGTTGCGGATAACGGGCGTCAAGCTGCTTGACCTTGCCGTCGGCGCCCCAACGCGCAAAGCAACTGCGCGCTTCCCCCAGATGGGCAATGCCAGCGGTCGTGGATCCGCGGGCAAGATAAAATCCTGCGGCGAGTTCGTGCGCGACGCCTGCGTTCTGGACGAAGCCGTTCTCGCGGGCCGATTGAATAGCTCTCTCGTACAGGCGTATCGCGTCGAGGTCGCGCCCTTCGAGGCGGGCGATCTCGGCGCCGACCAGCGCCGTGCGGTTTTCGAAATTCTCGGGGCAGTAATGCGCCCAGATCTCGAGTTGGCGGTGATGCGCGACCAACGCTTCCATATGCTGAGAGCGCTGGTCAGCCATGGCCGTGTCACAGCGTGCCGCTCGTGCCAGCGCAGCGTAGAAGCGGTACTCGGCCACCTCGAAGAATGACGGCGAGGTCCACAGCAGACGTTGCGCCCGTGATTCGGCGTCGACGGCGGACGCATAATCGCCAGCGTAAAAGCGCGCTTGCAGCTTGCGGATCCAATACCAGCAGCAGGCGAGCGCCAGGCGCGGCTCTGCCTCGAAGTGTTGCTCGAAGCGCGCCTCGTCGAATTGTTCGTCATTGAAGGAGTTGAACTGTGGCGTCAGGCCCCGGAGCGTAAGGATCAGCCTGAGCTGGCTGGTGATGATGTCGCTTACAAGACCGAACCGTATCTTGCGCGCGAATGCGAGTCCGGTCTCGGCTTCCTGTTGGATGACTGTCAGCGGCTCGCCGGAGGCAAGCAGGTTTGTGATCAGATTATTGCAGCTATAAGCCGCAAAGGTGAGATCGCCGATTTTACTGGCCGTGTCGAAGGCGCGCCGTACCAATGGACGGCCGACGCGTACGTGCCTCGTCCAGGGATTGACGAGGTTGCCGAAGGACATATAGACGCGCGCCTCGAAGCGATCAAGCCCCCGCTGTTCGACCAGGTCGAAGCCGACCTGGCCAAAGCGGAACGCCGCCAGGTAGTCGTCGAAGTGCGGTCCCAGGATCATGCCGAGCCAGACGTAGGCGAAGCACGAGGCGTCGCTATTGCCATGCTCGAGGCTGATGTTCGCCATGCGGCAGAGGGCCAAGCAGAGAAAATTTTCATCGGTGAACAAAGCGGGCGTCACGACTTGGGCGAGGACGTCCAGGGTTGCGCGCCATTCCGGATCACTCATCAGCGGCAAGTCGACGAGTTCCTCGACCGTGCGGCTTCCGATCCTCCGCCAAATTTCTGCGTATTCCGTCCGGACCTCCTCCTTTGTCGGGTGCGGCGACCATTGCACGCCAATGCGCCGCAGATATTCCAGGCACAGCTCGACACAACGGTCGCTGCGATCCAAGGTTGTGTAGAGCTCCAAGCGCAGGCGGGTTACCGCGGCACTGTCTATCAGGGTAGCGGCGCGGGCCGAGAGCATCGCGAGCCGTCGTTCTGCCGCCGGCAGGTCACTGCTTAGAAACTCGCACTCCGCGAGATGGAATTCCAGCGCAAAGATGAGCGGATAGCACTGCTCCCAGCAATCCTCTGTCAGCAGCGCGCGGCCAGCCGCAAGATAGGTCAGCCCGGAGGTATAGGCCGCTGCAGTCTTGGCGCGTTTGCCCGCAACGAGGTTGAACCTGGCTACCCGTTTCCGGTCTTCGGTGGACGTGATCAACCCGGCGCCGCGGTTGAAGTGGTTGACGACCTCGAAGACCTGCTCCCCGAGTTCCTCCGTCACCGCGCGCGCCGACAGCAGGTAGGCGATCTTCAGATGCACCGCCGCCCGTTCCCCTTCCGGGATCAGGGAGTACGCGGCCTGCTGGATGCGGTCATGCAGGAACTTGCAGGTCGCGCTTGTCCGCGTGAGCAGTCCTTCCTGTTCCGCCATCGAGAGCTGCGACTCCAGCTCGGCAGCGTCGCGCCGGCTGACCAGCGCAAGACGCTCCCGTTCAAATTTGTTACCCAGGCAAGCGGCGAGCCGAAGGGAGTCTTGAGTCTCGACCGGAAGCCGCCGCAACTTGCCAAGCATCAAGTCAACGACGTTGTCGGCGAAGTCCCGGGCCTTGATCCGGCGAAGGTCCCAATGCCAGCCCCGCTGTTGCGCGGCTTGCTGTAACAGACCCTCCTGTTGCAACGAATATAAGAATTGCGTGAAGAAAAAGGGATTGCCTTCCGTCTTTTCAAAGATAAGACGGGTCAGCGGCTCGCAGGCGGCGGGTTCCGCATAAAGTGTATCGGCCACCAACTGGTTTAGAGACGTCACCGATAGCGGCACGAGCCGGACATCAGTCACCACCGCACCGCTCTGCCGGATTGCCTTTAGACTGGCCAGAAGTTGATGCGCCGTGCTCACTTGATTATCGCGGTAGGAGCCGATCACCAACAGGTAATGCGTTTCCGGATACGTGAGCAGGTGTTCAATGAGCGACAGGCTTGCAGCGTCGATCCACTGCAGGTCGTCCAGGAAGAGAACCAGCGGATGTTCCTTGCTCGTGAACACCCCTACGAATTGCCGGAACACCATACGGAACCGGTTTTGCGCTTCGGTTGGCGGCAGCACCGGTACCGAAGATTGTGGGCCGATAATCAACTCTACCTGAGGCAGCACATCGACAATGAGCTGGCCATTGACCCCGACCGCTGCTTCCAGCCGTTGCCGCCAGCAGGCGATGCGGACATCGTTTTCGGTCAGCAGCTGCTGCACCAATTCCCGAAACGCCTGGGTGATGGTGGCGTACGGAATGTCGCCTTGGTATTGGTCGAACTTGCCCGAAATGAAATAACCGCGGTGGCGCACAATCGGCCTTTGCAACTCGTGAACTAGCGACGACTTGCCGATCCCCGAGTCGCCCGAGACGGTCACCAGCGCCGGCTGGCCGGTGGCTGCCATGCGGTCGAAGGCGGCAAACAGCGTCGCACTCTCCGACTCCCGTCCGTACAGCCTGTCCGGAATATGAAGGCGAGTCGGTACATCTTCCGTGCCGAGCGGGAACGAAGCGATTTGCGCGGATGATTGCCATTGTGCGAGACATTGCTCAAGATCGACTTGCAGTCCGTGCGCACTTTGGTAGCGGTCTTCCGGAAGCTTGGCAAGTAGCCGCATCACTATGTCGGACACCGGTTGCGGTATCTCAGGCGCGATGTCTCGCGGCGCTGGGGGACTGCGCGCGATGTGGCAATGCGTCCATTCCAAAGGAGTGCTGGCGACAAATGGCAATTGGCCCGTCAGCATCCGGAAGAGCGTGATACCCAACGAGTAGAAATCGGTCCGGTAATCCAGCGAGCGGTTCATGCGCCCGGTCTGCTCTGGGGACACATAAGCCCAATCCCCCGGTACTTCATTACTCGGCATGGTTACTTCTTGGGTATCGAAGGCAGCCCGGCTAAGGTCCACCAAGCGGAGCTGTTGTCTCCGCGTGTCCAACATGAAATTAACAGGGCGAATATCGCGATGAATGATGTGCGTGGCATGCATCCCCGCCAGAATTCGTGCAAATTCCCTACCGAGACCAATGCAGGTCGGCACGTCCAAGCGATGGCCGCACAGAACGGATTCAAGGGACTCTCCAGCGAAATCTTGCAGGACCATAGTTGACTGCCCGTCCTCGTTGAGGAGCGCTATGGGCGTAATAAGTCCTGGAATCTCCGACAACTGGAATGCGACGTACTCTCGCTGAAAGTGGGATAACTGCGGCGCCGAGTGCGAGTCATCGGCGTTGCACACTTTTAACAGCGCGGGGGTGCCATCGTCTAACCGTCGGCCATGGTAAAGACGCGACCCCGCAGTCGTGCCAACGTATTCGCCGATTTGATAATGAGCAACCATGGTCCCAAATACGATGCGTCCAATCGGGGCAATCCATGTTGACGCACGCTTCACCGCTCAAAGAACCTTCGCCATCCCACTACCCGCTGCCAAGTAGTCGAGGATATTTTGGGTGCATTGGCTCCGTGAGCGTCGATTTCCTGAAATAAGCCCCGCGCAACGCGGATGACCTTACCCCAGCACGTCAGAGATGGTTTGATTTCACACAACGCAACGCTTAAGATTTTTCGAATAAATCATCCGTAAGTTTCCGGTCCACTCAGTCGTAGTGGGGGTTTCGGAAATCGAGGTCGGCGGGCATGCCCTGTCCAAACATCATCAAACAATCGGGGATTGGTGACGACGAGCTGGCATTAATAACCAGCGCCACCACCAAATGGTGTCCCGTTGGCATCGAATGGACGGGCTAGCCATAATTGTCTCACTGTGGCTAGCCGCCCCGGTGTTGATTTGCGGCGCCTTCCGTGCGAAAGGCCGAAACGCCGTGACGACTGCACCCTGGATATTGAGGCGGCGTGAAGCAAGCGAGGAGGATCATGAATGGACTGCCAGTTCGACAATCAATTCAATCTCGACGCAACCGCCAAACGGAATTTGTGCAACGCCGAATGCCGATCTGGCGTGCGGTCCACTTTCCGCGAATACCTGAAGGAACAACTCGGAGGCGCCATTCGTGACGAGATGTTGTTCGACGAATTCCGTCGTTGAATTGGCCAGGCTCATTACTTTCACAATGCGTTTGACTATGTTCAGATCGCCAGTGTGTGCATGCAGGGTCGCCATGAGATCAATAGCGACCAGGTGCGCGGCTGCGATCCCGTCGCCGGTGGTCAATTCCTTGCCGAGTTTGCCTGCCCATACAGCGCCGTTCCGCCTCGCAATGTGCCCTGACAGAAACAATGTATTGCCTGTTTGCGCGACCATCACATAGGCGCCACCCGCCGCACCGGCCGGTGGCAATACAATGCCCAGCGCACCAAGTTTGTCGTAGACGGAAAGTTCGGTAGTTTTCATCGTGTTGCTTATCCTGACTTCTGTTAGAGGTTTAAACGAAAGCGGTCAACCACAGACGCCGACAGTGGCGGCTGCAATTGCCTTGGACGCGATTACCAGGTCCGACAGCAGCACGCGTTCATCGGCAGTCGGCCATTCCTTGTAGATGCGAATGTCGCCGGGGCCATACTGCACGGTAGGAATTCCAAGTGCGGCGATGATGGTGCCGTCGCCGACGTTCCGCAGGCGCCCCCATCCCCGATCTCGGCTTTCTTGTCCGATGCCAGCTGCTGGCCGATAGCCAGCGCCTGTACCAACGGGTGGTCATTCGGGCACAGCATCGGATCCTGACACCCTCCTTCCTCGGTGCCTTTCACCGGCAACGTCAACGCGTAATTGAATGCCGGATGGTCGGCCTTGATGCCGTCGAGCAGGCTAGTCAGGTCATCGCGGATGCTTTGCAACGTCTCCCGGCACAGTGCAGAGCTGGAGCTGCAGTTCAGCTTCGCGGCTCGACTGCCCGGTATGATTTTTATGGGAATAGTGCTCCTCGTGCACCCTGTCGAACGTGTGCGTCGGGAACCCTGGTAACTCAGGATGCGGCGTGAACGTCATGCAGCCGCCGTCGGGAATCGGTTCCAGGCTGGGGCCGATCCGCCGGACTATTTCGGCGATCTGCGCAATCGGGTTCCAGTATTGAGTCTTGGCTGCGGCGCTATAACGGAAGAACAGTTCGGGCGCCCACACTCGTATGCCAGCGTCGCCTCTAACGAAGGTGGAGTCGCTTTCGCCTCCATACGAGATGGCGTTGCGACTGGAATTCAAGATTCCGTGCACGAATTCGGCACCGCCGGTAATGCAACTGGCCACCAGTCCTGCATGCAAGTCACGCTCGCGCATCCCTGGCCTGATTGTCTGGAAATTGAGGAGGTAGGCATCGTCAAGCAGATCGGCGGCCAACTTCAGGCGCTTCAATTCTCCAGCCGTCTTGACCGCGCGCTCGGTACCTGTGCAGTGGAATGGATGTCAGTGCCACGACTGCTCGAAAGCAGGAAGGGGCGCCATTTTTCACCGGCGACACTTGCAAATTTGCCGATTATTACCTTGCCGCATGAAGCCAACGCTCGCAACGTGATTTTGAGGAGGCGGCGGTAAAGCCGCCGCGGGTCCATTCATGCAACAGCGTAAGCGCGGCTGCATCGCTTATGCGTAGCGGTATGGGCGTAAGTTTGCTCCCCGTTG
>JAQGMR010000071.1 GCA_028292265.1 Herminiimonas sp.
ACTTAAATCCATTGCGCTAGCTGGCCTTGTCGCCGGCCTCACTGCCGCGCCACTTCAGGCGCAGGACAAACCGATCAAGATTGGCGTTACGGCCGGTCCGCACGCGCAGATCATGGAAGTCGTAAAAAAGGTGTTGGAGAAGGACGGCGTGAAGCTGCAGATCGTCGAATTCTCCGACTATGTGCAACCGAATGCCGCCCTTGCAGCGGGCGACCTTGACGCCAACAGCTATCAGCACTTGCCTTACCTGGAAGCGCAGATCAAGGATCGCGGCTACAAATTCACCTCCGTCGGCTACACCATCACTTTCCCGATGGGTATTTACTCGAAGAAGATCAAGTCGCTGAAAGACTTGAAAGAGGGCGCGCGTTTTGGTGTGCCGAACGATCCGACTAATGGCGGGCGCGGGCTGTTGTTACTGCAAGCGCAGGGACTGATCAAGCTGAAGCCGGAAGCCGGCCTTAAGGCGACTTCACTGGACATTGTTTCCAATCCGAAGAAGCTGAAGATCGCTGAACTCGATGCAGCCCAACTGCCACGTTCGCTGGATGATCTCGATGCTGCTGCGATCAACGGCAACTACGCCGAATCGGCAGGCCTCAGCCCGACCCGCGATGCCATTGCAATTGAAGCAGCGAAGGGACCGTACGCCAACGTCATCGCAGTGCGCAGTGAAGACAAGGACAAGCCGTGGGTTGCCAAGCTGGTCAAGGCATATCACAGCGCCGAAGTGAAGCAGTTTGTGAACGTCAAGTTCAAGGACTCGGTGATCACGTCCTGGTAGGTTTGTGGTCGACGTTTGCACCGGTCCGGCCGCAGCCGGCGGTTGGGACTGCGGCTACTAGCTCACGCCGACAATCGCGTAGCGGGCAACGGCAGTCGCTGAGTAGGCGTGGAGTACGTTGCCTGTCGCCGCGACTGCTCGTGCAAACCCGCCGATCAGCCAAAGTGGCAAACATAGTCCACAGTATCCAGAGTTTCTATATCGAAGCTCGAGTTGGCCGGCGCGTTGAAGCTCTGGCCACCTTCGTAAGTCTTCCATTCAGTTTCGCCGTTAAGCCGTACACGGCATTTGCCGGCGTTGAGTTCCATGATTTCTGGCGCGCCGGTGTTGAAGGTGAGGGTGGAAGGCAGGATGACGCCAATCGACTTGCGCGTGCCATCTGCAAGCAGGACAGTGTGCGAGACGCACTTGCCGTCGAAGTAGACGTTGGCTTTTTTAATGACGGAGACATTGTCGAACTGGGTGGTCATGGAAGGTTCCTGGAAGAGTGGGTGCTGGAATGTCGCATGCGTGAATGTCGGATGTCCTGAAACAGGACGCTTGAAAAATACGATGCATGGAAGTTTAGTGACTGCAAATTCGATGCCGAAAATTTGATGCCTGGACGCTGCATCATGGGGGGACCATGCTAAAGACGCGTTTGCAATGTGAGGATGGGCTCCGCCAAAGCGAAGCCCATCGATGAAACGCTAACGTGTAGCGGCCTGAAGCCATGCCGCTATGACGCCTTCTGCAGAACGCCTACTGCCCGCGCTTGGCCCGCGCCAGCGCCGCAATCCGCATGCGCAGTGCATTGAGCTTGATGAAACCGCCAGCATCGGCCTGGTTGTAAGCGCCGCCATCTTCGTCGAAGGTCGCGATGTTCATGTCGAACAGCGAGTCTGTTTTCGAATCGCGTGAAGCGACGATCACATTGCCCTTGTACAGCTTCACGCGGACCCAGCCATTGACGCTTTGCTGCGTATGGTCAATCAGAGTTTGCAGCGCGACCCGCTCCGGTGACCACCAGTAACCGTTGTAGATCATGGAAGCGTAACGCGGCATGAGGTCGTCCTTCAAGTGCGCCACTTCGCGGTCCAGCGTGATGGACTCAATCGCGCGATGCGCGCGCAGCATGATGGTGCCGCCCGGCGTTTCATAGCAGCCGCGCGACTTCATGCCGACATAGCGGTTTTCCACCAGGTCGAGACGGCCGATGCCGTGCTTGCCGCCAAGCCGGTTAAGCTCGGTAAGCACGGTGGCGGGTGACATGCGCTTTCCGTTGAGGGCCACGATGTCGCCCTTTTCATATTCAATGTCGAGGTACTCGGCCTGGTCGGGCGCGGCTTCGGGGCTGACCGTCCAGCGCCACATGGCTTCTTCGGCCTCGGCGCTCGGGTTTTCCAGATGACGGCCTTCGAAGCTGATGTGCAGCAGGTTGGCGTCCATGGAGTAGGGCGCGCCGCCTTTCTTGTGCTTCATGTCGATTTCGATGCCGGCATCTTCTGCATACTTCAACAGCTTCTCGCGCGACAGCAAATCCCACTCCCGCCACGGCGCAATGATCTTCACATTCGGCATCAGCGCATAGGCGCCGAGTTCAAAGCGGACCTGGTCATTGCCCTTTCCGGTGGCGCCATGCGAGATGGTGTCGGCGCCGGTTTCACGCGCGATTTCGATCAGGCGCTTGGCGATCAACGGGCGGGCTATCGAGGTGCCGAGCAGGTATTCGCCTTCATACACCGTGTTGGCGCGAAACATCGGGAATACGAAGTCGCGCACGAATTCTTCGCGAACGTCGTCAATGTAGATGTTGGCGGGCTTGATACCGAATTTCAGCGCCTTCTGTCGCGCTGGTTCGAGTTCTTCGCCCTGGCCGAGGTCGGCGGTAAAGGTGACGATTTCGCAGTGGTAGTTATCTTGCAGCCACTTGAGAATGACGGAGGTATCGAGCCCACCCGAATAGGCGAGGACGACCTTGTTAATATCGCTCATTGCTGTGCTCTCTTTAAAGATTGATGTATTGGGAATTCAGGCGACGCGACGCGCGCGACGCTACTAAGCCAGGCGGCCGAGGACAAGATATTCGAGCAAGGCCTTTTGCACATGCAGGCGGTTTTCGGCTTCGTCCCACACTACGGATTGCGGACCGTCGATCACTTCAGCCGCGACTTCTTCACCGCGATGCGCAGGCAGGCAATGCATGAACAGCGCGTCGGGCCGGGCCCGCTTCATCTTTGCTGCATCGACGATCCAGCCGTTGAAGGCTTTTAGCCGCGCAGCGTTTTCTTCCTCGAAACCCATGCTGGTCCAGACGTCGGTGGTGACCAGGTCGGCGCCTTCACACGCGTCGGACGGATCCACAAAAATCGTGTAGCGCGCATTGTCGGATGCGACCAGGGCCGGGTCAATGTCATAGCCTTTCGGCGTCGACACGTTGACGTGGAAGCCGAATACTTGCGCCGCCTGCAGCCAGGAATACAGCATGTTGTTGGCATCGCCGATCCACGCGATGGTCTTGTCGGCGATGGAGCCGCGATGCTCGATGAAGGTAAAAATGTCTGCCAGAACCTGGCAGGGATGATGCTCGTTGGTCAGGCCGTTGATGACCGGCACGCGCGAGTTGGCGGCGAAGCGGTCAATGATTTCCTGGCCGAACGTGCGGATCATGATGACGTCGCACATGCGCGACATCACTTGCGCCGCATCTTCCACCGGTTCGCCGCGACCAAGCTGGCTGTCGCGTGTATTGAGGTAGATGGCTGCGCCGCCAAGCTGGTGCATGCCAGCTTCAAACGACAGGCGAGTGCGGGTGGAATTTTTCTCGAACACCATCACAAGCGTGCGGTCCTGCAGCGTGTGATGCGGCTCGTAGTTCTTGAACTTGCGTTTGATGAGATGCGCGCGCTCGATCACGTACTCGCACTCGTCGAGCGTGAAATCGGCAAACTGCAGGAAGTGTTTGATGCCCATGAATGAAAACGGCGGCGAGGGGTGCGCCTGCCGCCGGGTTGTGTAACTGCTTCAATTATAAGAGATTTACGCCATGAAAGACAGCCGGCGGCGCGCCCGGCCCGCCCGTTTCACTGGCGTCAGCGCCTTAGTAGCCGATCGTCTGGAGTGACTCGTGCCGCAGTTGCACATACAGCGCGTGCCGCATCGGCGCAATGCTGCCGGCCTTCATCGCGTCCAGCACCGCGCAGCCCGGCTCATTGACATGATGACAGTTGTAGAAGCGGCACTTTCCGAGATGGGGCTCAAACTCCGGGAAGGCCCGCTCCAGCATGCCTTCGGAGAGGTGATAGAGGCCGAATTCCTGGAAGCCTGGCGAATCGATAATGCTGGTCGCATCGTCGATGTGGTAGAGCCGGGTGAAGGTCGTTGTGTGCTTGCCGGTGTCGAGCGCGGCGGAAATCTCGCGCACCGCGATGTCGGCGTCCGGCACCAGCAGGTTGATGAGGGACGACTTGCCCATTCCCGACTGGCCAATGAAGATGCTGGCGTGTCCGCGCATGAGTTCCAGAAGTTGGTCGCGGGTCCGGTCCGGATGGGCGCGGGCCGATACCTCATGGACCTGATATCCGAGCCGGGCGTACACGGCCAGGCGCTCACGCGCGCGGGGCAGGGAGCCTTCCACGTCAATCTTGTTGAGCAGGATATGCGCTTCTATGCCGGCCGCCTGCGCGGCCACCAGAGAGCGCGATATCAGGTCGTCGGAGAACGCGGGCTCCGTCGCGACCACAATGAAAAGATGGGTGAGGTTTGCCGCCAGCAGCTTGGATTTGTATTGGTCCGAGCGGTACAGCAAGGTCTGGCGTTCCGTGACGGAGCCGATCACAGCCTGGTTGGCCGAGGTGCGCTGCAATACTACTTCGTCGCCCACTGCAATGTCACTTTTACGGGCCCGGGTAACGCATTGCAGAAGTTCGGTACCGGCCTGGGCGACATAGTGGCGGCCATGTGCGGCGATGATGGTTCCGGTAAAGTTGGTCGATTCCGCCATGGGTCAGGCCAGTGCCCCGGGCATGCCGGGAGCATTCTCGTGAAGTGCGTCGATTTGCGCGGCGCAGATGAAGTCATTTTCGGAAATCCCCCCCTTGCCGCCATTGACGGAATGGGTGTTGAAACGCACCACGCAGCGGTTGTAGCTGAGGGTGATTTCCGGATGATGGTCCTGGGCATGGACGATCCATGCCATCGCGTTGACGAAAGCGAGAGCGCGGTAGTAATCGAGAAACTGGAAGCTGCGCATGATACTGCCGCCGTCCAGCTTCCAGCCATCGACTGCCTGCAGGTATTCAGTGATCTGCAGGTCGGAAAGCGCCTGCTCCAGGTTGCGGCATTTGCCCGCGCGCAGGGCGGAGGTCTTGATCATGATGCGTTCGGAGTTGCCATGTTCATCCGGCGGCCAGAAGGCGGTTGATGCGCACCGAAGCCGGCGGATGTGAATCGTAGAAAGCCGAATGCAGCGGATCCGGCGTCAGGGTCGAGGCGTTGTCTTCATAAAGCTTGACCAGCGCCGACACCAAGTCACGTGCATTGCTGTGGGTGGCGGCGAACGCGTCCGCTTCGAATTCATGCTTGCGCGAACTGATTGAGGTGAGCGGCGAAAACAGGAAGGTGAAGACCGGCAGCGACAACATGAAAAGAATCAGCGCCATCGCGTCGTTGCCAGCGCCGAGCATCGGCTCAACCCCCAGGCCCGTGTAAAACCAAACCTGGTTCTTGAGATAGCCGAGCAGGGCCAAAAAGGCGAGCGACACGGCAAACATGACAACAATGCGCTTGACGATGTGCTTGAGTTTGAAGTGCCCAAGTTCATGCGCCAAAACCGCTTCAATTTCCTGCGGCGCCAGGCGTGACAGCAGCGTGTCGAAGAACACGATGCGCTTGGCCGCGCCGAAGCCGGAGAAATAGGCGTTGCCATGCGCGCTGCGCTTGGAGCCATCCATCACAAACAGGCCCTTGGAAGCAAAGCCAACCCGGCCCATCAGGCCCTCGATGCGCTGGCGCAGGCTGTCGTCCGCGAGCGGCGTAAACTTGTTGAAGAGCGGTGCGATCACGGTGGGAAAGAGCACCAGCATCAGCAACTGGAAGCCGCTCCAGACCAGCCAGGCATACAACCACCACAGATTGCCGGACCTTTCCATCAACACCAGGATGATCCATACCAGCGGCAGGCCGATAGCGGCGCCGAGCAAGGTGGTCTTGGCGAGATCGGTGACGAAGAGCCTGGCCGTCATCTTGTTGAAGCCGAAGCGTTGTTCCAGCACGAATTGCTTGTAGTACTCGAGCGGCAGGTCGATCAGTCCCGAGATCAGCGCGAAGGCGGCCAGCAGGCCGATCTGGTATCCCATGCCGGGGCCGGTCGCGCCAATCACCTTGACCGACAGCCACTGCAAACCGCCCAGCAGTGTAAAACCGATCAGCACCGCCGAACTCAGGAACAGACCGAACAGGCCAAGTTTGGTCCGCGCAATCGTGTAATCGGCGGCCTTCTGGTGGGCGACGAGCGGGACCGTTTCCCGGAACTGCGCCGGAACAGCGGCGCGATGGGCTAGCACATGACGAATGTGGCGGGTCGCGAGCCAGCAGCGCACGGCAACCGTCAGTAAAAGGAAGCCGATGAACGCGACCGAAAACAGCAACGAAGGAGAATGACTGAACGACTGTGAAGACATGCTATGCCTGTGAGAAAATGGCTTCGATCTCGACGGGAAACCGGCGAAAACCTGAGGAAATCCATTATGTCACAAGCTACAGACGCCAACGCGGACGCATCCCCTGGCGCAACCATCGCAGCCACGGCAACAGCCGATACGCCGGCCGCGACGTCGGTTCGACCCAACGAATTCAATCTGGTCTGGATCGACATGGAAATGACCGGCCTGGAACCGGAGAAAGATTGCATTATCGAGGTCGCTGCGGTGGTCACCGATTCGAACCTCAACATTCTGGCGGAAGGCCCCGTCTTCGCCATACACCAGTCGGATGCGATCCTCGATGGCATGGACGCCTGGAACAAGGGCACGCATGGCCGCTCGGGGTTGATTGAGCGCGTCAAGGCGTCGACCGTAACGGAGGCCGAGGCGGAAGAACAATTGATCGAGTTCCTCAAGAAATATGTGCCGGCCGGGAAGTCGCCAATGTGCGGGAATTCCATTTGCCAGGATCGCCGCTTCATGGCGCGCGGTATGCCGAAGCTGGAAAATTTTTTCCACTACCGCAACCTCGATGTCTCGACGCTGAAGGAATTGTGCCGGCGCTGGAAGCCTGAACTGGTCAGCGGCTTCAAGAAGCATCAACTGCATACGGCGATGGCGGACATCATGGAATCGATCGAAGAATTGCGCTATTACCGGGAACACTTTATCAAGGCTTGAGCGGTCTTCGGTTAAGGGAAGCAGGGCGGTGGAAGGCAAAACTGCCCGATGCCGCGCATGACTCGGTCGCTACTCAATGCAAGATCGTCGCGGCGCCACAGCATTTCTTGAATTTCTTCCCGCTGCCGCAACTGCACAGATCGTTGCGCCCCGTCTTCGGTGTTTCGCGCTGCACCGTCGTCACGCCGGATTTGCGATTCGCCATCCAGTAGCGCTGGATTTCCGGCACGGCTGCTTCCATCTCGATCGTGAGCCGGTGACACTTGAGCGGGTTATCCACCAGCTTCATGTCTTCTTCTTCGATCTCTTCCGCGCCCAGTAGTCGGATCGGTTGCAATAGCGGCGCAAGATCCGACTGCCAGATCGGCTCCCACGCTTCCGCGCGCAACTGCATGCCTTCCCAGAAGCCCCAAGCCCACGGCTCGCCATCCAGCACGCGGCGGCCTTCCCAATCATGCTCGATGAATAGCGGCTCGAATTCCTTCGGCGCGACTTCGAAGGTGATGGCGATTTCATTCATGAAGCGCGACATCAGCCCGACGATATGGTCGAACTCACGGTCGTCCCTGAACACCGGCGCATCGTCCGCTTCGTCGCCCCAGACCCGTGGCAACCACTCGGCGACTGGCACCATTTCCGGTCCAATAACGAGCGCGGTGAAGTAACCGTGCAGGGCATCCATGGTCATGCAGTCATCGCCGCAGCGCTCAGACAGCAGAAAGCTGTCGAGTTCGTCGAACTCCTTGTCGGACAATGGCTGGTCGGGATGCATGGGGTGTCCTTTTGATGATATGAATGGCGTTTGCGTACTGTGCGCAGTGTACCGCCGAGACCGCCTTTGATGCCACTGGGTCCGGCGCTATAATCTGGCAACGCGGCAAGCTTGGCAATTCCCGATAACGCTGCGACTTTTCGCCAGCGAGCCTCGAGCCGCTTTCAATGATAAACATCCAGCTTGATTACCGTTTGTTCAACAGGAAGACCATTGCTGCCCGGCCGCAGACTGCCCGGACGTGACAGGCTCGGTGCCGGCCGTCTGAGCCGCCCGGTAACTGCCGCGGCGACTCCTGGCGCACCCCGATGGCGCGACACGGTTTGGCCAATATTTTTCGGGCTGTCTGTCCTGCTGCACCTCTGGCTGTTTTTGTTCAGCCGTCCGGTTTTTCCGGAACTCGCCGCGCGGCCGGCGGGCGCTGCCACAGCAGGCAGGATCGTAGTGGCCGACCTTGTCCCAAAAGATGCACCGCGTCCCCCGCCGGGCGCATCCGCCGCCGCGTTAGCGCCTCCTGAGTCAGCACATGCCGCCACGGCTGGGGCTCTAGCATCGCCGCCGGCGGCTTCTGCTTCTGCATCACAGACCGCGGCACAGGCATCGCGACCGGCATTTGCCACGCCGCCGCTGAAAGCCGGTTCGATGCTTGCAAGTGCGACCCCCAACCTACCGCAAACCTCGCAAGCCGACGGCACGGCGGATCCAGCCCTGTATCACTCGGCACACTCTCTCTCCCGCCAGCCAGAACTGGTCGGCGAGGCGCCAGAGAGTCTGGAGATTCCAAGTGGTCTTCGATCCGGCCACCTGCTTGCAAGGCTTTCGATTGACCGGTTCGGCAAGGTCAATGCGGTGTCGGTGTTGCGATCCACGCTTCCACATGAAGTAGAGGGTCAGATTGCAATGCAGTTTTACCAGGCAAGCTATCGGCCGGGTGAGATCGACGGCAAGCCGGTCAATGCCGAGATGACTCTTTTCATTAATCTGGAACCGAACTGAACCCGGACACGCAAGTGCAAGCCGGCGCGCGTCGCGGCGGACGGGGCGACTTAACCTGGTCTGCGACGTTTACTACGACCTTTGCCAGGTCCTCTATTCCGGCGCTGTCGCGACGCCTACTCCGACCTCTATTCTGACGGCTGGCTCGACCCCTACAGCGACCCCTACAGCGACCGCTACTCCGGCCGCTGGCCCGACCTTTACTCCGACCGCTACCAGCAGACCGTGTTGTCGTTGCTGGACCGTAGCCCAGTGCTATCGAGTTGGAGCGTACCGCAGTCGGGATCACTCCAGCTGTTGGCCGGGCTTCCGACAACGGTAAAGCCACTGGTCAAGTCAGTCGTGGTGCCGGCTCCCAGCGCGCCTGCGATCGTCGTGACGTCGTATTTGCGGGAGGCGTAACTGGAACCGGCGAAGTTCTGCCAGGTGCTGGCGCCGCTGCCTGTTCCCACCGTCAGGTAGGTCCCGTTGTTGGTGTAGTAGCGCTCCTGCCGCTGCGCCGTATCCAGCATGACGCTTTTTGCCTGCGCGCGTGCTGCCTTGCGCGTGTAGCGCGTGTAGTTTGGAATGGCGAGCGCGGCAAGGAGGCTGACGATTACAGCGACAACCATTAATTCCACAAGAGTAAATCCGCACGAGGCCGGCGGGCTCGGATGGTGGTTCATGGTGTGCTCTCCATATTGAGTTGTCTCCAATTGACGCGCCCTACGGCGGGGTTGCCGTAGATGCCGTTGGGGGAATTCGCGGAATGGTAGGTGGAGGCTTGCGAAGCTGATTTCTTGAGGTCCGTGAGGAACCCCCATCCAGGAATGTAGGTGTCGAGCGCGTCGTTGCAGGCTTCGCCGATGCAGCTCAATGTGCCCGGGTTCGCCCCGACCTGATCGGCGCTGCTCGCGCTTCCTGCGCTGACTCCGCGGGGCAGCGTCAGGCGAATCGCATTGTCGCTGGCCCCGCCCTGGATGCCTCGACCCGCAACGACGATGCCGGTCGCACTGGTTGCGCCGCCGAGTGTCACGTTAATCAGGCCGTCGACATCGCCTGGCAGGACATAGACAGGTTTCGATGGCGCGCCTCCGGTCAAGGCAGTCAGGTTGTATTCCACGCCGTCTGGCTTGCCGACGCAGGCGTCGCTCGCATTCTTCATGGTGGTGAAAGTGACGAGACGACCGTTGACGAGCGGTGCACTGGAGCGGATTCGCTCGCCTCCACCGGGAAAATCGAATACCCAACCGCTTTGTCGAACCGCGGTCGTGGTGGCGATATCGGTGGGACAAAGCGCCGTCACGGATTGTGTCGCGCTGGCGTACTGCGGCGTGCAGTTCGACATGACGGTGAAACAGTCCGCGGCGCCAGCCGTGCAGGTCGCGCCGGCGGCCGTGACGTTGGCAACAACCTTCTGTTTTTGCAGGCTGGGTCGCGTGACCACACTGCCGTCGTCCCTGTCCCAGATGCCGTAAAAGCTGTCGCGCGAGGCGGACATCAAGTCTTCCTTGTCAACCCAGGCGCCCGTCCCGAACAGCACCATGGTGCCTCCGCGTGGATGACGGATGACCTCCATGCCCCTGGTGATCTGCTGGGCGTCCCCCGTTGCGCTGACGGCGGTGAACAGCGGCGCCGCGACACCGTTCGAATCAAGAGCTGAGCGCCATGTCGCGGAGGCGGCGGAAGGCGCGGTGGCGCTCGAGAGGTCGATCTTCCAGAGGTTGCCGCGGCGGTCGCCGGCGTAAAGCAAATCAACCGTGCCGTTGTTATCGCGGTCGACGTCGATTAGCGACGCTATGCCATTGGGTGGGTTGAGAGGGAGCGTTGAAGTCGCGTCGGAAGGCGAGGGCAGTACGATCTTGAAATAATTGGTATTCAGGGTCCACTGCTGGCCGACGCCGGGACCGTCCACGTAGAGAATAAATATTGCGGCGCGTCCCGACCTGCTGGCACTGCCGTCGGCGGTTGTGTTGTTGTATCCGCTGCCAAAGATGACCGCCCATTTCTGGTTGTTGAGCTTGCGAACGAGGGGCGCGCCAAAAGTAAAGCCAAGGTCGGGATCGTCGCGATCAGTGAATTCCCACAGCACCTTGCTTGCATCGAACGCGGACGGATTGGTAACGTCGAGCGCATAAATCCCCTGGCCGCCCGCATTGAGGCCGCCGACCAGCACGCTTTTCCAGGACGCCGCTGCAGTGCATGCGGCGCCGGCGGCATTGCCGAAGCAGGCGTCAGCCACCACAGGTGTGCCGTCCACGAAGTACTTGTGGGTGTACGCCGGACTCATCAGGCGGCTGAGATTGCGATAGACCGCGCCGGGCACATAGGCAAACAGTTCCTTGCCGCTGTCCCGGGCATTTTGCAGCTGCCCGGTGGCGCTCACCGTGGACGATGCATCGAATGCATGCAGCATGCCGTCGTTGGCGCCAACGTACACCACGGGTGTGCGGCTCACGTTCTGCAGTGCGAAGTCGCGTGAGCCGGTGACATCCGACGGCGCGCCGACAAAGACCGGATTCGAATTGACGATGTCGCCTAGCAGAGACTGCCGCATGCGCCAAATGCGGCCAGCCGCGGCATTGGCCGCGTCAGAACTGTCGGCGCTGATTTCCTTCGAGCGGTCGCCGCGCAGCCAGTTGATGCGGTCTGCGCCAAGCGTGTCGACCGCGCCGGTTTCATCACGGTTGAGCGCAGCCTGCTGGCGGCCGGACAGGGCCGAAGTGAAGTTGGTCGGCGTGAACGCGAAGCCGCGCCGCGCCGCGCCGCCAGTCTCCGCTGTGCCGTCGGCAGCGCTGCCATCGTTGAAGCTGTAGATGTTGCGGTTACTCGCCGCCGGCAACTTGCTGGAAGCCGCCCACCCCCCGGAGTTATTGACATTGCCACGCGTGTCGACCGGCAATGCCTGCATTTCGCCCTGCCAGCCGCTGGTCCTGTAGGAGGCGCTGTAGATGTAGGCACCCACGCCATTGTCCAGCGAGCCGGCGGATTGCCCCAGAGCCGAGTCGCTGGCAGTCCGGGCGGTGATTGTCGCCAACGCGCTGCGGACCGATGAAATCATTGATGCCGGATCGCCACCACGCAGCAGGCTGCGCGGCCATTGCACGAGGCCCCCGGCATCGTCGTAACCGGGTGGGTGCTTCATGCTGGAGTCGAGGTTGCAACCGCTCGCTGGCAGCGACAGCGGTCCCATGGCCGGATTCTCGGTAGCCTTCCAGGTTTTGTCCGGATTGTAAGACGCTGGTGTGCCATATTTTGCGGCAAGCCAGAACGGCGACTGGTAGCCGCAGTCTCGGTATTCCTGGACGTCTATCACCATCGTCTGGACGCGCTGGTCCCCGTCCAATGTGGGCCGAAAATCGCTGCTGGCGGCCCAGTAGGCAAGGCCAGCCATGCCGGTGCCGCCTGTGTTGAAATAGCTCGACGGCGAGGTCGCAAGGTTGGTCATGCCTTCCAGTGTGCCAACCGTATTGGTGAGCGCGGTGACGTCGATTGAGTCGCCCGCCAGTGCCCCTTTGTCCGCGACGTGCGGGTTGCCGTTGTCGTCGCGATACGTGTCGCAAACCGGGCTCGGGGTATTGGTATAGGCCCCGCCGGGGAGCCGCCTGTCGCACCAGGTGTGCGTGTCGCCCATGACGACAATATAGTTTTTTTGGCAGCTGTTGGTGACCGGGTCGGTCCAGCTTTTTATGACTGGAAAGCCATCGCTGTTGGCTTGCGTTGCGCCGTTGTTGAAGTCAGCCGTCGGCGTCAGACCGCGCAAGTAGCGCAGCGCTTCGTAATACAACTTTCCGACGTCGTCGTACGTCTTGTAGCCAGCGGCAGTCTTGCCAAAGCGGTTGATGTAGTTGACCACGCCGGAGCTTGTCAATTTGCCTGCGCCCCATGTGGCGTCGGCATCAGCCGAATCGGGGTTGGCAAACAGCGTGCCGTCGGTCGCCGACCATTCTCGCAGGGGATTGACAACGACGCCGGTGGCTGCGGTCGTGAAGGGCGCAACCGTCTTGAGACGCGCCCGCAGGATCGCGTTGTCATGGTCGTCCGCCTTGAAATAGGACATGACGCCGAACCGCATCTGGTCTGCATTGTCCTGCACCACGCCTGTTGGCTTCCAGCTGCTTCCGTACTTCTTGCAGTTATCTTCCAGCCCCTGGTCCGCATCGCAAACCTTGACGCGCACGTTCAGGGTTGCAGATGCGCCGAATGCCAGCTTGTAGGCGGAAACGTAGGTATAGCCGGCCACGTTGCTCCCGGAATGGCTCGAAACGTAATACACGGTTTGAGTACTTCGCGGCTTGTAGCTGATTGTGTAGCGGTCGTAGTAATCCTTGCGGCGGACCGTCGTTGCATGGGTGCCGGAGCGTGCCGACTTTATATAGACGGCTTTCGTGCTGGCGACGCCGCCGGTTGTGAAGCTGAACGCGGTGCAGGTATGTGGACTTTTCGAATCGAAAGTCGAACACGCTGCAGCATCACCGTTGGCCATGGTGCAGCTCACTAGCGGCCCGTCGGTGACGGTACAGCTGATGGTTTCGCTTGTCTGGGCGCCGGTCACGACCGAGCTGAACGTCGAGGTGGTGTTGCCGGTACTGGCCGGACTGAAGCTTTTGCCGTCGTTGAAGGTCTTGAACTCGCCACACGCCCAGGGTCTTGTGGCGCTGCCGTTACCCTGCCAGGAATTGCAGGTTCCGGTGGCGCCCCCAGCCATGGTGAGCGTGCAATGGAACGGTGTCTCCGCAAAGTCGGGGCTAGTGCAAGTGACGGTCGTGTTGGCCGTGACTGTAAAGGTCGATGTCGCCGAACTTGCAGAACTGGACGGCCTCACGTCGCCAAACGGTCCGAAGCTGCTGCAGCGATAGGGTGCCGAATCCGTGCCGCTCCCCGCAGTGGCGGTGCAGGTGCCAACGGTGCCGTCCAACGCGAGGGTCACGCTGCCGCAACGGAAGGTGCCGCCGGTTAGCGTCGGGTTTTCACAGTTGGCGACCTCTGCCCCGTTCGGGTAGACCACCATCTGGACTCCTTTGCCCTGGTTCTTGATGGTCAGGCGTGTACCGTTTGGGTAAGTCGTGCTGGTGCCGTCCTCGGTCCATGTCTTGTCCGGGAAGTTGCTGGTGCCGCCTTGGCCGCTTTGGAAGCTGCGCTCCAGCACGGTCGCAGTTGCGTTGTCCACCGCCCTGTTTCCGCCTGTCATGGCAAAACGAAATTCATCCAGACCGGTCATGCTGACCCAGTTCAGAAAGTTCCCGCTCCACGCGTTGTTGCAGTCGTGCGCCGTTGCCGTACCGGTTGGTGCGAACCATCCGTTGGCAGCCTCATAGCCGTAGCACTTGTCCTGATCGAAATAGCCGAGGTACTCATTGTTGTCGGAGTAATCGTCGCCGCCCTGGTAGGCCGCCGTGTTCGCAGTGGGGAACTCGACGGATAGGGCGAACAGCACATTGGGCGGTATGCCGGTTTGGACATTGAGCGGCTGGTCGGCGAGCGTGCCGGCCCCCACACCAGTTGCCAGCGGAAGAAGCACCGCCAGAAGGATGGCAGCGACCATTCGCCACGCGCCTTGATGGTGAGATGCTTTTTGATGAGGAGTCGGGTTCAGTTTTTTCATGGCGCGCCTGGGGTGAGGTTTCAGGGGGCTGACGTGGGCGAGGGTTGGGTACCGGGCGACGCTACTGTCCCGGCACAGAGCCAGAACTGGATGCAGAACCGGAACTGGATGCAGAACCGGTTCCGGCGGTATTGCTTGCCGATCCGGTGAGCGGGTTCGGCGGAAGATAAAGCTCCTGCAGCATCACCATCGTGTTGGGCAAGCGTCCGCGCGCTTGCACCGTGATGCGAAAGATCTCATCCTTGCAGGTCGGGAAGCAAAGCATTTCAATCATGTAGCGCGGCTGTCGCGGGTCGGGAAACCCGGGTAGCTTCGGTGAGCCGGTCACGGTTGAAATCGGTATGGCAGCGGAGCCTGCGTCAAAGAAATCGCGGCTGACCAGCGGTGGCACTGGCGCGGCGGACCGCGCGTCGCACAGGCCGTTGCCGCAAACCGGGTCGAAGTCGGTCTTCTGCGGCGCCTGGGCCGGCTTGCGCCAGCGTCCGGTCAAGCGCAGCTCGGCATCGCGGAGGGCAGCTTCTGCCGCGGCAAACGCGACTTCCCGGTCACGAGCGTTACGGCTGATTTTTTCTTCTGCAGTGGTAGTTGAAAACAAACTGAGCCCGATCAGGGTAATGACGATCAGGAACAGCAGGCTGGTGATGAGTACCGCGCCGTCGGCGCGTTGCGCCACCAGCAGACAATGCGCGCAAGTGGCGCGGGCTTCAGCGCGCCGACGCTGCCCGGCTGCTGGAAGCGGTTCCGCCGCTGTCATAACGCGCCGCACCCTGCGGGATTGCGCAGCGCGATTTCGGCGTCGAACATCTTGCGCAGGTGGCCTGAGGTGGCATGGAAATCTGCGGCCACGTCGGCATTGCTACTCGTCGCATAATCTGGACCGAACAGCGCAAAGTTGCTGGTTTTGGCCGCGTTGCCCTGGCTTGAAGCGCGGACCACCAGCGCGACCCTGACGCTCAGAAGGTTGTCGGCGATCGTCGTGCCGGAAGCCCACGGCAGGTAGCGGTTGACTACGCCGTCGCCATCGGTATCTTCGCCATACAGCAGTTGCAGGGTCTCGACGCCGGCGGCCAGCGGCGCGGCGGTGCCGGCTGTTAGCGGCGGCGTGGCGTTCACGACCATGCTGTGGCAAAACAGCGCGGGCTGGTTGCCGTTGGCGGGGTCGTTGGCGACGTAGAACGTGTCCTCAACCAGCGCGCCTGTTGCAACCGCATTGCCCAGGCAATCGCGCACCGCGGCTTCGTCGGCCGTGGTGCTGCCGAAATAGCGAACCCGCAACACGTCGCTACCGCTGGCCAGCGTGAGCGTCGATCCGCCGAGAGTCGGATTGGCGGGATCGATCGTACCCGGTGCATTTTTGCCGAGGAGAGCAGCGCCTGCGCCCGGCATAGCGCCGGCCGCAGCACCACCACAGAAAACCGGAAGTGGCGCGGTGGTGCCGAACGGGCTGCGATAGCCTGCCTTGCGCACTGCCGCGCCGACCACGTCGAAGGCGGCGCGCGCGCTGTCATTAAGCTGGGCGACATCGGACTCGGCCTGTCGTGCGTCGAGGCTTGCCATGTAAAGCCGGACGATCGCGAGCAGTATGAGCATACCGAGCGTTATGCCGATCATGAGTTCGGTCAGCCCCAGCCCGCGCGGCACTGATTGTGGTGCCCGGTTGCGGCGCGATATGTGGAGACGAGGCAAATCTGGAGGCGGCACATCCGCTGATGGAAGATTGAGGCGCAGCACATCGGAAAGTGGCTCTGCGGCCTGCGGTCGATCGGAAAGGGGGCCATCGGAACGCGGTCGATAGGAAAGGTGCCCATCGAAACGCGGCCCATCGGAAAGCGGCCCATCGGAAAGCGGTCCATCAGAAAGCGGCCCACCGGAAAGCGGTCCATCGGAAAGCGGTCCAACCGAAATCCGCCGACTGCGCATCGGCGTGCAGATTTGCCTGCGCATGCGCAGGCTCTTCATATCGCCGTCCAGCTGCACAACAGGGACGGGACAGAGCTGCTGCCACTGCCGACGGCCGCTGTTGACTGAAAGCCGGCGGAGCCGCTAACGGTTGAGAGCGCCCCTAGTCTGCTTTCGTCCCAGCATATTTTGGCGATATGCAAAGCCGTACCATCGCATTGCCAGTTAATGACCGCCGTGGCGGCGGTACCAGTGCCTGCCGTAGCGGTGGGCACGTGGCTAGCTGGCTGACTATCGCGGCAAACCGTCGCCTGGCCTCGCAGTAATCCGCGCGCCACCGACTGCTTCCACAGGGCGACTATCGTGGCTGCTGCGTCTGATTGCGGGCAGGCGCCGCCGCCGACCTTGAAGCAGTTGTCGACCGGCGCAGTTGCGACCGGATTCGCCGCCGCGGTAGCAATGTCGATCATGGCAGCAGGATTTGCGCGCAGCGCGTCGGCGATGCTGCCCAGATGGAGCGCGGCAATGCTGCGCGAGCCCGAGCTGGCGGCCAGACGCAGGCTGCTGGTCATCGTGCCCAACATGCCAAGCAGCCCGATGCTGAGGATAAAGATCGCGACCAGCACTTCGATCAGGGAGAGTCCGGCCTCGGCACCCGGCGATGTGCCGTTGCACGCAGGACGCGGAAAAGCCATCAGGCGACGGGCCTTGGCTTCCATCACGGGCAGCCAGCCGGCAAGGCAAACGGCCGCACGCTGGTTTGAAACCGGATTTGCGTCCCGCGCACCTGCACCCCATTGCAAATCTTGAACCACCCGTTTCCTATCGCAACCGTGCCTGCCAGCAGCGCGCCGTAGGGGTCGAAACTGAGTAGCGACGTGAATCCAGAGATGGCGACCGTGCTTTTGCCGCGAAACGCGTCCGTGCGCTTTATGATGCTGCCGGCCGCCGGCTGGCCATCGCGCGCGCTATCCAAAAAGATCAGCCGTGAGTTGGCCCAAAGGTTTGCGCCCGTACCGCTGCTGCAGGTGGTCGCGTCAGTGCTTGGGCACATGCTGACGACCTTGCCACGGCTAGCTGCTTCGGCACGCGCTGTGCGCAGGTCGGCAAGCAAGTCGTCGGCCTGCGTGCCGGACTGCATGCGGCCAAGCAGGTCGTTATAGCCGGGAATGGCAAGGAGCGCCAGCGTCGCCGAGATTGCCAACACGGCCAAAAGTTCGACCAGCGTGACGCCATATTGCACAGGTTTCAAATAGCCTTTCATCGCACACTCTTTCTCGCGGTCGGAAGAACCGGGACCCGCCAACGTGACCAGATCCGATGAGGAAGTGAGTGGATGTTGAGACAGATTTGTTCAGTCGCAAGTCGCCGATTTCTCGAGTCAGGAACCTCTTCCGACAGCCGGCGCCTTAAACGAAATGAATGGCTTGATCCTCCGCATTTGTGTGCGAAACATGGGTCCGCCACGTAGAATGGATCGCATGAATATTCTTCCCGACCCACACGACGAGTCTGCCGCTGAATCGCCGCCCGATCATCCTTTCTCCAGGCTCGGCCCGGACATGGTGCTTGATGCCCTGCAATCGGTCGGCCTGCTGGGCGATGGTCGAATGCTTGCGCTCAACAGCTATGAGAACCGGGTCTACCAGATTGGCATGGAAGAGGGCCCGCCGCTCATCGCGAAATTTTACCGACCGGCGCGCTGGTCGGCTGAGGCGATTTTGGAGGAACATGCTTTCGTGCAGCAGATGGCTGACGAGGACATACCGGTAGTGCCGGCCCTCACTATTGATGGCCAGACCTTGCATCGCTACCAGGACTTCCAGTTTGCGCTGTTCACGCGACACGGCGGTCGCGCGCCGGAGCTGGATGACCGGGCTACGCTTGAATGGCTGGGTCGATTCATCGGGCGCATTCACATGGTTGGCGCACGAGAGAGATTCCGTGTGCGGCCAGCCCTCAACGTGGCAAGCTTCGGTGAGCAACCGCGCGACTATCTGCTCGAACATGACTGCATTCCGGCCGACTTGCTTGCCGCATGGCGCAGCGTGGTTGACCAGGCGCTGGACGGCGTGCGTGCCTGTTTCGAGCACGCCGGCGATACCGCCACATTGCGGCTGCATGGTGACTGCCACGTTGGCAACGTACTCTGGACCGACGCCGGCCCACACTTTGTCGACTTCGACGACAGCCGCACCGGGCCCGCGGTGCAAGACCTGTGGATGCTGCTGTCCGGAGAACGTGCCGACCGCTCTCGCCAATTCTGTGATCTGCTGGCCGGCTACGAAGACTTCCACGATTTTGACCCGCGCGAATTGCACTTGATCGAGGCCTTGCGCACCCTGCGACTGATTCACTATTCAGCGTGGCTAGCCTCGCGCTGGGACGACCCTGCCTTTCCACGCGCCTTTCCGTGGTTTGGGAATCAGCGCTATTGGCAAGACCGCATTCTTGAACTGCGCGAGCAAACCGCGCTGATGCAGGAGCCGCCGCTGGTTGTGTGAAACGGGGCCGGTGCCTGAAGCTGGGGATGGGCTGCCGCGACGCTCATGAAATGCGTGAAACGTCGGCTTGCGAGGCACAGCGCGCGAGATACAGAGTGCGAAGCACAACGTGCGACGTTCCGCCTGAGATTGCCGGCTTGATATCGACACCGCGGAATCGCCGGCAAGGTCGAGGATGCAATTTCGTCCGCGCGAGGCCGGCACAGTTACAACTTCATGCCGCATTCCATGCGATATCATCGGTACCATTTGCCAAAGAAACCTGAAACTCGGAGTCCCATGCAAAAAATTCGCTTCGGTATCATCGGCGGCAGCGGCCTATATCGCATGGACGCGCTGCAGGACCTTGAAGAGATAACCGTCGACACGCCGTTCGGCGCCCCGTCCGGCGCCATCATGGTTGGCACGCTCGACGGTGTGCCGGTTGCTTTCCTGGCGCGCCACGGCGCCGGCCACGCCTTCATGCCGACCGAGGTGCCGTATCGCGCCAACCTGTGGGCGATGAAATCACTCGGCGTGGACTACCTGATTTCCGTGTCGGCGGTTGGGTCGCTTAAGGAAGCGCTGGTGCCGCGCCACATGGTGCTGCCGGACCAGTTCATCGATCTCACGCGGCAGCGCGCCGGGAGCTTCTTCGGGCAGGGTGCGGTCGCCCATGTCGGCCTGTCGCATCCTGTGTGCGCCGCCTTGTCCGACGTTCTGGCGCAGGCCTTTGCTGATTGCGCCTTTCCGGATGCAACGCTGCACCGTGGCGGCACCTATGTCTGCATTGAGGGACCCGCTTTTTCCACGCTCGCGGAATCACAGCTTTATCGCTCGTGGGGCGCTTCCGTGATCGGCATGACCAACATGCCGGAAGCGCGGCTGGCGCGGGAAGCGGAAATGGCCTATGCCACTTTGGCGCTGGTAACGGATTACGACTGCTGGCATCCAGGCCATGATGTCGTGACGGCCGACATGGCGATCGCAAACCTGATGCACAACGCTGCCAACGCACAGGCCCTGCTGCGCGCTGCGGTACGCAGGCTGGCTGCCGCGCCGCCCGCATCCAAGGCCCATCGCGCGCTGGACCAGTCACTCGTGACACCAGTTGCCGCAATGTCGGAAGCGACCCGGACCCGCCTGGCACCGTTGCTCGCGCGGCTGCTCTAAGTTCGTGGTGCTTCACTGAGCAACGCCGTCGATGACATAAATTGGCATTTGCGTTTATGCTTGCCGATCAAATCCCTGTATGGATCGCCTCATGCACGCCACGCTTCCCCTGCTCGTCGATACGGACTTTCCCGCGCTGCGCCGTAGCCGGCCCGCGGATACCTTGCAAGTGAACCTCGGCTACACCTGCAACCAAAGCTGCCTGCACTGCCATGTCAACGCCGGGCCTACCCGCACCGAGCAGATGGATCTCGATACTGTCAATACGGTGCTGGATGTGCTGCGTGCCGGCGGCATCGGAACGCTTGACCTGACCGGCGGCGCCCCCGAACTGAATCCACATTTCCGCTATTTGGTGGAGCAGGCACGCCAACTTGGCGTAAAGGTCATCGACCGCTGCAACCTCACCATTCTCGACGAGCCGGGTCAGGAAACGCTGGCGGACTTCCTCTCGCAACAAGGCGTGGAGATTGTCGCTTCGCTGCCGTGCTACCTCGAAGACAATGTCGATCGTCAGCGCGGCAAGGGTGTGTTTGACACCAGCATGCGCATGCTGCAAAAGCTGAATGCACGTGGCTACGGCGATCCCGATGGCCGGCTTGTGCTGAACCTTGTCTACAACCCGCAGGGACCGAGCTTGCCGCCATCGCAGGCGGCGCTCAAGGCCGACTACGACCGATTCCTTGGTGAGCGTTTCGGCATTCGCTTCAACCAGCTTTTCACCATCACCAACATGCCGATCCAGCGCTTCGGCAGCACCCTGGTCTCCACCGGCAAATTCAACAGCTACATGACGCTACTTCGCAGCGCCCACCAGGATGCCAACCTGCCGGGCGTGATGTGTCGCTCGCTGGTGTCGGTGGACTGGAAGGGGTATTTGTACGACTGTGATTTCAACCAGATGCTCGGTCTGCCGCTCAAGATAGGCGGCGCGGGCCAGCGCCCGCGTCCGCATCTGCGCGACTTGCTCGACCAGTCGCTAGAGGGGAATCCGATCGCGGTTGCCGACCACTGCTGGGGCTGCACTGCCGGCGCCGGCAGTAGTTGCGGCGGCGCGCTTGCGTAATTGCGGCAGGGGGGAGTCAGCCCGGTGCGCAAAACCTGATTCCTGTGCTGCCACAGCGGTGCCGGCTTGCGTTGCCAGCCAGCGCGGCGCTCTGATGATTCACCAGCATCCGGCATGAGCGCAAAACGGCTTCTCATCGTGCTGGCGTTGCTGGCGGCATTGACAGCCTTTTTTCTTTCAGGCTTCGGCCGCTACCTGAACCTGGATGCTCTCAAGGCGCAGCAGGAAAACTTGCGGCTCATCGCCAGCAGCCGTCCCCTGGAAATTGCATCGCTGTTCTTCCTTCTCTATGCAGCGATAACGGCATTGTCGGTCCCCGGTGCAGCCATCCTGACGCTTGCCGCTGGCGCCATATTCGGCCTTGGCTGGGGCATGCTGATCGCTTCCTTCGCCTCCACGGTCGGCGCCACGCTGGCCTTCCTGGCAGCACGCTTCCTGTTTCATGACGTGGTCCAGCGCCGCTTCGGCGACCGGCTCAAGGCCTTCAACGAGGGCGTGCAGCGCGAAGGCGCCTTCTATCTGTTCACGTTGCGGCTGGTGCCGGTATTCCCTTTTTTCCTGATCAATCTGTTGATGGGTTTAACGCCCATGCGCACGCTCACCTACTACCTGGTGAGCCAGGTCGGCATGCTGCCGGGCACGCTGGTGTATGTCTACGCCGGCACGGAACTTGGCAAGATCGATTCGCTTCGAGGCATCCTGTCACCCGGCCTGCTGCTCGCGTTTGTTTTGCTCGGCATATTTCCGCTTATTGCGAAGAAGGCGCTCGCCGTGTTCCAGGTCCGGAAGATATACAGCCGCTGGCCCCGTCCCCGACATTACGACTACAACGTTGTCGTCATCGGCGGTGGCTCGGCCGGGCTGGTGACGGCGTACATTGCCGCAGCGGTCAAGGCGAAGGTGGCGCTGGTGGAGCGCCAGCGGCTTGGCGGAGATTGCCTCTATACCGGCTGCGTGCCGTCCAAGGCGCTAATCAGGTCGGCGCGGCTGCTTTCTCAAATGCGGCGCGCAGCAGAGTTCGGCTTGAAGCCAGTTGACGCGCAGGCCAACTTCGCCGCCGTGATGGAGCGTGTGCAGCGGGTCATTACACAAATTGAGCCGCATGATTCGGCCCAACGTTATGCCGGTCTTGGCGTGCAATGCCTCACAGGGACGGCGCGCATCGTAACGCCGTTCGAAGTGGAAGTGCGGGAGACGAATGGCAACCTGCGCACGCTCTCCACGAAGAACATCGTCATCGCTGCCGGCGCACGGCCGCTGGTGCCACCAATCCCCGGCATTGAGCAGACCGGCTACCTCACCTCCGACACGCTGTGGTCGCTCCGTATCTTGCCGCGTCGCCTGCTGGTCCTCGGTGGCGGCCCCATTGGGTGTGAGCTCGCGCAGGCATTTGCCCGGTTGGGTTCCGAAGTGACCCAGGTGGAAATGCTGGATCGCCTGCTGGCGAAGGAAGACCGCGAAGTGTCGACGCTGATAGAGGCAAGCTTCCGGGATGAAGGTGTGCGGGTGCTGACCGGGCACAAGGCGTTGCGCTTCATGAAGGAGGATGAGGAGCAAATCCTGATTGCCGAACATGGCGGCAATCAGGTGCGGATCGCTTTCGACCTGCTGCTGTGCGCGCTCGGCCGGACCGCCAACACCGCTGGCTACGGGCTCGAGGAACTCGGCATTGGCGTCACGCCCTCGCGCACGGTGGAAACCAACGGCAGGCTGCAAACGGTTTACCCAAACATCTATGCAGCCGGTGATGTGGCTGGCCCGTTCCAGTTTACCCACACCGCGGCACATCAGGCCTGGTATGCAGCGGTCAACAGTTTGTTCGGTCGCTTCCGCAAATTCAAGGCGGACTACGCGGTCATTCCGTGGGCCACTTTTACGGAGCCGGAAGTTGCACGAGTTGGACTTTCGGAACTGGAAGCGCAGGCGCAGGGCGTGCCACATGAGTCCACGGTCTATGGCATCGAAGACCTCGACCGCGCCCTGGCGGATGGCGAGGCGCGTGGCTTCGTCAAGGTCCTGACCGTGCCGGGCAAGGACCGCATCCTGGGTGTGACGATTGTGGGTGAGCACGCGGGCGACCTGATCGCGGAATTCGTTCTCGCGATGAAGCACGGGCTTGGCTTGAACAAGATACTGGGCACCATCCACATCTATCCGACGATGGCCGAAGCGAACAAGTACGTCGCCGGCAACTGGAAGCGCGCGCATGCGCCCGCTGCGCTGCTGAAGTGGGTCGAGCGCTATCATCGCTGGGAACGCCGGCACTGACTCGTCCGGTAAAAATACTGCGATGGCTGCCATGTCACTTTCCATTGTCATTCCTGTCCTGAACGAGTCCGCCGGGATTGTCGCCACGCTCGAACGGCTGGTCCCTTTGCGGGGGCAGGGTGCGCAAGTGATCGTGGTGGATGGTGGCAGTACGGATGCCACCATGGAATTGGCCAGGCCGCTGGCCGACGTGGTCCTCACTTCGCCGAAAGGGCGTGCAGTCCAGATGAATGCCGGCGCCGCCGTAGCCACTGGCGACGCCTTGCTGTTTCTGCATGCAGACACAGCGCTTCCGGAAGACGCGCTGAAAGCAGTCGCCGCTGCCTTGAAGGATCGCGCATGGGGCCGCTTCGATGTCGTCCTGGAGGGAAGCCATACCATGCTTCCGCTGATCGGGGCGATGATGAACCTGCGCTCGCGCCTGACCGGCATTGCCACCGGCGATCAGGCCATCTTCGTGCGGCGTGCAACGTTCGAAGCGTTGGAAGGATTCACGCCCATCCCGCTGATGGAAGACATCGAATTTTCCCGACGCGCCAGGCGGCTGGGCCCACCAGCATGCTTGCGCCAGCAGGCGCGCACCTCCGGACGTCGTTGGGAACGGCACGGCGTATGGCGCACCATTTTGCTGATGTGGCGATTGCGACTGGCGTACTTCCTCGGGGCCGATCCGAAGCGCCTCGCCGTCGAATATGGCTGTGGTCGGTGAGCCATGAATGAAGCGAGCCCAGGCAAATTTCACATCGCCATCTTTGCACGTACGCCGGTGCCGGGCAGTGTCAAGACGCGCCTGATTCCGGTGCTCGGCGCGGAAGGCGCGGCACGGGCGCAGCGCCAGATGCTATTGCGGACCTTGCGCACCGCGCAGCAAGCGGCAGCAGGCAATGTGTCGTTGTGGATCGCGGGCGACCTCACCCATCCGTTCCTGCAGGATTGTTCCCGCGACTTCGGTGCGACGTTGCATTCCCAGTGCGATGGCGACCTCGGCTTGCGCATGGGCGATTGCTTGCGCCGCTTGCTGGCAAGCGAAGACAAGGTGTTGTTGACTGGTTCCGACTGCCCGGCTTTTACGGCGCAAATTCTGACGGACGCAGCGGCAGCACTTGGGCCGCGAACGGACCTCGTCTTCGGGCCGGCCGAAGACGGCGGCTATGTGCTGGTCGGCGCGCGGCGGCACGCGGACGGTGCGGTGCCGCTCGCGCTCGAAGCGGCATTTCGCGACATCCCATGGAGTACCGGGGACGTGATGGCGATCACGCGGCAGCGTCTCACTGCGCTCGGCATCGAAGCAGGCGCGACATGGCACGAAATGCCGGCACTATGGGACATCGATGAGCCGGCCGACTACCTGCGGGCGCAGCGGGCCGGACTCATCGATTGAGTGCAGGCCGCTGGCGGCCCGGTGATCCGGTCCAGGCTGCGCCTTGCAGCGAAAGATCGCTGATCTCGATGCAAAGTCCTCAGGTCCCGAAACGCATCCAGTGGTCGAAGCGGGCTTCGTCAATGCCACAGGCCCTGGCGGCTTCCCTGAACGATAGCGCCCGGTGCCTTACTGCGCCGACGATTTCGGCCAGCGTGGCATCGTCGACGTGTGGCGCCAGCAGGGTTGTCATGCTGAAGGTGTGGAGTGCAGAAATCTGCGCATGAATGAATGTTCCGAGCAGCAGGGAGGTCGATGCCTCGCTGAGCGCTGCCATGAACGCATCGGTTTGCATCGCGGTTTTCAATGCCGTTGCAAGGCTCGTCGCCAATGCCGCAGCAGCTTCCTTGTTCATTCTTGCCGACTTCAGCGCGGTGGGAAGCCTGCTCCATGCCTGGACGATCAGGGCAGCTGGTAGCGGGTGCAAGCCCTTTCCTGTGCAAAGCCAGGTGGTCATTTGCGGCGGAGCCAGCGAAGCGACATCGTGCAGCCGCACCGGAAGCTGCCGCAGGAAATCATGGAATGGTGTGCTTTCCAATTCACCCAAAGCGACCAGGCCTTTTGCTTCGGCCTTCGCAGATTTCAGTAGCGCCTGCGCATTGGCGTCATTGAGGTCGACATAAAAGCGCCTCATCGCCGCGACATTGAGGTCGCTGCAGTCTGCAGCCTCCGTCAGTGCGGTGGTGCTGCCGTTGGCCGGCCGGTTGACGTCTGCGCTGCTCGCGATCAAGTACTTGACCATGGCCCCATGGCCTTTTTTTGCAGCGTGAATCAAGGGAGTACGGCGGCGTTTGTCGGCTTGATCAATCGACGCCCTTGCCTCCAGCAGCACCGCGGCAATGGCCGTGTCGTTGTTGTCCGCGGCAATGGCGAGTGGGGCGATGCCATTGAAGTCGCTAGCATCCGCATTGGCTCCGGCCTGAAGCAAAGCGTGTGTCGTGGCGCGATTTCGCTTTCTGACTGCGACGTGCAATGGCGTACGGTTCCGGTCATCCGTCTTTTCGATGTCCTCGGGATGCGCCTCGAGCCAGGTCCGCACCACCTCTGGATTGCCCAAAGCTGCCGCCATGTGGAGTGAGTGCGGCTTCACCGATTTCAGCACCTCAGGGTTGAGACGCGGCTGCCGTATCAACCCATGCGCAGATCTTCTGGTCGACGAAGCGCCAGGATGCCGATGCAGCGCCTTGCTCTTGTCCCTGGTGTCTTGCGTGGCGGATTCTGGCCCTTTTTCTGATTTCTCTTCGTTCGATTCGGACTCTTGGGCCGAGTCTGCAGACTCCTTTGACGAATCGTCCCGATGTACTAGTAGACCGGCGTTAGATCGTCGAACCACCCTGACTGTTCCCATAGCGGGATTGGTCGCCTTGCCGGATTTTTTTGGTGAGTGTGAGAGTTCACGCACTGCGACGCTGGATGATTCAAGAGGTAGAGCGAGTTTCATTTCGGAAGCCGACTCCTCCTGCAATCCGTATTTCGTATCGACCGCTTTCCTGGTTTTGAGCGCAATGGCATTTTTTTCGCGCTCCGCTTCAACATGGTTTCTGGCGTCATCCGTGGTCAACGAGTCAGAGCCGGGCGGCTCGCGTCTGGCCATACTGGAATTTCTCGAATTCTTTTGCGATGTATCGGTTTTGTTCATGCCTGCCTTGCAGAATGGATCTGGCCACCACGTCGTGCGTTATAAGCGGCCGAATGGTGAACGGGCCGCATGATTGCTCCGCTAATTCGCTCGCAGGGCGAGGCCACCGGCACTAACTAGTGGATTCAAGAATTTCGCAAGTGAGTGACGCAGTGCAGGACGCCTGTTCCGCTTGATTGCGGAAGTTCGTACCGCGTTAGATTTGAATCAATGGCGCCAGTACTGAAAGGAAAATGCGGGGGCGAACAACATTCGACCTGTCGACGAGGCGATCGGTCGTCGCTATACGTTGTGTTGCGTGGTGTTTAGAAAGAGGGGTGGAGAGGATCGACGGAGGTGCATTATCCTGGCCGACGGAGAAGGCGCGGGAAGTATCGCTGCCGCGCCATCTGGGGATGGAGGGAGGATGAAAGGCTGGGCCGCGACGGCGGCCGCCGCGTTCACGCTACCAGCACTGCGTACTGTCGGTGCCGCTGCGGGATTTCGCGCCGGGTGCTGTCGAGCTTCAGCACGCCGCAGGTGCTGTCGCTGAAGCCGTCCGAAGGGGTGCCGGTGATGACGAAGGAAGTGCCGGGTGGTCTGCGTATTGTTTGGCGATGGTGCCGGTTCAGCGTGGATTCCACAATGCGTCGACAACGAGTCGTGATGGATTCCGCAACCATCGGCGACGGTTCCTCACCGGTTGCCAAAATGCGGACGAAAAAAAAGCAGGGTTTCCCCTGCTTTTTTAAATCACCAACCAGAATTACTTGGCAGTGGCTGCCTTGACGTCGGCTTTGCCATCTGCTTTAACAGCGGCGGTATCTGCTTTGGCTGCGGTCTTGTCGGCAGAAGCATCGACCTTGGCTTTAGTCAGTGCTGCGTTGGACTTGGCTTTTGCCTTGGCTGACTTGGCTTGGCGCTTTGCTTTTGCTTTTGCGGCTTTGGCTTGTGCTTTCTCGACTTTGGCGTCGGCTTTTACGTCGGCTTTAACTTCGGCCTTGTCTGCCTTCACATCAGCCTTGGCGGCCTTGGTTTCAGCTTTGACAACTGCTGGCGTTGCTGGAGCGGTTGCTGGAGCAACTGCTTGTGCGAAAACGGAGGTGGCAAACAGGCCGGCGATCAGGGCAGCGATTAACTTGTTCATGGAATCCTTGAGGTTTGTTTGGTTATTCAACTCAGACTATCTTCATAGTCGGTCCGGAAATAACGTTACCCAAGAGCATCGGTTGACCGGTAATCGCAAATTATTTTATGGATGTTGCACTTTCTTCGTGTCCCCCGGAAAGTCCAGATCGGTCGTTCTCAAATCGTCGTTGCAAGCAGCTTGACGACTTCAGTGAAATTGACCGGCTTGACGAGGTGGTGGTCGAATCCCGCGTGGAGCGCGCGCTCCTTGTCTCCCGGTTGCCCATAGCCAGTGACTGCGACAAGTAGCGAACTTGCCGTTTCCGGTGCCGCGCGGAGCCGGCGGGCCAGTTGGTAACCGTTCATCCCGGGCAGGCCGATATCCAGAAACAGCACGGTCGGTGAGGTCCGTTCCGCGACCACCAAGGCGTCGGCCGAATCATAGGCGACCGAGACCACGTGACCCAATGCTTGCAGCGACAGGGACAGCATGTCAGCGGCGTCCTTGTTGTCATCCACGACAAGCACTTTTGCCTTATTGCTGGCAGGGGGAATTTCGATTCCCGGGCGCCTTCGGTCAGGCCGCTCCTTAACCTCGATCTCGCGCGTCAACGTCACCGTGAATGCGCTTCCCTTTCCAGCGCCGTCACTGCGCACCGCTACCTGGCCACGGTGTAGTTCTACCAGGCTCTTCACCAACGCCAGGCCCAAGCCCAGACCACCCTGCGCCCTGTCCGGAGTCCTCTCTCCCTGCGTGAACAGCTCAAAGATATTGGTTTGCAACGATGGCTCAATCCCCGCTCCGTTATCTTCCACGGCTATCCGCACCTGGGATTCGTCGCCCTCGACCCGCAAGCTGATGTGCCCGTCAGACGGGGTGTACTTGGCCGCGTTGGCGAGGAGGTTGGCAAAGACCTGGGTCAGGCGCGTCCGGTCGCCTTTGACCAGGAATTGCCCTTCCGGCACGTGTACATGAAAATGATGGCGCTTCGCTTCCATCAGCGCGTGCGTCTGTTCGATGGAGTCGGCCAATACTGCGCTAATGCTCAAGGTTTCTTCGTCCAGCGTTATCAGGCCACGCGTCACGCGGGACACATCGAGCAAGTCATCCACCAACTCGGTCAAGTGCGCGACCTGCCGGGAAATGACATCACTTGTATTTCGTACCCGGGCTTCGTCAAATGCGCTCAGCTTGAGCAGTTCAGCGGCAGTAGCAATGGGTGCGAGCGGATTGCGAAGTTCATGCGCCAGCATTGCAAGAAACTCATCCTTGCGGCGGTTGGCTTCCTTTAGCACTTCTTGAGCGCGTACCGCTTCAGTAACGTCGGTGCCTTCAATGAAGATGCCGGTAATACTCCCTCGATGGTCAAACGTCGGCTGATAGACGAAGTCGACGAAGCGCTCTTCAAGCGGGCCGTCTGGCCGGCGCTGCAGTTTCACCGACGCCTGTCGGCCGAAATAAGGCTTGCCCGTCGCATGCACTCGGTCCAGAAGCTCATAAAAGCCTTGACCCGCCAAATCAGGAAGCGCCTCGCGAACTGGTTTTCCGAGAAGGTCGCGGCGCCCGACCAACTGACAAAACGCCTCGTTTGCTATTTCCATGATGTGGTTCGGCTCTCGCAAAACCGCAATGATGCCTGGCGCTTGCTGGAAAAGGCTCCGCATCCGTTCGTACTCTGCTTCCCTGTGCCGCGTAGCAAGCACCTGTTCAGTGGTTTCCGTCACGACGCAGAACATGCCGGCCACCGCGCCCGTTTCACCCCGCACCGGAGAGTAGGAAAACGTGAACCATGCTTGTTCCTCCAGCCCCTTCCGCAGCACGGTCAAGGGCAGGTTTTCAAAATAGGAAGCTTCGCCGGCCAAAGCTTTCACCACGATGGGATGGATATCGTCCCAAATTTCGGGCCAAACGTCCTGAAAAGGCTTGCCTAGCGCAGAGGGGTGTTTTGCACCGAGGAGCGCCGCGTACGCGTCGTTGTATAAAAATCCCAGTTTCGGACCCCAAGCGACAAACATCGGAAATTTGGACCCGAGAATAAGGCCAACGACCGAGTGCAAAGACTGCGGCCAAAGTTCCGGTGGACCAAGGGACGAGCCAACCCAGTCGAGAGAGCGCATTAATCCGCCCGTTTCGCCGCCCTCAGCGGGAAAGTTGTTTCCAGATAATTCGGGAAAAAGCATGGGATTGCTGCGGCGGGGCAGCCTTAAAAATTTAAGCAGCAGGCAGTATATCGGACTCAGCCCGGTCACATGGATGGTGGGAACCGTCCCGACGCTAGGTATGGAATCGGGATCACTTGGCTATTCAGTGGACGCTTGGTTGCCTACCCTTCGTAGGCGCCACCACTTTCGGTTAGCGTGTTTTGCCGGCAGTGCGGTCCAGCGGGACTCCGGCGAAAAAAAGCCGACTTTACAGCCGGCCTTTATCGCCCGCGAGCGGACTAACCTGCCTTTATTTGCCCGACAATTGCCCCCGGATTTCGCCGCCAGGATGGGCCGCGCTGTGCACGTTCACATAAGTCCCGCCCGAGGTGTAGGTGGCATATTGGGCATCCGTAAGCTTGGCGCCAGCCGGTACACTCCAGGTGTTCTCGCCAGACTTGGTCAAGGGGACAATCACGGGGCCATTGCTTCCTGCGGCGCCGGTATGGATATGGGCGGCCGTTCCATTGACCCCGGTGGTGGTAATGGAACCGCTCACCGACTTGTCGGAAGACACCGTGATCTTGCCGCTACCTTTAGCCTCGGTGCTCACTGGAGGCACCTCATTGCCGCCGCTGAGAGTGACGTTCCCGCCGCCCATCATTTGGCTCATCATGCCACCCATGCCACCTATGCCACCCGAGCCGCCCGCGCCGGATTGGCCGGCGCAACCGGCGGTTCCCAGGACAAGCATGACGGCTGCCAGAGCGGCCCAGTGCATGCGGGCGGATTTTTTCGATAGGACTTCCATGGTTCATCTCCTTTTGTTGGATGGAAAACTGGGTGATCGTGCGGCCGGCAAGAAGCCAGCAAGACGCACGCTAAACCTCCGACCCCCTTTCACGGTAGCACAAAAAACAGGCAATCCGCGAGCCTCGGGGCGATGCGGTTGCTCCGTTATTGGAACATAAGTTGTCCAGCGTCAAATCGGGACCCGTGTCTGGTGTCGTTCAGGCGACACCAGTAAACGTGGCAAACTGCACGGAAAGTTTCGTAGGCCGTACGGCACGGGGCGCTTCGTGCGCCCATGCGTTGATGCTCCTGCCGGAAGGTCCTCAGCAGCTGATGAGATGTCGCCAACGGCGAGCGTGCTGTCCAGGGAACCATCCTGGACTGGATGCTAGTTAGAACGCTGCCAGATACACTGGCGAAGAAAACCACCATTTTCTTTTGATCATTACCAGCCGCATTGTGCAAAATACGGTTTTATCACTTAGGAACAGCAGATGATTTTCGTTACAGGCGGCGCCGGTTTCATCGGATCAAATTTCGTCCTCGAGTGGCTGGCGCAATCGCCGGAGCCGGTGGTCAACGTCGACAAGCTGACCTATGCCGGCAACCTCGGGAATCTGGCCGACGTTGCGCACGACGCTCGCCTCGTCTTTGTGCAGGCCGACATCAACGACACGGCGCGCATGGCGGCGTTGCTGAGCCAGCACAAGCCACGCGCCATTCTGCACTTCGCCGCCGAAAGCCATGTAGACCGCAGTGTGCATGGCCCCGGTGAATTCATCACGACCAACATCAACGGCACGTTTAGTTTGCTCGAAGCCACGCGGGCTTATTGGGCTCACTTGCCCGAGGCAGACAAGGCTGCGTTTCGCTTCCTGCACGTCTCGACGGATGAAGTCTACGGCACGCTTGGCCCGGACGATGCACCATTTGCCGAGACCAATGCCTATGCGCCGAATAGCCCGTATGCCGCATCGAAGGCGGCATCGGACCATCTGGTGCGGGCCTATTACCATACCTACGGCCTGCCGGTCGTCACCACCAACTGCTCGAACAATTACGGCCCGTACCAGTTCCCGGAAAAGCTGATTCCTCTCATGATCGCCAACGCGCTTGCCGGCAAGGCGCTGCCAATCTACGGCGATGGCCAGCAGGTGCGCGACTGGCTATACGTTGGCGACCATTGCGCGGCCATCCGCGCCGTGCTGGCTGACGGGATTGTCGGCGAGGTCTACAACATCGGCGGCTGGAATGAACGGGCCAATCTGGACGTGGTGCATGGTCTGATCGAGTTGCTGGACGACTTGGCGCCGCGGGCGGATGGTGCCAGTTACAAGACGCAGATCGCTACCGTGCAGGACCGGCCGGGTCATGATCGCCGCTATGCGATCGACGCCCGAAAGATTGCGCGTGAGCTTGGCTGGAAGCCGGTCGAGACCTTCGAGACCGGCATTCGCAAGACGGTGCAGTGGTATCTCGCGAACAGCGACTGGATGAAGGATGTCCAGTCTGGCGACTATCTGAAATGGCTGGAGCGGAATTACGCGGGACGCGATAGCAATGTCACGCAACCCGGGCTTGTGAAGGCCGCATCCTTCTTGTGAAATCGCACCACAACATGCCATCCCGTCGAGGCAGTCCTCTTGCGGCCCACGACTAACGCTGCCTCAGGCTCCGATGCAAAGCGTCACTACCGCCATATCCGATCTCGTTATTCTGGAGCCGAAGGTTTTCGGCGACGAACGTGGCTTCTTCTATGAAAGTTTCAACGCGCGCCGTTTTGCAGAACTGACTGGCGTTGCGGCCGAGTTCGTGCAGGACAATCACTCCAAATCCTTGAAGGGCGTTTTGCGGGGCCTGCACTACCAGATCAAGCAACCGCAGGGCAAACTCGTTCGGGTCGTGGCCGGTGAGGTGTTTGATGTGGCGGTGGATATTAGGAGGTCCTCGCCGAGTTTTGGCAAATGGTCTGGCGTGCATTTATCCGCTGCGAACCGGTTTCAACGCTGGGTACCCGCAGGGTTCGCGCACGGCTTTGTCGTGCTGAGTGAGTCCGCCGAATTTTTGTACAAGACCACGGACTACTGGGCGCCCGAACATGAGCGCAGCCTTCTGTGGAACGATCCCGCGATCGGTATCGACTGGCCAATTGACGGCGAGCCGGCGCTTTCCGCCAAGGACAAAGTAGGCAAACTGCTGGCCGACGCTGAGGTATTCCCTTGAAAATTCTCCTTACCGGGCGCACCGGCCAGGTTGGTTATGAATTGCAACGCTCTCTGCAGGGATTGGGCGAGGTAGTCGCGCCAGACCGCGCCCAACTTGACCTGGCCAATCTTGATGGGTTGCGCGCAGCGATCCAGCGCATTCGTCCGGACCTGATCGTCAACCCCGCAGCCTACACCGCAGTCGATAAGGCTGAGGCGGAACCGGAGCTTGCAATGCGCCTGAACCGCGACGCCCCCGCGATCATGGCCGAGGAGGCCAGAAAGCTCGGCGCGACGATGATCCACTACTCGACTGACTACGTCTTCGATGGCACAAAGCAGGGCGCTTACCTGGAAGACGACCCAACCAATCCGCTCAGCGTGTACGGCAAGACCAAGCTTGCCGGGGAGCAGGCGATCGCTGCAACCGGCATACCCCATCTGATTTTGCGGACCAGTTGGGTGTACGGAATGCGAGGCAAGAACTTCCTGTTGACGATGCTTCGCCTGGCAGCGGAGCGCGAGTCGCTTCAGGTCGTAAATGACCAGTTCGGTGCGCCAACCTGGGCGCGCACCGTTGCAGAGGCAACGGCGCATATTGTTGCGCAGGCCGTGGGGGCACACCAGTCGGGCGCGGGGCCACAAACCACCTGGTGGCATGAGCGTTCCGGGATATACCACCTGACGGCGCAAGGGCGTACCAGCTGGCACGACTTTACCGCCGCGATTTTGGCGCAGGCAACTCTCGAGCGGCGGCCGACCTTGATCCCAATTCCAAGTTCGGACTATCCGACCCCCGCCGCGCGGCCAGAAAATTCCTCATTGTGCTGCGACCGTTTCATGCAACAGTTTTGTGGCTTGCCCGACTGGGAAGAGGCGCTTGCATTGTGCCTCGCACAATAGCCTTGTTAACGCCTGCCAATCGTAAAGACCCCACGGCATGAGGCGGAAGGGCAAGGGGAACGTTGGCCACGCAATCAGGCTGACCATTCGACTTCAGGCGGACGACCACTTAGCCTGATGCACGCACTGCAGCGTGAATCGCTTCGGAACATAGGCGCCCAAAGATGGTCGCTTGCCTAAGCGCGTGGGGCAAATCGCCCCGCTGCGGTGCGGACCTCGGCGGCCGGTTTCCGCCGCATTGCCCGACCAGGACTTGACTGCCAACGGGTCGTTCCGGTTTGCTGCCGTATCGCGTACGCCAAACCGCCAAGGCAAATCGGACTTACACTGCCATTTCCTCCATCTTCCCCGCACCGCGCCTGCCTCATGAAAATATCCGTTCTTGACCAATCCACCGCACGCAAGGGTCAGCCGCAATCTGATGCAATTGGGGAATCGATCCGGCTGGCAAGGCACTGCGAATCGCTCGGTTATCACCGCTACTGGGTGTCGGAGCACCACAATAGCAATAGCATTGTCGGCACTGCGCCCGAGGTACTAATGGCCGCCATCGCCGCGACCACTAGCCGCATCCGTGTGGGCAGCGCCGGCGTCATGTTGCCGCACTATTCCGCCCTGAAAGTTGCGGAGCAGTTTCGGGTGCTGGAGGGCATTGCACCGGGCCGTATCGACTTGGGATTGGGGCGCGCCCCAGGCTCGGACCGTCTCACTGCCTATGCGCTCAATCCAGAGGCCGGCCAGGCGGCCGAGAATTTCCCGCGGCAGGTGATGGATTTGCAGGCGTGGGTCAGCGGCGAAAAGCTGGCGCAAGGGCATCCCTTCGCCGCTATTACAGCGCACCCCACCGGGCCCACCAGCCCGGAGATGTGGATCCTCGGCAGTTCGGATTATGGCGCGCAACTCGCGGCGCATTTCGGCTTGCCCTATGCCTTTGCCTATTTTTTCAGCGACGGGCAGGGCGTTGAGCAGGCCTTGTCGCTGTACCGGGCAAATTACCAGCCCAGCACGCGGTATCCGAAACCGGTGGCCACCATCTGCGTGTGGGCTCTCGCAGCCGACACCGAAGCCGAGGCGCGCAGACAACTGCTAACGCGTGAGTCGTGGCGGGTCGGCTTCGAGCAAGGCTTGCGGCTGCCGCTGGTGTCGCCCGAAGAAGCGGCCGCCGAGACGCGGAGCCCGGCTGACATGGCAAGGATTGCGGTGTCGCGGCAGAAGGCGTTCGTGGGCACTGGCGAGCAGGTGGCGGCGCGCCTCACAAGCCTGGCGCACGAGTTGGCGCTGGATGAGCTTGTCATCAACACGTGGACCTTCGACCCGGAGGCCCGACGACATTCATACTCGCTGATAGCTCGGGCGTTTGGGCTGCCGGTCGCCTGATCCTTGTTGACTTCGCGATCCTTTGAACCGGCGGCAATCGTTCTCGCTAGCGTGACACTAGATAGCACAGGAATCGATACCCGAGCCCGGTTTATTCAAGACCGTGCTGCTTCACGCCGCCAAAAACGTCGAGCGGCGCCGAGCGACGCTACCCGCTCGCCTCATCCCAGTATCCGAGCCGCTTCATCCAGCCAGCCAGCGCGCGCTGGTCTTCGCCGCCTTGTTCCAGCCAGCTTCGCATTTCGGGCTTGTCGCCGGCAAGTCGATGCTGGCCGAGCTTGAACTTCCCTTCCAGCCGGTCAACCTCGATATCGAAGGCAACGATTGCCTGCAGCAGTCCGTCCACCGTGCCGCCAGCGATCGCATCGAACTGGGCCTGGTAGGTCGGCTCATGATGGGCCACCAGTCGCGACAGCATGCCGAGCTTGGCATCGCGCCCATGGTCGAGCGTGACGCGCCCGGTTGCATGGACCGCGACGTAGTTCCAGGTCGGCACCCGCTCGAGCGTTGTGTAGAGGGTCGGCGAAATGTAGCTGTGCGGCCCGTGAAAAATCACTAGCGCAACCGGGTCTTTCTCCAGGGCCTTCCAGTGCGGATTTGCGCGAGCGAAATGGCCTTCGATGCGCGTCGTCTCCCCATCCTGTCGTGCCAGTACCGGCAAGTGCGTTGCGAACGGCGCGCCGTCCACCGTCGAGACCAGCGTTGCGAAAGTCTCCTGTTGCATCACCTCCAGCAACACGGCCGGATCTTTTTGGGCGAAATGGGCGGGGATGTACATTGGCGCTTCCGGCTAGCGAAGCCGGGTCAGGACGTCCGACAGCATGGAGATCATCTGGTCAATTTCACCGGTGGTGACGTTCAGCGCCGGCATGAAACGCAGCAGGTCTGGCCGCGGCGAATTCAGCAGCAGGCCGACGGGCTCCATCTCGCGGGCGGAGTCGACAATTTTCGGGCCGATGTCGCGGCCAAGCTTGAGCGCTCGCAGCAACCCATAACCGCGCTCGCCGGCCAGGCCGAACCGCTCGGTCAGCATGTTCAGTTGCGCAGCGAGGTAGTTGCCCTTTTCTTCGACTGAGGGAAGAAACCCCGGTGCGACAAGTTGCTCGAGCACTGCTGCGCCGACCGCCGTCATTAGCGGATTGCCGTTGTAGGTGCCTCCCTGGTCGCCCGGCTCAAAGACCGCGACGGCTTCCCGGCAAAGCATGGCAGCCAGTGGCACACCGCCTCCAATGCCTTTGCCGAGGGTCATGATGTCCGGCACGACCCCAAAAAGTTCGTAGCCAAAGAGGCGGCCGGTGCGGCCCATGCCGGTCTGCACTTCATCGACGATAAGCAGCAGATTGTTTTTCGTGGTCAGTTCGCGCAGTGCGCGCATGAATTCGGGCGTGGCGGGAATGACGCCGCCTTCGCCCTGAACCGGCTCCAGCATCACGGCGACGGTCCTGTCGGTAAGGAGTTTTTCGACACTGCTGATGTCGTTCAGGTCTGCCTTCGGAAAGCCGGGCACCTGCGGCGCGAAGATGGTGTCCCATCCCGGTTTGCCGCTGGCCGACATGGTGGCCAGCGTGCGGCCGTGGAAGCTATGATCGAAGGTGATGATTTCGAAGCGGTCGAGCCCCGCTTCATTCTTGTTCTTCTTCCCCCACTTGCGCGCCAGCTTGATGGCGCCTTCGTTTGCTTCAGCGCCGCTGTTGGCAAAGAAAACGCGATCGAAGACCGAGTGCTTGACCAGCATGCTGGCCAGCCGGATCGACGGCTCGTTGTAAAAGGCAGGCGACGGATTGATCAGCTTCTTCGCCTGCAGCGCCAGCGCATCCTGCACGCACTGCGGTGAATGGCCAAGGCAGTTGACGGCCCAACCCTGCAGGTAGTCCAGATAGCGCTTGCCCTTGTGGTCAGTCATCCACATGCCTTGGCCTTCGGTGAAAACAAGTGGCGGCCGGGTGGTAATGCTCAGTAGTGAATCAATGTCGTATTCGCTGAATTCCATTTTCATGCTCCGCTTGATGCAACGTGTTTGGTGCGGGCTGCCTTTGACCGGTGCCCGCCCGATCTAATTTTGATGCGCTTCCGGATTCATTGCTGGCCTTGTCCAAAGCCAAAAAAAAACCACAGGAGAAACCTGTGGCTGTCGGACAGTGGACTGTCATCACTTGCACGGCTTCCCGATTTGCGGCGCGCGGAATCGGCGTCGCAGCACGTCAGCGCGGGGGAGGGCGCTGCCGGCCATACCGGTGCAAGAGTCGAGTGAATGCATGAACCCATGTTAGGGCCTTTCACCCGCTCCGTCAAAAACTTTGTGCCGCGCGCCATGCTCATGGCTGCGCGGCTGGCAAGTCTGCAACCAGGTCCGCTTCGGAAGTGAAGGCATCCGCGTAGAACTCGTCCGGCGGCAAGCCGCACTTCCCAATGAAGTCGCGCCGCGCCGCGTCGACCATGGCTGGCGCGCCACAGGCATACACCTGGTGTCCGGACAAATCAGGCAGGTCCTGCATCACGGCTTGATGGACAAAACCGGTGCGGCCTTGCCACGCGTCTTCTGGCTGGGGATCGGAAATCACCGGCACAAAACGAAAGTTCGCAAGATTCGGGACCGGGCTCGCCCATTCTTCGCAGAGTCCGCTCATGTACAGGTCAGATGGACGGCGGCCGCCCCAGTAAAGCACCATCGGCCGGGTCGAGCCGGTATCAAGCGCGTGCTCCACCATAGCCTTGATGGGCGCAAAGCCGGTGCCGGATGCAAGTAGCACAATCGGCTTGTCGGAATCTTCGCGCAGGAAGAAGGTGCCAAGCGGACCTTCGAAGCGCAGGATGTCACGCTCCTTCATGGCGTTAAAAACATGGTCAGTGAATATCCCACCGGGCAGGTGCCGAATGTGCAGCGTCAGCTGGGTATCCTGGCGCGGCGCATTCGCCATGCTGTAACTGCGCCGCTTGCCATCCTTGAGCATGAATTCGATGTACTGGCCGGCGCGGTATTGCATCCGCTCGTTGGCCGGCAACTGCAGCGTCATGACGATCACGTCATCGGTGACGCGGTCAAGCCTGGTAACGCGGGTCGGAATTTTCTTGATCGGAAATTCGCCAATGCCGAGCACTTCACGCGCTTCAATCTGAATGTCGGCATGCGGTCTGGCGCAGCAGAACAGGGCCAGGCCGCTTTCTTCTTCGGCGACCGAAAGCGCCTTTTCCTGATGCGCCCCATGCGTAATCTGGCCTGAAATCAGCCGGCCCTTGCAACTGCCACATGCTCCGTTCTTGCAACCGTATGGCAAGCCCACGCCCTGTCGGATAGCCGCGGCCAATACTGTTTCACCGTCCTCGCAGGCGAATTGTCGCCCGCTTGGCAGAACGGTCACTTGAAAGCTCATACAATTCCAGTAATGAAAAATAAGGTGGCGCAAAAATTGGGAAGGCCACGTTTGCTGATCCTTGGATGCGGCGATGTCGGCATGCGACTCCTGCCATTGCTGTGCGAGCGCTTTCGCATCTTTGCCGTCACCAGCACGCCGGCGCGGCGTGCGGCCCTGCGTGCCGCCGGGGCCATTCCCATCACAGCGGATCTCGACAGACCGCACACGCTCGCTCGCCTGGGGCGCCTGGCAACCAGCATCGTGCATCTGGCCCCTCCGCAACCAGAGGGAACTACCGACCGGCGCACCCGCAATCTCGCTGCCATTTTACCCGACGGGGCAAGCCTCGTTTATGTGAGCACCACAGGGGTCTATGGCGACTGCGCGGGCCAGTGGCTGGATGAATCGCATCCCGTGCGCCCGGCCAATGCGCGAGCAATGCGCCGCGTCGACGCCGAAACCGCGCTGCGGGCATGGGCTCGGCGCTCAAGTTCCCGCCTCGCGATTGTGCGGGTCCCTGGCATCTACGCAGCAAACCGGCTACCTGTCGAGCGACTGCGGAAGGGCACGCCGGCCCTGCGCCCCGAGGACGATGTCTTTACCAACCACATTCATGCCGACGACCTTGCGGCCATCATTGTCCGCGCGCTGTTTCATGGGGCGCCAAACCGGGTGTATCACGCGGTCGACGACAGCGACATGAAGATGGCTGAGTACTTCGACGCAGTAGCCGATGCAATGCGCCTGGAGCGGCCGCCGCGCGTGGCGCGCGAAGTGCTGCGCGCGGCGGTTTCGCCGATGATGCTTTCCTTCATGTCGGAGTCGCGCAGGCTGCGCAACGCGCGCATAAAGGTAGAGCTCGGGATGCGGCTGGCTTATCCAACGGTGCGTGACGCATTGGAAAAGATGGTGGCGGCAAATCAGTCCTGACCGCATGGCGCCCGCAGCATGCGCACTGGCGGCAATCCATTGATTCTTCACGGTCCTGTCACTTGCCAAAGAGCGGGCTATCGGCCGTGCAAGCTGTAATCCCGACCGACAACGCTTCTTCGTAAACTCCACAGTAGTGCGGTAATCTGGGTCCGGCCGTAAAGAGCGATGCACAAAATGATGCGCACCAAGGCCAAGCTCAGCCTTTCGGCGTCATCCACAACCACTATAAGAACGGAGATTGCATGAAAAATCTATTACGTATTGCCGTGACTGCGGCAGCCCTGGTCGCCAGCACGGCCATGGCACAAAGCTATCCTACCCGAGCTATCACCATGGTCATTCCCTTCGCAGCCGGTGGCCCAACCGATGTGGTCGGCCGCCTGCTTGCGCAGTCGATGAGCAAGACGCTGGGCCAGCAGGTTATCGTCGAGAATACTGTCGGCGCCGGTGGCACGATTGCGGCGACACGGGTCGCCCGTGCGGCACCCGACGGTTACACCGTTTTGCTGCATCACATCGGTCATTCAACCGCACCGAGCCTGTATCGCAAATTGCCGTATGACGCGCTCAACGGATTCGAGACGTTGGGCCTGGTAACCGACGTGCCGATGACAGTGGTGGCCAAAGGGAATTTTCAGGCCAAGGACTTTGCCGACCTGGTCCGGAACATCAAGGCCAATCAGGAAAAAATCAATCTGGCCAACGCCGGGACTGGCTCGGCGTCCCATCTGTGCGGATTGCTGTTTCAGGATGCCATCGGCGTCAAGATCACGACGATTCCTTACAAGGGAACTGCGCCTGCAATGAACGACCTGTTAGGCGGTCAGGTCGACCTCATGTGCGACCAGACCACTAACACGACCACCTATATCAAGTCAGGCAAGATCAAGGCGTATGCGGTCACCGTTCCGAAGCGGCTGGCGGTGCTGCCGGACGTACCGACGACCCGGGAAGCGGGCCTGCCGGCGTTCGAAGTCGCCGTCTGGCACGGCTTGTATGCGCCCAAGGGCACGTCGGCAGAAGTGGTCTCCAAGTTGAATAACGCATTGAAGGTGGCGCTCAAGGACCCCGTGGTAATTGAGCGCTTTGCCGGTCTGGGTACCGAGCCGGTCGCGCAAAACAGGGCGACGCCGGAAGTTCACAAGCAGTTTCTAACGGCCGAAATCGCCAAATGGAAGAGCGTGATGGAGAAGGCAGGGGTCCAGCCGGAATAGAACATCCTGAGACTGCAGAGCGCCCGGAAAAAATCAAGAGTAGCCGGGCGCTCTGCAAGCTTTTAAGCGCGTTGCGGTCCAAAGCCAGAAAGCCGGACGACCTGCAAGCTTCGTCCAGTCAAGGCAACCGCGTTTCACGACTCAAGTCAGCGCGGCCGTCACTTTCAACACTTCCTCAGCAGTCGTTACGCCTTCCATGATCTTCAGTGCGCCCGCGATCCGCAACGGCTTCAAGCCATCCGCCATGGCCTGCCGCCGCAAGGCTCCCATGTCGGTCTGTGGCTGGATCAACTGCGAAAACTGCTGGGACACCGTCAGCAGCTCATACAGGCCGCTGCGACCACGGTACCCAGTCTGGCGACACTCCGGGCATCCGACCGGGCGGTAGATCGTCTTGGGCCGTTCCAGCGGCCATTCTTCGGAGAGTGCTTTCCAGATATCGTTGGGTAGCTCGCCGCCCGGCGCTTTGCAGTGCGTGCACAGCGTGCGCACAAGGCGCTGCGCCATGATGCCGATCAGCGTGGCTTCCAGCAGGTAGTACGGCACGCCCAGTTCAAGCAGTCGCATGACTGCTGATGGCGCGTCGTTGGTGTGCAGCGTCGATAGAACCAGGTGGCCCGTCAGCGCCGCCTGGATTGCCATCTCCGCGGTTTCCAGGTCGCGGATCTCGCCGACCATGATGATGTCCGGGTCCTGCCGCATCAGAGAACGAACACCGTCCGCGAAGGAGAGGTCGATGCCGTGCTGGACCTGCATCTGGTTGAATGCGGGTTCGACCATCTCAATCGGGTCTTCCACCGTGCAGACGTTCACGTCCGGCGTCGCGAGTGATTTCAGCGTCGTGTAAAGCGTGGTGGTCTTGCCGGACCCAGTCGGGCCAGTTACCAGGATGATGCCGTGCGGGCGTTTCGTCAGGCCGTCCCAGCGTGCTGCATCTTCAGGCGGAAAACCCAGCTCGGGCAGGGTCTTGACAACCACCTCAGGATCGAAAATGCGCATCACCAGTTTTTCGCCGAACACAGTCGGCATGGTGGATAGCCTCAGTTCGATTTCCTGTCCGTTGCTGGTGCGCGTTTTCAGGCGGCCGTCTTGTGGTCGGCGTTTTTCAATCACGTCCATGCGACCGAGCAGCTTGATGCGCGCAGTCATGGCGATCATGACCACCGCCGGCACCTGGTAAACCTGATGCAGTACGCCATCGATCCGAAAACGCACGGCGCAGAATTCGCGCTTGGGCTCCAGATGGATGTCGGACGCGCGCTGCTCGAAGGCGTATTGCCAGAGCCAGTCGACGATGTTGACGATGTGCTGGTCGTTCGCGTCAACCTGCTTGTTGGCTTTGCCCAGTTCAACAAGTTGTTCAAAATTATTGCGCAGGGACAGGTCCTGCCCTGGTGTCTTGTTGGCCCCCTTAATGGAGCGCGCCAGCGCGAAAAACTGCGTGATGTACTGGGCAATCTCCAGCGGGTTTGCAATCACCAGCCGTACCCGGCGCCGCGAAATTTTTGCGATCTCCGCTTCCCATTCCACCTGCATCGGCTCGGCGGTGGCAATCGTTAGCACTTCCGGTGTCAGGTCCACCGGCAGGATATTGAAGCGCGCCGCATAGGTGGCGGACATGACGTCGGCAACGCGAGTGAAATCAACCTTGAGCGGGTCAATGCGGAAGAAGGGCAGGCCGACCTTGGCGGCCATCCACTCGGTCAGCCATTCCAGCGACAACATAGCATGCGGCGGCTGGGCCGAATGCATCTTGCATCGCGCCAGCGCCACCAGCGGATGCATTCTGGTCGGGCTGCTTTTAAGGATATCCTGAGCGACGTTGAAGTGTGCCCTGGCCTCCGCTTTCAACAGGATCTTGTCGGCGAGCAGCCAGCCCAGTAATTGCTGCAAGTCGAGCGACTTGCCGGCTGCGCGAGCCGGCGGGGCGACGTCGATGCCGGTTGCGCTCATAGTTCATTCCAATGCTTGATGCCGTTCACCCAGGAGCGGGCGCGAAGACCGGTCGACTCGCGGATGCGGGCCGCCCGCGCATACAACGCCGGGAAGTCGAGAGTCGGCATGCTCCGAAAACCAAGGGCGACGATATTGCCGTCATGGACCTCGGGCAGGCAGATCACTTCCTCAAAGGCTTCGCGCATGGCCCGCACGTTCTTGAGATAGCTTGGATGGTCGCCAAAGAGGTTGACCGTTGCAATGCCGTCGGGGCCAAGACAGGCGTTGCAGGCAGCATAGAAGGCAGGGGAATCGAGCATCGGACCACGCGCCGTTGCGTCATACAGGTCGATCTGCAAGGCGTCTACCGTGCCGTGATTGGCGCGATCATTGACGAAATCCATGGCGTCCATCTCAAGTACAGTCAGGCGCTCATCATTGGGCGGAAGCTTGAACATGCTTTCGCAAATGCCGATGACGGCCGGATTCAATTCGACCGCGGTCACGCGCGCCTGGGGGAAATGGCGGTAACTGAATTTGGTCAGAGCCCCGGCGCCCAGGCCAAGCTGCACAACATGAAGCGGATGTTCAACGTCGTTGAAAAGCATCCAGGCCATCATCTGCTGCGCGTATTCGAGTTCCGGCCAGTCGGGCTTGCGAAGGCGCATCGCGCCCTGAACCCATTCGGTGCCGAAATGAAGATAGCGAACGCCATCCATTTCCGAAACGGTCACCGGTGCAAACTTCGGTTTCCGGCCAGTGCGTGGCGCACGCTCTTTGGGGGCTGCGCGACGCTGACCGCGTAGCGATTCCTCTTTTTCAATGGATTTGCGTTTGATGAGCATCGGAGCCTTGTGTCGTCGCAGCATTATCAGGTGCGGCTTCGGCTTGTACAAGGATTTCGCGCGGTCGTTAAGGCTCTCGGCAGGTCGAACCGCGCCGATGGGAGGGTGCTGCTCGCTGTGGCGTTGTCAGATACACTTCGATTTCTCATCCGGGCGGAAGGCTGCCCGGCGCGTCGGGGTCAGCGCGGACGTGGGACAGGGCCTTTAATATTCGCATCACAGCACCTGGGGGTTTCGGAACGAACCGGAGCGCAACCCCTTAACTATTTGGCAGTTGGATACAGAGGAGACAGACATGGCAAAAAAGGTGATGGTCATCACGGGAGGTAGTCGTGGCATCGGTGCGGCAACCGCGCAACTTGCGGCAAGCCGTGGGTATGCAGTCTGCATCAGCTATGTGAGCAACGCCTCGGCGGCGGCTGATATTGTCCGCGCGATAGAAAACGTGGACGGGCAGGCGATTGCCGTTCGTGCCGACGTTGCGCGGGAGGAGGATGTGCTTGGTCTGTTCGAAGCCTGCGATGAGGCGTTCGGGCCTGTTACAGCGTTGGTGAACAACGCCGGCGTCCTGGATAAAGCGACACGAGTCGACGAAATGACAGCGGAGCGGCTCAATCGCATCTTCATCACCAACATTACCGGCAGTTTTCTTTGTGCCCGTGAAGCGATTCGCCGCATGTCGCACAAGCATGGCGGACAGGGCGGCGCAATCGTCAATCTTTCGTCCGCCGCTGCGCGCCTTGGCGGCCCGGGCGAATACGTCGACTATGCCGCATCGAAAGGTGCGATCGATACCATGACGATCGGGCTTGCGAAAGAAGTCGCCGCTGAAGGCATTCGCGTCAACGCCGTACGGCCGGGCGTGATCTATACTGATATTCACGCCAGCGGCGGCGAACCAGGACGTGTCGACCGCCTTAAGGACATGGTGCCAATGAAGCGCGGCGGTGACGCCTTTGAAGTGGCGCGCACCATTCTTTGGCTGCTGTCGGAAGAGGCGTCCTACACCACCGGCGCGCTGGTTGATGTCACCGGCGGACGGTAAATCTTAAGCTTGACCAACGGAGGTGCAGCATGGCAACCACGGATCAAAGCAAGGAAGTCGGCGCCGGTTCAGCCGCAACTGGGGCGCGCGCGGTCGATGCGCTGCTTGAAGCGTATTCGGTCAGCCACCGCAATCACACCAATGAGCTGATCCATGTGGTTTGCGTGCCTGCAATCGCGTTCTCTTTCCTCGGACTTCTGTGGGCGGTACATCCGCTTGCGGCGTTCCTCGTCGTCGCGCTTTCACTTGTCTACTATGCGCGGCTCTCCGTACCCCTGGCTCTCGGCATGCTGCTAATGTCCGGCGCCATGCTGGTTCTGCTGGCATTGATTCCGCCGTCACAACTGGTGCTCGTGTCGGTCGTCGTTTTCGTGGTCGCCTGGATCGGCCAGTTCATTGGGCACGCGATCGAAGGCCGCAAACCCTCGTTCTTCGACGATCTGCGTTTCCTCTTGATCGGACCGCTCTTTGTTCTCGGCTTTCTCTACCGCCGCGCCCGGATTGCTTACTAGGGGCCTGCGGGCGCGACAAAGCGTCGCCATATTCGGCGCTGGCTCGATTGGCGCCTTCGTGGGCGGCATGCTTATCGCAGCCGGCGTCGATGTGGTCCTGGTCGGAAGGCAGCGCATGCAACAACGCATTGCGCGCCATGGCCTCCTGCTTTCTGACTTGAACGGCACCAACCTTCGGCTGGCACCAGCGAGCATTCCCTTTTTCACCGATCCAAGCGTGCTGAAGGATGTCGGCCTGATCCTCGTCACGGTAAAAAGTGCAGACACGCGGACGGCGGGAGAGCTCATCGGATTGCACGCGAAATCATCGACCATCGTCGTGAGCCTGCAAAACGGCATTGGCAATGCAGAGACCTTGCGTGCTGTCCTGCCAGGCTGGAAGGTCTTGGCAGGCATGGTGCCATTCAACGTGGTGCAAACCGAAGATGGCCGCGTGCATCGCGGGACCGAGGGCGCCATGATGGTCGAGCCCGACCCGGACCTGAGCAACTGGCTGCCGCTATTCCGCAGCGCCGGATTGCCTTTCGTCGTCAATGGGGAGTTTGAATCAGTCCTGTGGGGCAAGCTGCTGCTAAACCTCAATAACGCCGTTAATGCGCTGTCCGGCGTGCCACTCACAACAGAACTGTCCCAACGGAGTTACCGGCGCAGCCTGGCGTTGCTGATGGCCGAGACGCTGAAACTGTTGGCCGCGGCGGGTATCAATCCGGCGAAGCTTGGCAAGTTGCCGCCGTGGCTGGTTCCGCATGTCTTGAGGCTTCCGGACTTGTTGTTCCGGCGGATCGCCGGGGCCATGTTGCGGATAGATCCGCAAGCCCGCTCGTCGATGTGGGAAGACCTCCAGAGCGGTCGCAAGACCGAGATTGACTACATCAATGGCGCCGTGGTGCGGCTTGCGGAATCGGTGGGGCGAGATGCACCGGTCAATCGTAAAATCATCGCGCTCATACGACGCGTTGAAGCGGGTGGCGGGGCGGAGATGAGCGGGGAAGACTTGCTGGTTGCATTGCGTTCCGCGCTGCGCGAACCCGTGCCGCCCGGACCAGTTGCGGCGCGCTTGCCGGACTAAGCGGTGCCGATTGCACGACTTACTGGCGTACTGACCAGAGGATTTACACCATGCAGATTACGGTAGAGACGAACGTCAAGGCACCGGTTGCAGAAGTCTGGCGAGCATGGACAACACCGGACGATATAAAGCAGTGGAACGCGGCCTCGAAGGATTGGCACACCACCATGGCCTCGGTCGACCTGCGCGTTGGCGGCGCCTTTTCATCCCGCATGGAAGCCAGGGACGGCAGCATGGGGTTCGACTTTGCGGGGACCTACACCAACGTTGTACCGAACGAGTTAATTGAATGCACGCTCGGCGACCGCCGGCTTCGAGTCGAGTTTATTTCGGGATCGGACGGCGTCATTGTTCGCGAGACATTCGACGCGGAATCAACGCATTCTGTCGAACAGCAAAGACAGGGCTGGCAGGCGATTCTCGATAATTTTGCCCGGCATGTTGAAGGGAAATGACCTGCTCGCCCGGTTGAGCCGTTTAGGGAGCCGAAGCAGCGGGGTCTTCGGTTCGTCGTCGGACGACTTCTCTACATGAAACAGCAATGGCAATACGACGGAATCTGTTTTGTCGAGCAAGCTATACCTGTCTAGCATCTCTTTCACAGACCGCTACGGAGAGATGGAAAGGCGTGGAGACTAGCCACCAGCAGCCACGCTGCCACGACTCGCCTCCACATGCATCTGCAAACTCGTACCGCGGTGCGCCCAGGACCGATCAACCGCGAGCCTTACCCCGCCAGTCCCAGCAACATTTCATTCAGACGCTTCACAAACGCGGCCGGGTCGGCCAGTGCGCCGCCTTCGGACAGGGTCGCCTGGTCGAACAGGATATGTGACCAGTCTGCGAATTTCGCGTCCTCGTACTTCAGTCGCTGCACAAGCGGATGGTCCGGATTGATTTCCAGGATGGGCTTGGACTCCGGCGCGTTCTGCCCGGCCGCCTTCAACATGCGCAGCAGGTTGCCGGACAATTCGTTCTCGTCCGCTACCAGGCAGGCCGGCGAATCGGTCAACCGGAAGGTAACGCGCACATCCTTGGCCTTGTCGCCAAGTACACCCTTCATTTTCTCAACCAGGTCCTTGTACTGCGCCTCGGTTTCCTCGTGGTGCTTCTTCTCGCCTTCGTCTTCCAGCTTGCCAAGGTCAAGATCGCCTTTGGCGACTGATACCAATTCCTTGCCATCGAAATCCTGCAGGAAGGACAGCATCCATTCGTCTACTCGATCGGTCAGGAGAAGCACCTCAACACCCTTCTTGCGGAAGATTTCAAGGTGCGGGCTGTTGCGCGCCGCGGTCCATGAATCGGCTGTGACGTAGTAAATTTTGTCCTGGCCTTCCTTCATGCGGCCCACGTAGTCGCCGAAGGAGACCGTCTGCGCATCGGAATCATTATTGCTGGAGGCGAAACGCAGCAGTTTGGCGATCCGTTCCTTGTTGGTCGCGTCTTCGCCAATGCCTTCCTTCAGCACTTGGCCAAACTCCGTCCAGAAGCCGAGGTACTTGTCCTTGTTCGCCTGCTCATCGGAGTTTGCCAGTTCTTCCAGCATGGAGAGCACGCGTTTCGTTGAACCTTCGCGAATAACCTTCACATCGCGCGATTCCTGCAGCAGTTCCCGCGACACGTTCAACGGCAGGTCGTTGGAATCAATGACGCCTTTCACGAAGCGCAGGTAGACCGGCATCAATTGCTCGGCATCGTCCATGATGAATACGCGCCGAACATACAGCTTGATGCCGCCGCGCTTGTTGCGGTCCCACAGGTCGAACGGCGCATGCGCGGGAATGTAGAGAAGCTGGGTGTACTCACTACGGCCCTCGACCCGGTTGTGCGTGTAGGTTAGCGGCTCCTGGTAGTCGTGCGATACATGCTTGTAAAACTCGATGTACTGCTCGGGCGCGATGTCTGATTTGCTGCGGGCCCAGAGCGCGCTGGCCTGGTTAACCGTTTCCAGTTCGTCCGTCACAACGGTCTCGTTTTTCTCCGCGTTCCACTCTTCCTTTTTCATCAGGATCGGCAGCGAGATATGGTCCGAATACTTGCGGATGATCGACTTCAGCTTCCACGCTGACAGGAACTCATCCTCGCCTTCGCGCAGGTGCAGCGTAATGTCGGTGCCGCGAGCGGCCTTGTCTATCGCTTCGACCGTGAAGTCGCCTTCGCCGCCCGATTCCCAACGCACGCCTTCGCTTGCCGGCAGTCCGGCGCGCCGGCTTTCCACTGTGATGCGGTCAGCCACGATGAAGGCGGAATAAAATCCGACGCCGAACTGGCCGATGAGGGCCGCGTCTTTTTGCTGATCGCCAGAGAGCTTGCCGAAGAATTCCTTCGTCCCGGATTTGGCGATGGTGCCGAGGTGCTCGACCGCTTCGTTACGGCTCATGCCAACGCCGTTGTCTGAAATGGTGATGGTTTTCGCGTCCTTGTCGAAGCTGACGCGGATTTTCAGATCAGGGTCGTTTTCATAAAAGGCGGGGTTGTTGATCGCTTCAAAGCGCAGTTTGTCCGCCGCGTCAGACGCGTTGGAGACCAGTTCGCGCAGGAATATCTCCTTGTTGGAGTAAAGCGAGTGGATCATCAGGTGCAGCAACTGCTTAACTTCTGCCTGAAAACCTAAGGTCTGCTTTTCGGATACGGCCATTTTTTACCTCGACAATGAGTGGATCAGGAGCCAGGTTCGCGGCGGCGCGGGGAAATGAATCATGCCGCACCGTTTCCAATCCTTGGCAAAACGAATATTTTCGCGCATATGAGGCCGGCTTGAAAGGTTTCAAGGGGGCAGTAACCTGCAGTCGCATTGACCGAGGATAGCCGCTGCCTCTTGACCGTCTTCGGGCCCCAACGGCCAAGAGGCGGCTATCGGCGACGGCCGCGAAAGGAAGCCCTGCGAGGAGAAAAGACCATTTCGGAACAGTGCAGGTCCAGTGCGGTCGTCTGACGCAAGCCGTATCCCGCGACCGGCTTCTCGGGGGATTGAGTCGGTTGGGCTGCCTGTTTACCCGAAGCAGGTGCACAAGTTCCTAGCCTCAGGAATGATGTCGTTCAGTCCCGATTTCTTGCATGGGCCGAGACGTGCCGGACATGTGGAAGGCAGCCCGGATTTTTTTGATCACGCGATTTCGGTCAGGTGGTTTGGCCTGGTTTTTCCATCAAGATTGAGTTGAGCGCGACGTTCACGTAATAGTTGCCACGACCGATTTTCCGCTTCTGCAGGAAGCCGCCTTCAGCTAGCGCGTCCAAATATTTGGTTGCGGTTATACGCGAAACCTGAAGGTCGCGCTGTACGAACTCAATCTTCGTATAGGGATGTGTGAACAGGTTGTTGATCAAGTCCTGGTTATAAAACTTGAATCCCGCGCGGATCCGCTGCTTGTAATCCATAAGTGCGGTCCTCATGGCCCGGATTGTTGCGATAGTTTGAACGGCGGTTTGCTCCACAGCCCCTAGCATGTAGAGCACCCATTCCTCCCAGCGGTCTTCCACCTGCACGGTTCGCAGCAGGCGGTAATAGTCGGCCTTAGTGCGTACGATATGGCTAGAAAGGTACAGCACCGGGATATCCAACAAGCCTTCCTTCACTAGATACAGCACGTTTAGTATCCGACCGGTGCGACCGTTGGCGTCGTAAAAGGGATGGATGCTCTCGAACTGGTGGTGAATCAGCGCCATCTTGATTAGTGGATCAACAGCAAGTTGGTCCGGATCGTTGATAAATCGTTCCAAGTCGCTCATCAAGGCCACTATTTCAGCATGTTCCTGCGGTGGCATGTAAACGACTTTGCCGGCGCCATCTTTCAATGCCGTCCCCGGCAGCTTGCGGAATCCCGCGTTGTTGCGCTCCAGTTCCGCCTGGATGCCAACGATATGGTTCGCGGTCAGCAAGCCGCTACGCTGGACTTGCTCGAATCCCACGCGCAGGGCTTGTCGGTATCGAAGCACTTCTTTAGCCGCAGGGTTCGCGAACGCGTCCGGCAGGACATCATCCTTGAACAGATCGTCGTGCGTGGTGATAATATTTTCAATCTCCGAGCTGTCCTTAGCCTCTTGCAATCCCAAGGTATTTATCAGGATTCCTTGGTGTGGAATCGCACTGGCAATCCCCTTTAGCTCGGCTAGATGGCGGCTCGCGATCGCCAGCTGCTTCAGAATCGCGGGCGAGTCGAAACGCGTAGCATCCAGCTTAGCCAAAGGTTTGATCTGCGGCATGAAGGTTTCCAAAGATATGTATAAAAAGTGCTCGGTTTTATACATGCTATCGCGAACGTGTATAGAAACCGCAATTTTCTATACGTGCCAGCCGCGAGGTGTACAACTTGGACGCTTTTCGAGCTGTTAAAAAGCGTCAGGCGGTAAGGCGCGCCGTCGCCGAGCTGTCATATAACCTTTGAAAGGATTTGCCACTTGATCAGGCAGGAAGAGATCGTGTCGAATCTGGAAACGATGCTGCCGCCTGACGGTCGCTGCATCTGAGCGACTATATTAGCTGCCCACGCAAGAAACGCGTTTCTTTCTCAGCGCGATTAAACTTGCGAGCGCGTGAACGGGTACACCGTTTGTCCACGATTTTGTGACGTGGAATTCTCGGCCACAAGCAAGGTAAAGGCGTCACCGGACCACGGCGTCAGCGAGCCAGGAGCGATGTACCCCCCGTCGCGCACGCTAACCTACGCTTTTTTCAGTTGCCCCGCAGGAGTAGAATTCAGGGTTTCCGCCCACCGTACGCCGGAGTCGCAATGTCAATTTATGACAAGCTGAAATCGCTCGATATTACCCTTCCATCGGTCGCCGTTCCCGCCGCGGCCTACGTCATGCATTCCCGAGTTGGCAACACGGTCTACCTGTCCGGCCACATCGCCAAAAAGAATGGCAAACCCTGGGTTGGCCAGCTTGGCAAGAATGTCAAGACCGAAGAAGGACAGCAGGCGGCCCGGGCCATAGCAATCGATTTGATGGCAACCTTGCAATCGGCCTGCGACGGCGACCTGAACCGTGTGCGCCGCATCGTCAAGCTGGTTAGCCTGGTGAACTCAACGAGCGACTTCACCGAACACCACCTCGTTACCAATGGCGCGTCTGAATTGCTGGTCGAGGTATTCGGGGAGCAGGGCAAGCATGCTCGCTCGGCTTTCGGCGTTGCGCAGATTCCCATGGGAGCCTGCGTGGAAATCGAAATGGTCGCTGAAATCGCGTGAGCGGACGTTGCCTGAGCGGACATTAGTGAGCCGATACCATTGAGCCGATACCAGTGCGCCGACACCAGTACACGCGACGACCTGAGCCCCAACGACCTGAGCCCCAACGACCTGAGCCGCAATGACGCCCAACGACCTGAGCCACAACGACATGAGCCGCAACAACATAAGCCAAACGAGCCGAGCTCGAATGAGCCGAGTCGAAATGAGCCAAGCCGAAATAACTTGCTCCAGACTGGCCCGAGCCGACGCGCTCCCAAGACTCACCTTTAGAATATGAAACCAGAAAATCCAGTATCGATGCATTGGCAATTCTCCGCTCGCGCGGAACAGCTGCAGAGTTCGGCCATCCGTGAAATCCTCAAAATTACGATGCGGCCGGAAATTATTTCCTTCGCCGGCGGCTTGCCATCGCCGCTGACGTTTCCGGTCGAGCGCATGCGCGCCGCCTATGACAAGGTTTTGTCACGCGACGGCAAGGTCGCATTGCAGTACGGACCAAGCGACGGTTATGCGCCGCTGCGGGCCTGGATCGCGGACTCGCTTTCTGGAGAAGGTGCACGCATCCTGCCGGAGCAGGTGCTCATGCTCTCCGGCTCACAACAGGGCTTGGACTTGCTTGGCAAGGTGCTGGTCGACGAGGGCAGCCGCGTGCTGGTTGAAACGCCAAGCTACCTCGGCGCACTGCAAGCGTTCTCGCTATACCGGCCGGAATTCATTTCCGTCGAGACCGATGAAAACGGCTTGCTGCCCGATGCGGTGGCGAAGGTTGGGAAGGGCGCGCGCCTGCTGTATTCGCTGCCCAATTTCCAAAACCCCACTGGCCGTACCATGCCGCTCGAGCGTCGCCTGGCCCTGGTGGAAATCTGCGCCAGGCTGGGCTTGCCTCTGGTCGAGGACAACCCCTACGGCGCATTGAGCTACCACGGTGAACCCTTGCCGCGCATGCTGAACATGAACACCCAGGGCGTGATCTACATGGGTTCGTTCTCCAAAGTGCTGACCCCTGGCATTCGCCTCGGCTACGTCGTGGCGCCAGAGCACCTGATCCGCAAGTTGGAACAGGCGCGCCAGGCGGCTGACCTGCACACATCGCAGATCACCCAGATGGTGGTGCACGAAGTCGTTAAGGACGGCTTCCTGGACGAGCACGTACCGACGATCCGGACTTTGTATGCGGCGCAATGCCAGTGCATGCTCGATGCTCTCGAACAGTATTTTCCGGCGTCAGCCAGTTGGACCCGTCCGCAGGGCGGCATGTTTATCTGGGTCACGCTGCCGAAGCATATAGACAGCATGACGCTGCTCGATGCGGCGGTGGAGCAGGGCGTGGCATTCGTGCCGGGTGCCCCGTTCTATGCCAACACGCCGGAAACCAATACGCTGCGCCTGAGCTTTGTGACGGTGCCGCCTGAAAAAATTCGCGAAGGCGTGGCGACGCTGGGTCGTTTGATTGCGGAGCGGATGTAACTTGGGCGGTCTGCGATCCAGGGCCGCCTAGAACCGTTGCATCTGGCCGTGCTTCAGCACGGTGAATCTATCCGCCGCAAGCCCCGCTGCCTTCACCGCCGCCGCAAGCGCAGCAGGTGGCGCATCGAGTGACTCGTCGGACAGCTCGAACGTGCCCCAGTGAATGGCGATCGCCTGCTTGGCATGCACGTCCTGCATGATCTGCACCGCCTCCGCGGGATCGACGTGCTGTGCCTTCATGAACCAGCGCGGCTCATAGGCGCCGATCGGCAGCATCGCCAGATCGAAGCCGCCGTAGCGCGCGCCAATGTCAGAGAAGTCTTTGGAATAACCGGTGTCGCCGGCAAAGAAAAACGCAAACGGCTTGGCGGCATGCTGCGTACTTTTATCGGCTCCAAGTCTTCCAATTTCGACTTGCCGTGCGCCGTAGGTTTCTTGCTGTCTCCGATTTACAGCTTGCCGACTTTCTGCAATGGCTTGCTGGCTCACGTCGCGCCCTGGCTGGCCGCCGCTGCTTTGCTGTCTGCCGGTGCCGCCTGACGGAGTTGCCGCGCTTGTTACCCGGTCCGCAGCCGAGGCCGGCATTGTCGCTGCCGGCGCCGTTCCAGCGGTACGCACTACCCATCCTCCCCATAGTGTCTCGAAGCGGTCGAACGGGCTGCGTGCTGACCAGTGCTGGACGGGCACGAAGTCGATCAATAAGCCGGGCACGGTGGTTTGCTGCCACCAGTCGAGTTCACGTACATTGGTGATGCCGACCCCGGCCATCCAGTCCTTGACCCCTAGCGGCACCAGGAACAGCGGCGGCCCGCCGGGCTGCGCATTCAGGGCCGACACCGTGTCACGATCGAGATGGTCGTAGTGGTTATGGGAGATCAGCACCACATCGATATGCGGCAATTGCGCGGCGGTCAGAGCCGGCGCCACCTTCCGCTTCGGACCGATGAACTGGACCGTGAAAGCGCGCTCCGACAGCATCGGATCGGTGATGATGTTGACCCCAGCGACCTGCAGCAGCATGGTGGCATGGCCGATCCAGGTGGCGGTGGTCTCGCTGCGATTTGCCTGCAGCCATGCCACGTCCGGCGTCACGACAGGGAAGTCGTACCCGTTCGCAGGAGGCTTCGGCAGGCCCTGGATGATGCGCTCCCACTGCCATTTGACGAAGGAGCCGCCGATCGGGCCGGCAAGGTAGTTGTTGCGAAAGCCAGTGCGCGTGCGATGCGGATCCGCCGGGTCGTAGTACTTGCTTGTTGTGCTGCAGGCTACGGCTAACAGGGCCAGCGCGCCGAGCCCAAAAGCAGGCCACAATCTGCGGCGCGGCAGGTCGGTACCGTTTGCCCCGGTCGCCAGCGAAGGTGCGGCCATCGTATCTCCGTCTCCCGGGTTCCGAACCGTCATGGCTAACTCACCTTACCGCCGCCAGAGCCGCCGCCTTGATCTTCGATTCCAGCGCACGGCCCTTGCGCGCCCGCTTGCCAATGTGCGGCGCAAGCCCGCTAGCCGACAAGCTCACTTCCTGTGGCTTGCCGCCACGCCCGATTCCGGTCACCAGCACGCCACGTTGACTAATGGGCTGGGCCGCCAGAAGCTTCTCGGTGCCTTCCAGATCCATCAGCGTCACGCCACGTCCACCACCGGTGAGCGTCTTGATTTCATCGAGCCCAAATACGAGAAGCCGACCCTTCCCGGACAAGCAAGCAATCGCGCTAACCGCCGGCCACAGCAGGCGCGGCGCCAGTGGTTCATATCCTGCATCGACCGTGATAAATGATTTGCCACCGCGAGTGCGGCTGACCATGTCGCCGGCCTTCGCAAGGAAGCCATAGCCGCCGCTGGACGCAAGCAGAAGGAGCGAATCCGCCGGTCCGGCGAAGTAGTGCAGAAGGCGCGTGCCGCTTTCCAGTTCCAGCAGGGTCGTGACGGGCACCCCGTCGCCACGGACGCCTGGAAGAGCGGTCGCCGGCACTGAGTAGACGCGGCCGTTGGAGCCGAACGCAAGGATATTGTCGACCGTGCGGCACTCGAAGGCCGCATACAGGCTGTCGCCGGCCTTGAAGGTGAACTGGGTCGCATCGTGGCCATGGCCGCCGCGCGCCCGTACCCAGCCCTTATCCGATATAACCACCGTCACCGGTTCATCAATCACTTTCTGTTCCGCGACGGCGCGCTCGGCGACTTCAATCAAGGTGCGACGCGCGTCGCCGTACTGCTTGCCGTCCGCCTCGATTTCCTTGATCACCAGCCGCTTCATTGACGCCGGGTTTTCCAGCAGGTCGAGCAGGCCACCGCGCTCCTTGCGCAATTCGGCCAGTTCCTGCTCGATCTTGATAGTTTCCAGTCGCGCCAACTGACGCAGCCGGATTTCAAGAATGTCTTCTGCCTGGCGGTCGGAGAGATTGAACGCAGCGATCAGCGCAGGCTTCGGTTCATCTGATTCGCGAATGATGCGAATCACCTTGTCGATGTTGAGCAGGATGGCAACGCGGCCTTCCAGAATGTGGATGCGGTCATCCACTTTCCGCAGCCGAAAATTCGTCCGCCTCGTCAGCGTTTCAAAACGGAAGGCGACCCATTCCTGAAGGATGTGGGTCAAGCCTTTCTGGCGCGGCCTGCCGTCGCCGCCAATCATCACCAGGTTGATTGGCGCGCTGCTTTCAAGCGCCGTGTGCGCCAGAAGCGCGTTGACGAATTCGGTCTGGTCCTGGTTCCTGGATTTCGGCTCGAACACCAGTCGCACCGGTGCTTCGCGGCCGGATTCGTCGCGCACCGTATCCAGCATTGCCAACATGGATTGCTTCAGCGCCAATTGCTCGCTGCTGAGTGCCTTCTTGCCGAGCCGGATTTTTGGATTGGTGAGTTCTTCGATCTCTTCCAGCACCTTCTGCGACGAAGTGCCGGGAGGAAGTTCGGTGACGACCAGTTGCCATTGGCCGCGCGCCATGTCTTCGATCTTCCAGCGCGCGCGCACCTTGAGGCTGCCGCGGCCGCTTTCATAAATTTCCGAGATTGCGGTTGGCGTCGAAATTATCTGTCCGCCACCGGGATAGTCCGGCCCCGGCACAATCGCCATCAATTCCGCATGCGAGAGCTTCGGATTGCGAATCAGTGCGACCGCCGCGCGGGCGATCTCCTGCAGGTTATGCGAGGGAATCTCTGTCGCCATGCCGACCGCGATACCCGAGGCGCCATTGAGCAGCAAGAAAGGCAGGCGGGCCGGCAACAGCTTCGGCTCCTCGGTGGAGCCGTCGTAGTTTGGCTGGAAGTCGACCGTTCCCATGCCGATTTCATCCAGCAGCAGTCTTGCGATCGGTGTCAGCCGCGCTTCGGTGTAACGCATCGCCGCCGCGCCGTCGCCATCACGCGATCCAAAGTTGCCCTGGCCATCAATGAGCGGATAGCGCAGGGAGAAATCTTGCGCCATGCGCACCAGCGCGTCATACACCGACTGGTCGCCGTGCGGATGCAGTTTGCCGAGCACGTCGCCCACCACGGCCGCCGACTTGCGCGGCTTGGCCCCGGCCACCAGGCCGAGCTCGCTCATGGCATACAGGATGCGACGCTGCACTGGCTTCTGGCCGTCGCAGACGTCCGGCAGGGCACGGCCCTTGACCACTGAAATGGCGTAGTCGAGATAGGCGCGTTCTGCGAAGGTCGCAAGGGTGAGAGACTCGCCGTCGCCGGAGGGCGCGGTTTCGAACAGGGAGGTTTGCTCAGTCATTTATATTTCAGCGGATTAATGCGATTCAGTGATGCACACGCGATGGCGCGACAGGTTCTCTTGTTAACGATGCAGGGCGCACCGGTATCATTCGCCCGATGCCGGATCTTCCCGGCCGGGACGCGGTGCCGGCGGCAATTTCGCACGGCCCGGTATGGTCAGGTAAATGCGATGGCCGCCACCGCCGGAATTCGGCATGCCGCCGGCGGAGTCGGCGATGCCATGCGCGGTGCCGCCGAGTGTTTTCGTCACACCAGGCCGGTACATGTCGACGAACTGTGTCACGAGCTTCACGTAATTCTGCGTTTCAGCATAGGGCGGAATGCGGTTGTTGTACTTCTGGACCGCGCCTTCGCCAGCGTTGTACGAAGCCAGTACCAGGCTTTGCTGGTTCGGGAACAGTCGCCGCAAATCGCGCAGGTAACGCGCGCCAAGCCGGATATTGGTTTTGGGATCAGTAAGTCTTTGTGCAATGCTTTGCTTGCCGTCTGCCTGCAAGCCATAGCGCGCAGCGGTCGCCGGCATCAGTTGCATCAGTCCGACGGCGCCCTTGGGCGACACCGCGCCAGGGTTGAAGCCGGACTCGGCCGCCATCACCGCTTTAAGCAGGGCCGGCTCAACCGAAAATTCAAGTGCCGCGTCCGCCAGCAACGCTTCGTACTTCTTGAGGTTGGGGTGGTGCGTCAGGTATTGCAGCAGTGCTGGCTTCACCACAAGCGGCCCGCCTGCCTTCAGGTCGGCGCTGTCGAAGGCCTTGTCACCGCGCATGAACAGTTGATAGCGGCTGTCCAGTTTTTCGATCGAGAAGTGGGCCGAGCCCTGCTCGTCGATGTACCCGTAGATGTCCGCGCGCGCGCCAGCGCTTGCCATGCCAAGTCCAAGGGCAAGCGACACGACGGCTGCAACTCTTCGGGCGCGCAGGCTTCCAAGCATCAGATGTCGGCCTCCGCTTCGTTGCCGTGCTCTTCCAGCCAGTTGCGGCGTGCGGCGGCTTCGCCCTTGCCCATCAACATCGTGAAGCAGGCTTCGGACGCCAGCAGGTCGAGATCGCCAAGCGACACCGGCAACAAGCGTCGCGTATCGGGATTCATGGTGGTTTCCCACAACTGTCCGGCATTCATTTCACCGAGTCCCTTGAAGCGCGAGATGCTCCAGGCGCTGTCCTTGACACCGTCCTTGCGCAGCTTGTCTTCAATCACTTCCAGTTCACTGGCGTCGAGCGCGTAAAACTTTTGCGCCGGCTTCTTGCCGCGTGCCGGCGCATCAACCCGAAACAGTGGCGGGCGAGCGATGCAGATGTGGCCCTTGTCGATCAGCTTGGGGAAATGGCGGAAAAAAAGCGTCAATAACAGCACCTGGATGTGCGACCCGTCCACGTCGGCATCGGACAAGATGCACACCCGGCCATAACGCAGGCCGGACAGGTCTGGGTCGTCCTTGCGGCTGTGCGGATCAACGCCGATTGCAACGGCGATGTCGTGGATTTCATTGTTGGCGAACAGCCTGTCGGGCTCGGTCTCCCAAGAATTGAGCACCTTGCCGCGCAGGGGAAGGATCGCCTGGAATTCCTTGTCGCGGCCCATCTTGGCCGAGCCACCGGCCGAGTCGCCTTCGACCAGAAAAATCTCATTGCGGGACACGTCGCTCGATTCGCAATCGGTCAGCTTGCCGGGTAAGACCGCCACGCCGGAAGACTTTTTCTTTTCGACTTTTTGCGCCGAGCGGAGGCGCGTTTGCGCCTGACGGATCACCAGTTCGGCGAGCTTCCTGCCGTAGTCGACATGCTGGTTTAGCCAGAGGTCGAGGGCAGGGCGCGTGAAGCTGCCGACCAGGCGCACCGCATCGCGAGAATTGAGGCGCTCCTTGATTTGCCCCTGAAACTGCGGGTCCAGTACCTTGGCCGACAAGACGAAGGACACGCGCGCAAACACGTCTTCTGGCAACAGCTTTACGCCCTTTGGCAGCAGCGCGTGCATTTCAACGAAGCTTTTGACTGCGCCAAACAACCCTTCACGCAGTCCGGATTCGTGCGTGCCGCCGGCCGAAGTCGGGATCAGGTTGACATAGGATTCGCGAACCACAGCGCCGTCTTCGGTCCATGCCACAACCCATGCCGCACCTTCGCCTTCTGCGAAGCCCTCGGAGTCGGCGCCGGCATACTGCTCGCCTTCGAAGAACGGGATTACCGGCTCAGAACTGGAAGTCTGCGCCAGCGATTCAGTCAGGTAGCCGCGCAGCCCCTGCTCATAGCGCCAAGTCTGCGATTCGCCAGTCTTGCCGTTGACAAGCGTGACCTTCACGCCCGGCAGCAGTACTGCCTTCGAGCGTAGAAGCCGCTGCAGTTCAGCCAGCGGAATTGCGGGGGAATCGAAGTATTTTGGATTGGGCCAGGCCGTCACGCGAGTGCCGGTGCGCTTCTCGTCGCGTTGCAGCGGACGGGACTTCAGCATCTCCACCACGTCGCCGTTTGCGAAGCTCATCTGATGCATGCCGCCCTCGCGCCATACTTCGATCTGCAGTCGTGAGGAAAGCGCATTGGTGACGGAGACGCCGACGCCGTGCAGTCCGCCAGAAAAGGCATAGGCGCCACCGGAGCCCTTGTCGAACTTGCCGCCAGCATGCAGGCGCGTGAAAACGATTTCGACCGTCGGCACTTTTTCTTCAGGATGCGGGCCGACCGGAATGCCGCGCCCGTCATCCTCGACGGATACGCTGCCATCGGGATTCGTTGTGACTACGATATTGCGGCAGTAGCCGCCAAGCGCCTCGTCGGACGCATTGTCGATGACTTCCTGAATGATGTGCAGCGGGCTTTCCGTGCGCGTGTACATGCCCGGCCGCTGCTTGACCGGCTCAAGTCCCTTGAGGACCCGGATGGAAGATTCGCTGTAATCGTTAGAAGATTTTCTGGTAGCCATTCAACAAGACAGGTAGTGACGATTTGATGATGTGACGAGGAATACGGTGGAGTCGATCGAATAGCCGCTATGCACGGCGGCGAAAGACAAAAAACTTTCTGCATTCTAATGAAAATTTGCCGCCGACCGGAGAACTTCAAGCTCTGGAGCGCTTATCGTCCGCTAAGACCACCTAAGACAGGTGGGATTCCCTGAAATATTTACAATTCAGCAAGCCGCTGGAGAAATCCCGCCGAGGTGGACTATAACGGTTCGGCGCGATAAGCAATGTGGCCTTGATGACACCTCGACAAATCTGTCGACGCAATACAAGGATTCTTTAAGGACGGCGTAGAGGAACGGGCTCAAGGCGAGAAACGGGCCGGGGCCACGCGCCTGCTTAATCAAGCCGTTCGAATCGAGTCTTGGAGCGAGCGCAGGTCGGACGGTGGGCTTCGTTGCAACGTCAGCACACGGTGGCGCGCAGACTTACTTGCTAAGCAAGCGCATGGCGCGTTCAAGGCCATCAATCGTGACCGGAAACATGCGGTTGTTCATGATCTGTCGAACCACCGAGATGGACTGCCGGTATTGCCACAGTCCTTCCGGCTCCGGGTTGAGCCACGCAAACTTCGGGAACATGCCCGTAAAGCGCTGGAGCCAGACTGCACCCGCTTCCTCATTGTTGTATTCCACCGAGCCGCCCGGCTGCAGAATTTCATAGGGGCTCATCGTGGCGTCGCCCACGAAGATGACTTTGGTGTCCGGCGTATGCTTGCGCAGCACGTCCCAAGTCGGGAAGCGCTCAGCGTGGCGGCGGCGGTTGTTCTTCCACAGGTAGTCGTAGACGCAATTGTGGAAGTAGTAGAACTCCATGTTCTTAAATTCTGTTTTTGCAGCCGAGAACAGTTCCTCGGTCCGCGCGATATGGTCGTCCATCGTGCCGCCGACATCCAGCAGCATCAGCACCTTGATGTTGTTCTTCCGCTCCGGCTGCATCTTGATGTCAAGGTAGCCGGCGTTATTCGCGGTGGCGCGAATCGTGTCATCCAGCGCCAGCTCTTCCTCTGCGCCTTCGCGCGCGAACTTGCGCAGGCGGCGCAGGGCTATCTTGATGTTGCGGGTGCCAAGCTCGCGCTCCGTGTCGTAGTCGCGGAAGGCGCGCGCTTCCCATACCTTGACCGCGGTACGGTTGCCACCTTCGCCACCGATGCGAATTCCTTCCGGGTTTTGTCCGCCATTGCCAAAGGGCGAGGTGCCGCCGGTGCCGATCCACTTGTTCCCGCCTTCATGCCGCTCCTTCTGCTCGGCCAGCAGTTCCTTCAGGCGGTCCATCAGCTTGTCGTAACCGAACTTTTCGATTGCGGCCTTTTGCTCCGGCGTCAGTTCGCGTTCAATGCGCTTCATCAGCCAGTCAAGCGGAATCTCCGGCGACTTTTCGAAAATGGCTTCGATACCCTTGAAGTAGAGGCCGAACGCCTTGTCGAACTTGTCGTAGTGCGCTTCGTCCTTGACCAGAGTCATGCGCGAGAGGATGTAAAAATCGTCGAGTGAAGGCTCGATTACGTCCTCCTGCATGGCTTCGAGTAGCACCAGGAATTCCTTGATCGAGACCGGAATCTTTGCGTCCTTCAAGGTAAAGAAGAAGTCAATCAGCATGACGGGTTCAGCGTTCGAGTTGGTATTGCAAATGGCGCTTCACGGCCGGCCATTCCGAATCAATGATTGAGAACACCACGGTGTCGCGCAATGAACCGTCGGGCATGCGCTGATGATTGCGCAGGATGCCGTCCTGCTTCGCGCCAAGGCGTGCAATGGCGGCGCGCGATTGCTGGTTCAACCAGTGAGTGCGAAACTCAACGGCGATGCAGCTCAGCTTTTCAAACGCATGGGTCAGCATCATCAGTTTGCATTCGGTATTGAGCGCGGTGCGCTGCACCCGCTTGGCATACCAGGTGTAGCCGATTTCAAGCCGGCGATTGGCCGCGTCCACGTTGCAGAAGCGGGTTGATCCCACGATTGCGCCGGTGTCGGTTGCGCGCACTGCGAAGGCCAGCGTGCCATTCTGTTCGCGCATCGCGGCGGCGGCATCGATCCAGGCACTGGTTCGTTCGGGACTGGGCACCGAGGTGTACCACAGCTTCCATAGTTCACCGTCGGCGGCGGCGTTGACAATCGCGTCGTGGTGATCGGGCTGGAGCGGTTCCAGCACGAGGTGCTGGCCGACAAGGGTAACGGGTTCGATAAAGGCCATGATTCAGGGCGCCGCGGTTAGCGATTCGCTCGCGACATGAACACCAGCCGCTCGAACAGGTGCACGTCCTGCTCGTTCTTGAGAAGCGCGCCGTGCAGAGGGGGCACGATGGCCTTGGCGTCCTTGCTGTGCAGTGCCTCGGCGGGAATATCTTCCGCCAACAGCAGTTTTAGCCAGTCAAGCAGTTCGGAGGTAGACGGTTTCTTCTTCAAGCCAGCCACTTCGCGCACGTCGTAGAAGGTTTGCAGTGCCTTTGCCAACAGGTCTTTTTTCAGATCCGGAAAATGCACATCCACGATCTGTTGCATGGTGTCCCGGTCCGGGAATTTTATGTAGTGGAAGAAGCAGCGACGCAAGAAAGCGTCCGGCAGTTCCTTCTCGTTGTTGGACGTGATGATCACGAGCGGGCGGTGGAGCGCCTTCACCATCTCGCGCGTCTCGTACACAAAAAATTCCATGCGGTCGAGTTCGCGCAGCAGGTCGTTCGGGAACTCAATGTCGGCCTTGTCGATTTCATCGATCAGCAAAACCACCTGCTCGTCCGCGGTGAAAGCCTGCCACAGCACGCCCTTGACGATGTAGTTGTGGATGTCCTTGACGCGCTCGTCCCCAAGCTGCGAATCGCGCAGGCGTGACACCGCATCGTATTCATAAAGACCCTGCTGCGCCTTGGTGGTGGACTTGATATGCCACTGCATGAGCGGCATGCCGAGCGCCGCGGCGACTTCTTCCGCCAGCATGGTCTTGCCGGTGCCAGGCTCGCCCTTGATCAGCAGCGGGCGTTGCAGCGTTAATGCCGCGTTGACCGCCAACTTCAAATCGTCAGTGGCAACATAACTCTGGGAACCTTTGAAGCGCATATGTTGTCGCATGGTATTAAAAGAAGTATCCAGGAAAAGAAAACAAGAAGCGGGTACCGGCAGGACTTGCGTCAACGATAAGCCAGGTGAATGGCACAACATCGCAAGACATCCGTCGGATGCCCGGTGGGCTGTAACAGTCCAGCTAGTATAAGGGAGTTCGTTTCCGCCAGCCGGGAACGATTGGTGTTAGGACTAAAGGGGAGCTGCTTCATGAAATTTTTGATTCTGCGCGCCTGGGCAGTCTGGCGCAGGCTGCGCCGTGGCGCCCGCATCTCGCAACTTGATCTGCAATACGATGCACAAGTACGGCGCCTGATAAGCCGGGCCAATCCGTTCGCTGCCTGGCATGAGCGCGCCAACTGGATGGTCGATGTTGCCGCGTGGTTGCGGCACGAACAGCGGGTAACGCTGGTTGAGCAAAGCGCGGGACGCCGCGTGCGGCAGCAGCGCGCGCGCTTCCTGCTCGACTGGCTCGACGCCCATCGAGACGAACGCAAGCTGGTCCAGGCGACGTTGCAGAAGACATTGCGCGAAGCGGTCGGCCCGGAGCTTTTTTCAGCCACCGGCATGCCACGAGAGCCGGCCTTCTTCAGTGAACTGGCGGCCCGGCTTGGGCGCAGTCTGTTGCCCAACGGGCTCGCGGGTCGCGACCTTTCGAGCCTCTTCACCGCCATGTTTCCGGAGCCGCGTGACGCGGAATGGTTGCTGGGACTGCCACCGCGCACGGTCACGCGCTTCTGGAAGCTTGCGGCCGACGATGCTCTCGCGCACAACTACCGTCGCCAGATTGACGAGGCGCTCTTGTACCTGGTTACCAACGTACTCGCGGTCGGCATCAGTCCGGCATTCCGGCAACGTCTGGACTCGACCGTGCCGATGCTCGCCAGCCCGTTCATGTCGCTGCGCCGGGAGCTGGAGAGCTACCTATCTCTGCCGGGCCCGGACGAGGCCGCGCTGCGCAGCGTGCGCATGCTGGTGGCGGTTTGCCAGGCGCAGACTGACCGCATCACTGTCCATGCCGAGAAACATGGCGTGTCGGTCAGCCTGGTCTACCACATCGAACGCATGCGCTCGCAGCTTGCCCGCATGAGTTGCCTGATCGAGTTGCGCGCCACTGCCGCTAGCCATGGCCAACCGGCCGCCGACAGGGTTCGCGGCCTGCTGGCGGATCTGGTCCAGACCCACCATCGGCACGCCAGTTTGCGTGGTTTGATGGCGCAGAACTTCACGCTGTTTGCACGCCGCATGGTCGGCCGCCGGGAGCTGCCCGGCAAGCGGGATTCCGCCCGGGATAGTCGCAGCTATGCGGGCCTGCTGGACGCAGGCGCAATCGGCGGCGTGTTCCTCGCTATCGCCGTCATGGTGCGGACTTCGCTTCCATCAGAGCATTTGCCATTCTTCTTCGAAGGCTTTGCCTCGGCGATGAACTACGGCCTCACGTTCTTGCTGATTGCCAGCGTTGGCGGCGTCTTCGCCGGATGGCAGTCCTGCGCAGCTGCCACCGGCCTGGTGGCAAGGATGAGCGCGCTCGATACGGTTGACGGCTTGCGTGCACTCCAGGACGAGATCGCCAGGGTCCTGCGCGGCCATACCGCCGCGGTCCTCGGCAACCTTGGCGTGGTAGCTGCGCTGGTCGCCTTGGCGGCCGTTTCGACGCGCCTGTTTTCTGGTGCGCCGCTGCTCGATTTTGGCCGCGCACATGGCACGATTGAGGGGCTTTCCGCGGTCGGCGCCACACCGCTATGCGCCATCGCCACCGGCTTCCTGCTGTGGCTTGCGGGCGTGACAGGCAGCCTCGCCAATAACTGGTTCGCATTGCATGGCATGCGCGAGGCTCTGGGGCACCATCGCCGCATTGTGATGGCATTGGGCGTGGTGCGCGCCGGTCGCTTTGCCGCATGGCTGCAACGTTCGGTGGGGGCCTTGGCAAGTGGCCTGACACTAGCTCTGCTGCTGGGAATGGTGCCGGTACTCGCAAGCTTTTTCGGCATACCACTCGGTATACGCCACGTTGCGCTGGCTGGCGGCACGCTGGCCGCGGCCGCTGGCAGCATCGGCGTTGGCGCGCTATCGATGCCGGAGTTCTGGCTCGCTGTCGCAGGGGTGATGCTGACCGGCGTGCTGAATATTAGCGTTGCCTTTGTCTGCTCGCTGGTATTCGGCATGCATGCACGGGCGGTACCGCGGCGTACGCGCAGGCTTGTGTGGCGTGCGCTCGTGCGTCGGCTCGCACGGTCGCCGGGATGGTTCCTGTTTCCGGCAAAAGCGCAAGCGCTGCCGCCGGCCGTCGTGGATGTCGAGGATGTCGACAAAGTCCATCGGCCGCCGGCGCGTCGCCGTGCTGGCGGCGATCGCTAGTGCTGATAGCCGAAGGAGAAAACCCCGATCTGCCACGACCTGAACAGGTCCGTCCGAACCCGTCTGGCGACATGGACGGTCCGAGGTTCTTGAGGTAAAATGTGCCGGTTTTGGGTGTCGAGACGTCAACGTTCGCGCACCTCGGTGCTGCAGGGAATGAACCGCAGTGCAGAGCGCGCCGACTGGCCTGCAAGCTTCATCGAACCCGCGCACCAGATCCAGCACTACCTACCCAGCCAAAATGAAAAAACTGATAGCACATCTCGCGCTTGCGGGCATCGCCGGCGTCGCCACTATGGCGAACGCGGCTGACGTGGTCGGCAACGCCGCCAACGGCGCCAAAATCAACGGAGCATGTATCGGCTGCCACGGCATTCCAGGCTACCGCACGGCTTTCCCCGAGGTGTACCAGGTGCCGATGCTCGGCGGCCAGTCGGACAAGTATCTACAAAGCGCGCTCAACGCGTACAAAAAGGGCGACCGGAAGCACCCGAGCATGCGGGGCATCGCCGAAGGCCTGTCGGATCAGGATATCGCCGATCTGTCCGCCTACTACTCGCAGCAAAAATAAGGAGAGCGCCATGAAAAGAACCTTCGCACTGCTGGCCGCGCTTTCCGGTATAGCCGTTTCCCTCACGTCCTTCAATGCCGCTGCCGCGGGCGATGTCGCCGCCGGCAAGGCCGCTGTCACCAAGTACAACTGCGCAGCATGCCACGGCGCCGATTACAAGTCGCCGATCGACCCTACCTATCCCAGGCTCGCTGGCCAGCATCAGGATTATCTGGAGCACTCTCTGCTCGCTTATCAACGCGGCGCCGACGGCCCTAACGGTCGTGGCAACGCGATCATGGGCGCGCAAGCCAAGCCTTTGTCGCGTACCGACGTTCAAAACATCGCAGCCTACTTGCACAGCTTGCCGAGCACGCTAGTTTTGCAGAAGTAGCGGCTTGGGCACTGGGTAAGCCTCAACGGGGCGCACCAAGTGTCATCTGGGACGAGCGGAAATCAAAAGCCACGGCAAGTGCCGTGGCTTTTGTCTTTGGCCAGTGCTACTGCGTAGATGGCCTATTTTATTTTCTGTCGTATGCAGCAACTGCGATTCCTCTCCCCCAGTGAACGTGCCCTTCCCATGCACTAACGCTAGGACGGAAGTGCCGCTCGACGTCGCCGACCTTTTGGCGCCAGCAGCGGAGACTCACCTATACGCGGTGCATCGTACTTGACCGCAGGCGACGGTCGGGTGACGCCGGCATCCACTGCCGCGCTGACGAAGTCCGGAACCGAAAATGTGCAACGCTCGCTCAGGCGTTTAAGTCCCTCATTCCACTCCCACACCATGCGGGCCCGATAGCTTCGAAACCAGCGGTATGCTTCATATGGTGCAGAAGATCCGGCAATACGCCGGATACGGCGTTAGCCACCTTATCGACGAGTTCCCGTTGCCGGGTCTCGAGAGAGTGCCTCTTGCTGCATTCCGGTGGTGGAGGCGACATCGGTTTGTGTCGTTCGGGCGTGCATATTCCAGCAGCTTCAACCCTATAGCGCCAACCAGATATGGAAACTATACGATCAGAGCTATATTTTGGTCCATCCTCATGATTTTATAACGCTATCCGCATAAATTGGCGCTTGCCACGCTGAAGTGCTGTGGTGCGCTGATCGCGGCGAATAGTTTGTAATTTTTAATACGCGCGGCTATGCGAGGTCGCACCCATTTTGGAAGCTTGGTGAGCACGTCCCGCGCAACAAGCGTCAGGCGCTTGCTCGACGCTGCACGCAGTCGATATATGCAGCGCCATCGGGCGGTGTGCCATTGCGCTGTGAACTCCAGATCATCTCGCCCAGGCATTCCATGATCTGATGATGCGCTTCATGCTCCGAGCCGAGGCGCTGCGCGAGAGCCAGAAAGGCTGCCCGTATGCCGGGCGGCTGGTCGATTGAAATTTGCTCCGCGATCGACAGGTGCATGGACAAATGCAGAAAAGGATTGGTCTGACCGCTTTCAACCGCATAGTCGGTCGCCAGAGCCCGCTCGCTGTCGCCCAGCACAGCGTCGTACTCCGGATGCTGGATCACCCAGTCGCGAGCAATCGCTTCCAGCGGAGTCAGAATCTCGTTTGTCTTTTGCTTGCGTCGCGTTTCGCAGAAGAACTGGCGAACATCGTGCTGGGAAGGGGTGAACATGGCATGGGGCTTGATGGGCGGTGACTGGTTAGGGAATTTTACTGTGCTTGACGCATACCCCGCCTGCCGGAAGTCTGAACAAGTTACTAACCGGTTACTGCAAGCTTCCCTTCGGACCTGCCGACCCGTATCCGTGGAGCCAATTTTCGATTTTCAGTCCCGGATAAATCGAAAAATCCCGCTCGTTGTTCGTGACGAGGGTCAGCTTAAGCGAAACCGCGTGCGCTGCGATGAGCTTGTCGAGTTGATCCTGCTTTCGGTCACGAGTCGCTTTTCTGATTGGACCGTAAGCGGCTGCCGCCGCATCACCAAAAGGCAGCACCTGGATGTCTTCAACAAGTGCCGCCAGATTTCGGCGCTCGCGCGAGGTATTTTGGGATACGGTGACGCCGAACTCTAACTCAGCGAAGGTGATGGCGGACATCACCACATCACCGACATAGCATTGGGCGAATCGCTCGGCGACCAGCTCCGGCTGATTTTTCATCAGATAAATGCATATGTTTGTGTCGAGCATGTACAGCGCCATTACAGCGGATCCCGATCGGCTTGTTCCTGGTCACCACGCCCGTCAGCCATGAAATCAGGACCAAACTTGGCGAACTTTTTGAGTACCCCAGTCAGCGGACGACGCGCCGGACGAATGCGAATTTCGTCGCCAACCCGCTCAATTTCTAGTTCAATATCCGTGCGCTCATAGGCTAACTCGGATGGAATGCGTATCGCCTGAGAGTTGCCGTTTCGAAATGCCTTTGTCGTCTTCACGTTTTTCTTTGAAAGAGTGTGTGTACACGGATGTACTATAAGGAATCTCATCCCACTTGTAAATGAAGTTTTCTAATCAATCGACGAATATGCCTTCGAGCTACAGCGCATGTCTACCCTGCAGCCACGATGGTCACCAATCGGCGGCGTGAAGTCGGCCACATTGCGCGCAACGGTCTTCTCAGACCCGCGCTCACAAATCGCCTATGATGATTCGGCTTAAAAACACAAGGATATCCATGCTGGACAAACAGTCACTCGCCACACTTTTCACTGATGCACGGACCCAGAACCGCTGGCTAGACAAGCCGGTTTCGCTTGAACTGCTGCGCCAGCTTTACGACCTGATGAAATGGGGGCCGACCTCGGCCAACAGCTCGCCGGCCAGACTCGTTTTTGCCAGCTCGCCCGAAGCAAAGCACAAGCTTATTGAATGCATGTCGCCTGGCAACCGCGACAAGACACGCGCCGCGCCAGTCTCGGTAATCATCGGCATGGACATGGCCTTTTATGACAAGTTGCCGCAACTCTTTCCGCATGTGGATGCGCGGGCCTGGTTCGCCGGTAACGACGAGCTGATCGCCTCGACGGCCTTTCGCAACTCGTCGCTGCAGGGCGGCTACTTCATCATGGCGGCGCGTGCACTGGGCCTTGATTGCGGCCCGATGTCGGGCTTCGATGCAGACAAGCTCAATGCCGCCTTCTTTGCCGGCAGTAGCATCAAGGTGAACTTTGTTTGTAGCATTGGTTATGGTGATCCGGCCGGCGTCTTGCCACGCTCCCCACGGCTCTCGTTCGAGGAGGCTTGCCGGATAGAATAGCCCGCTCGAACATGCGAGGCGCCACAGCGGTAGTCTCGCATGGCGAAAGCAAGGGCAAGGCAGGTCTCCGATAAGCTGTTAAAGGCGCAGCACCTTGCGCCTTGCCGCAAGACCGATTCTGAATATGAACGAGTAAGGCATCGCACAAGAAATCGTCCCGGCTCACTTGCCGTCGGCGCTGACCAACCCCTGTTCCGGTTACTTAACATGAGCCAGGCAACGATCACCACTGGCGGCTGCCTTTGCGGTGGCATACGCTATGAAATAGATGGCCCGCTGGCACCGATCCAGCTGTGCCATTGCACCCAGTGCCGCAAGGCGCAGGGCACCGCCTTTGCGGCCAACATACCCGTGCCGCTGTCCCGGTTCCGTTTGCTTACGGGGCGCGACCTGTTGCGGGAATATGAATCATCTCCAGGCAAGTATCGGGCGTTTTGCAGCCACTGTGGCTCGCCGGTGTTCAGCCGGCGCGACAGCATGCCGCAGGGTGTGCGAGTCCGCGCGGGACTGCTTGACGGCGACCTGCCGACGCACCCGGCGACCCACGCCTGGGTTGAATCGAATGCCAACTGGTGGGACATCCAGGACGAATTGCCGCGATTCGACAAGGCGATGCCCACGCCGTCGATTTAATCTGATCGAACGCCTTACCAGCAGCGGTTTTTGCAAACAGCACGAACCGCAAGCAGTCTTTGGTTACTCAGCAAGTCATTCAATGAACTTTGCAGGGTAACCACCCATGGACGTTTTCCGCTGGCTCAAAAATCTCAAACCTGACGGCGGCGACCGTACGCGCCACACTAATCGGGTGGCGGACCCAGTATACGACCCGAGCCTGCCTACCCTCACCCACATGCCGCGAGACGTCCTCGGCCTGGTCCTCCATGAATTCCGCAACGAGCCATCGGTTGCTTATGTCCGAAACATTCGCAAATTCAGTCTTGTTTCTCGCTACTGCCAGGAAGCTGCGGCGGCCTATGTAAAAAGCGTGGCCGGCGAATACCAAGACGCCGCCTGGACTGCTCAGGAAGAGAAAATGGCGGTGATTCGAGATGCCGTTACAGTCGCGACGAGTTCCCGAGGAAAGAACACGTCAGGGTTTGACATTAAGGTCCAGAAGAAACCGACAATGGCGTTGATAAAAATATTCTCGTCGAATCCTGTGGTGCGCATTTTTTTGCCGCACGACCAAGAGTTTGATCCGGTCTCGGTCGGCCTTCCGACATGGTCTCGTTCCCTCCAGATCCGTTGCCTGCAATTTGACGGCCTGACGCTGGCCTGCGGGACTGGGGATTTTTCCGGTATGGCGAGAAAAGAAGTCGCGAAAAAATTGAAATTTCTGGCGGGACAGCTACCTCTCATTGAGACCAGTGGTGACCTCGCCCAGATGCGATTCGAAATATTCTTGAAGGGGAACGACGCCAGCAGTACCGCAAGCGAGCACGACTGCATGTTAATGCTATCCGCGTCCAAGCCCTTCCTCGACGCTGTTGCAACCACCGCCGTAACAAAGCTCCACCTCGAAGATTTCTGGATCAACATGCTGGACCGCAGGCTCGAGGAACTAAGGCAACTTGAACACTTGGCCTTGCCTGGCAATGAGCTCAGTGACGAACGGGCGCTTTCTCTAGTTCAGGCAACGAAGAATCTTCCTTGTTTGGCATTGATGGATTTGCGACGCAATCGGATCACCCCGGAAGGAGTGATCCGGCTTAGACAATATATAGCCGAAAATTGTGGACATGTGACGCTGATAACGGACTGATCCGCTGCACGCGCATGTCGAGACCGCCATGCGTAGAAGCTTTTTCGATGGCTCCATCGGGTCAGGGCCTCAACGCAGCCCTGACCCGACGTTGACCGTCTCCCTTCGCAAACGGAAGGAGCCAGTCGAACGGTTCCGCTATGCCTTCACACAATCCACAAAATATCCCCGTCTGCCATCCACTTCCCGTGTGACGAGCCCATGTACATCGGTTTCGAAGCCCGGAAACTTTTCATTGAAGTCCCGTGCAAATTTCAGGTAATCGACGATCGTCCTGTTAAAGCGCTCACCGGGAATCAGCAGCGGAATGCCGGGCGGGTAGGGCGTGAGCAGGATGGAGGTGACGCGGCCCTCAAGCTCATCGATTGGCACGCGGTCAATCTCGCGATGTGCCATCTTCGCGAAAGCATCCGACGGCTTCATGGCAGGCTGCATGTCGGACAGGTACATCTCCGTGGTCAGGCGCGCCACGTCGTACAGCTTGTAAAAGTCGTGAATCTGCTGGCAGAGGTCACGCAGGCCGATGCGCTCGTAGCGCAGGTTGGCGGCCGCGAACTCCGGCAAGATACGCCACATCGGCTGGTTCTTGTCGTAGTCGTCCTTGAACTGCTGCAAGGCAGTCAGCAGCGTGTTCCATCGGCCCTTGGTAATGCCGATGGTGAACATGATGAAGAAGGAATAGAGGCCCGCCTTCTCGACGATAACGCCATGCTCCGCCAAGTACTTTGTGACGATCGAGGCTGGTATGCCTGTGTCGCCAAACTGGCCGTCGAGCGACAGGCCCGGCGTTACAATCGTCGCCTTGATCGGGTCCAGCATGTTGAAGCCGGGGGCCAAGTTGCCGAAGCCGTGCCAGTCATCCTCGGCGCGGATCATCCAGTCTTCGCGTGAGCCGATGCCGTCCTCGGAGAACGAATTCGGTCCCCACACCTGGAACCACCAGTCCTTGCCCCACTCCTGATCAATTTTTTTCATCGCGCGCCGGAAGTCCAGCGCTTCCAGGATGCTTTCTTCGACCAGAGCGGTGCCGCCCGGCGGCTCCATCATTGCGGCCGCCACGTCGCACGAAGCGATGATGGCGTACTGCGGCGAGGTGGAGGTGTGCATCAGGTAGGCTTCGTTGAAGGCGTCCTGGTCGAGCTTCACGGTTTGGGATTCACGCACCAGAATTTGCGAGGCCTGCGACAAGCCTGCCAGCAGCTTGTGGGTCGACTGCGTCGAGAAAATCATCGACTCGCGTGCGCGCGGACGGTCCTTGCCGATCGCATGCATGTTCTTGTAAAAGTCATGGAAGGTCGCATGCGGCAGCCACGCTTCGTCGAAGTGCAGCGTTTCAATCTCACCGTCCAGCAAATCCTTCAAGGTCTCCACGTTGTAAAGCACGCCGTCGTAGGTTGACTGGGTAATGGTCAGGATGCGCGGCTTCTTGTTGACTGCCTCACGCGCAAACGGGTTTGCCTCGATCTTTCGACGGATGTTATCCATCGAAAATTCTTCCAGCGGAATCGGGCCGATGATGCCGAGATGGTTCCGGGTCGGCATCAGGAACACGGGAATTGCGCCCGTCATGATGATGGAATGCAGGATCGACTTGTGGCAGTTGCGGTCTACCACGACGATGTCGCCCGGCGCCACGGTCGAGTGCCATACCATCTTGTTGGAGGTGGAGGTGCCGTTGGTGACGAAGTAGCAGTGGTCGGCATTGAAGATGCGCGCGGCATTGCGCTCGGAGGCGGCAACCGGGCCGGTGTGGTCCAGCAATTGCCCGAGTTCTTCGACTGCATTGCAGACGTCGGCGCGCAGCATGTTCTCGCCGAAGAACTGGTGGAACATTTGCCCGATCGGGGACTTCAAAAAGGCGACACCGCCGGAGTGCCCCGGGCAATGCCAGGAGTAGGAGCCATCTTGGGCATAGTGCACCAGCGCCCGGAAGAATGGTGGCGAGAGGCCGTCCAGATAAGACTTGGCCTCGCGGATGATGTGTCGCGCAACGAATTCCGGTGTGTCCTCAAACATGTGAATGAAGCCGTGCAGTTCACGCAGGATGTCATTCGGTATGTGGCGCGAGGTCCGGGTTTCGCCATACAGGTAAATCGGAATATCGGCATTCTTGTAGCGGATTTCCTCGACGAAGGCTCGAAGCGACTTGAGTGCGACGTCGGTTTCTTCATGGGAGCCGGCGCCGAATTCCTCGTCGTCGATGGAAAGAATAAAAGCGGAGGCGCGCGACTGTTGCTGCGCAAATTGCGAAAGGTCGCCGTAACTGGTCACGCCGAGCACTTCCATGCCTTCTTTTTCCATGGCGTCGGCCAACGCGCGAATGCCCAGGCCGGAGGTGTTCTCGGAACGGAAGTCCTCGTCGATGATAACGATGGGGAAGCGGAATTTCATGATGTCTCCAGAGACGGAATAGCGGGAGACGCCTGGGTCAGTCGGGGCGGTGACTGCTTGCGCGCCAAAAACAGGGAATGCGGGATTTTCGCAGATATGGGAAGCGGGTGGGGAAAACCGCGCGACCCTTTGATATTCAAGGAAACTATTGTGTTTGAACCAGCTTAAGCCGCGACATCGTCGTAGCACCCGTGCCGACCTTGGTTCACCGCTGCGTGGGCTGATCTAAAGAGTGGGGGAGTGGGCTGTCGCTCGGGCATGGCGAGGGCAAAACAAGGGAAAGTGCCTCACGGCAGTCCGTGCCACTTGCAGAAGCCGGACTGCCTCCCGGAAGTCTGTGCCACTTTAAGAAGGCGGACTGCCTCGGGGAAGTCTGTCCACTTACAGAGGGCAGACTGCCTCGCGGAAGTCCGCTCCACCTGCAAAAGGCCCGCTGCTCCGCAAGTCCGTCTGGCTGGGCCTGCTTACAGCCCCGGAAGTTCTATATGCAGCCAGGCCGTAATGCCGATCACGATCCCCAAAGCGGCCACGGCATAGGAGCCAATCTCAAGCCACTTCTTGCGCGTCAGGAGGGTGATCGCGGCGAGCGCGATGGCAATCTGCTCGGTGGTTGAGGCCAGCGCCCAGCGATGATGTTCATGCATCACCTTGTCGGAACGCTTGTCCCAGTCGAGCGATGCCGCTTCCAGCTTTTCGGCGTCCTTGCGAATGCCTTCCTTTTCACCCTTGTAGCGTTCAACCTCGGCCTTGTAGCGCGCCACGTCCACGCCGGGCAGCACCGCGGCCAGTTCCGCGAGGTTCTGCTTGTTCGACTTCGCCTGGTAATAATTCCACTGGTTGGACGCTTCGGTCTTCTTGATGGCCGCATTGTTCTTGAACATGGCCGCGTCGTTCTGCGTCGCGCCGCCAAGGTAGCCGAAGGTGGCGCCGATGGTGGCCAGGATCGCCGTCATCACCGCCAGTTTGCTGGAGAAACTGTCGCCATCGTGCCCAGCGTGTTCTACCGCGTGGTCATGCGGGCCGTGTACGTGAAATCCATCATCCGACATGCATCTTCCCCTGTAATGTTTCAGCGGCGCTCGTAGGTTACGAACGCATAGTCAAACCCGTTCTGCGCGGAATGATACCCCTCGCGCGCCACTTCTTTCCAGTGCAATGGGTCAATCGGTGGGAAAAACGTGTCACAGTCGAATTCGGCTGCAATTTCAGTCACGACCAGGCGTTGCGCATTTGGCAGCGCTTCAACGAAAATCTGAGCCCCGCCAACTACGAAGACCTGGTCCTGGCCGGCGAGTGCCACGGCGGAGGGCAGCGAGTTGGCAACCTCCACGCCCTCGTGCGCCCATGCCGGGTTGCGGGTCACAACGATATTGCGGCGGTTCGGCAGCGGACGTCCAATCGAGTCGAATGTCTTGCGCCCCATGATGATGGCGTGACCGGAAGTCGTTCGCTTGAAATGGGCGAGGTCTTCCGGGAGTCTCCAGGGGAGAGCGTTGCGGATGCCGATGCCGCCACGGCGGTCGGTAGCTACGACGAGGGTGAGGTTGTTTTGCATGGTTCGCCGGTTCTTGAAGATGACTTGCGGGCATCTTATCCGGTTTTCGGCGTCGGAAGTCTGCAATGATCGAGCAGAGGGGAGGCTCGGCGAAAGCTGTCGGACGGCGGTTATTGATTCACTGGGTTTGCAGCTCAACGCCGTGCCGTGAAGCGGAGCGACTTGCAGTTCAGTGCGCAAGTGCTTGAAAACCGGAGGTGCCCGAATCGAATGAAGCGGCAGCCATCCACCGTCCCTAACGCCTCAACAGCATCACCTTGTTCCGATCGGCTGGGTCATGAACCGCCATCGCTTTCGAATGCAAGGCTCCGCTTGGCCAAAGCTCGATCCGCGTCGAACGGCGAAATGGGCGGCTCGCAAAGTTGTTATTCAACTGTTGCACACGTAGCCCACAGCCATCCTTGTCCACTCCGTTTGACGCACAAATGGTTAGTAGCGCCGATCCAACCTGAGGGGCCTGACACAGTGCTATGATGCCAACCCGCGCCGCCCGCAACAGGCGGCTGACCCCACAAATCAGGAGAAAGAATTGAACGTACTAAAGTCAATTTTGGCTATTGCCGCCGGACTGACATTCGCCGCAAGCGCTGCCGCACAATCCTTCCCGAACAAGCCGATCCGGCTGATCATTCCGTTCCCGCCGGGCGGCACGACAGACCTCGTCGGCCGTGTCGTCGCAGACCATCTGGGACGTGAACTCGGCCAGCCGGTTATCGTGGATAACCGCGGTGGTGGCGGTGGCAGCATCGGCGCTACACTCGCTGCAAGGGCGGATCCGGATGGCTACACGCTGCTGGTTGCAACGGTATCCACCCATGCGGTGAACCCGGCTTGCAATTCGCAGTTGCCCTATGACCCAATCAAGGATTTCGTGCCAGTCACCAACTTGGCCCGCACGCCGAACGTGCTTGCAGTCAATCCAAAATTTCCAGCAAAGGACTACAAGGAATTCCTGGCCTATGTGAAGAAAAACCCGGGCAAATTCGGCTATGCCACTTCTGGCGCCTGCGGCATTGCGCACATGCTGGGCGAACAGTTCAAGGCCTCGACAGGCACCTTCATCACCCACATTCCCTATCGGGGGTCTGGCCCGGCATTGAACGATGTCTTGGCAGGTCAAGTCGAGATGCTGTTTGACAACCTTCCTTCCTCGCTCCCACACATCAAGGACGGCAAGCTGCGTGCGATCGCCGTGTCGTGGCCGAAGCGCCTGGAGGCATTGCCAAACGTTCCAACCTTCGGCGAACTGGGTCTTGCGCAGGTGAACGGCCCTGCCTGGTACGGCATCGTGGCGCCAGCTAAAACGCCGGACGACATCATTCGCAAGCTCAATGCGGCGACGGTGAAGGTGCTGGCCTTGCCTGCGGTGCAGGAGAAGATTCGCGCGAGCGGCTCTGAAACCGTGGGCAATACGCCGGCCGAATATGCGGCGGAAATCAAGGCTGAACTGCAGAAGATGCGAGACGTCGTCAAGAAGCAGGGCATCAAGGTCACCAACGGCTAATGCGCTGCGTATGACGTCAACAGGTTATGACGCCAACAGGTTGGCGTCATAGAAAAATAGCCGCTCGCTTGAAAAAGCCGCTGGCATGAAAAAAGCCGCTTCGATCATGAATCGACAGCGGCTTTTTTCAACTGCACAACTTAAAACGGAAACAAGGTCAACCGACACCCGGTGCGCGTTACGCGCCGAGCGTGCCTCCTGGAGTCTCCATCAATCGCATGAGGAACGCCTCGCATTGCGCAAGCTGTTCCAGTGCGACGAATTCATCAGGGCTGTGCGCCTGCTCGATGCTTCCCGGGCCGCAGATAACGGTCGGTATGCCGGCCTTCTGGAACAGGCCCGCCTCAGTACCGTAGGACACCTTGCCGCCACCCTTGTTGCCAGAAAGCGCCGCCGCAAGCTGCACGATTGCAGCGCTTTCTTCAATCACCAGACCGGGCGACGTATTGACCCAGTCGAACTCGATGGCCGCATTCGGCTCCACCTTGCGCATCGATGGCAGCAGCGTTTCGGCGAAGGCCCGGATTTCGGCATAGAGGCTGGCGGCGTCGGTGCCAGGCAGAGTGCGTGCCTCAAAGTGGAACTCGCACTCCTTGGGGATGATATTCGTCGCAAGGCCGCCTTTTATCACGCCGGTTTGCAGCGTGGTATAGGGCACCGTGAAGCCGTAATCGCGTTGCTCCAGTTCCGCCATGCGGTCGGCCAGTTGGCGAATGAAGACAACAATCTGGGCGGCGTATTCGATCGCGTTCACGCCGCGATTCGTATAGCTGGAATGGGCCTCGCGTCCTTTCACGCAGCAGCGAAAGCGGTGCATGCCCTTGTGCGCTATGACGGGCTGCATGTCGGTCGGCTCGCCGACGATGCAACCGGCGGGCTTCAGGCCGATGTCTTCGAGGTCACGTATCAAGCCCCGTACGCCGATACAGCCGACTTCTTCGTCGAACGACAGCGCAATATGCATGGCTGAATCCATGTCTGCAGCGAGGAATTTCGGTGCCATGGCGAGCGCGGTGCCGATGAAGCCTTTCATGTCGGCGGAGCCGCGGCCGTACATGCGCCCGTCGCGTGTGACAGGGACGAACGGATCGGTGGACCAGACCTGACCTTCGACCGGCACGACGTCGGTGTGACCGGACAAAATAATGCCGGGCTTCCTGCCTTCGCCGAGCGTCGCAAACAGGTTGGCTTTTTTCTTGCTGGCGTCATAGGTCAGGCGCGACTTGACCCCAAGACCGGCCAGATAGTCGCGCGCGGTTTCAATCAAGCCAAGATTCGAATCACGCGACACAGTGGGAATCGAGACGAGGCGCTCGATCATGTCGAGCACCTCGGCTGAGGGAGAAAGTTGGGGCGGGGTCTGGATGGGAGCGTTCATTGTTACGGTACCGAATAAGTGTGCCAACGGGTGGCAGGGCCGGGATCAGACGGCCATCGGCGCAGTCAATGGCGCGTGATGGACGTAATCTTCCAGTGAAAAATCTGAAGGCTCGATAAGCTCAAGCCATTGCGGTTCGTACTTCCGGGTGACCGCGTAATCCGGCACCCGGTCGGATATGACGAAGCGCGGCGCGGGGTAGGGTTCGCGCTCAAGCTGTTCCTTCAGCATCGCAAGGTGGTTCTCGTAAATGTGCGCGTCGCCGATGAAATAGCTGAACCAGCGTGGCTTGTAGCCCGTCAGCCTGCCGACAAGATGAAGTAACGCCGCGCCCTCAGCGAGGTTGAACGGTGTGCCGAGCCCAACGTCGTTGCTCCGGATGTAGAGGCAAAGAGAAATTTCTTTTGTCGCGGCGTTGGGCAGGAATTGGTACAGCAGGTGGCAGGCTGGCAGGGCGATGGCATCCAGCTCGGCCGGGTTCCAGCCGTGGAACAGGATCCGCCGGCTGCCGGGGTTCTTGATGATGGTGTCGAGGCAGTCGCGCAGCTGGTCGACGGCCTTGTACAGCAACACCTTTTCGCGTCCCGCATCGACCACGGTCGAGACGACACGGAAGCCGTGCTTCTGCGCATCGTCTATCTGCGCGCTGCGGCTTGTGTCGAGCAGCTTGTAGGCCGGCCATTGGCGCCATTGCACCCCGTACACTGCGCCAAGGTCGTCTGGCCCTTCGCGGTAGGGATTGGCCAGCCATTCGGCGTTTTCGTTGGCATTCTGATCCCACACCTTGCAGCCCAGAGCGCGGAAATCGGCGGCGCTGCGGGTGGCGCGCAAAAAGCCGACCAACTCGCCGACCACGGACTTGAACGCGAGCTTCTTGGTGGTGACGGCCGGGAAACCATCGTTCTGCAAATCGAAACGCATCATGGCGCCGGGCAGGCTGAGCGTGCGGATTCCCGTGCGGTTTTCCTGCCAGCTGCCGGAAGTGAGGATCGATTGGACTAGATCGAGATAGGGGCGCATGGATGTTTTGAGATGCTGCTATTGCCGCTTGATGTGACGGGGTTCAATGGGCGCGCCGTGGTCCTTTCGTGATCCTGAATGGACCGGATTTGCATTCCGGTTTCCGTTTTTGAATCAATCGGCGCGCTTCCGTTGGAATGCGTCAATTGTACCTTGTCGGGCAAATTTCGGAACGGCAAGGCGAGGCGGGGCAAGAGGGCAGAACGGGATAGCGGATGACCATCCCGGGCGGGTCTTTCAATTGATTGAGGTACGGCCGGGTGACGCCGTTTGCAGCGGAATTGCACCACCGGGTGAGCGCGGCTGAAAATCAGCCAGCCAAGCCGACCGCCCTACGACACGTGGTTGAATTGCAGCGCCGCCAGACTCGCATACAGACCGCCCTGCGCCACCAGTTGCGCATGGGTGCCAGTCTCCACAATATGGCCATGGTCCATCACCACAATGCGGTCGGCACGTTGCACGGTCGCCAGCCGATGCGCGATCACAAGCGTGGTGCGATCGGCCATTGCCGCTTCCAGCGCGCTTTGCACCAGGCGTTCCGATTCTGCATCGAGCGCGCTGGTGGCTTCATCCAGCAATAGCAATGGCGGGTTCTTTAGCAGCGCGCGGGCGATGGCAATGCGCTGGCGCTGGCCGCCAGAGAGCCGCACGCCGCGTTCGCCAAGAAATGAGCGGTAGCCTTCCGGCAGTCGCTCGATAAATTCGTGAGCGGCCGCCATCTTCGCGGCCGCAATAACTTCTTCGTCGGTTGCGCCGGCCCTGCCATAGCGGATGTTCTCCATGGCGTTGGCCGAGAACACAACCGTGTCCTGCGGCACGATGCCGATTTCGCCTCGCAAGGCGTGCAAGTCCAGTCGCCGGATGTCTACGCCTTCCAGCGTGATGCTTCCATGCTGCGGATCATAGAAGCGCAATAGCAACTGGAACAGCGTGGTCTTGCCGGCGCCGGACGGGCCGACGATGGCCACCGTTTCACCGGGCGCAACCTGCAGCGTAATGTTGGAGAGCGATGGCGTCTCGGGGCGCGACGGATAATGAAAGCCGACCCCTTCAAGCGCGAGCCGTGCGCCGCCCGCCGCGCGTGGCGGCAATGGCAGCGGGTTGGCCGGCGACTGGATCGGCGAAGTCTCTGCCAGCAGTTCCAGCAGTCGCTCCGTGGCGCCGGCTGCGCGCTGTGCTTCACCCAGTACCTCGGACAAGGCGCCGATGGCGCCTGCCACGATGGTGGCATACAGGATGAACTGGCCAAGCTCGCCGGCGGTCATCGTCCCCTTGATGACGGCATTGGCGCCGAGCCAAAGCACGAAGACAATCGCGCCGAAGACCAGCAGGATGGCGATCAGGGTCAGCAGCGAGCGCGCCCGGATGCGCTGCATGGCGGTGCGGAATGCGCTTTCCACCGAGCTGCCGAACCGACGGGACTCCGTTTCTTCGTGCGTGTAGGCCTGAACAATCGGCATGGCATTAAGAATTTCGCCGGCCATTGCTGAAGCGTCCGCAATGCGGTCCTGCGAGTCGCGCGAAAGCTTCCTTACACGCCGGCCAAACAGCACGATTGGAAGCACGACTGCCAGCAGCAACACAAGGATGATGGACGACAACCGAATGCTGGTGATGAAGAGCATCGCCATGCCGCCAGCGAACAGCAGCGCATTGCGCAGCGCCATCGAGATGCTGGTGCCGACCACTGCCTGAATCAACGTGGTGTCGGTCGTCAGGCGCGACAGCACTTCGCCGGTTTGCGCGGTCTCAAAGAACTGCGGGCTCTGGCGAACCACATGCGAATACACCGCGCTGCGAATGTCGGCCGTAACCCGTTCTCCAAGCCACGACACCATGTAGAAGCGCGCCGCAGTGGCAACCGCCAGCACGCAAGCCACGCCAAACAGCGCCAGAAAATAGACGTCGACATGGGCCGTGCTACTGGCGCCAGGCTTGCCAAAGCCGAGGTCAATCATCTGGCGGAACGCATAAGGAATCGCCAGGGTGGCGCTGGCCGCAACCAGCAATGCGACGCCCGCCATGACGAATTGTTTGACATAGGGACCGAGGAAGGGCAGCAGTCCGGCGAGCGTCGCCAGGGCGGCCTTGGGTGGCTTTTTTGGTGTTTCTTTTTTTGGGATGTCGGTCATAGCTTCAGGGGTTTGAAATAGCCGGTTAGTTCAAGGTAGCCGCGGCCGGCTGGCGTGCCGGCTGGAACTGCGGGAAGTTCGTTTGGAGCCGCGCTTGCACTGCCTGGGTTCGGAGCAGAGCTTTCACCGCCTGCGTTTAAGGTAGCGGTCGCACCGCTAGGCTTCGCTGCAGCGGCCCCGCTGCCGGCGTCGGGCACCGAGCCTGTGCTCGAGCTTAAACCGGAGCTGGGTGTAGCGTTGTTGTCGCCGGACGGGGCAGCTGAAGCCAAAGTCCGTCGCACCGTCACTGCGCCTTCCCAATACACCGCGCCGGTCGAGAGCCGCGAATCAAGTTCCTGGTCGTCCTGCAAGGGATCCAGCTGCCAGTGCAGATCACCGGTCCGGAGCGACATCGCGACAGGATAGCTTGCCCCGGTGCGGCCCGAACGCCAGGTGCGGCGCGGCCTGAACAGAACATCGTTCGGGCCGAACTGTCGCAGGCTGCCGTTTGCATCGCGCATTGTGGCATGCGCCCACAGTTTTTCTCCACCTTTGCCGCGAATCTGGAAGGCCATGAGCGCACCGCCATCGGTGAGGTTGATGCCGGTCCAGTCCCAGCCGGTCGCGTTTTCATCCAGCACGGTTGTGGACCATTCATGGTCGAGCCAGGCGCTGCCACGTACCGGCAGCGTCACACCGGCGCGCGTGACGCTGCCGGTAACCACCAGCTGCGGCTCGCTATAGTAGTAGCTCGCCTGCGCCGACTTTGCACCCTTGCGCGAATAGCCCTGTTCACCTTGCAACAGCGGCGGCTGGCTGGCAGTCATGCGCAAGGAAAGTGCAAAGTCGTCGGCAACAATCTTCGTGTCGTAGACGCTGCGCTTGGCTGGGTCGCTGGCACTGCCGCGGCGTAGGCGCCATTGGTCCAGCTTGACGTCTGTGTCGCCGGTTCTGGCCCATGCGAGGCCGAAGCCCTCCCGAGCGACTTTCTGGCCATGCAGCAGCTTGCCAAGCGCTGGATCAGACAGCGCCGCATGCGCAATCACCAGTTGCTTCGGCGCGAAACGACTTGGGTTGGCGGCATCGTGTGCGGTGGCGGAGCGGAAGAAGGTCACCTGGAAGCCGAGCGGCTTGCCATCCGGTTGCTCTAGCCAGCCCGTTGCATACCACCACTCGGTGCGGAACTCGGGATGGGCTCCGAAGTCGGCGGGGAACGAGAGGGCCCTGCCAGGCGAGACGGACTCCATTGGTGGCGAGGCAGCGATCGAAGATGGTATGGCTGACACAGTAACCAGGAACGTCAGCAGGAACGCCTCCAGAGACATCCTTCGGGGCCTGGGCAGAGAGGGCAGCAGGGACTTCCGCAGAAAGCCACAGAGCGGCGAACTCGAGACAAGAACGCGGAGACGTTTCACCAATCCTCCCGCACAGACCGGACCACATCTCCCGAGACCGCACGTCGTCCCGCCAGCAGCGCAGCTGTAGCAGAGGACACCAGCAACAGCAGGGCGACCTGCGCCAGCAGGCTCCACGGTATGTGCATTTGCATGGTCCAGTGGAAGGATTGAGGGTTGACGACGAACACCAGAATCAGGCTGATGCACCAGCCAAGCAGGAAGCCGACGGCGATGCCGGCCAGCGTCAGGAGGCCGCCTTCCAGCCCCAGCATGATGAGGACTTGTCGACGCGACAGGCCGATGTGGCGCAGCATGCCGAATTCGCGTGCCCGGGACAGCGTCTGGGAGGAAAACGTGGCCGCAATGCCGAACAGGCCGATGACGATTGCGACGCCTTCGAGCAAATAGGTGATGGCGAAACTGCGGTCGAAGATTCTAAGGCTCGTGGCGCGGATGCTGCCCGGCCCCACGAGTTGCAGGCTGGCGCCAAAGGGCAGGGCGCGCAATGCGGCACTGACGCTGTCCAGGTTGGAAGTCGGCGATAGCCACAGCGCAGCGTCATTGACTTCACGGTCGCCGGTTGCTGCGACATAGTCTTCGCGCCGCATCTGGATCGATCCTGACTGGCGCGCATAGTCGCGCCAGATGCCTGCTACAAGAAAAGTGCGCGGCGCCGCGCCGACCGGCAGCGTGACTCGCTCGCCAACGCGGTAACCATACAGGTCGACCATGGCTTCCGAGACCCATATCGGCGCAACGCCTGCCAGCGCGGACTGCGCAAGCTGCGCAGCGGGCAGCTGCTCCCCTGCAAGCGGAATGGTGCGACCCGGATCGTCGACGGATATAGGTCGCGCAATCAGGGTTACTGCCGGGCGGCGCGGATTGAGCGTGAGTCCACGCGCGCGCAAGAATTCCACTCGGGCCACGCCAGGAACGGCGGCAATGCGCGACTGCGCGTTGGCATCCAGCGTCGCTGTGTCGCCGGCCGTTGCGGAGCGAACGTAAAGGTCCGCGGATAGCACCCGGCCGAGCCAGTCGTCGACTGATACGCGGAAGCTGGAGACCATGATTGCCATCGCGACCATCAGACTGAAACTCGACAGCACGCCACCGAGGGCTATGGCAGCCTGGTTGGGTGCATTGGCAAGCCGCGCCAACGTTAGCATTCGCACCGCGCCGTTTCGTGAGATCGAGCCCGCGCCTGCTTTGCGCCCCCACCCCGGCGCGGAAAACGCCAGCGCCGTGAAACGCGGCATTAGCGCAATGCCGCCGACCAGCAGTAGCGCCACTCCCACATACCCAAAAACCGGTAGGCCGGCAACGGGCGGCAGTTGCGAGGCAATTCCTCCAAGTGCAAGGCACAGCAGTGCAGGCCATGGGGTTGAGAGCCGGGCCAGCGCCCCTTCCTCGCTGCCTGATTTCAACGCCTCCGCAGGGCGAGAGCGCGCAGCGTCCCACGCCGGACTGGCGCCGCCGGCGAGCGCGATGCCGACACCTGCGATAAAAAACAGCAAGGCCGGCACCACGGAAAATTGCACACTGGGCTGGACCCCAGGGAAATAGCCGCCGCCGAGGTCGCCGCCAAACAGCTTTAGCGTGAGGCCAGCAATTGCATAGCCTCCGGCGAGGCCGACGGCGGAGCCGATGACGCCGACCATCCCGCTTTCAATCAAGACCAGCAGCAGCAGGCTGCGACGCGACAAACCGAGCACGCGCAGTAGAGCGAATTGCTGACGCCGTCGCAGTACCGCGAGCGCCTGCGTTGAAAAAACCAGAAAGGCGCCAGTGAAGAGTGCAACCAGCGCCAGCACACTCAGATTGACGCGGTAGGCGCGCGAGAGATTGGCGGTGCGCGCCTCTTGTTCTTCCGGCTCGCCGACCAGCAAATCGCCTCCTCCCGGCATGTGGCGCAAGGCATTCTGGAGCGCCAGTCGGAAGGCTGCACGATCAACGCCGGGTTCAAGCTTGACGTCAATTCGTGACAACTGGCCGACGCGATTGAAGCGCCATTGCGCAGCACCGATATCCATTACTGCCAGGCGCTGCCCCGCGCGCGCATGGAGCAGCGTTCCGGCTACACCCAGCGTGACAATGCCGGTGCCACTGCGCAGGGCGAGCGTGTCGCCCGCCTTGCGGTTCAACCACTGCATGGCGGCGGGCGACAGGAAGATCGCGTCGTCCATCAAGGTGTCGAAGCTGCCGTCGGCCGCTGGCACCGCAATGGTGTCGGGCGAGATCCGGCTGGCGCGAAAGACGTCCTGCCCGATCGTTTTCAGCGCGCCTCGTTCGAGTCCTTCCGGCAGGCTTGCATCGACCTCAAGCACGGGGCTGGCGAGGGCGACGCCGGTGCGCTCCGCCAGCCACGGATAGATGCTTTCATCGAAGGTGGGTCCGCGGCCGCGCAACTGCAGGTCGGCCTGGCCGGACAAGCTCTTGGCCGCGGCGGAAAATTCATTAAAGGCAGCGCCGTTGATCAATTCGATTGCGTAGCCAAGCGCCACGCCAAGCGCGATGGCGAGCACGGCGATTGCGGTGCGCAGCGGATGGGCGCGCCATTCGCTAAATAGCAACCAGCGCAGCAGTTGTTGGTGCGCGCCGTTCGCTGCGGTGGTGCCGTAGTGGGGTCTCATGGACCGGTCTTTCGGCCGATACCCTGAAAGCGCGCCATCATGTGATGCGCTGGCTTTGCGCGCCATGCGGCTGCAATCCATTGGACGTCATCAACAGGATGCGATCGGCCGTGGCCGCCGCGGCAGGAGAATGGGTCACCAGGATCCCAGAGGCGCCGTTAGCCTTGATCTCATTTCGCAGAAGCAGCAAGACTTCATGGGCGGTTTCCGGGTCGAGGTTGCCAGTCGGTTCGTCTGCCAGCAACAAGCGTGGACGATGCACCAGGGCCCGCGCAATCGCGACCCGCTGCAACTCGCCGCCAGAGAGTTGGCGCGGGAAGTCCTGGCCGCGATCACCGAGCCCGACTGCTTGCAGCAAGGTTCCGGCGCGCTCCTGTCCAAGCCGATTCAAGAGCAACGGCAGGGCGACATTTTGATGTAGCGTGAGATGCGGCAGGACGTGAAAGGCCTGGAAGATAAAGCCGAGACGGGAACGGCGCAGCAGGGTGGCATCACGCTCGTCCAGGGCCGCAATGTCGATGCCATCGATCAGCAAGGCGCCACTGTCTGGCCGGTCAAGGCCGGCGATCAGGTTTAACAGCGTGGACTTGCCAACACCGGAGTCCCCCATGATCGCGACATATTCGCCGTCTCCGAGCGTAAAGTCGAGGTTGCGCAACACGGTGCGACGCTGGCCGTATGCCTTGCACAGCGCGCGACATTCCAGTGCCGGGCCGGTGCGCGCCACGGCGGACGATTCGGGAATGTTGGCTTGCATCGTGGAGGACTTTAGCGGTCGTTCTGGACTGATTCGGTTAAGAAAAAAGGCGCAAGAACGCGCCGGGAAGCAGTCAGCGCGTCCCTGTTGAATGCGCTACACTTCCCGCAGTTTAAAGTATGTCCCACCGCAGCGTCCGCATGCCCGGCCTCAGGCCAAAAGCAGGCCAATCACCTGAATCCCATTCGCTATTCGGAGACACTATGGATCGTCGTTCTTTCCTCAAGACAGCAGGCGCTGTTTCCGCGCTGTCACTCGCGCCTTATTCACTCAGCAGTCGTGCGGAGGAAGGAAAATGGCGCAACTTCGAGATGACAACCCGGGTTGATTTACTGATCGGCGCGCCGCCCGCAAAAATCTGGATACCGGTGCCATCGGTCAACTCGGATTACCAGAAGGTCGGCGAGACGACCTTCAAAACCCAAGGGGGCAAGGCGGTTATTGCGCACGACCCGCGCTATGGCGCCGGCATCCTGGCAGCCGAGTTCGGGAGCAGTGACAAGCCTTACGTTGAGGTGACGACCCGTTTCTCGACCCGCGACCGCATCGTTCGACTCGATGCACCGCCGACCGCGCCCGCTGAAGATCCTGCCGTTCTGCAAAAATACCTTGCCCCAACCGAGTTGCTGCCGACCGACGGGATCGTGCGCGACACAGCGCTCAAGATCACCAGCGGCGCCAAGAACGATCGTGACAAGGCGCATGCGATCTATGAATGGATCGTTGAAAATACCCAGCGCGACCCGAAAGTGCGTGGTTGTGGCGTGGGCGACATCAAGAGCATGCTGGAAACGAACAACCTTGGGGGCAAGTGTGCCGACCTGAACGCGCTCTTCGTGGGCCTTGCCCGTTCTGTGGGCATACCGGCCCGCGACGTGTACGGCATACGCGTCGCCGATTCAAACCTCGGCTACAAGTCGCTCGGCAAGTCGGGCGACATCACGCGCGCGCAGCATTGCCGCGCCGACTTCTATCTGACCGGCTATGGTTGGGTGCCGGTCGATCCCGCCGACGTACGCAAGGTGGTGCTCGAAGAAAATGGCGGGTTGCCGCTGGGCGACGTCAAGGTCGAAGCCGCGCGCAAACGGCTCTTCGGTTCGTGGGAAATGAACTGGGCCGCTTTCAACAGCGCCAGTGACGTGACGCTGCCGAACTCGTCCAAGGGCAAGATCGGTTTCTTCATGTACCCGAACGCCGAGGCGGTTGAGCAGGGACGAACAGTGCGCCTCGACAGTCTCGACCCGGACAACTTCAGCTACAAGATCAGCGCCAAAGAACTGACGGTCTGAGCGAATTCCCAACGTGCCCCGCTGCGCAGGTTTGGGCTAACGCAGCCTTTTGATCCGACTTACATGGTGTAATCCCCTTGCAAATGATTCGACTGAAATATCGATTCGGGTTGCCCTTCAGGGTGGCGTTCGTTGCGCTGGTGGCCCTCCTGGGTTTGCTTGGTGGGGTGCCCGCTTTTGCGGCACAGGACTGGAAGCAGTTTTCCACCGCCGGCGGCCAGGTACCAGAACCGTTGCAGTTGCGCGATATGAGTGGCGCTGCGGTGGACCTCGGGGCGTTTCGCGGCGAAGTCGTGCTGGTGAATTTTTGGGCAACATGGTGCGAGCCTTGCCGGGATGAGATACCGGCGCTGAATCGCCTCAACCGGAAGTTCTCTGCGAAGCGTTTTCGCGTCGTTGGCATCAATGTCGGAGAGGGCGTATCCCGGATTCAGCAGTTCACAGGGCTCATACCGATTGGCTTTACGCTCCTGCGTGACGAAGACTCGGCGGCGACTCGCACGTGGCGTGTCAGGACCCTGCCGGCCAGTTTCCTGATAGACCGCAGCGGCATGCTGCGCTACCAGTTGTCGGGCGATGCAAAGTGGGATGACGTGGCGACCCAGGCGCCCATCATCGAGCTGCTGAAATAAGGGAAGCACCGACCTTCGCCCCGTGGTGGGCATGGAGAACGGTTTGGCAGAATTCATCAAACACGCGTTGCAGGATCGTGACGCCATTCGCAGCGAACTGGTTGCTGGCCTGATGCTGCCGCAAGCGGTGACCTCCCCCAAATATCTTTACGACGCGCTGGGCTCAAAGCTGTTCGAAGCCATCTGCGAACTCCCTGAGTATTATCCGACCCGCACTGAAGCCGAGATCTTTCGTACGCACGGCGCCGAGATCGCCAGCGTGGCCGGCCTGGGCTCGACACTGATTGATCTTGGGGCAGGCAATTGCGCGAAGGCTGCCTCGCTGTTTTCTCTGCTGCGACCGCAGCAATACGTACCCATCGATATTTCCGCCGAGTTTCTGCACGACGCGGTGACAAGTTTGCAGCAGCAGTTTTTCCACATCGACATGCTGGCCCTCGGCATGGACTTTTCGTCCGCGCTCCAGTTGCCAGCGACGGTGCGCAGGCACAATCGGCTGTTCTTTTATCCGGGCTCCTCCATCGGCAATTTCAATCCCGACGAAGCACTTGCATTCATCAAGCGCTTGCGCGGCGCTTGCGACATAGAGGGAGGTCTGCTGATCGGCGTCGACCTTGTGAAGGACTCCGCCACCCTTGATGCCGCCTATGACGATGCGCTCGGTGTTACGGCCAGTTTCAACCTGAATCTTTTGCTGCACCTCAACCGTTTGCTGGGCGCCGACTTCAATCTGCGCCAATGGCGGCATCGCGGGTTTTTTAATGCGGAAGCCAGCAGGGTTGAAATGCACCTTGAGGCGACCGACGACACGGTGGTGCGCTGGCATGGCGGGCAGCGCCGCTTCGTGCAAGGCGAGCGTTTGCATACGGAAAACAGTTACAAGTACACGGTTCCCGGGTTCACGGAATTGCTGGGACAGGCCGGGTTCGGGCAGGTGCGAGTCTGGCGCGATCCGCGACAGTGGTTCATGGTTTGCCACGCTCGCGCGGTTTGATCCTGCACAAGCGGTAATGCATCACAGGTAGAAGGCCCGCATCGCCACGTTATAGTCAGGCGTCGGAACGTGGGGTAGCCCACGTTCCGCTTTTACTTAACGCACGGAACCACAATGACATTGCAGGCGACACAGACTGGCTTTGTCGAGCCATCCCTTATTGCAGGCGTGCAGGAACGCTTCGACGAAGTGCGTCGCCACTCGGTCAAGCTCGGCGAACCGCTTTCCGAAGAAGACTGTTGCGCGCAATCGATGCCCGATGCAAGTCCGCTCAAGTGGCACCTGGCACACACGACCTGGTTTTTCGAGACCTTCATCCTTGAGCGCTACGAGCGGAATTTTTCGCCATCCAATCCCGCCTTCCGCGTGCTTTTCAACTCTTATTACAACGGCGTTGGCGAGAAGCACCCGCGGGCGCAACGCGGCTTGCTTACGCGGCCGTCGCTCGACGAGGTGCTGTCGTACCGGCATCAAGTCGACAACCGCATTGCGGCGCTTCTTCACGGCGATGGCGACCTTGCGCCAATCGTGCAGTTGATCCATCTTGGACTGCATCACGAACAGCAGCACCAGGAATTAATGGTCACCGATGTGATGCACCTGCTGTCAATGAATCCGTTGAAGCCGGCATACGACACGCGCTTGCCGTTGCGGCATGCGGCACCTCCGCCACTGGCCTGGCGGTCGGTCGAGTCGGGTGTGGTGCATATCGGGCATGACGCTGTTGTGCAAGATGGTTTTTGTTTCGACAATGAGACGCCGCGGCATCGGCAATTCGTGGAGCCGTTTGCTCTTGCCCAGAGGCTTATTACGAACGGAGAGTACCTGCAGTTCGTGCAGGCTGGCGGGTATGAAAATCCATCGCTTTGGATGTCGGAAGGGTGGGAATGGATCCGTTCTCAAGGCATCAGGCATCCGCTCTATTGGCAGAGCGCCGACGAAAACCGCTGGCAGGAATTTACGCTGCACGGCATGCAGCCGCTCGACCTCGCGGCGCCGGCAAGCCATCTCTCCTGGTTCGAGGCGGATGCTTATGCGCGCTCGGTTGAAGCGCGTCTTCCGACCGAAGCGGAATGGGAGTGTGCCGTGACGCAGGCTGCGCAGCCTGCAGGGCCCAATGCTCAAGGCGGGCAACCGGATCTGCAGCAGGTATTCGGCGCGTGCTGGCAGTGGACTTCAAGCAGCTACGCGCCGTACCCGGGCTTTGCACCGGCGGGCGGCGCTATTGGGGAATACAACGGCAAGTTCATGTGCAACCAGCATGTGCTACGCGGTTCGTCCTGCGCTACCCCCGCCGGACATAGCCGCGCGTCGTACCGCAACTTCTTCCCCGCCACAGCGCGCTGGCAGTTTAGCGGAATACGCCTGGCGAAATCGCTTGGATGAGGGACCGCCACTGACCAGTCAAGCGTGAGGCAGGGGCTGGCTTCGGCTTGGCGCGTGGCGGCGTCCATGCCGCGCCTCGCATGAAGAGTGATCGTTGCCGCGTCATGACACCGCATTGTGCCAACGCATTGCGCATTGGATAGCGCCATCGGATAGCGCCATCGGGTCACGCCAGCTCGTCACGCCGCCTCGTCACGCCGTCTCGTCAGTCCCCGCTGCGTCAATGCCCACTGCGTCAATTCCCACTGCGTCAACGCCCGCTGCGTCAATCGCCGCTGCGTCAGGCCGCAACGTCGATCCGCGCCGGTCCGGCCACCATTTCACCAATCACGGCTGCATGCTCAAAGCCTTCCCGCCGGAACAGCGCCAGCACTTCATCGACAGCCGAGGGATCGCACGAGACCAGCAATCCGCCCGACGTCTGCGGATCCGTCAGCAGCATTTGCTGCGACGGCGTGATAGCGTCCGACAGCGCGACGTCATGGCCGTACCCGGCCCAGTTGCGTCCGGATGCGCCCGTCACATAACCTTCTTCCGCCAGGCGCTGAACATTCGGCAGGAGAGGAATGGACTGCATCGAAAGCCTTGCAGTCAGCCCTGCGCCGCGCGCCAATTCCAGCAGATGGCCGAGCAAGCCAAAGCCGGTGACATCGGTCAAGGCATGAACGCTGGCCATGTCGGACAGCGCGCGGCCGGGCTTGTTGAGCTTGGTTGTGTTGGCGATCATGGCAGCGTAGCCGGCGTCGTCCAGTGCATCTTTTTTAAGCGCGGCGGAAAGTATGCCGACACCGAGCGGTTTGCCAAGAATGAGTTTGTCGCCGGCGCGGGCGTCGGCATTGCGCTTGACCTTGGAGGGATGCACAAGTCCAAGCACCACCAGGCCGTAGATGGGCTCGACCGAGTCAATCGTGTGGCCGCCCGCGATCGGTATCCCGGCCTCGGCGCAAATCGATTCGCCGCCCTGGATGATCCTGCCGATCACCTCCACCGGCAACTGGTTGATTGGCATGCCGACCAGCGCCAGCGCCATGATCGGCGTGCCGCCCATGGCATACACATCGGAGATTGCATTGGTGGCGGCGATGCGACCAAAGTCATAGGGATCGTCCACGATGGGCATGAAGAAGTCGGTCGTCGCGATCAAGGCTTGTTCGTCATTGAGCTTATAGACCGCTGCATCGTCCGCGGTTTCGATGCCGACCATGAGTTCTTTTGGCACCGGAAAACCAGTGGAATTTTTCAGGATTTCCGCCAGTACGCCAGGCGCGATCTTGCAGCCGCAGCCGCCGCCGTGGGAGAAAGAAGTCAGTTTGATCTTGAGATCGGATGGTGCATTCATGGGCTACCCCGGCATGTTGGACCGGACATTATCTATCAATCGCAGGAGCGACGCCTGTTCCCGCTCTGGCGTGAAAAGCGTGGCGCGCGCGTCGCATTGCGCCCGCAACCGCTGCAGAAAATTCGGCTCCTGCGCGGCCTTGCTAATTAACGCGGCGAGCGCTGCGCTGTCGCCTGCTGGAAAGTAGCCACCGTAGTCTTCACCAAGCATGCCGCGATTGCCCGAGATGTCGCTCGCCAACACGGGCACGCCGCTGGTCACCGCTTCGATAATGACGTTGGCGCCGCCTTCCATGCGCGATGCAATCACCATTGCCCTGCTGCGGCGCAGGATTTGGCGCGCGCAGTCATGTTCCAGGTTTCCGAGCCACCGATAATTGGGGTATTGGGCCGCCGTGGCGAGAGCCTGCTCGCCGAGCGCGACTTCCAGTGCCGCGCCGACGTGGGTCAGGCGAACCGGCGGTTGCTCCAGCGGTGCGGACGAAAGCAAGCGCGCCGCGCCGAAGAAACATTCGGGATCTTTCTCTGCGCGCAGGTGCCCGATCATGCAGACGTCGAAGAAGCGCTCGCTGCCGTTGAATGTCACTGGGGGCAGGGCGGGCGCCGACTGGTAGATGACCGTGGCACGGGCGCGACTGGCGGCGTCGAGCTCTGACAGTCCTGCGGATTGCAGCAGCACCAGGTTGTCCGCCGCCAGCAAGGCGGCGCGAGCCTCGCCGTCCGTGTGGATATCGCGATAAAGGTCGGTGCCGGTAAGGACAAGAATGATGGCCGGGCGCGGCCTCAGGTTGGCGGCCTGCTGAACCGCGGCGGCAGAGCGGCGTGCATGCAGCGCGATAACGACGTCCGCCGTCGTGCATGCCGCCGCCATGGCTGGATCATGGCTGTCGACGATGCGGGTGTCGTGCCGTGCCGAGAGGAATGTGGACCAGCGCTGCGCGGTTTGCCAATTGCCGTTGTTGGCATTTGCCAGCGCCGGGCTGATAATGACGATGTGCTTTTTTGCCAACGCCGTCCTCTCGCTTGTCGCCAGATTGCCAATGACATTTTCGTTTCGAACGGCCACCGCCAGCCAGCTGGCAACCGCGCTGCAGGATGCGCGCAATTATACGCTCGCGATGTTCGACCGCTTTGCGTCGGCCGGCTACGACCAGCAGTCTCGCGTTCCGCAACTCGAGACAATCAATCCGCCGTTGTGGGAGCTCGGGCACATCGCCTGGTTTGCGGAGTGGCACGTGTTGCGCGGCGCCGAATCCAGCGCACCGGGCAGTGCAAAGCGCGGCTCGCTGCTGACCTTGGGCGACGCATGGTTCGACTCTAATCTGGTTCCGCATGCTGCGCGGTGGGAGCTTCCGCTGCCTCCCGCAGGCCAACTCAAGACCTGGTGCCATGAGGTGCTTGATCGCGTGCTGGATCAGCTACTTCGAACGCCGAATCACGACGACGCGCTTTACCCGTTCCGCCTGGTGCTTGCGCACGAAGACATGCACGGCGAGGCGTTCGCCATCACCATGCAGACGCTAGGCATCGGCTTGCCCGCGTTGCCGCAGGTCGTGCAGCCGATTCCACGCTGGGCCCAGGGCGAAATTCGCTTCCCCGGCGGCAGTTTTCAGCAGGGTAGTGATGGCGCCGGGTTCGCTTTTGACAACGAGAAGCCTGCGCATCGGCGACGCGTGCCGGCGTTCATCATGGACTCCACTCTTGTCAGCAACGACCAGTTTGGCGAATTCGTCAGCGACGGAGGCTATGAGGTTTCCAGGTACTGGAGCAAGGCAGGGCGTGAATGGCTGATGGGACAGGAGCAGTCGGCGCCGCGCACCTGGCGACGCGACGGCAAGCGCTGGCGTGGTGAGCGTTTCGGCGAGCTGGCGGCGCTGCCGTCGAATGAGCCGGTACGGCACGTGAACCTGTATGAGGCGCAGGCGTATTGCGCCTGGGCCGGACGGCGCTTGCCAACCGAAGAGGAATGGGAGTTCGCGGCGCAGTCCGGACATGCGGCACTGCGCTGGGGTGACTTGTGGGAGTGGACGTGCTCGCCGTTCGAGCCCTATGAAGGCTTCGTGGCGGACGCCTATCGAGAATATTCCGCGCCGTGGTTTTCGAGCCACCAGGTATTGCGTGGCGCTTCTTTCGCAACGCGGCCCCGGATGCGGTCGGCGAAATACCGGAATTTTTATCTGCCGGAACGCAATGACATCTTTGCCGGCTTCAGGACTTGCGCACTGTGATGCCCGGCACTCAGCACTGGCAAGGGCACTGGCACGTGGCCTGTGCGCATCCTGGCAGTGTCGCGCCACATCCGCTGTTTCGGTTCGACTGGATTCAGCCCTTGAAAACAAAAACGGCGCGCTCGAATGAGCGCGCCGTCGTGAGGCGGTAAAACTGGCTGACCCGGCGCCGAAGCGCCGAGGGCCTAAAACTAAAAACTACTGATTAACGATCACCAAAGCGGCTGCGTCCGGCGCTATCGCCCCGCGCACCCTTGCCGTAGCTGTTTCCTTCGCGGCTTGGAGCGGACGGCTTGCTGAAGCTGCGCTGACCCGGCTTGCTGGCGTTGCGGCCATCACCCGGCTTCCAGCCACCGGCCTTCGGACGTGCCGGCGATGCCGAACGTTTTGGCTCGAAGCCAACGACGACGTCGATGGGAATCGTCTGCTTGGTGAAACGCTCGATGCGTCGCACATTCATCGTTTCCGAATGATTGACCAGCGAGACCGCGGTGCCGTTACGTCCTGCACGACCAGTACGGCCAATGCGGTGGACATAGTCTTCCGGGAATTTAGGCAAGTCGTAGTTAAAGACGTGCGTGATTGCCGGAACGTCGATACCGCGCGCTGCGACGTCAGTTGCAACCAGAACCCGCACCTGACCGCGACGCATGCCGTCCAGTGTGCGATTGCGCGCGCCCTGGTGCATGTCGCCATGCAATGCCGCCGCAGCGAAGCCGGCGATATTGAGACGGTCGGCGATGGTGTCGGCGTCACGCTTGGTAGCGGTGAAGACAACGGCCTGGTCCATCGTTACGTCGCGCAGCAGGTGGTCGAGCAGGCGATTTTTGTGGGACATGTCATCCACAAAGTGAACACGCTGCGAGATGTTTTCGTGACGTGTTTCTGCGCCAGCGATCTGGATGATTTGCGGATCACGGGTAATGCGGCGTGCCATGGTGCCAACGACGCCGTCAAGCGTTGCCGAGAACAGCATGGTTTGACGCGTTGCCGGGGTTGCCGCAACAATCTTCTCGATGTCTTCAATGAAACCCATGTCAAGCATGCGGTCGGCTTCGTCCAGCACCAGAATTTCAAGCTGGGAGAAATCGATCTTGCCGGATTCCATATGGTCGATCAGGCGACCTGGCGTAGCCACAAGGATTTCAGGATTGCGGGCCAGCAGTTGCATCTGTTTCGGGTAAGGCATGCCACCCAAAATTGCAACGGCCTTGATGCGACGCATGAACGCGCCGTACTTGTCAGTCGCATTCGTGACCTGAAGCGCCAGTTCACGGGTTGGGGTCAGCACCAGCATTTTGGGCTGGGCAGCACGGAAGCGTGGACGCTCGTTGCGCGAACGGGCGGACTGGGCTTCCTGATTTGGGGTCTTGCCTTGGGTTTCTTGGGCGGCGTCGGCGGCCGTGGCGAATTTATGCAGTGCCGGCAACATGAATGCTGCCGTTTTTCCGGATCCCGTCTGTGACGAAACCAGGAGGTCTTTGCCTGCGAGCGCGGCCGGAACTGCCAGGAGCTGCACCCCAGTCGGCTCGGTGTAGCCGGATTCGGTGAGTGCCTTGAGCAAGGACGCGTGCAAACCTATTGTTTCAAAATTCATTTGTCTTCTTTCGTGAAATCAGCGCTGCACCGTGCCTTGATCGAAGGTCGGTACATCAGCGCAATAATGCAACGCTCACCAAGGCAACAGCCAAGCGGACCTGTTAAACAGTCCGGAAGAAAAATCTAAGCGATCCGATATGCTAGAAATTTCGGCACAAAGCTTTGCGCCGGGACGATGCCAGAGAATGGCATCAGGGGCGGGAGGGCTTTATCGTCATGCCAGGGAAGGCTGACGTTTTTTGGCTAAGCTATTCGCTAACGGTTTGCGGTGCGACGGGTGCATTGCATGTTGCAACGCACAGACGACATTCTACCCTGCCAGGCATTGTTTACCAAGGGTTTTATTGCACCGCGATGCCGGAATCGGCTTATGACGAGACCGACAAGTTAGCGATGAAGTCGCAGCAGCCTGCTGCCTCTGCTACCTCATCGCCCCGTTTACTCCTCTGCAATGCCGCCGACAACATGAGAGAAGCCGCCGTCTACATAAGTAATTTCACCGGTGATGCCGCCGGCGAGGTCGGAAAGCAGGAATGCCGCCGCGTTGCCGACGTCCTCAAGCGTAACGTTGCGTCGCAGGGGCGCATGCGTTTTAACAAAATTAAGTATCTTGCCGAAATCCTTGATGCCGCTCGCCGCCAGGGTCTTGATCGGCCCCGCTGATATGCCATTGACCCGCACCCCGCGCCGTCCGAGTGACTCGGCCAGGTACCGCACGCTTGCTTCAAGCGAAGCCTTCGCCAAGCCCATCGTGTTGTAGTTCGGCAAGGCACGAAGCGCGCCGAGGTACGTCAGGGTCAGCAGCGCCGATCTGTCCGAGAGCATCGGCAGGGCCGCCTTCGCCATGGCCGGAAAGCTGTATGCGGAAATGTCGTGTGCGATGCGGAAGTTCTCGCGCGACAGCCCATCAAGAAAATCGCCCGCAATCGCTTCACGCGGCGCGAAACCGATGGCATGCACCAGGCCGTCAAGCTTTTCCCACGACTTGGCCAGATCGCTAAATACGGCATTGATCTGATCGTCGTTGCCGACGTCGCAGTCAAAGGTTAGCGTGCTGTCAAATTCCTTGGCGAAGTCGGTGGTGCGTTGCTTGAAGCGATCTCCGACATAGGTGAAGGCCAGTTCCGCCCCTTCACGGTGGCAGGCTTGCGCAATGCCGTAAGCGATCGAGCGGTTCGACAGCAGACCTGTGATGAGAATTTTTTTGCCCTGCAGAAAAGCCATGATGGACTCCGTGGTTCAAGCGTGCCGAGATTGTAGGGGCTGACTGTCATAACGGCAACCGGCACGTCGACTGCGCGCGCACCCGTAATCGCTTCGTCCTCATCGTCACCTCTCCTGTTCCATCCACCCGTCAATTCATTGGGTAGAATAGGCCAGCCTTGCTCGCGCCAACGCCGATGCCCATGTCGAGCGCTGGTTCGAGCGGTTTTCGCAGCCCATCCACGCCGTTACCGAATAGAGATCGATCCGCATGGCGAAGCCGCTTTCCCATTCCTTCCTGACACCCGGTCTCTTCGCTGCTTTTTCTGCGGTCCTCCTTGCCGGCATGCTGCAAGCCGGCCCCTGTTTCGCCGCTCACGCGTTCGCGCTCTATGACGATGCGAAGTATCCGGCGGACTTCAAGCACTTTGACTATGTGAACCCCGACGCACCGCGGGGCGGCGAACTCTACCTTGCCAATCCGGACCGGCGGACCAGCTTCGACAAGTTCAACCCGTACTCATTAAAGGGCGTGACCGCTGCGGGCATCGCCGAATTGATGTTCGAAACGCTCGCCGTCAGTTCGGCAGACGAGACCGCAAGCATGTACGGCTTGCTCGCGGAAGACATCGTCGTGGCGCCGGACAGAAGATCAGTGGTATTCAGGCTCAATCCCAAGGCACGCTTCAACAACGGCGAGCCCGTGCTCGCGGCCGACGTCAAGTATTCCTTCGATACCCTGATCGCGAAAGGCGCACCGCAGTACAAATCGGTTTATGCCGATGTGGAGCAATGCGTCATGCTGGGCGAGCGCACCGTGCGCTTCGACTTCAAGTCGGCAAACCGTGAGCTGCCCCTGATCGTTGGCAGCGTCCCGGTGTTTTCCCGCAAGTGGGGCGCAAAAACATCATTCGACCGGATTGGACTGGAGACGCCGATTTCGACCGGCCCGTACCTTGTCGAACGTTACGATGTCGGCCGCTCGATTATCTACCGTCGCAATCCCGCTTACTGGGGCATGGACGTTCCAGCGCGCAAGGGCATGTACAACTTTGGCCGCATCATCTACCGCTTCTACAAGGATGACGTGGCGCGGCTTGAAGCCTTCAAGGCCGGTGAATTCGACGTTGTAGTGGAGTACAGCGCCAAGAACTGGGCGCGCAGCTATAACGGTCCCAAGTTTCGCAGTGGGGAAATCGTGAAGCGCAGCCTGCCGCATTCCAACGCGGCCGGCATGCAGGGATTCATGATGAACCTGCGACGCCCGCAGTTTCAGGACATCCGGGTCCGGCAGGCGCTGGACCTCGCCATGGATTTCGAATGGATGAACCGCCAGCTGTTCTACGGCCAGTACAAGCGCATCTACTCCTACTTCAACAATAGCGAGTTGGGGGCGAGAGGCTCGCCATCGGCCGATGAACTAGCCTTGCTAGAGCCGATGCGCGCCATGCTCGACCCGGCGGTTTTTGGCCCGGTGCCGGTACAGCCAGTAACGGATGCGCCGCATTCGCTGCGGGAGAATCTTCTGAAAGCGCGCGCGTTGCTGCACGAGGCGGGGTGGGATTACCGCGACGGCGCACTCCGCAATGCAAAGGGCGACCCTTTTACCTTTGAGATCCTGGACGACCAGTCCGCGCTCTCCCGCATTATCAGCGTCTATATTCGCTCGCTGCAAAAGCTTGGCATGCAGGTGAACCAGCGCACGGCGGACTTCGCGCTGGTGCAGAAGCGCATGGAGGAATTCGACTTCGACATGACGAGCGAGCGCTTGCCTGACGTGACCAGCCCTGGAAACGAACTGTTCGATACCTTCGGTTCGAAAGCGGCCGACATCAACGGCTCCAACAACGCCTGGGGCCTGAAGGACCCTGCGGTCGACAAGCTGGTTGGTGCGCTGGTCGCGGCCAATACGCGGCGTGAACTGGTAGCGGCATCCCGTTCGCTGGACCGGGTCCTGCTGCATAAATACATCGCTGTGCCGCACTGGTTTTCATCGATTCACCGCGTGGCGTATCGCAGCCGCTTCGGCATCCCGACCACAATGCCGCTGTATTACCAGGCTGACCCTTACGTTATTTCCACCTGGTGGCAGGCCAAGCCGCGATGAACAACGACGCCTTGTATTTCCATAGTCGTTGCCGCTGCGAATCCAGGCGCACCGGCACGCGCAAGCCAGCCGTTTGCAGCATAGTGGCGACGCCACAGGAACTGCAAACCCGAAATCGCATTGAAGGACTTCGCCAATGAACATGTGGGCCTACATTGCCAAGCGCGTACTGCTGATGCTGCCGACGCTTCTCGGCGTCATCGCGCTCACCTTCGTGGTCATCCAGTTCGTGCCGGGCGGCCCGGTGGAGCAGGCCCTGATCGAATTGCGCAAGGGTCAGACTGGCAGCGGCGAAGCGTCTGGCGGCGGCGTTTCACAGTACCGTGGCCGGCAGGGCATTGATGCCGAACGGGTGAAGGAAATCAAGGCGCTGTATGGCTTTGACAAACCCGCGCCGGAGCGCTTCTGGCAGATGCTCAAGGGTTTTGCCACCTTCGACCTTGGGCAAAGCTTCTATCACCATATGGACGTCTGGAACCTCGTTAAATCGAAGTTGCCAGTGTCGATCTCAATCGGCTTGTGGACCTTTTTTCTTACCTATTTCATCTCTGTCCCGCTCGGGATCGCCAAGGCGGTGCGGGAAGGAAGCCGGTTCGACTCTGTGACCAGCATGCTGGTTCTGGTCGGCTACTCCATTCCTGGTTTCGTCCTCGGCGTGTTCCTGCTGGTGCTGTTCGGCGGCGGCAGCTTTGTCCAATGGTTCCCGCTGCGCGGGCTGACCTCCGATAACTGGGAATCCTTGTCGTGGGCCGGCAAGACGCTCGACTACCTGTGGCATATCACCTTGCCCGTGACGGCCTCCGTGGCGGGCGCATTTGCGGTGATGACGATGCTGACCAAGAACACCTTCCTGGAAGAGATCCGCAAGCAATATGTCCTGACTGCGCGCGCTAAGGGGCTGGCCGAAAACCGAGTCCTCTACAAGCACGTGTTTCGCAATGCGCTGATACCGCTCGTGACCGGCTTTCCCGCGGCTTTTATCGGTGCCTTCTTCGCTGGCAGCCTCCTGATCGAAACACTGTTCTCGCTGGACGGACTGGGGCTGCTGTCCTATGAATCGGTGGTGCGGCGCGACTATCCGGTGGTGATGGGAACGCTGTACCTGTTCACGCTGATCGGGCTTGTGGTGAAGCTGATCGGCGACCTCTGTTACGTGTGGGTAGATCCGCGCGTGCAATTCGAAAGCCTGGCGCGATGAAGGGACCGATGAAGGCTGACCTCAATCCCCCGATTCCAGATCCGGCCGCATCGCCGGACCAGCCCGCCGCTGGCCCAATATCGGTCTCTCCCGGTCGACGCGTCTGGATGCGCTTTCGCGGCAATCGTCGCGGCTACTGGAGCCTGCTGATATTCCTGTCACTGTTTGCGCTTAGCCTCGCCGCGGAACTGATTTCCAACGACAAGCCGCTGGTCGCCAGCTACCACGGCCAACTGGTCTTCCCGGTCCTGAAAACCTATTCCGAAAAGACCTTCAATGGCGACTTCGAGACGCGCGCCGATTACCTTGATCCGTTCATCCGTGACCAATTCAACAAGGATGGCAATTGGGCCATCTATCCCATTAATCACTACAGTTTCGACACGCTCAATTACTTCGCCAAGTCGCCCAATCCCGCACCGCCATCTTCGGAGAATTGGCTAGGCACCGATGACCGGGGCAGGGACGTACTAGCCCGATTGTTGTACGGCTTCCGGGTATCTATTTTGTTTGGCCTCGCGCTCACAGTGACCGGCGTGCTGCTTGGCATGGCGACCGGCGCGGTGCAGGGCTATTTCGCCGGTAGAACCGATCTTTTCTTTCAGCGTTTCATTGAAATCTGGAGCTCCATGCCGGAGCTTTACTTGCTGATCATCTTTGCCTCTATCTTCGACCCAGGTATCGGCTTGCTGCTGATCCTGCTTTCCCTGTTCGGCTGGATGGGCCTGTCCGACTACGTGCGCGCCGACTTCCTGCGCAATCGCAACCTGGAATACGTGCAGGCAGGCCGCGCCCTGGGTTTGTCGAGCGGCCAAATCATCTGGCGGCACGTTCTTCCCAACAGCATGACGCCGGTCGTCACCTTCCTGCCGTTCCGCATGAGCGGGGCGATCCTGGCGCTTACCAGCCTCGACTTTCTTGGGCTGGGCGTGCCGCCATCGACGCCCAGCCTCGGCGAACTGCTGGCCCAGGGCAAAAACAATCTGGACGCCTGGTGGATCGCGGTCGCCACATTTCTGGTGTTGACCGTGACGCTCCTGTTGCTCACCAATATCGGCGACGCACTTCGCAATTCCCTCGATGTGCGGAGGCGCGGATGAGCCCGCCGCTTTATGTGGCGCCTTTGCCCGGCACCGCAGCACCGACGATCATTGACGCTCGAGCGCCCCTGCTTCTGGTGCAGAACCTGCGGATCAAATTCGGTTCATCAGTCGTCGTCGACGACGTGAGCTTCAGCATCGCTCCCGGCGAGAAGTTTGCGCTGGTAGGCGAGTCCGGTTCTGGCAAGACCGTCACCGCGCTGGCGGTGCTGCGGCTTTCACAGGATGCGCAGTACGAAGGAAGCGTCCAGTTCCAGGGACGGGACGTCCTGACCATGCCGGAACCGGCCCTGCGCGGCTTGCGCGGCAAGGACGTGGCGATGATCTTCCAGGAGCCGATGACGGCGTTGAACCCGCTGTTCACCATTGGCAATCAGATCGCCGAAGTGCTGATGCTGCATGAAGGACTAAGCGTGAAGGCGGCGGCATTGCGCGCGGTCGACCTGCTTCACAAGACCGGCATACCCGAACCCGCGCGACGGGCGTTGGCCTATCCGCACCAACTGTCTGGTGGCCAGCGTCAGCGCGCGATGATTGCCATGGCGCTTGCCTGTCGGCCGAAGCTGCTGATTGCCGACGAACCAACCACGGCGCTCGACGTTACGATCCAGGTGCAGATTCTCGAGCTGCTGAACCAGTTGCAGCGCGAAGAGAACATGGCGGTGCTGATGATTACGCACGACCTGAATCTGGTACGGCATTTCGCCGACCGGGTCGGGGTGATGGAGCACGGCAAGCTGGTCGAAACAGCCACCTCGCAGGAACTGTTTTCCGCGCCGCGCGAGCCGTACACAAAGAAGCTTTTGGGCAGCCATCCGACGCGGATGGTGGAGACGAACGCCGCCAGCGCGGAGCCGCTGCTCGAGGCGGCGCAGGTACGCTGCAGCTTTGCCATTGCGCAGGGCTGGTTTCGCCACCGCGACTTTGTCGCGGTGGACGACGTGTCGCTGCAGGTGCTGCCGGGTGAAACGCTTGGCATTGTCGGCGAGTCCGGCTCGGGGAAGTCGACGCTTGGCATGGCGCTGCTGCGACTCTCGGCGGCGAAGGTGAGCGGCGAGATCCGTTTCGCGCAGCAGCCGGTCAGCGCTATGTCGTCATCCGAAATTCGGCCGCTCCGGGCCCGGATGCAGGTGGTGTTTCAGGATCCGTTCGCGTCGCTTTCGCCGCGTCGTACGGTCGAACAGATCGTCGGCGAGGGACTGGCTTTGCATCGGCCCGGCTTAACCGCACCCGCATTGCGCGCGGCGGTAGCGGCCGGTCTGATGGAAGTTGGTTTGTCGCCCGACATGATGTCGCGCTATCCGCATGAATTTTCAGGCGGACAGCGGCAACGCATCGCCATCGCCCGCGCACTGGTGCTGGAACCCGATCTCGTACTGCTCGACGAGCCGACGTCCTCGCTCGACGTGTCTGTTCAACTGCAGGTACTGCAACTGCTGGCGGCGCTGCAGCGCAAGCATGGCATGGCTTATATATTTATCAGTCATGACCTTGCAGTCATTCGCGCCATGGCGCACCGCGTGCTGGTCATGAAGGACGGAAAGGTAGTCGAAAGCGGGCAGGCGGAGGAGGTGTTGTCGACACCCAAACAAGCCTACACCCGCAAGCTGCTGGCAGCGTCGACGTATTCGACGGTTGCCCTCGACGACGTGGATGCAAGCGCCACGCACTGAGGACGAAACCGGGAATGCGCTTGGAGCCGGATCAGGGCGTCCGCTAACGCGGAGGCAAAGGCATGCCAGGCGATGCCAGCCAGCCCCTGCCGCCCACGGATGACGCCTCTATTGCCTGGCCAGCAGGGTCTTGTTCACGCTTTTGCTGGGCGGGTTGTTGGCGGTCCTGGTCGCACTCTTGCCCGCTGACTTGTTGGCGGTTTTAGTCGGCTTGCCGGACTTGCTTGACTTAACCGGGGCCGCAGCCAACTTGCCGGACTTGCTTGACTTAACCGGGGCCGCAGCCAACTTGCCGGACTTGCTTGACTTAACCGGGGCCGCAGCCAATTTGCTGTGGACAAGCGTGCGACCGACCGGGCGACCGGCGCGGTTACGCGCCACAGCGGTGCCAGCGTTGCCACGAACATTGGGCACATTCAGGACAAGTACCTGGCCGCGCGAAACGGTTTCACGCGAAAGCGAATTCCAACTTTTTATGTCAGCGACGGTCACGCGATTGCGGTTGGCAATCGCTTGCAACGTATCACCCTTGCCAGCCTTCACAGTGATACGTCGGGTTGGCGGCGCATCCGGTTCCATTGCCATCATGGCGTTATCTGCGGCGTCCCGGGTAATTTCGTTGCCACGATTTTCTTCGGACCGCGGCACTAGAATGGTCGACCCTTCCTTTAGCACCATCTTCGGCGGAATGTGATTGGCTTCCCTCAGCAACTCGGGCGTGGTGTTGAAGCGTGCGGCGATAGTTTCTATCCGTTCCCGAACCGCGGTGACCTTGTGTGAGGTCCATGAAGAGAGCGCATGGCCCCACTTTCCAAGGTTCGTCTTGAATTTTTCCGCATTACTTTTTGGAAGAAGTATTTGCGTATTGCCGCCCGTGATAACCGGACGGTTGAACTGTGGATTCAACGCCCTGAATTCATCCATCGACAGTTCCGCGAGTTGCGCGGCAACCTTGACATCGATGTCGCGCGTGTTGCCGATCGTGACGAAGTACGGCTGGTTTTCAACCTTGGGCAATGCAATGTTGTATTGCGCAGGATTTGCGATGATGTTTTTCACCGCCTGCAGCTTCGGGACGTAATTGCGGGTCTCCGCCGGCATATACGCCGAAAGGCTGTTGAAGTCGATGGGTTGGCCGGCGGCCCGAGCCTTATTGATAGCGCGCTGAACCGATCCTTCGCCCCAGTTGTAGGCAGCCAGCGCAAGTTGCCAGTCGCCGAACATGCCATACAGTTTCTGCAGGTAGCTTAGCGCGGCGTCGGTAGAGGCAAGCACGTCGCGGCGTTCGTCCCGGAACATGTTCTGCTTGAGGTTGAAATCGCGGCCGGTGGAAGGAATGAACTGCCACATGCCCGCGGCCTTGGCCGTGGAATAGGCCTCGGGATTGAAGGCGGATTCAATAAAGGGAAGCAGCGCAAGCTCGGTAGGCATATTGCGCTTCTCAAGTTCCTGTACGACGTGGAACAGATAGCGCGAAGCCCGCGTCGTGGTGCGTTGAATGTAGTCTGGGCGCGCCGTGTACCAGGCGGTCTGCGAGGTCACAAGCGGGTTGTCCAGATCCGGAATGCCGAAGCCTTTGCGGATGCGTCCCCAGACGTCAACTTCCTCCATATTGAGGACTTGCATCAGGGGATCGTTGGGGTCTAGCGGGTGACGCGGAGAGTAGGTGAAAACGGAGATGTCGTTTGCGAGGACCAGCGGTGCTCCGAGCGTCAGGAGTGCTGCACAAACAATGGCTTTGGTAGTGTACTGAGGCATGGGTCCGCTTTACAGTGTCCCGACCCATGAATCAGTCGGTCTTGCACAGGAGTATGCCGCAGAGTGTACGTACTGATCTTTCGTCTGGTCAAGAAAAATGTCGGTTTAGTGACGAAGCGCAAAGTTGCACGAATCTTAACGGAAGGTTCCCGGCGGAAGCGCTCTTTTGCCTTGCCGATGCGTTTAACGGAACGCGTTTTTCCATTCGCGCAGGGCAGCGAACGCTTCAACCGGCTTGCCGCTGACGAGTCCCCGCTTGTTTTGCAGCGTGGCGATGATTTCTGCTTCGGTATTTCGCAGGAAGGGATTGGTCTGTTTCTCGAGTTCGATGGTCGAGGGAATGGTCGGCTCCCCGTGGGAGCGTTTAGTCTGTTCCGCAAGCAGGCGTGCGTGCAACAAGCTGTTGCCCGGTTCCGCCGCTACCGCAAAGCGCAGGTTGGCGACGGTGTACTCATGCGCGCAATAGACCGCCGTGTCGCCGGGAAGGCGGGCCAGCTTTGCCAGCGATGTCGTCATTTGTTGTGCCGAGCCTTCGAAAAGCCGACCGCAGCCGCCGGCAAAAAGCGTATCGCCGCAGAACACCCATCCCTCTTGCGCCGCGACATAAGCAATATGGTCGAGCGTGTGACCCGGCACTTCCAGCACGTCAAGCACCAGGCCTATTTCCGGCACGCTGGCGTGGTCGCCTTCACCCAGGTGATTCGTTATGCCCCCAATGGACGGGTTGCGCGGCCCCCATACAGGAACCGGTCGATGCCGCAGCAAGTGGGGAACACCGCCGACATGGTCAGCATGATGATGTGTCAGTAGAATAGCGGCGAGAGTCAGATTCCTGGAAATCAATACGTCGAGCACGGGTTGAGCGTCGCCTGGATCGACCACCGCCGCGTGCTCGCCATTGTGAATAAGCCAGATGTAATTGTCGGCGAACGCGGGTATGGCGACAACGGACAGGGCGTTGCGCGAGATATCTGAAGGTTTAGCTGACAACATGGGCATGAACGAACCGATAACTGAAAAATCCATTATAGCCCTGGGGCCTTGGCTCGAAGGGCCGGTAGGTCGTTATGTGCGTGACTGGGAGCAGGCGCGGCTCGACCTCTTGACCAGCGATATTTTCGGCTTCAACGCCGTGCAGGTCGGACTGCCACAGATCAATGGACTTGCGGCAAACCGCATGCCAAACAAGTGGCTGACCGATACGCACAGGTCCGTTACGACTGCCGGCGCTGAATCAGGCGGCATGCAGGTTTCGGTAGTCCATGATTTCGCCGAACTGCCGTTCGCCACGCATAGCCTTGACCTTGTCATCCTGCCCCATGTGCTGGAGTTCGCCGAAGAGCCGCATCAAGTTCTGCGCGAGGTCGAGCGGGTGCTGATTCCCGAAGGTCAGCTGATCGTCTGCGGCTTCAATCCAGCCAGCCTGTGGGGCGCCCGACAGGCCACTGGACGCATATCAGGTGCGCACTTCTTGCCGCTCAACGGCGAGTTCATTAGCGTGCCCCGCTTGAAGGACTGGCTCAAGCTACTCAACATGGACGTCAATCGAGGACATTTCGGTTGCTATGCGCCGCCATGTAACACGGAGCGCTGGCTGCGTCGATTCGATTTCATGGAAAAGGCGGGCAACCGATGGTGGCCGTTCCTGGGTGCGGTATACGTAGTGCAGGCTATCAAGCGAGTGCGTGGCATGCGCATCATTGGTCCGGCTTGGAACCGGCGGCCGATGCATGCGCCAAAAGGCGTCCCTGCAACCAACAGGAGTCAGAAGAGTACCAATGGAAATGCAGAAAATTGAAATTTATACGGATGGCGCCTGCAAGGGAAACCCGGGACCTGGTGGGTGGGGCGCATGGCTGGTGGCTGGCCAACATGAGAAGGAAATGTTCGGTGGCGAATCGAACACGACCAACAACCGCATGGAACTAAAGGCCGTTATCGAGGCGCTGTGCACGCTAAAGGCGCCTTGCGAGGTGATCGTTCATACGGACAGCCAGTACGTGCAGAAGGGAATCAGCGAGTGGATCCACGGCTGGAAGAAACGCGGCTGGAAAACCGCCGCCAGGGAGCCTGTCAAGAATGTGGACTTGTGGCAGGCGCTCGATGAAGCGCAGTCACGCCACAAGATTGAGTGGCGCTGGGTCAAGGGACATGCGGGACATGTCGGCAATGAGCGCGCCGATGCGCTCGCCAACCGTGGTGTGGGTTCGGTGTCATCGTAAGGGGCACCCGCACGGGCATTGGCAGGGCGTTCGCAGGGACAGTGCGAATCGCGCTCCAGGTGCTCTCAAAGCAACCCCTTCCATGTAGAATCCACGCAATTCCGATTCAACCAATTTCCTTGTGGGCTTCATGCGCCAGATCGTACTTGACACCGAAACCACTGGACTCAATCCCCGCTCCGGCGACCGCGTTATCGAAGTAGGTTGCGTCGAACTGGTTGACCGTCGCCTGACCGGAAACAACTTTCACGCGTACATCAATCCAGAACGCGATTCCGAACCCGGGGCGCTCGAGGTCCATGGCCTGACGACGGAATTCTTGTCTGACAAACCAAAATTCGGCGAGATCTGCGATGCGTTGCGCGACTACCTTCGCGGTGCCGAAGTCATCATCCACAACGCGCCATTTGACGTCGGCTTTCTGGACGCCGAATTCAGCCGCCTGAGCGTTCCGCCATTCGGGCAGCATGTGGTTGGCGTCATAGACACCTTGGTACGCGCAAAGGAAATCCATCCCGGCAAGCGCAATTCACTCGATGCGCTGTGTGACCGCTATGGGGTCTCGAATGCGCATCGGACGCTGCACGGCGCCTTGCTGGATGCCGAGTTGCTTGCAGAAGTCTATCTGTCGATGACAAGGGGGCAGAACAGCCTTGCCATGGACCTCGGCGGCGAAGACGAAGAGGCTGTCATTGGCGCCGATCTGCAAGCCATGCCGTTGCGCGAGATTATTGTGCTCGCGCCGAGCGAGGACGAGCTTGCGCAGCATGAGGCAGTATTAAGCAGCCTGGACAAGGAAGTGAAAGGCGTTTCCCTATGGCGCACGCTCGTCGCAAATTGATTCACTGATTCTTCTGTGAGATAATTCGCGCCGACCGGGAGGTTAGCTCAGGGGTAGAGCGATCGCCTCACACGCGATAGGTCGCTGGTTCGAAACCAGCACTTCCCACCATGCATTTCCAGCCATGCATTACCCACAATTGAAGTTCCAAGCAGTCGGCAATTTTTCCCGCCCGACGCTTCGCCCGAATTCTTCCTTTCTCCAATTTTTCGTTTCGTCCGATCGCTTGGATCGTCCCTTGTCGGATCGTCCGCGGCCCAAACGCGCCGGTGTGCACCTGCACGCCAGGCTTGCCATAAACCTGCAGTGCCTTGTACCTCCGCTCTAGTACGCGGCGGCCTGCTGCGCAATGAAATCCAGCAGCGCGTCGGCGTCGAGCGGTTTTACGAGGTGGTAATCGAAGCCGGCAGCCTGCGAGCGTGAACGGTCGCTGGCCAGTCCATAGCCGGTAGCGGCGGCAAGAATCAGTTTGCGGTCGCCCGCCGCCTTGCGCAGTGCGGGCGCGAGCTGATAGCCGTCTGTGCCCGGTAAACCTATATCGGACAGGATGAGATGCGGCTCGAACTCCACGGCTGCCTTCAACCCCGATTCCGCATCATTCGCGGTGCGGACATCGTAATTCAGCAGCTTGAGCAACGAACCCATCGACTCATTTGCATCTTCGTTATCATCGATCAGGAGAATGCGGAACTGGCGATTCTCCAACACGCCCGCTCCGGCGACGACTGGCTTGGCCTCAATCTGCTCAGGCGGCGCATCGGTCGGCAAAAAAATCGTGAACTCGCTACCGCGGCCAAGCCCGTCGCTTTTTGCTTCGATTGTGCCGCCATGCAGGCTGACGATTTCCTGTGCCACCGCCAGTCCAATGCCCAGTCCGCCCTGGGTCCGCGCCTCCGCACTGTCGTCTTGCGCAAACAACTGGAACAGGCGAGGGCGAAATGCCGGATTGATGCCAACGCCGGTATCCTGGACCTTCAGGAATGTGCGCTCTCCGTCGCGCCCAGCGAAAAGCGTTAGCGTCCCGGACTGAGGGGTGAACTTGGCGGCATTGTTCAGGAGATTGGCGAGCGCCTGCGCAAGGCGATTGATGTCGCCGTGGATTGGGATGGTTTCCGGAGGACGCGAGATTTTTAGCGAATGCGACATCGCCTCGATTTTCGGACGGCTGATCTCAAGTGCCCGCTCAATGACGGCATCGAGCGTGATCGCCTCGCGCACCATGCCGATTTTTCCATTGGCGATACGCGCCACGTCCAGCAAGTCGTTCACCACGCCGCTCAGGTTCTCGAATTGGCGCTCGATGATGGACCGGTTTTTCGCGATCAGCGGATCGGAGATATGGTAGTTGCGCATCACGGCCAGCGAACTGGCAATGGCGGCCAGCGGGTTGCGCAACTCATGCGACAGCATGGCGAGAAACTCGTCCTTCTGCCGCGCTTCCTCAGTCAGCGTAGCGTTGCGAGCCAGGAGAAGTTCCTCGCGATCTTTTTGCGTCGTAATGTCGACGCAGCAGCCGACAAAATAGTCGTTGACCGCGCCTGGGCCGGCAATTTCAGGCGCCGCCTGTTCCAGCATCCATCGGTAGTGACCGTCGTGCCGCCGCAATCGGTATTCGCAGCTATAGGCGCCGCCCGATTTACATGCTTCATTGAACGCTGCAACAGAAGATTCGAGGTCGTTCGGATGCACCAGATCCCGCCATCCCTGACCCTGCTCCTGCTCATGGCTGCGGCCGGTAAATTTGAGCCAGCTCGTGTTAACCGCCTCGATACTCTTGCCTTGCAGCGCACGTGTGCGCCACATCGGAAAAGGGGTCGAGTTGAACGCGAACGAGAGGGAAGCGGTAGAGTCGGCCAATCCATCGTACGAACCGGCCTGCGGTCCGGTCCGCGATCCGGTTTGCGACTCCGCCGCGATGGTCATGCGACTAACCGCACTGCGCGAACCGGGCGATTTGTCGACTTCCCCCTGCATGGCTGCATGCTCCAGACGATCCAGGGTGGCCTTTTAATGAAAGAAAAAATACAGCAACAGTAGAACGATAGCGGGAACGCCCAACAGCCAGCCCAAGAAATACTTGCCCATGATGCCTCCTGATTTGGATTGTCCGCTCGTGCCGAAGTGTCAACGAGCACCTTTTTTCCTTTTACATGTCACATGCTAGAGAAAGCCGTTGTTGTTTCCTATCAGACAGCATCTTAATCGGTTGTAGGAAGACGAGAATCGGCTGGCGGTGCCGTTGGTGATTCCGTGTGCGTCACGGAGCTGTGAACGACACAAAGCGACCGAGACCTTTAGACGCTCGTCAAACTCCTGCAGATGAGCCGGGCCTTACCCTGGAGACATGACTATAGTCACTAGTCCGAAACTCAGTTCGATTGTGGCACCGCGCCGCGCCGCGGGAACACCGGGGTTTCGCTGGCGCGCGCGTCTTTTGCTGTGAGTTTGGCTTCCCTGCCGGTTCCGATCGCACGGCGAAGGCGAACGCATGGTGGAGCGGCTTTTGCGGGGATAGAAAAGGAATGACAAGCAGAGACATGATGAGCGGTGCACTATCGTCGAGCGCTCCTGCTCTTCTGCATGCGACGCCGGGAAGCAATTTGCCGGCAGCCCTCGGCTTCTCGTCACATTTTATATCCGCCCTCGCGTGCCTCGCGATCGTCGCTGCATTGTTATGGCTGTGCGTGCCCCGCAAGGATTTACGGACCGCGTGGCCGGTCCTGTTGACGGGCCTCCTTGCCGGTCTCTGCGGCTTGCTGAATGTCCTGATCGTCGCCGGCGTTGCAGAGCCCACGCGGGAAATGGACGACGCGGCGCTGCTTCTCTCCGCACTCCTGATCGGGGTTGGCGGCATTGCGTTCTGGCCTGTGTTGCTTCGATCGGTCCGGGAGCCGCCCCAGAGCATGCAGCAGTTACAGATGGTAATCCGCCAGCTGGAACATGAGGTGGTCGAGCGCAAACGCGCCGAAGAGGAATTGCAAAAGTCGCAGGAGCTGTTGCGCCAGCTCGCGGCGTATCAGGAGCAAATCAAGGAGGACGAACGCAAGCGTATTGCGCGTGAAATCCATGATGAGCTCGGTCAGAACCTGATGGCCCTGCGCATCGACGTATCGATCTTGCAGGCGCGTACAGGAACCGCGCACCCCATCCTCAACGAAAAAGTTCGCTACGTGTTGAGTCACATCGACATGTCGATCAAGGCGGTGCGCGCAATCATCAATAACCTTCGCCCGTCCGTGCTCGACCTTGGCCTGAGCGCGGCGATCGAGTGGCAGGTTACCGAGTTCCAGCGCCGCACCGGTATTGAATGCGAAGTAACGATGGACGACAGCCTGTCGGATCACGACCTCGACGATTCCCGCGCGACCGCGCTGTTTCGGATCCTTCAGGAATCGTTGACCAATGTGGCGCGCCACGCGCAGGCCACGCTGGTGCAGATCGGCCTGCACCGTGAAGGCGAATACTTCAACATGCGGATTGCCGACAATGGGGTTGGCATATTCCCCGGTTGCAGGCGCAAGCCGAATTCGTTCGGGTTGCTCGGCATTGGCGAGCGCGTCAGCACGCTGGGCGGTCAGTTCACGGTGGAAAGCGCGCCGGGCGCCGGCACCATTCTGAATATTGCAATTCCGATGATGCCGGTCGAAGTGGAAGCGGTGGGTGCCTGAACGACGACTTCATCGCGGCACGCCGCCCATCCCCTTGCTTCACGGCGCGATCCGGCCAGAAGCAAACCGGCGAGAAGCGATCCAGAGAGCCATCAGCTAAGCGACCGCCGAAACGGTCGGCTAAGCGATCAAGAAATGCTCAACGAATGGGCGACTACGAAATCCGTTACCGCGGCGGTGGCGCTGGCGGTGCGCCAGGTGGCGGCGGCGGTGGCGCCATGTTGGCGGGCGCGCCGTAACCGTAGTTCTGCGCCGAAGGTGGCGGTGGCGGCATGGAGGAGCTCATTGGCGGCGCCGACTCATAGCCTCGTACCGGACGGGCGCCGCGGACTGATCCGGCAGCGACTGGCACACGATGGCCTTTGGCATACATGCACTGCTGGTAGCTGAAATCATAGCGTTGTTGCGCGTTGTAGGCCGATCCTTGCGCAGCCCCCGTACCCGCGAGACCGCCGACCAGGAGACCGCTGCCAGCGCCAACTGCCGCGCCGTGGCTGCCACCGATCGCAGCGCCAGCAACCGCGCCGAGAACAGTGCCAAGCGCCGCACTGCGTACGCCACTATCGGCGGCCACCGCCCCGGCGGTGGCGCCCCCAAGTTGGTCCTGCGCATACTGACGGCAGTCCCCATCATCGAAACGGAACTGCTCGAACGTCTTCCCTGTGCCAGGCAACACTAACGCGCCCGGACCGTTGGGGACGGTGACGCAGGCGCCAAGCAACCCGGTCATCAGCACCACGGCGAGTGGCGCTATCCGCAGTCCCGGTCGCGGCCTGGTTGCCTCCAGCGGCGGCGCGACAGCATCAAGTGTCAGCATGGTTTTATTATTGAGCTTGCTCATGTCGGTCATGTCGGCTTCCTACTGGCGGGGTTGCGATTGCGGGGGCACCTGTTGCCAGCCATTCGGACATTCCCTCACGGTGGGGTAGTAGCCCTGTGGATTGGTGCAGTAGTACCAGTAGTTTGAAGGCATGGAGGAGCCCTGCTGGCCTTCCTGGCCTTGCTCGACATAGACCGGCGGCGCGGCAGCAACTACCGGCGCGCCGTAAGGATAGTATCCAGCGTAATAGCCCGGATAGTAGCCAGGATAGGGCGGGTAGTAGTAGCGCGGGCCGTAGTAGTAAGCCGCGCCTGCCAGTGGCACGCCAAGAAAGATGCCGACCCTTGCGTGGCCGTGACCGCCATGGCCATGGCCACGGGCCAACGCGGCGCTGCCGACGACCGAGGTCAGGAGCGCAACGCCTACAATGACCTGCTTGATGATCTTCATTTTGATGGTTCCCGCAAAGAACGGCTGTAACGCGCCAGGCATTGCATCATGAAGCCACGCCATGACACGATCGGCGCCCACGATTCTCACGTTTGAAGTGTAAACGACAAGCGACGGCACACCGACACTTTTACGTTTCGATACAAAGCGAAAACTATTTATTGGATCGATTAAAGCTCGGAGGCATGTAGCGCAAACGAGGCTACGAAGCTGCCATGCCATGCCATGCCGAGCGGTTCGCCCGCGCGAGGTCTGCGAAGTGATTACACGGCAGGCTACTTCCGGCGCGCACTTGCCGGGAGGCTTCCTGGTCGCGGCCTGTCGGAATTGGCCTGGGCCGATCTTGCCTGGTTTGCCCGCCCGACTTTTGCTATTGGCTGGCGCTGCACGGCGGCCCCGTCACGTGGCTTGTTCTGGCCGAACTTCCGGGCAAGTCGGTCCGGACCAGGCGTTTCGCGGCGCTGCTCCAGGACGGCGAACTCGGCCCCGCCGGATTGGCGCGGCACCAGATGCTGCGGGCCGCCACCGATCAGGTCTGAGCGCCCCATGCGGCGCAAGCCCTCGCGCAGAATTTCCCAGTTATCCGGGTCGTGATAGCGCAGGAAAGCCTTGTGAAGACGCCTGATCTTGCCGGCCCTAACCGTCTCCACCGCCTCGGAATCAACCGTCACCTTGCGCAGCGGATTCTTGCGGCTGTGATACATCGCCGTCGCCAGCGCCATGGGGGTGGGCAGAAAAGTTTGTACCTGGTCCAGACGGAAATCGTTTTGCTTCAACCAGAGCGCGAGGTTAAGCATGTCTTCGTCCGTCGTACCTGGATGGGCTGCGATGAAATAAGGGATCAGGTACTGTTCCTTGCCCGCTTCCTTCGAGTAGCGGTCGAACAATTCCTTGAAGCGGTGATAGGCCCCCATTCCGGGTTTCATCATCTTCGACAGCGGACCGTCTTCCGAATGCTCGGGCGCGATTTTCAGCAGGCCACCGACGTGGTGCGTAACGAGTTCCTTCACATACTCTGGGGAGCGCACGGCGAGGTCGTAACGCAGGCCGGAACTGATCAAGATTTTTTTCACGCCCGGAATCGCCCGCGCCTTACGGTAAAGCTGGATAAGCTTGCTGTGGTCGGTGCCCAAATTGGAACAGATGCTCGGGTACACACACGACAGCCGGCGACACGACTCTTCGATCTTCTTGTCCTTGCAGGCAAGCCGGTACATGTTGGCGGTCGGTCCGCCCAAGTCGGAGATGGTGCCGGTAAAGCCCTTGGTCTTGTCGCGGATCAGTTCAATCTCGCGCAGGATCGACGGCTCAGAGCGGCTTTGTATGATACGGCCCTCATGCTCCGTAATTGAGCAGAAAGTGCAGCCGCCGAAGCAGCCCCGCATGATGTTGACCGAGAAGCGGATCATTTCCCACGCAGGTATGCGCGCCTTGCCGTAGGAAGGATGGGGTGCGCGTGCATAAGCCCTGTCATACACGAAATCCATTTCGTCCATCGCAAGCGGAATCGGAGGCGGATTGAGCCAAACGTCGCGCTCACCGTGCGCTTGCACCAGCGCCCGCGCATTGCCGGGATTCGATTCAAGGTGGAATACCCGCGAAGCATGCGCGTATAGAACCGGATCGGCCTTCACCGCCTCGTAGGAGGGCAGCCGCAGCACGGCCTTGCCGCGCACTTCCTTCAGGGCGGCCTGTCGCTCCTCGCGCGAGATGATCCGAATGGTTTGCGCGGCCAGCGGGTCCGTTTTCGGCGCGGCGACCGCAGCGCCGGACTGGGCGTCCTCACTGGTCTTGCAGCTGGCGTCGTTCTTTGACTTCATTTCATACGGATCGGTATGCGGGTCCACCCGGCCAGGCTGATCCACGCGAGTCGAATCGGTTTCCAACCAGTCGGGCGCCGGCTTCCAGTCGCGCGGCACCATGAAGCTGGTGCCACGCAAGTCGCGGATATCCCGGATTGATTCGCCGCCGGCTAACCGGTGCGTGAGATCAAGGAGGGCACGCTCTGCATTCCCAAACAGGAGGATGTCCGCCTTGGAATCTGGCAGTACCGAGCGCCGCACCTTGTCCGACCAGTAATCGTAGTGGGCGATTCGTCGCAGGCTGGCTTCGATACTCCCGATGACGATGTTGGCGCCCGGATAGGCCTCCCGCGCGCGTTGGGCGTAGACCACCACAGCGTGGTCTGGCCGGCGATCGGGTGCGCCGTTGGGGGTGTACGCGTCTTCTGAGCGAATCTTGCGGTCGGAGGTATATCGGTTGACCATTGAATCCATATTGCCGGCTGTGATGCCGAAATACAGGTTCGGCTTGCCCAGCGCGCGGAACGGCTCTGCGGACATCCAGTCAGGCTGGCTCAGGATGCCAACGCGGAAACCGTGCGCCTCGAGCAGGCGGCCGATCAGCGCCATGCCGAAGCTGGGATGGTCAATGTAGGCGTCGCCGGTGACCAGGATGACGTCGCAACTGTCCCATCCCAGGGCGTCCATCTCCGCGCGGGACATGGGCAGGAATGGAGCGGGCGTACCGATGTCGGCCCGGTATGGGGGCGTGGCGCGGATGTTTTTGGGCGAAAGCATAAAGGCAAGGTTTCGGCCGCTGAAAGGCTGAAACGATGTGGGGCAAAATGGGGATGCCGCAAGTATGACACCTTTGAGGGTTGGACGCCGCTCGCATATGGACAACCCTCCCCTGATCGGGTAAGGTCCTCTGGTTATTGCAGTCGTAAACGAAGTCGATTTTCGGGAGTCGATATTCGGGAGTCGTCGGTCGAGAATCGCCGTTGGAGAGTCGACGATCGTGAAACCTGGGGTGTGCCGGTCGGCATCACCCTTCAACTTCCGCAGCGCCCTTACTGTTACCAAGTTATCTGTTCCTGTCTCGGAACAGCCACCCGCATGAATCCCAATCATCCTGTTTCGCCGCCGGAAGACCAAAGCCAGCGCTTCGTGCTGGAAATGGTTGGCTTTCCCGAGATCGAAAGAAATCTCTTCAACACCACGTTCCGGCTAACGGCCCGTCGCGCCTTCAGCTATGCGGAAGCCGCTACACCCGACGAGCGGCCGGACATCTACCTCATCAACGCGGACAATGCGCATGCCGTGCAACTGCTGAAAAGCCTTTCACCGAATCAGCATGCACCGGCCGTCATGATCGGACGCGAACTCGACGGTATTGCCTGGCCACTGGTTGAAAGACCCATTCGGTGGATGCGCCTGTTCGATCAAATGGATCTGGTGATGCGTTCAGCATTGCTGGAGCGCGCCCGTCGCAACCTTGCCTTGGCCCCAGCGTGGGATGGCGCGACGCTGCGACGCGCCCGCGATCCTCGTCCACCAGCTCCCGTGGTTGCTCCCGGCAAGCCGGTCGAGTCCGTGTTGGTGGTCGACGATAGCGCAACGGTACGCGCATTCCTCAGCGCCAAGCTGACCCCCTTTCGTTTCAATGTCGACTTCGCAGTCGACGGCGAATCCGCCGTCGCCATGACTCGCAGCAGGGCCTACACCTGCGTCCTGCTTGACATCATGATGCCAGGCATCGATGGCTATGAAGTCTGCAAGGAAATCAAGGCAGTGGAAGGCGGTGGTGCGCCTGCCGTCGTGCTCCTGAGCGGCAAGTCCTCATCGCTCGACAAACTGCGTGGCAACCTTTCCGGTTGCGACGCTTACCTCACCAAGCCGGTGGCCGAGGATGAATTGCTTGCAACGATTGCCCGGTTCTTGCCCGGTGCGCGCAGGGCGGCGGAATCGGTCCTGTCGGCGCCGAAACTAGTGTCCCGCGCATCGCCGGAATAGGCGGGATTTGTCGAGGCATTTCCTGTCCAGGGATTTGGCGACCGCCTGGTCGAAGCTTCATGGGATGCACGCGGCAGCTTCGGCAAGCAAAATTCGGGTGGGCAACGTTAATGAAACTGGCGGGCGATGCTGGCTGTCCAACATCGTCAAGCCAGCGTCAGCGTTCGGACTGACGCCGCATCCCAAAGGAGAATCGACGTGAGGCAAAGCGATAAAAAAGGCGTCCGCGCGGTTGGCGGCCAGTGGGTCGGGTTGGTTGGCGGCATGGTGCTGGGCGCACTAGCGATGTATGTCGCCGATCCCGACATGGGCCGGCGGCGCAGGGCCGCCATGCAGGAGAGGATGCGGGAGCTTGCCAGTCGCACCGGCGATGCGGTCAACGGCGTCATGCGCGAAGCTGGAAGCCGTGCGAGTGGCGTCCAGTTTGGCGCCAGCCGGTTGCTTGGGCAGCAGCGCGTCATGCCGATCGACGATCATGTGCTTGAGGCCCGGGTTCGCTCCCGAATAAGTCGCTTGTCGACTGAGTTGGATCATGTCGGGGTAAGCGCGCGGCTCGGCACCGTAACGCTCAGGGGGCCCGTATCCGCCGTGGAAAAGAGCCGGCTGCTGGACCTGGTCGAGGGCATTCCAGGTGTCGAATACGTGCGCGATCGTCTGCAAGACGGGGACAGCAGTTCAAGTTTGGCTCGGATGGTTGGCGACAACGCGGCGACGCTGAAACTCGCGGCCGGCCTGGGTGTCGGCCTGCTCGCTTGCTATGCGGTCAGCCGGCGCGGTTCAGGTGGCATGCGCGCCGCCGCTGCAGGTTTCGGCATGCTGGCGGGGCTGCGCAACATGGACTGGCGCAAGTACTTCGGCTCGTCGGTTTCCGGCCAGCCGGTCGAGATTGAAAAACAGATACAGATTCAGGCTATGCCTGACGCGGTTTTCGACATCTGGAGCCGGATAGAAAACTTCCCGCAATTTATGTCCCACGTGCTGGAAGTTCGCGATTTGGGGCGCGGTCGCTCGCATTGGGCGGTGCGCGGGCCGGCCGGGTCCGACATTCAATGGAATGCCCAGTTGACCGAAATCCGGCGGCCAAGCCGGCTGGCATGGCAGAGTGAGCCGGGCGCCATGGTAGAAAACAGCGGCTCGGTCGACCTCGAGCCGCGTGGCGGCGGTACGCTCGCTACGGTATGCATTGCCTGGTCGCCGCCGGCCGGTGTGCTCGGGCAAAGCCTGGCCCTGCTTCTGGGCAGCGACCCGGAACGCCAGCTTGAAGAAGATCTGTTGCGCATGAAGCGCTTCATTGAGCGGGGCGTGCCGCAGCAGCAGGACACGGCGCCGCCGATGACAACGGCCAGGCAGATATTGCACTGATTCGTCGCTGGCATTCCACGTTGTCCCGCATCGCCAGGTGGCAATGAGAATTGCCGTGCAAACGCCTCGCGCCGTGCGCTGGCATAATCCGACCGGTCCTGCATCGTGCGGACCATCCCGTTAGCCGACACGACAGCGTGTCGGCAACACTCCCATTTTTTGAAGGAATCCAATGAGCGCACCGCTTCACATTCTCGGCATTTCAGGCAGTCTTCGCAAAAACTCCTATAACTCCGCCGCACTGCGCGCGGCAAGCGAATTGCTGCCGGAAGGCGTCACCATGGAGATTTTCGATCTGTCCTCTATTCCGATGTACAACGACGATGTGCGGGAGCAAGGGTATCCGGCCGCGGTGCAGACTCTGCGAGAGAAGATTGCGACCGCCGACGCGGTACTGATTGCGACGCCGGAATACAACTATTCGGTACCGGGCATGTTGAAGAATGCGATCGACTGGGCATCACGTCCGCCCAGCCAGCCATTCGACGGCAAGCCGATCGGCATCATCGGCGCATCGCCCGGCGTGCTCGGTACCGCGCGGGCGCAATACCACCTTCGGCAGATGTTCGTGTTCATGAATGGAATGGTATTGAACCGGCCGGAAGTCATGATTGGCGCAGCCAATACGAAGTTCGACGCCAATGGCAAGTTGACTGACGCCGTCACGCGCGACTTCCTGCAAAAATTCCTGGTGTCACTGGCCGCCTGGTCGCGCCGCATGAAGCCGTCCTGAGTCCTTTGCGTCGATTTGCTTCGCTGGCCCCGCTGGACTCGCCGCAGGCGATCCCGGGGCCTGTGGAACTTGGTGTGCAATGCCTTATCCAATCCGGCCCGGGACGGCCCGGCGTTATGAGCGGAGAGAACCATGATGCAGACCAGCGAAATACAGCAACGCTTCCAGCACATCGAACAAACCATTCACCAGGCGGCACAGGCATGTCAGGCGGCGGGCAATGTTCCGACGGATCTCAAGACTTGCGTTCAGGAGTTGGATCAGAAAACCGGACAGGCGCGCCAAACAATGCAGTCGCAGAACGAAGACCAATTGCGTCAGTGCGTGGATGATCTGGAGCAAATGGGTGATCGTGCGAAGGATGCATGCGAACGCGCGGGCAATGTCGAGCCCGCGGTCAAGAGTGCGGTGATGCAGGCGCACCGCGAATTGTCTGACCTCAAGCATCAGATGCACTGAGCCCTGACGCGGCATGGCACGCGCGCCGGCGCCCCCCAGCGCCAGTCTTTAACCACGGCGCCTGATGCGGTCCTCGCACCGGCGCCATTCAAGCCTCGACAATCTACTGCTTTGCGCCTTTCGTATCCGGAACGGAATGGTTGTTGACCTGTCCCGCCATCGGCATGGACGTGCTTTCCTGCTGCTTGCTCAGCTCTTTTGGCACAGCCTGGGATTGCTTTTCGTCGTTCGACGTCGTCGATGCGACCGGGGCTGATGGCGGTATTGCGGCGTCCGACGCTGGCAGATTGGCGGGTGGCAGGGCGACCGATTTTCCTTCACCTGGCGATGCGCTGGTTGCGCCCGCAATCGGCTTCGGATTGTCGCCAGTCCGGTTGCATGCGCCCAACGCCATGCATAGACAGATTGCGATTCCGCTGATGATTCTGGTCTGCTGATCCATGTGACCCCCTCGGTTATTAGGTTTCTGGATTGGGCGCCCACGCCATTTCGCCCAGACCGCGCACGGCTCCGATGGCGGAATACCCAAGTCAAATTTCTCACGTCAAAAAACGCCTTTCGCAATGCTTGCCGAAAGGCGTATCTACGACTGTGCGCAGCGCTGCGTCTAACGTGAGAACAGCAGATGACGCAGCACGAAGCCGGCGGCCAGTGCGACCGCAAGCGCCGCTACCGGGCGCTCACGGATCTGGTCGCGTGCTTCGCCAACCCACTGGCCCTGCAGGTCACGATATTGCGAGGCCTTGTCGGACAGGCTGGAAGCAGCCTGGGAAGCAACGCCGGAAAGCCTGTCCACTGTCTGATGCGCCTTCTCGGAAAGCCGGTCTACCGAGGGGCGTACTTCCTGCGACACCTTGTCGATGGTGTCGTGGGCTGTGGATTGCGCCTGGTCGACGTTCGTACCCCAGGTGCCGTTTGAGCTACCGGAAGAAGGAATAATTTTTGGTGTTTCCATGTTGTCGTCCTTTCGAGTTGTAATGGTTGCCGGATCAATTGCAGTCTCGGTACGAGACATTAAATCGAAGCGCCACGGGTTTCGGTGCGACAGCGAACACTGCAGGAGGAATAAGCATTAAAGTTGACGAAGGTCAGTCTTAATGCACGCCTTCCGGCTTGACGAGAGGCGAAATTGAACCAGTTCGCCCTCATTGCCACATGCGTTGTAAGCCGGCCCTGCACGTGTGACCACGGACAAGTCCTTAAATTCAACAAATTAACAGTCACAAGGAAATTTCATGACGGAAGAAAATCGCCTGCTCTGGACGCCGTCGTCAGAACGCGTTGCACGCAGCAACCTCCATCGCTTCATGAACTGGCTGGAACAGAACAAGGGACTTACGCGGAACCAGGAACTGCATGACTACAACGCGCTCTGGCAATGGTCGGTCACGCATATCGAAGACTTCTGGGAATCCACGTGGCAATATTTCGACGTGCAGACATCGGCGCCCTATAGCGCCGCTCTGGACTCGCATGCCATGCCGGGAGCGAAATGGTTCTCCGGCGCCCGTCTGAATTTTGCAGAGCGGCTATTTCGCTTCAATAAAGACGATCCAGAAAAGGCTGCGATTATTTCGCAGTCCGAACTGCGGCCGCTGACCCAGCTCAGCTGGGGCGAGCTTCAATCGCAGGTGACCGCGGTCGCAAACACGCTGCGCGCACTTGGCATCGGGCCGGGCGACCGGGTAGTGGCCTACCTTCCCAACATCGCCGAAACCGCCGTGGCGTTTTTCGCTTGCGCCAGCATCGGCGCAATCTGGTCCAGCTGTTCACCCGACATGGGCAGTGCAAGCGTTCTCGACCGCTTCCGGCAAATCGATCCCAAGCTGCTGCTTACGGTAGATGGCTACCGCTACGGCGGCAAGGACTTCGACCGCATGAGCGTGGTGCGTGCCATGCGTGAGGCACTGCCCACCTTGACGCACACAGTGTTCCTCCCCTACCTCGACCGGACGGCCACTCTGGAAGGTGCAATCCCGTGGCAAGCATTGCTCGATCATCCTGCCGCGCAGTCCGGTGAAATCCGATTTGAGCAAGTACCGTTCGATCATCCCCTGTGGATTCTCTATTCGTCCGGAACCACCGGCATGCCCAAGCCTATTGTGCACGGGCACGGCGGCACCTTGATCGAAACCCTGAAGGGCCACGCGCTCCACCTGGATCTTGGGCCGGATGATCGCTTCCTGTGGTTTTCCACTACAGGCTGGATCATGTGGAATTCACAGATCATGGGCTTGCTGGTCGGCGCCACGATCTGCATCTTCGATGGCAACCCCGGCTACCCGGATCTCGGCACGCTATGGAAATTCGCGGAGCGCACCGGCGTCACCTTCTTTGGCGCAGGCGCGGCCTATTACGCAAACTGCAAGAAGGCCGGCATTGAACCCCGCAAGATCGCAGACCTCTCAAGGCTGGTCTCCGTCGGGTCAACCGGCTCGCCACTGCCGGCAGACTGCTACGAATGGATCTACCGCGAGGTCGGCAGCGACGTCATGCTGGCAGCCATCAGCGGCGGTACAGACATTGTGGCCGCGTTCGTCGGCGCCTGTCCTGTCATGCCGCTGTACTCAGGCGAGATGCAATGTCGCGGACTGGGTATCGCGGTGTTCGCGTTTGACGAGCAGGGCAGGGCGCTGGAAGACGAGGTCGGCGAACTCGTGGTGACCGAGCCGATGCCCTCCATGCCGCTCTATTTCTGGAATGACGCCGGCAACCAGCGCTACCACGAGAGCTATTTCGACGTCTATCCCGGGCTTTGGCGCCATGGCGACTGGATCCGCATCACGGCGCATGGCGGCGCCATTATCTACGGCCGCTCCGACACCACCATCAACCGCCACGGCATACGCATGGGGACGGCAGAGATATATCGGGTGGTGGAGGCACAGCCGGAAATTCTCGACAGCCTCGTGGTCGATCTGGAATACCTGGGACGTGAATCCTGGATGCCGCTGTTCGTGGTTCTGCGGCCCGACACGACGCTCGACGCCGCACTTGAGCAACGCATTCGCCACCAGATCCGCACCGCGCTGTCGGCGCGACATGTGCCCGACGCCATCATCGCGGTGGCAGAAGTGCCGCGCACGCTCACCGGGAAAAAGATGGAACTGCCGATCAAGAACCTCCTGTTGGGCAAGCCAATAGAAAAGATCGCGAACCGGGACGCGATGAGCAATCCGGAGTGCCTTGTCTTTTACAGCGACTATGCGCGGCAGCGAATGAGCGAAACGCCCACCGATCCAAAGACTTGATGGCCTGGCCATTAACCCGTGGGGAGTGCGGCGACTATCGCGACCGGTGCGCGCTTAACGGGGCAACCGCGGCCGCCTTTGCTATTTGATGCTACTTGACTCTGCGCGCCGGCCGCAATTGATTATCGTTTGCTGCAGCGGCCACGCCAGCTCGTGGCTTTGTTGCGGTAGCGACTGGCGCAGCGGCCGCGGGAGGCTTCGAGTTTTGTCCCGCTGCGCGCGCGGCGACGACGCGGTTCCTTTCAAACACGACCGCACAGGGATTATTGCGCTCGTTGCTGGCATCCCAAACGGCGGTCGCAACGAGGCTGGCACCGCCAGTCACTATTGCAGCGCCGATGCGTGCCAGCGCGGACGGCGCCCCGGCCGGGTCGAGGCTGATCGACGGATGATTAACCGGACCGGCAAGGCGCACGTCGCCGGCGATATTGGTCACACCAAGGCTGACCCCCGAGCGCGCCACGATGCGTCCCCGCCAGTCGACCTGCTGGCGCTTGAGGTCCAGCACCCCGCTGCCAAGCCATTGGCTGGCTTCGCTGCGTGCGCCGGCCACGGGTTGGCCCGTCGCCACGCCATTCGCGAATGCCAGCACGGTGCCGAAGCACGCCAATTCAACCCGGTCCGCGTTGGCCGATGAGAATAGCGGCGCGAAGCCCACCAGCAGCGCCTCGGCTTCATGGGCGCCGGATGACAGGATGTGCGCCGGACCGACCCGGACAGAAACCGGTCCACTAAGTGAGGCAGTCATTTCCTTCATGCTCGCGCCGCTGGCCGTGACCGCCGCGTTCAAGTCGGACGGTCCGCCGGTCAAGGGCACCTTGCGGCCGCGTTGCGAAAACCATTTTTCCAGCAACATGCCGTGTCCCGAAAAATGCAGACGCGCACTTCTTGCATGGGGGTCGAGCAGCAATTGTCCGGAAGCCTTGCCACCCAGCAGATCGAAGGCATAGTGGCTGATGTCGAGCTTGTTGCCAGAGAAGTGCCAATGCGTGTCGGTGTTGGTCAATTCGACGCCGGAGCGCAGCCGGGCCCAGCCTATGCGCGCATCCACCGTGCCCTCGCTGCCGTCCATGGCGAGCAGCGCGGGCCATGCCAGCGGTTGCACCGGAAAGGCACCGTCGTCCAGCTTGTGGGGTGGCGGCGGCAGACCGGCATCTTGCGCTGCTCGTGCCCAGTCCAGGCGATCCACTGCAAGGCTTGCGCTAAAAGATCGCCGCGGATGCGTCAGTGCGACGCTGGCCTTGCCGCTGATGCGCATTGCGCCAAGCTGAAATACGAGATCGCTGATGTCCACCTTGCCGGCTTTTTCGGCGAGATTGGCCGTGATGGAAAGCGGCGCAACCGCGCCGTGGCGGATGTCGAAAAACCCGAAGAGCGCCGCCATGGACTTGGCGTCGAAGCGCATCTTGAGTTGCGCACCAAAGGGGTCGGCGCTGAGCGGAAAGCGGCCGGCCATGGTCAGCACTGCATCGCCCCATTCGGCGCGGAGAGCACCTTCTGAAGTGGCTTGCTTCTCGCCGAATCGGGAAATGTCGGCAATTTCGAAATGGGTCCGCATCGGGTTCGACTCACGCAACACGCTGGCATCCACCACCAGGTTGCGACCGCCGCTTTGGGCGCTTGCGGTCAGTTCGTCGATGTGCCAGCTGGATGGCGCCTTGTCAGCGACCCGATAATGGATATCGACATTGCGCAGGCGTACGCCGCGCAATGCGGCCGGGTCGAAGATGTCCTGCCGTACCGCCTGCGCCGGACCGTTGTGCTTGATTTCCCACGTCTTGCTGCCGTCGCGCATTACTTCGAGGTTGAGCCGCAAGCCGTCAACGGTCAGCCTGGAAAGCGCGATCTGGCCGCTGAGCAGAGGAAGCAGTTCGAGGCGCATTGTCACCAGTTCGGCCTCAATCAGCGCGCTTTCGCTTGCGCCGGCCGGATTGGACAGCGTGACACGATGCGCGCGCAACGACGGCGTTGGCAGCAGGCGAACGCCAAGGTCGCCGATAACCAGGTCGCGCGACCATAGTGTACGCACCCGGTCGCGTGCCACGGACTTGACGTGGTCGATGTCGAGCAATGCACGAAGGCCGAGGCCGGTGGCCACCACGACCAGCACGATCACCCCGATGGTCCACAACGCATTGCGGCGCCAGCGTCTCTTTCGCGCTGGAGTTTTCCCAGCAGGTGTACGAGGGTCGTTTGGTTCCACGAGGGCAGCAGAGAAAAGAGCCTTCAGGCATTTTACGCAAGTCGGGGAAGGCGAGGCCGTCGAATCGATATTTCTGGCCCCGCATCAAGCTTGCAAATGCGGCTTTCCAAGTGGCAATGCCGGAATGCCGGGAATTTTGCCAATACGGTTGACGCCGAATCGGATGCCGTTACGACAGAGCGGCGGCAAAGCGCGGCAAGACGCAGCAAGACGCGGCAACAAGGTAGGACAGGCGGCGACAAACAGCGGGGGCGACAGACAGCGCGCGACAGACAGGGGCGACAGACAGGGGCGACAGACGGGGGCGACAGACGGGAGGCGAGAGACAGGGAGGCGAGAGACAGGGGACGAGAGACATGGGACGACAAACAGCAGCTTGTTTACGCTCCGACGATCCACCCTTCAAGCGGGTCGAATTCCGGCAGGCCGAAGCCAGCATCCCGCCGCTGCCAACCCCAGGCGGCAAGTACCCCGCACAAGGCAGCATCGAGCAGGTCGCCACTGCCGTCGTGGAGGAGGGCTTCCCGGTGAGCGCCGGCATCAAGGCGAACGCCAAGGCGCGTCGCGCCCTGTTCCAAGGCCTCGACAATGGCAACGCGCGCCGCAAGTCGCGCAGCGGTCTGACGACTCCGCTCGTCGCTTTTGTAGGAGGCGCGCGTCACCATGCGTGCGACCATGCCTGGATAGGCTTCGAGCGCAATGCGGTCCGGATCTCCAGCATGCAGGCGATGCAGTGTCACGCCGGCGTCAAGCAGCAGCGGCACGCCGGCGTGCAGCATCCAGGCGACCGGCGGATTGACCCACTTCATCGGCGAAGAAGAGCCTGCGGGCAAGTCGGTCGCACGATGGGCGAACTTGCTTCCAGCCGGTCTTCCATTGCAGAACGTGCGAAACACCTCCCGCAATTCACTGCGGCTGAAGCGGCAGAAATGGTGCATTAGCGGTTCCCACTGCAAAGGCCATCCGAGGTGCGCTACCAGTTCGCGCGGCAGGGAGAACGGCAGGTCGAATGCGCCCAGCCAGGGGCCGGGCTGCTTCAGCCAGGCGCTGAAGGCGACGAAGTCGTGCAGGCGGGTGAGAGAGTCCAGCACAAAGGTGTTGCCCTCTGCGTGTCCGGACGCGATGGTGATTGCCTTGCGAGCACTTGGAGCAGACGTGAAATCGACACCGTGCAGAAGCGTCGTTGGCAGCCCGATCTGCGGCAGACTACCGGCCGCGCTGGCTGCCGGAACGCGGCTGCCGGCATTCATTGGCCGACCGGCACCGCCAGAAGGTGGTCTGGCGGCGCAAGGCACGTCGGCAGGGCACGTCGGCAGGCCACTGACATCAGCGTGCGTCCGGAAGCACCACGTTGACGTCAAGGACTTCCAGGTTGCCCTGGCGGTCGAGCGAAAGCTTGATGTCTTCGGCGTTGACCTTTGTGTACTTCGAAATGACCGCGATCAGTTCCTTGTGCAGGGCCGGCAGGAAGTCCGGCCCGGCGGTGCCGTTGCGTTCGCGCGCGATGATGATCTGCAGCCTTTCCTTGGCCGCAACGGCGGATTTTGGTTTGCTGTTGAAAAGGAAGGAAAGCAGGGCCATGTCATCGTCCTCCGAACATGCGCTTGAACAGGCCCGGCTTCTCGTAGCTCGCAAAGCGCAGGGAAACCTCTTCACCCAGGAAGCGGGAGACCACATCCTTGTAGGCGTCCGCGACGTCGCTGCCTTCCAGGTGGATTGCCGGATTGCCCTGATTGGAGGCGTGCAGCACCGACTCTGACTCTGGGATGATGCCGATCAGGGGAATGCGCAGGATTTCCTGCACGTCGGTATAGGACAGCATTTCGCCGGCCTCGACCCGCTTGGGCACATAGCGTGTGATCAGGAGGTGTTCTTTCACCGGCTCGCCGCCGTTCTGGGCGCGGCGCGACTTGGCCTGAATGATGCCGAGGATGCGGTCGGAATCTCGCACCGACGACACTTCCGGATTGGTGACGATGATGGCTTCGTCGGCGAAGGTAAGGGCCATGACGGCACCGCGTTCAATGCCGGCCGGCGAGTCGCACACGATGTATTCGAAGCCCATGGCAACCAGGTCGTTCAGCACGCGTTCAACGCCTGCTTCGGAAAGGGCGTCCTTGTCGCGGGTCTGCGATGCGGGCAGCACGAACAGGTTGTCGCAGTGCTTATCCTTGATCAGGGCCTGGTTAAGCGTGGCTTCCTGGTTGATGACGTTGATCAGGTCATACACCACCCGTCGCTCGCAACCCATGATGAGGTCGAGGTTGCGCAGGCCGACGTCAAAGTCCAGCACGGCCGTCTTGTGGCCGCGCAGGGCGAGACCTGAGGCGAAACTGGCACTGGACGTGGTTTTACCTACACCGCCCTTGCCCGACGTTACGACAATAATCTTTGCCACGGACGAACTCCTTCCAGAGAAATAACGAATGTTTTATTTTTTTGCCGAAGCGAGCGCCGAAGGCGACGCGCCTGCAATGGGATTGACTTCAATGCGATCGCCCGAAAGACGGATTTCCACCGCTTTCTTCGCCACGTTTTTAGGCAGCGCATCGTCGAAGGTTCGGTACATGCCAGCGATGGAAACCAGTTCGGCTTCCATTGAAAGCGTAAATATACGGGCCGCCGCGTTGCCGGACGCACCGGCCAGCGCACGGCCTCGCAATGGCGCATACACATGGATGCTGCCGTCGGCGATGATTTCGGCGCCGTCGTTCACCGCGGCAGTCACGATCAGGTCGCAACCGCGGGCGTAGATGCGCTGGCCGGAACGCACCGGGGTGTCGATGATCATGGTGGGAAGCGGCGTGGCGGGGCTTGCCGACGCAGGCGCCGACGCCGCTGCCGTGGACGCAACCGTCGACACGGTCGCCGGTTGGGCTTGCTGGTCAGTCAGTTCCATTTGAACTGGCGAGGATGCGACTTCCGGCGACGCCGGCGAACGCGACGATTCGCCAGGCCCGCGAACATGGTCCACGCTCAATCCCAACGCTTGGACTTCTGTCTGGACGTCCACAGGGGCGTTGCGGACCGCAACCGGGTTAAGTCGATACGACCGGAACAGTGCGATGAGTGCCGGCCAGTCAGAGGGCGACTGGCTGGCCGGCAGGCCACCAAGGTCGATTACGGCAAGGTCGTCTTCAAAGTAGTCGGCGTCTCCACCGGTTACCTCGTGCAGCGCGCGGTTCAGCGCCTCGAGGTCGGTTTCATGGAGGATCGCGGCGACCGCCACGACCGTGGAAATCTTGATTTCTATTGGCTTGCGGGCTTGGGCCTTGCGCATAGGGGACTGGCTTGGTTTGAATCAGGACGCGCCTGAAATGACAAAAAAAGGGCCGGCGGACCGGCCATGCATCGCTTCTGGCGTGGCCGTCATTATACCTGCCGGCAACCCGCTGCCTTGCCCAAAGTGTCTTGCATGGCAACGAAATGGTGTGGTGATTTTCCGTAGCGGTGACGGCTCCGTTTTGAAGCGTTGCGCTTCTAACAAAAGCGCTGATCAGTTCGGTTGTCAATACGATATTCAGGAACTGGCTATAGCAGGCGTTGATGGCACGGAAAATGGCGGGGTTGAACAATATTTTGGAACCGCACGAGGCACTGCGTTCCTTATCTCGCTTGAGGTCCACTGCAATTTCTTCGGACTGACTTTTTGAACGACGCGCCTCACGGCTCACGCCTTTATCGATCATTGACCTGTGCGTCCAGGCGATGGCTCACCATGACGGGTCGCACATGAGTCACTTCACTCCAGTAACAGGCAAGCCAAGTTCCCCGGCCACCGGATCGCACGACACATCTACCAGCACTACCAGGCCAAAAAAAAGTAAAGCCACTTTGACCACTCAATCAACGCGTGGGCGCCGCGATGATTCAAGTCTCGGGGGTGAAGGAACCGGGCACGTCACTGCGCTATGGATTGTCTGCAAAAAGAAAATCACAGCCGACGAAAACATGATCGGTGTCGAAAAAATGCTGGGGAGCTTGCCGAACCTGATCGGCAAGACGGCGGACGAGCTGAAGCAAATCTTGATGACCGCCGTCCTGCAAAAAAGCCCGGGAGACATCGAGCGATACAGCAACGTTCTCGGACAGCTTGCACGGGCGAGGCTCGCCGTCCTGGAAAACAGGACCGACGACACTGTCGATGTCGAAGCCGTTGTCCCGAGGTTTATTTATGCCGTGATTAATACCGTGGTCCTGCTCTATCCGTCCGGCGCAGCAATGGGCGGCGTGCCCAGACGGACTCAGGTCGACACGGATCTGGCCTATCTCGCGGGCGTCCTGGAGCACACGCACGGTCTTGCCGGTCTTGTCGAAAGCGCGGAGCTGGGGCAACTGACGCAGTCGGAAAAGAAGCAACAGAAACATAGTGGCAGCACCAGACGCGGATCGGCACCGATGATATACGTCCGGGAGGACGACATCGGTAAAAAATCTTCGTCGACAAGCGCCCGTTCACCCGAAGGCAAGGCAATCGAAAAAAAACGGAACGAGAAAAAATCCGGCGGCCATGACGGATTTCAAAACGAAACCGGTGATTCAGACGACAAGCCACGCAGCGACGGGAAATCGAAAAAGAACAAGGTGAAGCGAGTTCAATCCGGAGATTGGGAAATGGGCCCCCCTTCGCCCAATTACATCGTGCCGGCCCCACCGCCGGCATCGCCTTCAACCAGGCCGCCAGGGGTCACGATGCTGCCCCTGACTTCTTCACCCCTGACTGCACCGCCACCCTATTCACCGCGAGAAAACGTCGACGACGCATCGTTGCCGTCTCATGCGACTACCGCTTCGGGCACGAGCGCGACATCCAGCACGAAGCCGTCGACAGTGACTGATCAGAGTCACCTCGCACCGGTCACGAGCTCCCTTCCCGCATTGCCACGGCCGACTACCCTGGGATCGGCCCGTCATTCCATGAAGATGGAGAATCTGGACCAGTTCATGGAGAAAAACATTAAGATTTTTGTACGGGATATGGGGGAAAGTGGCAGTTCGTTGATGCTACGGGTAGTGAAAAAGCTTCCGGCGGATTACGAACTCACGGGTTCGAACTCCGACGCCTTGCGCGACTACGCGCGCGATGCGATCCAGAGGGCTGATCTAAACGAGGAGGAAATGAAAGAACTGGCAGGCTTGAATCCAAGAGTCTCCAAAAAAAATGTCAAGGTAAATCAGCTCGGCCTGATGCACTTGCTTATCGTGGATGTCGCAAAGGGAATGCGTGTACCTGAAAGGGAATTGGCATCCGTGACGCTTTCTCCATCGCAGGCGCAAGTCAAGTCGTTGGTAACCTCGTTGCTTGCAAACCTGAACGAAATGGGCCTTGAGGCCTTGCTGAATGCCGACTTGAATCAGAGCGACGAAGACGTGCTCCTGGTGTCTGCAAGATCGCCCAGCCCGGACGGCCCGCTGCCAGGCAGCAGTTTGGCGAGCTTGGGCACCGGTGCAACGCCGCGGTCACCGTCAAGCGCCGCGACGCCACGCGTTCCCGTCTCAAAACTCAGAACCAAGGGAACGTCCGTGCCGCCGTCGCCGCGCAGCTTTTCAAGAGAATCTTCCGGCGATGGCAATACGAGTTCGCACGTAAGCTCGCCGCGGAACCTCGAACGCTCGAATCCCTCGGATCCGGGGAGAACCTCCACGCCGGTTTCGCGCGAGTCCTCCGGTTCGGATCTGGATGATAGCGTCGGTGAAACGAGCGGTGAAAAGAGCGCTCCGCCACAGACGCAACGTCTGCGCAGCGCGAGTCAACTTAACTTGATGCAGCAATCGGCGCCACGAAAGCTCACTGTCCACAAACGGACGAACACCGCAGGGCCTACAACGACGCCATCCAACTCGCCGGAAAAGGGAAGTCCCAACAAGCCGCCGGAAAGCGGTCAGTCAGAGAAACAGCAATAGAAACGATGAATGCCGTCGGGCCTGCGGAAACCCGAAACCTGAGGGCTTCGTCCGCAGAGCGGCATGCATCTGCGTTCGGCAATTGATACAGCGCAGTGATCGCAAGGCAGTTCGGCGATCCTGCGCGGCGCCCGCGAGATCTTTGCACGATCAGTCTGCGAAACGAATTTACTAGCTACTCGAGAGTTGTCGCATAGCTTTCCAGATGCTGGTCCGTGCTGCCGAACTGCAGTTCAATCGCCATCAAGCGCTTGAAGTAATGGCTGACGTCCAGCTCGTCGGTCACCCCCATCCCCCCATGCAATTGCACCGCCTGCTGGCCCACAAAGCGGCAGGCCTGCCCCACGATCACCTTGGCAGCCGACAGCGAAGCACTGCGCAAGGCCGGGTCGGATTCCGAAAGGCGCACCGCGGCGAGGTAACTCATGGATCGCGCCTGCTCAATGTAGAGCACCATCTCCGCCATGCGATGTTGCAGGGCCTGGAAGCGTGCTATCGGTGTGCCGAACTGCTTACGTGTGCGCGTGTATTCAACCGTGGCGGCAAGCAGCCTGTCCAGCGCCCCGACCGCTTCGGCGCATACCGCGGCGAGGCCTGTATCGAGAACCGTTTCAAGCTGTGCGGAAACGTCGTTGGCCTTCTCGCCAAGCAGCGCGTCGGCGGAAAGGGACACGTTGTCAAACACAAGTTCAGCCGCGCTCGCCCCATCAAACGTATGGAAGCTGGTCTGGTGCAAACCCGTAGCATTGCGCGGCACGGCGAAGATGCCAAGCGGGCCTTGCGCGTCGCCGACACGTGCCGAGACGAACAACACATCGGCAATTGGCGCATGCGCGATCACGCTCTTGCGCCCATTGATTTTGTAGCCGCCACCAGTAGCGGTGGCGACCGTTTCAATGGCCGTGCGATCGAATCGGGTGGAAGCTTCGTCATGCGCGAGCACCGCAATCAGTTCCCCCATCGCGAGCGCCGGCAGCATCGCTTCCCGCTGGCTTGCGCTGCCTAGCAGTGCCAGTGTGCGGGTCGCCAGCACCGCGCTCGACAGGAACGGTTCGATCACCAGGCCTTCTCCCATCGCCGACATGACCAGCATGGTGTCAATTGCGCCGCCGCCCAGTCCGCCGTCTGCTTCCGGCACGTTCAGGCTCAGCAATCCGAGATCGGCCAATCCCTGCCATACCTCGCGGCTGTGGGCGTGCGGCGTGTCCTTGCGTATCCGGTTGCGCGTCTCGAAGGTATAGTCCTTGGCGATGAAACGGCGCGTGGTTTCCAGCAGCATCTGCTGTTCCTGGCTGAAGGTGAAGTCCATGTCCGTTTCTCCTTAAAGACCGAGAATCATCTGCGCGATGATGTTCTTCTGGATTTCGTTCGAGCCGCCATAAATGGAAAGCTTTCGCATGTTGAGGTAGCCGGCCGACAGCGCTGTGGCGTAATCCGGGCCAACCATTTCGCCGTCGAAGCCGGGCGTCATGGCGTCGCGCCGCAAGGGCAGGGCATAGGTTCCAACCGCCTGCACTAGCAGCTCCGTGATGGCCTGCTGGATTTCAGTGCCCTTGATCTTCAGGATGGACGCCTCCGGTCCAGGCGCGCGCTTCTCGGCCTCGGCAGACAGCACGCGCAGGTTAGTGATTTCAAGCGCCAGCAAATCAATTTCCACTTGCGCGATTCGCGCGGCGAACAGCGGGTCCTTGATCAGCGGTTTGCCGCGTTTGGTCTCTTCGCTCGCGATGCGTTTCAGGCGCGCCAGTTCGCGCTTGGCGATGCCGATTCCGGCGATGTTGGTGCGCTCATGGCCGAGCAAAAACTTCGCATAGGTCCAGCCGCGGTTTTCTTCGCCGATCAGGTTTTCGACCGGCACGCGTACGTTTTCAAACCAGACTTCATTGACTTCCTGCCCGCCGTCCATGGTGACGATGGGGCGCACCGTAATGCCAGGCGTCTTCATGTCGATCAGGATGAAGGAGATGCCGGCTTGCGGCTTGACCTCGATGTCGGTGCGCACCAGGCAAAAAATCCAGTCGGCATATTGCCCGAGCGTGGTCCATGTTTTCTGTCCGTTGACGACGTAGTGATCGCCTTCGCGTACCGCGCGGGTCTTGAGGGAGGCGAGGTCCGAGCCGGCGCCGGGTTCCGAATAACCTTGGCACCACCAGTCGTCGGCCGACAGGATGCGCGGCAGGAAGCGCTGCTGCTGTGCTGGCGAGCCGAATGCCATGATGACTGGCGCCACCATCTTGAGGCCGAAGGGAATGGCGCGCGGCGCACCGGCCGCCGCCGATTCTTCTTCGAAGATGTATTGCTGCACCGGATTCCAGCCGGTGCCGCCAAATTCCGCCGGCCAGGACGGGCCGCCCCATCCCTTCGCATGCAGTGTCTTTTGCCAGCGAACATAATCCTCGCTTTCGAGAATTAATCCGTTGAGCACCTTGTGCTGTATGTCGGCTGGCAGTGCGCTCGAAAAAAAAGCACGCACCTCGGTGCGGAAGGCCGATTCCTCGGCGGTGAAATTGAGGTCCATGCGCGTCCCCTGGTTCCGGTTCGGATTAGCGGTTCTTTGTCGGCGAGTTGGATGGCTCGTGGCGGCCTGTTGCAGCCCGCAAGGAGCCATCGCGGCAGCGAGTCAGTGGTCTGCCGGCAGGCTCCTAAAAGGCCGAGATGCCAGTCTGCTCGCGGCCAAGGATCAGCGCATGGATGTCATGCGTGCCTTCGTAGGTGTTGACCACTTCCAGGTTAACCATGTGCCGGATCACACCGAATTCATCCGAGATGCCGTTCCCGCCGAGCATGTCGCGCGCCATGCGTGCAATGTCCAGTGACTTGCCACACGAGTTGCGCTTCATGATGGACGTGATGGCGGGGTTCGCAATGCCCTCGTCCTTCATGCGGCCAAGGCGCAGGCAGCCTTGCAGGCCCATCGTGATCTCGGTTTGCATGTCGGCCAATTTTTTCTGAATTAGCTGGTTGGCGGCGAGTGGCTTGCCGAACTGCTTGCGGTCCATGACATATTGGCGCGCCGTATGCCAGCAGGCTTCGGCCGCGCCGAGCGCACCCCATGCAATCCCATAGCGCGCCGAGTTCAGGCAGGTGAAAGGACCCTTCAGCCCGCGCACTTCGGGGAAGGCGTTTTCTTCGGGGCAGAACACGCTGTCCATGACGATTTCACCGGTGATGGAAGCGCGCAAGCCGAACTTGCCGTGGATCTTGGGCGCCGATAATCCCTTCATGCCTTTTTCAAGCAGGAAGCCGCGAATCGCACCCTCATCGTCCTTGGCCCAGATTAGGAACACGTCCGCGATCGGTGAATTGGAAATCCACATTTTCGCGCCGGTGAGTTCGTAGCCGCCGGCCACCTTGCGGGCGCGTGTCACCATGGAACCCGGGTCGGAGCCATGGTCCGGCTCGGTCAGACCAAAGCAGCCGATCCATGCGCCGCTAGCAAGCTTCGGCAGGAATTTTTGGCGCTGCCCTTCGGTGCCGAATTCAAAGATGGGCACCATGACCAACGAGGATTGCACGCTCATCATCGAGCGGTATCCTGAGTCCACGCGCTCCACTTCGCGCGCGATCAAGCCGTAGCACACGTAGTTCAGTCCGGGGCCGCCGTACTGTTCCGGGATAGTCGGCCCGAGCAAACCGAGCTCGCCCATTTCCCGGAAAATGGACGGGTCGGTTTTTTCATCACGAAACGCTTCCAGCACGCGCGGTTCCAGCTTGTCGCGGCAATAGGCTTGTGTTGCATCGCGCACCATGCGCTCGTCGGAGCTGAGTTGCTGGTCCAGCAGCAGCGGGTCGTCCCAGTGAAATTGTGCTTTTGATGCCATGTTGTTCTCCGGATGATGTTCTTGAAAATTGATAGCCTGGATGGACGGGCTCTGCGTATTTGTCCGGTTGCGCGCCTGTTAGTGCCGACCTGAGCGAGAGCCGTGAAGCGCGATACTAGATTTCCTTGTGCAGCAATGACAGTCCCAATGCGGCGCGCCGCTGCAGCCATGCACTGGGCCGATAGCGCGGGTCGCCGGTTTGCTGCTCGAGATTGTGGAGTATGACCAGAACGGTATCCGCTCCCAGCAAGTTGCCCCAGGCGAGCGGACCATGCGGATAACCGAGGCCGAGTATGACGGCGTGATCAATATCCTGCGGATCGGCGATGCCCTGCTGTGCTATTTCACAGGCGATATTGACGATATGGGCCACGATGCGCTGGGCAACCATTCCGCTGCTGTCCCGGATCACACTGACTGCGGCGCCATTCTCACCGAAAACCCCGCGTGCCATCTCGCGATAGTCTTCCCGTGTGGCGGGTGTGCTCATCACGACAACGCGGCGCGACATGTCGAACAACGTTTCCACGCCAACGCTGCGAGTGCCGTCGAGTGCTTCCCGCGCGCAGCAACGCGTCGCGTCGTCGCCCAGCGGCGTCACGATGCACAGTGCCTCTTCGCTGGGGCGATCGCTGTCCTCCACTCGCACGCCGGCTGCCTGCAAAAGAGGCAGCACGCGTTCGGCCAGTTCCGGGCGAGACCGGCTCAGCCACACGCTGGGCGGGCGGAGGGCGGAAGGCGCTGGTTCCGGGACAGCTTCTTTCTTGCGGTCCTTGTCGTATCGGTAGAAGCCCTTGCCGACCTTGCGACCGAGCATGCCAGCCGTCAGCATTTGTCGGGTCAGTCCTTGAGGCTGGAAGCGCGGTTCCTCGTAATATTGATGATAGATCGATTCCATCACGGGATGGCTGACGTCGAGTCCGGTCAGGTCCATCAGTTCACACGGGCCAAGCTTGAAGCCGGCGCAGTCGCGCATGATCTTGTCGAGGGTCGGAATGTCGGTGACGCTTTCCGACAGCACGCGCATGCCTTCCGTGCCGAAACCACGGCCGGCATGATTGACGATGAAGCCGGGCGTGTCTTTGGCCCGCACTGCGGTGTGGCCCCAATGGCGGCCGAGCAGAAGCAGGTAGTCAACGACCTCGTCCGCCGTCTGCAAACCGCCGACCGCTTCCACGATCTTCATCAACGGCACCGGGTTGAAAAAGTGGAATCCGGCCACGCGTTCCGGGTGTTGCAGGCCTGCCGCGATCGCCGTTACGGACAGCGACGAGGTGTTGGAAGCGAGGATCGCATCCGGGCCGACGATGGCTTCGAGCTTGCCGAAGAGTTCCTTCTTGGCGCCGAGGTCTTCAACGATCGCTTCGACCACGACATGGCAGCCGGCAAACTGTTCAAGGTTTTCGCAGGCGATCAGGCGCGTTGCGGCCGAATCGGCGGATGCCGGTTCGAGACGGCCTTTTTCCAGGAGCATCTGAAAAGTACCGAGCAAGCCGTCGCGAGCGGCCGTTGCAGCGCCGGGGCGGCCGTCGACCAGCCTGACTTCCGCTCCGGCCAGTGCAGCGATCTGCGCAATGCCACGACCCATGACACCGCAGCCCACCACGCCGATAACGAGGAGAGATGAATCAGGCGCCGGGCGCCGGGATGTTTCCATGCGAAATTCTCCTTTGACTGCGGTCACGACAGCAGCGCGTTCTGCATTGCGGAATTGATTTAAACAGTCCGGAACTGTATGTTTCCCAATCGTTAATGTCAAGCGGCCGCTCTTCTATAGAGGAAGGACTACAAGCGGGCATTTAATAACTGGCAAGCTCAATCTCTTGCCGCTTGTTCTGCAGTGCAGAACGATAGTCCGATTCGTTGATTGATTTTCAAAAGTCAGTATGCCAGTATCACGGGCGACGACGGGGAACGGGCAGCGACTTGCACTCCTATCGCGAAACCTGTTCGCCGGTGCGACACAGTCTAAGTGTAATCATGGGCGGGAGGAAGAGAATGGACGAGTCGACCAGAAGCGCCGCAAGCATGCGACGCATTCACGAAACATGGCTCCCGTGGGCGGCGACCACTCCGGACAACATGGCCCTGATGGACGACGGCTGCAGCGTCCGGAACGGCGAGTTACCCGGCATGGTCGACGCCGTGGCGGCGCAGTTGCGCGCGTCCGGCGTGCGGGCCGGAGACAGGCTGCTGCTGGTGGCCGAAAACTGCGTTGCGCTCGCAATCTGCATCGTGGCAGCAAGCCAGCTCGATGCCTGGAGCGCGACCGTGAACGCCCGCCTTTCGGAGCGCGAGATCGACAATTTCCTGTCTCACTCTGGCGCCCGTCGCGCCTTGTACTTTGGCGGCGTCTCAAGCCACGCCCAGGCTCATGCCGAACGACGCGGCGCGGTGCTCGAATCCTGGCCGGGGATCGGTGAAATCCATGTTGGACCCCTCAACTGCGACGCTGTCCCCGAGCCGGTTGAAGAAGAAGCGGCACGCCAGGTCGCCGTCATGGTGTACACGTCGGGTACGACCGGCGCCCCAAAGGCGGTCATGCTCACGCACGCCAATTTGCTTTTCATCGGCAACAACAATTGCCGCATGCGGGGATTGCGCCCCGGCGATATCGTCTACGGCGTACTGCCGCTTTCCCACGTCTATGGGTTGTCGGCCTTGCTGGTCGCATCCCTCGTAAGCGGCGCCACCTTGCGGCTGGTGCCGCGCTATGACCCCGGAAAATTGGCAACTGCCCTCGCGACGGAAGGCATCACGGTATTGCACGGCGCGCCGGCGATGTATGCCAAGTTGCTTGAATGGAGTGCGAAGCAGGGATTGCCGCTGGTGGCGCCCGCCCTGCGACTCGTGCAGTCCGGCGGTGCGCCGCTCACCATGTCGCTCAAGCAGGATTTCGAGCGCGCCATTGGACTGACTCTTCAGAACGGCTATGGCATGACTGAGGCGGCGCCATCAATCTGCCAAACCCGCCTCGATGCGCCGCGCACTGACTGTTCAGTCGGTCCGGCGATTCCCTTTGTCGAAATCCGGCTGGAAGGCGCGGAAGACAACGCAGAGCGCATTGGCGAGTTGTGGACGCGCGGCCCAAACGTTATGAAGGGCTACTACCGGGCGCCGGAAGCGACGGCGGCGGTGGTCACGCCGGAGGGCTGGCTTCGTACTGGCGACCTTGCGCGGATTGAAGCGGATGGCGCCGTTTTCATTGTTGGACGCAGCAAGGAAATGATCATCCGTTCTGGCTTTAACGTCTATCCGATTGAAGTCGAACAGGTGTTGAACTCCTTTGCAGGGGTTGTCCAGTCGGCCGTGGTGGGCCGCGCTGTCAACAATAATGAAGAGGTGGTTGCTTTCATTGAGACAGCGGGCGGCGCGGACATCGATCTCGATGCGCTCAAGGCTTTTCTGCGGGAGCGACTTTCACCCTACAAGCTGCCATCCGAGATTGTCGTAATGGACCACCTGCCTTCCGCCGCGACCGGGAAGATTCTGAAGTTCACCTTGCAGCAAATGGCGGCTGCATCGAGGACGGATCGAGTTACGAGGGCTGCACCGAAGGAAGGCGAGGGGCCGCAATGACTGGTCCCAAACTCGCGGGCAAACAAACTGTCACGTCGCCCAACGCAAAGGAAGACCGGCATTTCGTGACAGCGCTGGCTCGGGGCCTCGAGCTGCTGTCCTGCTTCCGGTCCGGCGAAAAGCTGCTCGGGAACCAGGAGCTTGCGGAACGCGCCCGGCTTCCGAAGTCGACCGTCTCCCGAATGACGTACACGCTGACGCGCCTCGCGTATCTGGAATTTGTGCAAGAAGTCGGCAAATACCGGCTCGGCACTGCGGCGCTTGCCCTTGGCACCGCCATGCTGTCAAGGCTCGATATCCGTAAGATGGCGCGTCCTTTAATGCAGCAGGTGGCCGACTTCTCGCATGCGACGGTGTCTCTTGGTGTGCGCGACCGTCTCAGCATGATCTTTGTCGAAAATTGCCGCAGCCAGGCAGCGCTAACGCTGCGACTGGACGTGGGCGCCCGCATCCCCATTGCGAGCACCGCAATGGGACGGGCCTACCTTGCCGAAACTAGCGAGGCGGAGCGCCACGACATACTGGAACGAGTGCGCGCGCTTGACGAGGTGGCGTGGCACGCCATGAACCAGAAGGTATTACGTTCCATCGACGAGTACCGCGAGCTTGGTTGCTGCACGTCGTTCGGCGACTGGCAGGCCGATGTGAACGCGATTGCCGTTGCCTTTCGCCCCTCGGAAAACGCAGCCCCGGTTTCGATCAATTGTGGTGGACCCGCCTTCAGCCTGTCTCCGGATTTCCTGCTCAATGAGGTGAAGCCGCGACTGCTTGAAATCGCCGGGCGTCTGGGCAATCAGTGAGGGCTCTGTCCTGGCTGGAATGACTGTCGCCCACCGGCGTTTTTCAATCCGGTGTCGGTGCGCGGTCGGTCCTTGTCAAGCCGGCTATCGCCATCTGAAGGGCTCTGATCGAGAGCGGTTTGGCCAGACACGTCACAAGGGTTTGATGGCAATACTCCGGGTCTAGCTCAAGATCGAAGTGGCCCGTACACAGGATGACCATTGGTCTGAGGCGGTGCGTCGGAAAGCGCTCTATATGGGCGAGAATTTCTAGTCCGGTGACGCCCGGCATCTGTATGTCGCACAGAAGCAAATCCACATGCTGCTCTTGCACGAGCCGCAGCGCTTGCGTGCCGTTTTCGGCAGTGGTAACCGTGTAGCCAATCTTTTCCAGCATGGCACGGCCGAGCATGCGCTCTACGTAACCGTCGTCGGCCACGATCGCGAGGCCGCCCGGTTTGTTTTCGATAGGTGCAGCGGACATTGTGGGGGTGGTCATGGCGCCTGTTTCGCTGGGGTTTGGACCTGCGCGCTGCACAGTGTCCGCCCAAAAAATAGGCGATCCAACGGAATTGTCCAACGACTATTAGCAGGCTTAACGCCGGTCGGCCAGTACAGCGGCCGCAAGCCGCTCATGGAATTCGCTATACGAACGACGAATGCTTTGGGCCAGAGATGGACACACCGTGGGCGCGCCATTGCGGCAGGCCCGTTCCAGGGTTCGGCAAAGTTCAGATACCCGACCGGCGCCGATAGAGGCGCTGCTGCCAGCCAGTGCGTGGGCCAGTCGTCCGGCACCGACCGCGTCGCCATTGGCAAGGCACGCTTCCAGGGACGCCAGCCGCCGCGGCGTCTCCGCCGTATAGATGTTTGCGACCTCCTCGAAACTGTCCCCTAACAGTTCCTGTAACGCACGCAGTTCCTCGTCCACTGACGGTTTGATCGCCGCGGCGCCTGGAATGGAAAAACTGCCTTCGGGCCCGCACCAACGGACCAGAATTCGTGCGAGCGCGTCTTTGCTAACCGGCTTCTGCAGGACATCGTCCATGCCGCTGTCAATGCAATGCACACGCTGCCGCTCGGCATCGCTGGTCCACCCGACTACGGGTGTTCGTTGATTGCCCGATTCTGCGGCACGGAGTCGCCGGGTCGACTCGAAGCCGTCAAGCCCGTCCATCTGGCAATCCATGATGATGAGGTCATAGCCGTTGCGACCATGCATGGCGAGCGCGATCTCGCCGGACGCCGCTGTCTCTACCCGACATCCGAACGATTCAAGCAAATGGCGAGCGAGTAGGGCATTGACTGGATTGTCATCCGCCACGAGGACCTGCAATGTTGAGCGGCGCGCATGGTCCGCCGAATCCGCCGTATTGCAGGACGGCTCAGCCGACGGTCCGCCCGCCGGCGGGTTGTGTTCGGTTCGGTATGGCATTTCGACATCATAAACTTCTTCACCAGGCTTTTGACCGGGAACATCGGCACGACTGAGCGCCTTAACGACGCTGTCGGCCGGGCGCCATTGCCCATTGGTCCTGAAGGAAATCCAGCATTGTCAGGTCCGCCTGCGCAGTCGCGTAAACCCACTCTCCCTGCAGCCGCTCCATGCGCGAAAGACGCCGCGCCTTGATGTTGATGGCCTGGACCGGCAATCCACGCTCGACGAAGGCGCTTGCCTCCGAGGCGGCCGCCGGATCGCCCGGGAAGAACAGCCATTCGTCGACGAAAATGGACTGGAGGCGTTCAAGTTCATGGCGCAGGGGTTCCGGCAACGGGCACCGAACCTTGTCATAGTAGGGCTGGTCCCTTACCCAGTCGCCATACACGTCGTCCTGAAGGCTGCGGTAAAACAGAGGCGTACGGTCCGAATAGAAGTTTTCCAACATGAAGAAAGCGGCGCTTTGGCGGTCGCCTTCCGCTTCGGCATACCATCCATAAACGTCGTTCTGCTCGGACAGGAAGAATACTGCTTCCAGATGGCACGGCGCCGTGTCGGAAAAACGCAGGGCAGTATGTGGTTGCATCGCGAATACCGGGTCCAGGGTTTTACTGCGGCATACGGGCCGACTTCATAATTGTCGGCAACGCACTCGGTAGACAACCGTTTTGTCCGCGCAGTTCAGCATGTCTTTAGAAAACGCTTCTCGGCGCCGTTCGAGAACGGAACTCGGCACCCATTAACGGTGACCACGGGACGCGCCAGAGCGGTCCTCTGGAAGCGGCGCCGACCGGGAATGTCACGGATTCGCCCTGTCGGGAATGTCATTTTTTTGCCACGCGATTTTTTGATGCCGCTCAATCGCCGACTGCATTCGCGAAAAACTTCGGCGAAAACGTGCAGTCCTACTGCGACCGCGCTTTCGTTCGCCTTGCCATATTTCGTGAACGCTTTGTGCTCGCCATCTGGCCCAAGTTCTGCTCTTCCGTACAGGAGAATGTCATGGCACAAGTCAATCCAACCAGTCCGATATCGGACCTGGTTAACAATCAGCTGGAAATATCCCGGCAATGCGCGGATGCGGTTTTTGCGGGTACTGAACGAATCGATCGCGTTATGCGCGGCGCTACGCATCGTGTAATGGCCGATCAGTTTCAACTGGCAAAAGCGCTGGCGACCATGTCGGACCCGCGCGGATTTATCGAACTACAAAGCGGAATGTTGAATCGACCCGATAACGTTGCTCACTATGCACAGGAGGTTATGCAAGCCGTAGGGGAAATGCAGTCCGACATTAGCCACTCGATGCAGCGCTATGTCGAGCAATTGAGGGAGCAAGCGAATGCTCAGGCGCTGTTGAGAGCGCGCGGAACGACGCAGGCAGAGACCCCAGAGCCCCGTCAATTTAATCCGCTATCGGGAATGTTTTCGATGTGGCAGGCGGCGATGAAGGAAGTCGCCGCGATGGCAAACCAGAACCTGCAGACCGCCAGGTCCGGAATGGAGGCCGCTGCCGAGCGATCGGAGGCGCCGGCTGGCGGGACGATCGACGACACGAACCATCAGCCGTCCTGGGCTGAGCCCAATGCAACCGCACACAAGGGAGCAGGCTCTGGTAAACGCAAATAAGCGACTCGCGGACGTGCAAGACGGCTGCCGTAAACTGAAAAGCCCCGTCCTGGGACGGGGCTTGCCGTGCGCAACCGGTGCACGGGAAACGGCTTATGGCCGCACCCTGCCGGAATACGGACAGGACCTGCTATACGGATTCCAACTGCTCGGCGGGTGCAGTCCCTGGAGCGGCGTCGCGAAGTTGCTTGGCCTTTTTGGCCGCGACCTGTTTGGCGCGCGAGCTGGAAGGGGGAAGGCGGCGAAGCGTTTTAAGAGCGTCAACGTCCTTGATGCCGATCGAGCGCTGGTCGACAGTAATCAGACCGATCTCGTTGAAAGCGGACAGAGTGCGGCTGACCGTTTCGAGTGTCAGGCCAAGGTAGCTGCCGATTTCATGACGCGTCATGCGCAGGTTAAACAGCTTGCTCGAGTATCCCATTTCCGCAAAGCGGTCGGAAAGCGATACAAGAAAGCGCGCCACGCGAGCTTCTGCACTGAGCGCTCCGAGCATGCTGACCATGCCCTGTTCCCGAACAAGTTCGCGGCTCATGACGCTATACATCGCGTGTTCGAGCTCGACGTGGGCGCGTCCCAAGGCGGTAAACTTCTTGAATGGCAGCAGGATCAAGTCACAGTTCGACAACGCGACCGCTTCCGAAGCATAGCGGCGGGAGTGGATGCCATCGACGCCGAACAAATCACCTTTCATGGGAAAACTGAGAACTTGCTCATTGCCGAATTCATCGATCAAGACGGTTTTCAAGAAACCGGAATGGACGATATAGAGGGTGTCGAACGGCTGGCCGATCGTATGGATGCGTTGGCCAGTCTTGAACTGTACGTGTTGAAAGAGGAACTCCTCGTCATTGACGGATGAGGCTGCCGGTATGCGAAGCAGCTCGCAAAGTTCCTTCAGGTTGGACCAGAGCTTCCCCTGTCTCTGCCATCCTGCTTCCGAGGATGATGAATGCAATCCAGGGGGCGGTGTTTCAGTGCGTGTGTCAGACATTTGCGTGGACAACATGGTCATCTCCTAGAACAATTCAAATAAGGTTTTCAGCTTGCCTGCAGTCTTCTTCGTGACCGCTTGATTGCGTGGCGTTTCCAGTCTGGTTCGCCCGCTTGATTTTATTTTTTCGTCTCCGCTAGTGTCCTGCCCGCGGTTCCGATCGAGATTCGAAGATTTACATCATTCAATTGCTTCGAATCACTACGAACTTTGGAGTTAGTAGTATCTCAATCGCACGAATTAATATCTATCGGCAGGGGCTGAATAGAAACGTAGGAGGCTGGAGGGGGGCATGTAGGAGTTTTCCTAACGATGCGTTGCTGCGGAGAGGCGATTAGCGGAGATTTGTGTGTAACCGGATGGAGTCACACTGGTGCATAGAATTACATCTTGAACGGGGCGATCAGGCGATGTGCCACAGCGTATTGAACGAGGTCGGCAAGGGAGGGCACACCCATCTTGTGCAGAATTCGGGTTTTGTGGGTGCTGACTGTCTTGACGCTCAGGTGCAGCAGTTCGGCTATATCGGTTATCGACTTGCCGCCCACCAGAAGACTGAAAACTTCGAATTCCCTATCTGAGAGATGTTTGTGCGGTAATTCTTCGGTGGAGGGCATTGCGTCCATTGCCAGTTGCTCGGCGACTTCCAGGCTTATGTACGGGCGGCCCGAGGCGACCTTGCGGATGGCGCTCAAGAGCTGGGTTCCGGCGCTCTCCTTGGTAAGGTAGCCGCGGGCTCCGGCGCGAATCGCTCGCACTGCGTACTGCTCCTCATCGTGCATGGTGAGGATCAGGATCGGCAGCTTGGGCATCTCGTCCTTGATTTGTCGGATCAGTTCGACGCCACTTCGTCCGGGCATCGACAAATCGAGCATCAACAGATCGAACCCGCCCTGGCGAACCTGTGTGAGTACTTCAAATCCGTCTACCGCCTCGCCAACGACCTTCATATCGTCTGCGCCGTCCAGAATGCGCTTGAGTCCTTCGCGCATGATGGTGTGATCATCGGCTATGACAATCCGGATCATGTTTAACCCTTCAGCCATGGGGTGTCGCGAAAAGGCGTCGAGCGACTGGTTGGTGCTGCATATTGCGACGCCTCGATGTAGAGGCTCTCCACGTTTCTTCTTCCACGCGCATTTTGACTCTCATTTTTCATAAGTTGGCTTGACGGATTCGCACTTCTTTGCCGACACGTCCTCACGACGCCGTTACTTTACCAGCACTTTGCACAATGGCAAAAACTGGCACCTTGCTGCCTAGGCCAAAATCCGTCCATTAATTGCCAAACGGTCAATCCGCATGACATTATTCAATTTTCGGGATGAGCAGGAATGGATTCGTTCCAATCGGCGGAGTTCATAGCGAACCGGCACTCGGTGACCGGTTATTAAAGAGCCTTTTGGGCTCTCAGCAGTGCCGCTTGTCAGGGTCGGTTTGACGCAAATCAACAATCGCGCGCGGGCGTCACCCCGTGTCGTGGAAATCTCATTTTGGTTAAGGATGGCGCTCCATGCAAATGCACATCGGGGACATAGGCCACACGATTCAATTAGCTATCGCTCCCGTGTTTCTCTTGACTGGCGTGGGCACCAACTTGCTCGTATTGACCAACCGTCTAGCCCGCATCATCGACCGCTCACGCGTGCTCGATGATCGGATTGATGCCCAGGACGACCTGAATTTGGAAGAAACGCGCGCCGAACTTCGAATCCTTTATCAACGGGCCAGATGGATAAACCGGGCAATCACGCTAAGCACCTCGTGCGCCCTGCTGATATGCCTGGTCGTCGCCGCTCTTTTTCTTGGGGATGCGCTTGGCTTGCGGTGGGCGGGCTTTATAGCGACCCTGTTCATTCTTGCGATGCTGGCGCTGATCGCCAGCTTCCTGTTTTTGCTGAGAGAGATTTTTATCGCAACCGGCCACCTGGCGATGCGGCATCAGCCAGGGGCGCCCCATCACACATCACAGCGCCGCAGTTCGGACCCGTGAGCCGGTAGCCGCTTCCAGGCAATCGCCAGTAGGCGGCTTGGCATCGGGCGGCCTGACCGCCTTGCGTTCCTCCACCAAGCGCATGAGCGCCGCTTTCTTCCGTTGTTATAGGTCAATGGAGATCAGCCCCGATTCTCTATCGTGTCTGTATTGATGGAAGGAATCTGAATGAACGTGCTTACCGCCGCCGCCTGGGTTGCGCTCATCACCACCTTGTTCGCCGCGGTGCTCTACTGGGTTCCTGCACCGCAGGAAAAAGATGCCGCGTTTTCGCGTCCGACCAGCGAATTGATGAAGTCAGGACGGGAGCAAATCTTGTATCCGCCGTCTGCGCAGACCGCACCACGGGCGGCTCTTTAGACGCGATCAGGATCCGAAGAACAGGGCGCTGCGAAGGCAAGACATGCACTTTCGGAAGATGGTGAAGAACACGGAATTCGTTGGTTCGGCGGAAGAGAGCGCACGTGGTTCAGCGCGACTTATTCGCCAGATGACCGTGTATATAGTGATAGGGGCTCTGCTCGGCGTCGCGCTGTGGGAAATGCTGAAATAATTTCGGCCAGGAGCGATCAAAGCACTTTGCCGGGATTCATGAGGTTCAGGGGATCCAGTGCCTGCTTGATGGATTCCATCAGCTTCATTTCAACCGGCGACTTGTACTGGCGAATTTCTTCCCGCTTCTGCGCCCCCAATCCGTGCTCCGCCGAGATTGAGCCGCCAAATTTGTGAACGCTGTCGTGAACAAGCTGGTTGACGGCATGGACGTTCTCGAGAAAATCACGGTCGGATGCCGCTACGGCCGGCGACAGGTTGTAATGCAGGTTGCCGTCACCAAGGTGGCCGAAATTGACCGGGCGCGAGCCTGGATAGTGTTTTTGCAGCAGCCGATCTGTCTGCTCAATGAAGTCGCCGATGCGCGAAATCGGCACCGAGATATCGTGCTTGATATTCAGGCCTTCCTCCATTTGCGCCATCGGTATGTGTTCGCGCAGGTTCCATAGCGACTTTGACTGTGCGAGTGACGAAGCAACAACCGCATCCTGAATGACGTCTTCCTCAAGGGCCCGGGTAATCAGCCCTTCAAACATCGCCATGGCGTGTTCCTCCGATTCGCTGTCCGACAGCTCCAGCAAGACGTATTGCGGGTATGGATCGGCGAATGGCATTGGCAGCTGCGGGAAGTGGCGTGCCACCAATTCAAGGCAGAACCGCGACATGAGTTCGAAGCCGGTCAGTGCGGCGCCGCAGGTAGATTGCGCCATGCTCAAGAGCGTCAGTGCCGCGGCCGGCGTTTGCATTGCTGCCAGCGCCGTCAATCGCGCTTTCGGTTGCGGGAACAATTTCATTACCGCCGCGGTAATGACGCCAAGCGTGCCTTCGGCACCGATATAGAGATCGCGCAGGTCGTATCCGGTATTGTCTTTACGTAGTCCGCGCAGGCCATTCCAGATTTCACCTTGTGGCGTAACGACTTCTAGCCCCAGGCAGAGGTCGCGCGTGTTGCCATAGCGCAGAACGGCCGTGCCGCCGGCGTTGGTCGACAGATTGCCGCCGATGGTGCAACTGCCTTCGGCCGCGAGCGAAAGCGGAAACAGCCGGTTGCACTCAGTCGCCACCGCCTGCACTTGCGCCAGTATGCAGCCGGCTTCAACGGTGATGGTATTGTTGATCTGGTCGACGGCCCGAACCTTGTTCATGCGATTGAGCGAGAGCACGATGGCGGTGCCGCTGTCGTCCGGCACGCTGCCAAGCACCAGGCCGGTGTTGCCGCCTTGCGGTACGACTGGCACGCGGTGCGTATTGCAGAGCCGGACGATAGAGGCCACTTCCTCGGTGCTGCCTGGACGCACGACCGCCAGCGCACGGCCAGCGAGGCGGCGGCGCCATTCAGTGACATAGCCTGCCATGTCGGCTTCGCCGGTAAGTACATTCTGCCCACCGACAACGGTGCGGCACTGCTGGAGAAACTCACTCATTGACCGACTCCGATGCCTTTTTTATGGCTTGCTGCGCAAGCTGTTTGGCGGCGCGCTTGTAGGGCTGCAGATAGAGAAGGACGCAAACGAAGAACACGGTAGACAGCCCCACCTCAACCCAGCCAAGGTTAGCGGACAGCCCACGGTCGCTGGTGGCACGCACCAGGCCTTCGCCGACGTAGAGCAGAATCAGCATTGAAGACCACTGCAGGGTGTAAATGTCGCGCTTGAGGATGCCGCGCAATGGCAGTAGCAGCGGTACAACCTTCAATGCCAGCCATGATCCACCTGGCCGCAGTGGAGCAAGTTCAAGCTCCCACGCCACGCCGAGAGCTATTAATGCCACCAGGCTGATGAGAGCACCGTAGTAGCGAAGTTGTTGCGTTCCGAGATTCATCGTGGACCTCGCAGTTGGATGGCTGTATGCGCCAGGCGCTTTCCCAACGCTAAGGTGAGCGCGCGCGTGTCGTCAGAGATTGGCTGGTTGCCGTTGATGCCCGACCAGTGCGTGCTGCCATAGGGCGATCCGCCGCTGGCAGTGGTCATGAGTTGGGGTTCTGTGTAAGGAAGCCCGAGCAGCAGCATGCCATGGTGCAGCAGCGGCAGCATCATGGAAAGGAGGGTGGACTCCTGTCCGCCGTGCAGGCTGCCGGTGGACGTAAAAACGCAGGCCGGCTTGCCGGCCAACGTGCCAGAGAGCCAATGGGCGGAAGTGCCGTCCCAAAAATACTTCATGGCGGCGGCCATGTTGCCGAACCGGGTGGGCGAACCGAGAGCAAGCCCGTCACATTGTTCGAGATCGGCCAACTCGACGTACGGCGCGCCGGCTGTCGGTATGTCCGGTTCTACGGCCTCGGCGACGGTGGAGACCGCAGGGACTGTACGGAGTCGTGCATCACAACCAGGCACTGTTTCAACTCCTTGGGCAATCAGTTCAGCGAGTTTGCGGGTCGATCCCTGACGGGAATAATAGAGAACCAGAATGGTAAGACTGTCTTGTTTCATGCTTGGTATTATAGGGCGACGCGGCCCGCCGACGGGATGGCATCGCCATCTTTTTACCTTCCGTCTGCGGTCGATTTTCACTTTAACCAGCGCCTTTGCGCCAGATCGTCCGCATGCATTTTTTTTCCGCGCAAGACAACGCCTCGCCACGCAGCCACACTAGCAACCTTGTGCGCTTTGCGATCGGCCGTCTGAACCAGGAGCGACTGCCGCAGGTTGCGGGAAGCTTGACCTTCACGACGGTTCTTGCGCTGGTGCCGGTGCTGACCATTGCATTGGCGGTGTTCACGACCTTTCCGCTCTTCACGACCTTCCGGCAGTCGGTCGAGAGCTATTTCTTCCGTAGCTTGATGCCGACGGGGATAGCCAACACCATACTGAGCTACCTCAATCAGTTCGCGGCGCAGGCGACGCGCCTCTCAGCGGTCGGGGCAGTTGCGCTGGTGGTTACCGCGATCACGACAATGGCCATGGTCGACCGCACCTTCAACCAGATCTGGCGCGTCAAGTCGCGACGGCCGCTGGCGCAGCGCATCCTCGTGTATTGGGGCTTGATCACGCTCGGGCCATTGTTGATCGGCGTTTCCCTGTCCGTAACGTCTTACCTGTTCACCGCAACAAGCGACGTAGTAGGACATATACCGATGGCAGGCGCCATGTTTTACACGACCGTATCGCTGGTGCTGACCGGAGGCGCCTTTACGCTTCTCTACGTTATTGTCCCGAACCGTCTGGTTGACTGGCGTGATGCGGCGGTCGGCGGCGTATTCGCGGCAATTGCGTTCGAGTTGTCCAAGCGGCTCTTTGCCGTTTTCGTTGCCAAGTTCCACACCTATACCATCTTGTATGGGGCGCTTGCGGCGGTCCCGATATTCCTGGTCTGGGTCTACCTTGGGTGGCTGATTACCTTGTCTGGTGCGGTGGTTTCCGCGGTGCTTCCGGTATTCAAGTCGGAGCGCTGGTGGCACGTCCCGGCCCCAGGGAGTGAATTCATCGACGCAATGGCCTTGCTGGCGCTGCTGGTCCGGGCGCGTTCGGAGGGCGCCTCGGCGATCGTCGACGGCCACGCTATCCGGGTCCTCACACGACTTGGCATAGAAGAGTCGGAATCCCTTCTTGAGCAGATGCTGGAAGCGGGTTGGGTGGCGCGAATCCGTCCCGATACGCCACGGCGCGCACAGTTCGGTAAACGCATCACAGAGGGCTTGGACCGTTGGGTTTTGGTAGCCAATCCCGACACCCTGACCTTGGGGCATGTCTACCGCCTGTTTGTTTTTAGCGCCGACGCGAACAGTGCGGTTGCGCGGCTAGTAGATGACGCGGTCGGTCAGGGGCTGAGGGAGAGCCTTACCCACTACTTTGAGGACCCGTCGACGCAGCCCCGTGCGGCGGCGTGAAAGCCGCTAAATCACCGGCTTCGTCCGCCTAAAAAGAAATCTGGCCCGTCAGCATCTGCCAATACATGACCCAGTCACCCATGTACGAATAGAACGGGTGTTGGAACGTCGCCGGCTGGTTCTTTTCGAACGCGAAATGGCCGGTCCAGGCGAACGCATAGCCGCATGCGATGCCAGTCAGGAGCCACCACGGATTGCCCGTGACAGCCAGCAGGACCAGGCTCAGTAGCGCCAGCGTGGAGCCCGCGAAATGCAATTGCCGACAGACCCGGTTGGAATGTTCGCCGAGGTACACCGGATAAAACGCCGTAAAGTTTTCATAGTGCGATTTCGCAATCGTGGCCATGTTGATCTCCTCTTGTGAACCCGGGGCGAACCAGTGGAACACCGGATTGCGGGACCGGTGCAATTCAGGCTGCGGAGGACGGCTGCAGGTCCGTACTGCCACCCCGTTCCACCGCCTGTCCCCGTGTGCCACCGCTTGCTTGCCCCCGTATCACCGTCCCATTTCCAGACTAGTCCAGCCGTGGCAAATACGCAATCATTCCGGTGCAGTGGCGAAACTGAACAGGGCGTCCAGAACGGCGTCCGGTTGCTCCGCCATCATCGAATGCCCGCAGTTCTGCAGAACCGTCAACTTGCTTCCCGCGATCTTTTCCCTCAACGATTTCGCATGGCGCGGCGGCGTCATCATGTCCTTTTGCGCCAACAGGAACAGCGTAGGGCAGCGCACTGCAACGGCTGCCGCATCGCCGTTGGCATACGCGTTGCAGGCGGAAAAATCATTGTGGTAGACGTGATCTGGATTGATCTGCGAGATGCGCTGCTTGAGACGCACGCCGCCGGCAGGGACGTAAAAGCCGGGTCCGGGAAAAGAAGGCTTTTGGGCGATTGATGAATGTGACCAGATGTTGGCCATGTCGATGGCGCGGGGTTCGTCGTTCAGCGCCGCGTCCAGCAGCGCGCCGGAAACCTTCATTGGGTAAGCGGTGCCAAGCAACGCCAGGCGTCGGACTCGCTCCGGGGCCTGGAAGCTTGCTTCGAGCGCAATCAGCGAGCCCATGCTGTGGCCGACCAGAAATGCATCGCGTACACCAGCGGCGGTCATTACTTCAACCAGCCAGGATGCGATCTGCTCGACGCTGTGCAGCGCCGGTCCGGCGCTGCGACCGTGGCCGGGCAAGTCGACGGCTAGCACGCCGAAGCCGTGATGGGCGAAATAACGGGTTTGCAAACCCCAGACGGAATGGTCTTCCTGCGCGCCGTGGACGAACATCACAGTAGGCAAGGTCGCGTCGAAAACCTTGCCGCCGGTATAGCAATAGGCCGGGCGATCCTGCACGGTCAGAATCATGTCATTGCCCCTTCTGCGACATTTTCAGGCCGCGTTCCAGATCGTCAATCAGGTCCGCCGGATCTTCCAGCCCGATTGACAGGCGGATGGTGCCTTCAGTGATGCCCGATGCCGCAAGCTGTGCGCTCGGCACGCGGAAATGCGTGGTGGAGGCGGGATGGATTACCAGTGACTTGGCATCGCCGACATTGGCCAGATGCGAGAACACCTCGAGCGCTTCGACGAAGCGACGACCCGCGGCGCGATCGCCCCGGATCGCGAAGGAAAACACGGCGCCGCATCCTTTTGGAAGCAGCTTCGCTGCCAGCGCATGGTCGGGGTGCGAGGGAAGTTCTGGCCAGGAAATCGATTCGACCGCCGCGTGCTCCGACAAATATGCCACGACGCGGCGGGCGTTGGCGACATGGCGGTCCATGCGCAAGGAAAGCGTTTCAATTCCCTGGAGAATGGCGAAGGCATTGTGCGGGCTCATGACCGCGCCGAAGTCGCGCAATCCTTCGCGCCGTGCCCGCAACGCGAACGGCGCCACGGTCGATTCTTCCGAAAACACCATGCCGTGGAATCCGTCATAAGGCTCACACAGTTCGGCGAAGTGGCCGGTCTTTTCGTACGCCTCCTGCCAGTTGAAAGTACCACCGTCCACCAGCAGGCCGCCGACCGCGGTGCCGTGGCCGCACAGGAACTTGGTCGCCGAGTGGTATAGCAGGTCTGCGCCGTGGTCGAACGGGCGTTGCAGATAGGGCGTGGTGAAGGTGGAATCCACCATAAGCGGCAGAAAGCGCTCGTGCGCGATGGCGGCGACATTGGGAATGTCGAGCACGTCGAGTCCCGGGTTGCCTAGCGTCTCGGCGAAAAGCACTTTGGTGTTGGGACGGATGGCGGCGCGCCATGCGTCGTGGTCGCGTGGATCGACAAAGGTGGTCTCGATGCCAAAGCGCTTCATGGTGTAGGCCAGCATGTTTTGCGACCCGCCGTACAGAGCGCGCGATGCAACCACATGCGAGCCAGCGCCTGCAATCGTAGCCAGGCCAAGGTGCAGCGCCGCCTGGCCGCTGGCAACGGCAATTCCCGCAACGCCGCCTTCCAGCGCAGCAATGCGCTCCTCCAGCACCGCGTTCGTTGGATTGGAAATGCGCGAATACACATGGCCAGCGCGCTCCATGTTGAACAGCGACGCCGCATGGTCGGAATCGCGGAAAACATAGGACGTGGTGAAGTGAATCGGCGTGGCGCGGGCACCGGTAGCCGGGTCCGGCGTGGCGCCGGCATGGAGGGCCAGTGTGTCAAAGCCCGGAGGGCGTGGGTCGCTCATGGAGTCTCCTTGATCGCGCAAATGCCGCACTCAACTCGCATCAATGAGAACGGGCGCTACGCTGGATTTTTCGTCTGGCATAGGCTACATTGGCGCAAGAGAAACAACAACCAGGCCGGTGGATAGAATGAAAGTTTCCGAAATCCTTCAGGTCAAAGGCAACATCCTTTACACAGTCACGCCCGGTACGCCGATGCTTGAAGCGGTCGATACCATGGTGGACAAGGATATCGGTTCGCTCGTTGTAATGGAGTTCGGCGAACTGATCGGCATGCTTACTTTTCGCGAGGTGATGAAAACCATCCGCGGCCGGCGCGGCGCCATCGGTGAAGACAGCGTTGGCGAGCATATGGATGACCATCCGATCACCATCACGCCGGACACCGACATCAACGACGTGCGTCGCCTGATGCTCGAAAAGCATGCGCGCTATGTTCCGGTAGTCGAAGCCAAGACGCTGCTTGGCGTGATCTCATTCTACGACGTTGCCAAGGCAGTTTTTGAAGCGCAAAGCTTCGAGAACAAAATGCTGAAAGCCTATATCCGGGACTGGCCGGCGGAAAGCGAAGAATAGGTTCGGTCGCGGGCCGCGCCGCATTTCGGCTACGGGATTTGCCTGCATTGGCGGCGATCGCGTGATGCCGCCGGCTGTGCTTGCAGCCACCTCAGAAATCCAGCGGCCGGGCCGGCAGAAACTTGGGCCTCGTGCCCCAGAAGACTGGCAATCGGGTTGCTTCCCGCGGTGGCCGCGCCCTGGAGCGCACTGCAACCGACACCTCGGACAAACCATTCCACCGCACGGAAATCCATGCCTCACTCCAGCCAGTTTTCCTTGCTGAAACAGCGCCGCTTTGGCCCGTTTTTCTGGACCCAATTTCTTGGCGCTTTCAACGACAATGTCTTCAAGACGGCGTTGGTGACGATTCTTACCTTCGAGGCGGTTAACTGGACCACGCTGGATTCCGGCCTGCTCAACAATCTCATCCCCGGTCTGTTTATCCTTCCGTTCGTACTTTTCTCTGCCACTGCCGGCCAGCTTGCCGACAAAATAGAAAAATCGAAGCTCGCCCGGCTGGTGAAGATCTTCGAAATTGCCATCATGCTGCTGGCCGGCGTGGGCTGGATGACGCATCAATTGTGGCTGCTGGTGGCCGCGGTAGTCGGCATGGGGATGCATTCAACCCTGTTCGGTCCGGTGAAGTACGCCTACTTGCCGCAACAGTTGCGCGCCGAGGAACTGGTCGGTGGCAACGGCATCATTGAGATGGGTACCTTCGTCGGCATCCTGCTGGGTGAAGTGCTCGGTGCGGTACTGGTCGTGCACAAGCCGTGGGGTGTTGAGTTGATCGCTGCCAGCACGTTGGCCATCGCTGTCGTCGGGTGGCTGGCGAGCCGCGGCATTCCATCGACCCTGGCGCCAGACCCGACGCTCGTGGTCAACTGGAATCCCTTCACCGAGAGCATTCGCAATATCGCTTATTCGCGCCGCAACCGTGTGGTGTTCCTTTCCCTGCTTGGCAATTCCTGGTTCTGGTTTTATGGCGCGATTGTGCTGGCCCAGTTCCCGGTCTATGCAAAAGAAACGCTGCACGGCGATTACAGTGTTTTCGTGCTGTTGCTCGCCGCATTCTCGCTCGGCATCGGCGCAGGATCGCTGTTGTGCCAAAGGCTTTCCGGCCCCAAGGTCGAGATCGGACTGGTGCCGTTCGGCTCAATCGGACTGTCGCTGTTCGGGCTCGACCTCTACTTTGCGAGCGTCGCCTACCACGGTGCTGCGCAGGTCGACTTCATCGGGTTGCTGCATCAGGCAGGCGCGTTGCGCATACTCGTGGACTGTATATTCCTAGGTGTGTTTGGCGGCTTTTACATTGTGCCGCTGTTTGCCCTGATCCAGACCCGCTGTGATCCCGAGCACGTGTCGCGCACCTTCGCCGGCATGAATATCTTGAATGCGCTGTTCATGGTAGTGGCCGCGTTAACGGCCATGGTGATGCTGCGGGCCGGATTCTCGATTCCGCAAATTTTCCTTGTCACGGCGCTGCTGAACGCGGTCGTCGCGCTCACCATTTTCAGTTTCGTGCCGGAGTTCCTGGTGCGCTTCCTGGCATGGCTCCTGATCCACACACTGCATCGGGTGCGCGTAGTCAATGCGAGCCAGATACCGGAGCGTGGCGCCGCGGTGCTGGTGTGTAACCATGTGAGCTATGTGGACGCCTTGGTGGTGATGGCTTCCAGTCCCCGGCCGATTCGTTTCGTCATGGACCATCGCATCTTCAAGGTGCCAATCCTGTCGTGGATATTCCGCACGGCGCGGGCAATCCCCATTTCCCCGGCAGAGGAAGACAGGAGTCGGATGGACCAGGCTTTCGTCGATATAGCAAAGGCCCTCCAGGAAGGCGAACTGGTGTGCATTTTCCCCGAAGGGAAGTTGACCAGTACCGGGGACATCAACGCATTTCGCGGCGGCATCCGCAAGATTGTCGAGCGCACTCCCGTGCCGGTCATACCGATGGCACTGTCAGGCCTGTGGGGCAGCCTCTGGTCGCGGGGAAGCGGCAATCCCTTCGAGCGAGGTTTTCGGCGCGGCGCGCGGTCTCGACTTTCCCTGGTCGTCGGGGAAGCGGTCCGTCCGGCGGATGCCACGCCGGAACTGCTCCTGGAGCGCGTCGCAGCGCTGCGCGGCGAGTGGAAATAGGGAAGTTTTCGGTCCCGTGGTTCGCGTTGGAATCGTCAACGCTGCCCGACATTCAAGGACGAAAAAACGGCCCGGCCTGTCGAGGGCCAAGGGTCGGCTGGTAGAATTGAGCTTCACTTCAAAAGACGATTGCACACCATGTCAGGCAATACCCTGGGCACGCTCTTTACCGTTACCACCTTTGGCGAGTCGCATGGCCCCGCGATTGGCTGCATTATCGATGGCTGCCCACCCGGCATGGCACTGTCCGAGGCAGACATCCAGCCTGAACTCGACCGCCGCAGGCCGGGCACGTCGCGCCATGTCACCCAGCGCAAGGAGCCGGACCGCGCCGAAATTCTTTCCGGCGTCTACGAGGGCAAAACCACCGGCACGCCGATCACGCTCTTGATCCGTAACGAAGACCAGCGCAGTCACGACTACAGCAACATCAGCGATACTTTCCGGCCGGGCCATGCGGACTACACCTATTGGCACAAGTACGGTATCCGCGATCCACGCGGTGGCGGCCGCTCGTCAGCCAGGCTGACGGCGCCTGCGGTCGGCGCTGCCGCCATTGCCAAGAAGTGGCTTAACGAAAAATACGGCACGACGTTCCGCGGCTGCATGAGCCAGATGGGTGAATTGGCCATTCCCTTCGAGGGCTGGGAGCACGTGAGCCACAACCCGTTCTTTGCCGCCAACGCCAGCATGATTCCGCAACTTGAGGACTACATGGACGCGCTGCGCAAGGCCGGCGATTCCTGCGGGGCGCGGGTCGAGGTCGCCGCCAGCAATGTGCCGGTTGGCCTGGGCGAGCCGCTTTACGACAAGCTCGACGCGGAAATCGCTTACGCCGTGATGGGTATCAACGCGGTGAAGGGCGTGGAAATCGGTGCCGGCTTCCGTTCGGTCGCGCAAAAGGGTAGCGAACATGGCGACGAATTGACGCCCGAAGGTTTCGCATCGAACAACGCCGGTGGTGTTCTGGGCGGGATTTCGACCGGCCAGGACATCACGGTGTCTCTCGCCATCAAGCCTACCTCCAGCATCCGCACGCCGCGCCGCTCGATCGACAAGAACGGCGCGCCTGCAATCGTTGAGACCTTCGGCCGGCATGACCCCTGCGTGGGCATTCGCGCAACGCCGATCGCCGAGGCAATGCTGGCGCTGGTACTGATGGACCATGCATTGCGCCTGCGGGCCCAATGCAGCGATGTAAAGGTCGGCACGCCAGACATAGCGCGGCGTGGTTAAGGCTGCGCTGTGCGGAACCGGCGGAACCGGCAGCGTTAGCGGCATCAACGAGGTCGGCATCGACGACATCGACATCGCCGACAGCAGCATTCTCGCTATCGCCGACAGCAGCATCCTCGCGATCGACGTCTATGACAGCAGCATCCTCGCGATCGGCATCAACGACAACAACAACGGTGCTGCGATTCAAGCCCCGTGGTCGCGCAGCGTTGTATTCGCATGCCTGCCGCTTAAACGCAGCGGGCGCCCCCCTGCGAAGCAGTCACCGTCCGCGCGGGCAGCGCACTAGCGACACACTCCAGTCGATCCGTGTCCCGACGCTCCTGGCCCCGGCAAGCCTCCAGCTTTGCTCTGTTCTTGTTTGCCTACTACGGGTTTGTGGGCGTTTTTTCGCCCTATGCCAGCCTCTACTTCGCCGACCGGGGCATGAACGCGGCGGAGATCGGGGTCCTGCTTTCGCTGACCCAGGTAATGCGAATATTCGGCCCCAACCTGTGGGGCTGGGTCGCCGACCATAGCCAACAACGGGTGCTGGTGCTGCGGGGCACTGCGGCCGCCGCGGCGCTGGCATTTGCCTTCCTTTTCGCTGGAAGCAATTTCGCACAGTACCTGGCAGTGATGGTCCTGTTCAATTTATTCACGAGTGCCCACGGGCCGCTGTCAGAAGCGTTGATGCTTTCAGAGATGCGCGGCGACCTGACGCACTATGGCAGGCTGCGGCTTTGGGGTTCGGTCGGCTTCATTTTTTCCGTGCTGGTTGCGGGGCAGTTGCTGGATTGGCGCGGCATTGGGTTCATGCCGTGGATCGCGTTGGCGCTGCTCGTGCTGGTGTTTCTTTCGACCGTGCGCATGAAGGAGTCGCGCCCAGCAAAGACCAGTCCAGGCACGCCTTCGGTCCTGGTCTTGCTGCGCCGCAGGGAGGTTTTCGCCTTCTTCACTTCCACCTTCCTGATGATCGCGGCGCATGCTTCGCTCTATGTTTTTTATTCCCTGTACCTTGCGGAGAATGGCTACAGCAAAACCATGATCGGATTCATGTGGTCGCTTGGCGTCGTCGCGGAGATCGCGTTTTTCTATTACCAGGCGCCACTCTTTCGGCGCTTTGGCGTAGCGCGACTGATGTTGGCGTGCCTGCTCATTGCCGTGGTGCGGTTTCTGCTTATTGCCACCGGTGCGCAGTCGCTGGTCGTGCTGCTTTTCGCGCAAGTGCTGCACGCGGCCACTTTCGGGACGCATCATTCAGCTTCGGTGGCAACGTTGCAACGCTGGTTTAGCGGGCCGCTGCAGGCACGTGGGCAAGCGCTGTACATTAGTATTTCATATGGGCTTGGGGGGTCGCTCGGCGGTCTGGCGTTAAGCATGGTATGGGAACGTTTCGGCGGCCAGTCGGTGTATCTCATTGCCGCGCTCCTGTCACTGGCGGCGGCCGGGGCCGCGGCACTTTCCTATCATTGGCAACGCCAGCACAAGGAGCAGGCATGAATCGGTATAAATCGAATTCGACCCTTGGTCACTTTGCCGCGATGGCATGTGTCGCCTGTCTCGTGGCGTTGTCCGGTTGTGAAACGGTGCAGACGACCCAGGCCGGCGTTGTGGGCGTGGACCGCAGCCAGCGCATGCTGGTGTCTTCACAGGACATCGAACAGGCCTCAAGCAAGGAGTACGCGCAAGTCCTCGCGGAAGCGCGACAGAAGGGGAAACTCAACACGAGTCCGGCCCAGGTGGCGCGCGTGAAGGCGGTCTCGAATCGCCTGATCCAGCAAACGCCGGTGTTCCGCCCCGATGCCCAGCGGTGGAATTGGGACGTTAATGTGCTCACGTCGACGGAGGTGAACGCATGGTGTATGCCGGGCGGAAAAATCGCCGTCTATACAGGCTTGCTCGACAAACTGAACCTGAGCGACGATGAACTCGCCGCGGTGCTTGGCCATGAAATGGCGCATGCGCTGCGAGAGCATGCCCGGGAGCGTGCTTCGGAGCAGGCGGCGGCAGGACTGGGCATCTCGGTGCTTTCAGCCGTGGCCGGCTTGGGCGACTTGGGGCAACAGGGTCTGCAATACGCTTACATGGGCGTGCTCGGATTGCCGAATTCCCGGGCTCATGAGACCGAGGCAGACAGGATCGGTGTTGAACTGGCGGCGCGCGCCGGGTACAACCCGCAAGCAGCCATCACGCTATGGCAAAAAATGGGTGCGCTCGGCGGTGGCGAATCCCCCAAATTCCTGTCCACCCATCCGCCGCGCGCGGAGCGACAGTCTGACCTGACTGTCTATTCGCAACGTGTCATGCCGCTCTATCAACAGGCGAGAGCGCGCCGCTAGTGTGGAGTTGCTCAGGAGGCTTCCGGGCAGCACCACGTAAGCTCAATGTAGGGCCGGCCGGTGCGTCGGCGCGACGTTTTGTAGGCTGCTTCAGCTCCGGTTAATGGAGCATCGGTGCGGCAAGTGGGTGGCAAAATCGCGAAATAACTGCGGCAGGAGTGCGACAAGTCCCCCACTTGGCATTCAAAGGGTGTAGAACTGTCATGACGTTCTTGATAAAACAACAAGGGGAGATCGCCATGAAGCCGTTCAGAATTATCGCCTTTACGATAGCGTTCGCGTTTGCGCTCGGGGGATGCGCCACGAACCAAAGTGCTTCGATGAATGCTCAGTCTTCGCGTTCAGAAAGCTGCAAGGCCACCTCAGAGCAGGAAATCGCAGCGTTATTTGATCGATGGAATTCGTCGTTGCAGACAAACGATCCGCATAAAGTAGTTGCCAACTACGCGGACCGGTCGATCCTGCTTCCGACTGTATCAAACCAGCCTCGCCTCACGCCCGCAGAGAAGGAAGACTACTTCCATCATTTTCTTGAAAGCGGCCCCTCTGGAAAGATCGATTCCCGTACTATTTTTATAGGGTGTAATTCCGCTATCGATGCCGGTCTATACACATTCACCTTTGGGAAATCGAGTGCAATAGTCAAAGCCCGCTATACCTACACGTACGCCTGGAATGGATCGCAATGGTTAATTACAAGCCATCACTCGTCCGCTATGCCAGAGAAAAAGTAACGGGGCTAACGGTCTGCAGGTCCGACAACGTGAATTCCGACAGGCAGCAGAACGACGAAGCGGCCAGACCTTGAGACAGGCGTTGGCATTGCAATTTTCGAGTGCGACACGAGCGCGGCGGGTGCATGCAGCGCATCATCTGTCATAGTGAACGATATGGCATAATCGCGGATTCTCCCCCCGATTACTGCCGCGCTGCGCGCACTCATAAAATGCCTCAAACACTTTACGACAAGCTCTGGAATTCGCATGTGGTCGACACCGGCAGTGACGGCACGACCATTCTGTACATCGATCGCCACCTGCTGCACGAGGTCACGAGCCCGCAGGCGTTCGAAGGCTTGAAACTGGCGGGGCGGCAGCCGTGGCGCAACGCCGCCAACCTTGCCGTCGCCGACCACAATGTGCCAACCACCGACCGGTCAAACGGGATCGAAGATCCAATTTCCCGGCTTCAGGTAGAGACGCTCGACGACAACGCCAAAGAGTACGGGCTCACCTATTTCAACATGCGCGACAAGCGCCAGGGCATCGTCCACGTGATCGGGCCGGAGCAGGGCGCGACCCTCCCCGGAATGACCGTCGTTTGCGGCGATTCCCACACCTCTACCCATGGCGCCTTCGGTTGCCTTGCACATGGTATCGGCACCTCCGAAGTTGAGCATGTGCTGGCGACCCAGACCCTGCTCGGGAAAAAATCGAAGGCCATGCTGGTGCAGGTGGACGGTCCCTTGCAAGCCGGTGTCACGGCCAAGGATATTGTGCTGGCCGTGATCGGCAAGATCGGCACGGCGGGCGGCACCGGTTATGCGATTGAATTCGGCGGGTCCACGATTCGTTCCCTCTCCATGGAAGGCCGCATGACTGTCTGCAACATGGCAATCGAGGCCGGTGCGCGCGCTGGCATGGTGTCGGTCGACGAAACGACCATCAACTACGTCAAGGGCCGGCCATACTCGCCGGTCGGTCCGCACTGGGATCGCGCGGTGGCATATTGGCGCACCTTGCAAAGTGACCCGGGCGCCCGGTTCGATCTGGTTGTCACGCTCAACGCTGCGGAAATCAAGCCGCAGGTTACCTGGGGCACTTCGCCGGAGATGGTGGTGCCAGTCGACGGTCGCGTGCCAGACCCGGACAAGGAAAAGGATGCGGTCAAGCGCGATGCCATGGAAAAAGCGCTGGCCTACATGGCGCTCAAACCCAATACAGCAATTTCGGATATTCGAATCGATAAGGTGTTCATCGGCTCCTGCACCAACTCACGTATCGAAGATCTGCGCGCCGCCGCCGCCGTAGTGCGCGGCAGGCATCGGGCTTCGAACGTCAAGCTGGCGATGGTAGTGCCTGGCTCCGGGCTGGTGAAGGATCAGGCCGAACGGGAAGGCCTGGACCGCATCTTCAAGGACGCGGGTTTTGAATGGCGCGAGCCTGGTTGTTCGATGTGCCTGGCGATGAACGCTGACCGGCTTGAGCCAGGCGAGCGTTGCGCCTCTACCTCGAACCGCAATTTTGAAGGCCGCCAGGGCGCCGGTGGCCGCACGCATCTGGTCAGCCCTGCCATGGCAGCCGCTGCAGGCATCGCAGGGCATTTTGTGGATATCCGGTCGCTGTAGTCGTACGGCAGTTAATCGGGCCCAATAGTCACCGCTGAGGAAGCGCCAAGAATGAAAAGAAGAACCATCGTGGTCTGCCTGCTGATGCTTGCTGCTGTGGCGGCCGGCTGCAATACCATCAACGGCATGGGACGTGACGTCGAACGTGCTGGCGAAAAAGTGCAGTCGTTGAGCAAGAAATAATTTTCGGCAGTCCACAGCAGTCAACAGCATTCAATTAGATAACGGAACGCAGCGTATGGACAAATTCACACTTCTCGATGGGCTGGTCGCGCCGCTGGATCGCGCAAACGTTGATACGGACGCCATTATTCCGAAGCAATTCCTGAAGTCGATCAAGCGTTCTGGTTTCGGCCCGAACCTGTTTGACGCGTGGCGTTACCTCGACCATGGCGAGCCCGGCATGGACAACGCTCGCCGCCCCCTTAATCCCGATTTTGTGTTGAATCAGCCACGCTATCAGGGCGCGTCTATTCTTCTGGCGCGCAAGAATTTTGGCTGTGGCTCTTCTCGTGAGCACGCACCCTGGGCCCTGGAGCAGTACGGCTTTCGCGCGGTGGTAGCGCCAAGCTTTGCGGATATTTTTTTCAACAACTGCTACAAGAACGGCGTCCTGCCGGTGGCGTTGACCGAAACGGAGATTGACCGCCTGTTCGATGAAGTGAAGGCCTTCCCCGGATTTCGCCTGATCATCGACCTCGAACGGCAGGTTGTCACGACAAAGAATGGCAGCGCATCGTATCCGTTCGAGATCGATGCCTTCCGCAAGTACTGCATGGTGAATGGTTTGGACGACATCGGGCTGACGCTGCAGCAGTCGGACAAGATTCGGACCTTCGAAGAGCGCCATCTGGCCGCGAAGCCCTGGCTGACAAATACCATCTGACCGAATGCGGGGCGATGGCATTTTGCCGCGCCGCAAGGCAGAGCCGAACCCACGCAATACGATGCAGCACCCAAATCCATAATTTGCAAGTTCAAGACAAATCCAGCACATGAAAATCGCAATTTTGCCCGGTGACGGGATCGGTCCGGAAATCATCGAGCAGGCGGTCAAGGTATTGAACGCGCTCGGTGAGAAGTTTGAAATGGAAAGCGCGCCAGTAGGCGGCGCCGGTTATGTCGCGCACGGACACCCGCTGCCCGATGCCACGCTGAAGCTGGCGACCGAGGCTGACGCCATCCTGTTCGGCGCCGTCGGTGACTGGAAGTACGACACGCTCGAACGCGCGCTGCGTCCGGAGCAGGCGATCCTGGGGCTTCGCAAAAATCTTGGCCTGTTTGCCAATCTGCGTCCCGCCATTCTGTATCCCGAACTGGCTGGCGCGTCGACACTCAAACCGGAAGTGGTTTCGGGGCTCGACATCCTGATTATTCGCGAGCTGACCGGCGACATTTATTTCGGCAAGCCGCGCGGCGTGCGGATCGCGCCGGATGGCCCGTTTGAAGGCGAGCGCGAGGGTTTCGACACCATGCGCTATGCGGAATCGGAAATTCGTCGCATCGCCCACGTCGGCTTCCAGGCGGCTCGCAAGCGAGGCAAGCGACTTACCAGCGTGGACAAGGCGAACGTGCTCGAAACCTTTCAGTTCTGGAAAGACATTGTGACCGACGTGCACAAGGAATATCCCGATGTCGCGCTTGAGCACATGTATGTCGACAATGCCGCCATGCAGCTGGTGCGCGCGCCAAAGAAGTTCGACGTTATCGTCACGGGCAACATGTTCGGCGACATCCTGTCCGATGCGGCGGCCATGTTGACTGGTTCGATCGGCATGCTGCCTTCTGCCTCGCTGGACGCAAACAACAAGGGTTTGTACGAGCCGTCTCATGGATCGGCCCCGGATATCGCAGGCAAGGGCATTGCCAACCCGCTGGCGACCATCCTGTCGGCCGCGATGATGTTGCGTTATTCGCTGAACCTGCCGGAACAGGCGGTTCGCATCGAGTCCGCGGTGAAGAAGGTGCTGGCTGATGGATTACGCACCGCCGACATCCATGAGGCTGGCACGACTCGCGTGGGCACCAGTGACATGGGGGCTGCGGTGGTCAAGGCGCTTGGTTGAAGGCTAAAGCCTGAAGGACTCTCGCCACAGCGGTCCCAGGGCAAATTGGAAGGGAAGGCCGGCACCGTGCCGGCCAGTTGAAAATAGCATCGCGAATCACTCGCGGGCAATTCCGGGAAAGATCATGAAACTGGTTGGTTTGGTTGGTTGGCGCGGCATGGTGGGTTCGGTCCTGCTGCAGCGCATGCAGGAAGAGGGCGATTTCGGCCATTTTGAGCCGGTGTTCTTTTCGACGTCCAATGCTGGTGGCACTGCACCGCCAATGGCGAAGAATGAGAAGTCGCTAAAGGATGCCAACAACATCGAGGCGCTGCGGAAGTGCGACATCATCCTGACCTGCCAGGGCGGCGACTACACCAGCGAGATCTACCCCAAGCTTCGCGGCTCCGGCTGGAACGGTTACTGGATCGACGCCGCGTCGACCCTTCGCATGAAGGACGATGCCATCATCTGCCTCGATCCGGTCAACCTTGAGGTGATCAAGGCGGCCCTGTCGCGTGGTGTCAAGGATTACATAGGTGGCAACTGCACGGTGTCATGCATGTTGATGGGGCTCGGCGGCCTGTTCCGTAACGACTTGATCGAGTGGATGACCTCCATGACCTACCAGGCCGCATCGGGCGGCGGCGCCCAGCACATGCGCGAATTGCTGACCCAGTTCGGGTCCATCAATGCGGAGGTCAAGGCGCTTCTCGACGATCCTGCCTCAGCCATTCTGGAAATCGACCGGCGCGTACTGGCGAAGCAGCATTCTATGAGCGAAAGCGAGACGAAGCAGTTCGGCGTTCCGCTCGGTGGCAACCTGATTCCCTGGATCGACAAGGACCTGGGCAACGGCGTATCCCGAGAAGAATGGAAGGCCGGCGCCGAGACGAACAAGATACTTGGACGCGGCGAGGCGTTCGGCGTCGATGCTCGACCCGCTATCGCGGTCGATGGCCTTTGCGTGCGGATCGGCGCCATGCGTTGCCATTCGCAGGCACTGACCATCAAGCTGAAGAAAGATGTGCCGCTGGATGAAATCAACGACATGATCGCCAGCAGTAATGAGTGGGTGAAGGTCGTGCCGAATACGCGCGAGGCCTCGATGAAAGAGTTGACCCCGGCCACGGTGACGGGCAGCCTGCAGATCCCGGTCGGTCGCCTGCGAAAGATGCAGATGGGTGGCGAGTACCTTTCGGCGTTCACCGTCGGGGACCAGTTGCTTTGGGGCGCTGCCGAGCCGCTTCGCCGCATGTTGCGTATCGTGCTGGAGGGCTAAACGACTTCGCTGAGTGCGCGGTAGTGTTGCTTACAGGCAACGTCGGTGTCGGCTTGTTTTCGGTGCGGCGTCAAGCACCGCTGTTCAACGTCGCGCCTCGAATACTGTACTTGCGCCGGTGTCTTATTGTTAGTCCTGCCGCCACCCGGACACGGGCGGCGAAGGTCGTTTGCGCTTGCGGCCCCATGTCCGCGATGATATGGTGAAACTTGCCGAAGTTTCCCACTAGACAGACTGCATTGACAGCGCTTCCCACGCCAGGACGCTAACGGATCCCACACATGCCCGACAAAACTATTAAACGGATTCTCCCTGCAGCCTCTTCTTTCGGAAGGAAGTCGCTTTGCGCCGCTGCCATTGCGGCGGTTTTTCTGTCCGGAGCCCATGCGGCCGGACTGGGAAAACTGACCGTCTTCTCGGCACTCGGCCAACCGCTACAAGCCGAGATTGAACTGACAACCGCTTCAGCAAGTGAACTGGCTGCGCTGAAAGTCAAGCTTGCTTCCGCCGATGCCTTTCGACAGGCGAACATAGAGTTCAATCCGGCGCTCATCAGTCTACGTTTTGCAACGGAACAGCGCGGAGGACGGCAGATCATCCGGGTCACTTCCAGCCAGCCCATCAACGAACCGTTCGTTGATCTTCTATTGGAGATTGCAAGCCCGGACAGCCGCCTGGTGCGGGAATACACCTTTCTTCTCGATCCGGCCGACCTGAAGAAAAATCAGCCTGCGCAAATGGCGGCGACACAAGGCGTCGTGCCCCAAACGGCCGCCCCCAACGCAGTGGTGCCGCAACCGGCCGCCTCGAATGCAGCAGCGCCGGAAAGGCGTAGCGCGGCACCAGTGGCGGAACGCGGCGGACGTAGCGCGGCTGGATCCGTTGCTGCGCCAGAGCCACAAGCCGCAGCCCCGCGTCGTTCGCGTCGGGCAGCAGGAGGCGCTCCGGCAAGCGCCGGCAGCGAGTCCACCGTGCAGGTAAAACCGGGCGACACGCTTGCGCGCATTGCAGGCGAAGTTCGGCAGCAGGGCGTTTCGCTGGACCAAATGCTGGTGGCATTGCAGCGCGCGAACCCGGACGCATTCGTCGGCGAAAACATGAACCGCCTGCGCGCCGGTCAAATTTTGAACGTGCCTGGGGCCGAAGCTGCTCGCGCCTTGCCGCCCTCCGAAGCGCATGACGTTGTGGTGGCCCAGGCTTCCAACTTCAATGAATATCGCAGCAAGCTGGCTGGCCAGGTCGCCGCAGGAAGCGCGAAGCCTGCCGACCTCGGGCGCCAGAGCGCTGCCGGGAAGATTACGGCCAGGGTTGAGGAACAACCGACCGCGGCTAACGAGTCGAAGGACAAGCTGAAACTGTCGCGGGCCGGCGTAGCCGGGACCGGCGCTGAAAAAGCTGGTGGCGGAGGGAGCGAGGACAAGATCGCGGGTGACAAGGCCTTGGCCGAAGCGAATTCCCGCGTCAGGGAGCTTGAAAAGAACGTCAACGACCTCCAGAAACTTCTCGAACTGAAGAACAAGGACCTGGCGGACAAGCAAAAAGATGCGCTGGCCGCGGGAACGACCGCGGGGGCTGCAGCCGGAAGCGTGGCTGCGGGCGCTGCTGCGCGGCCGCCGATGAGCCCCGGCGCACCACCCGCCGCAACGCCATCCGGCGCGTCTCCCGGCGCTCCTTCCGGAGCGGCAATCGCTGGTCCAGAAGCACCGAAAGTTGCTGCGACGCAGGCGACCCCAAATGCAAGCGCTGGCGTAAGCCCAGCCCCGGCGACTTCCAGCACCCAGCCTGTCGGCGATGCGTCTGCAACCGGCGCCGCGACTGCCGCCGCAAAGCCAGTGGTGCCCGCAGCCAGAGCACCGGTTATCGTGCCGCGCCCAGTGGCAACACCGAGCTTCATGGACGACCTGCTGGGCAATCCGCTGCTGCTGTCCGCATCGGCAGTCCTGCTGCTCCTGTTAGGCGCGCTGGGCGTTCGCAGTGCTCGTCGCCGCAAGGCTGTGGAGGCTTACCCGGAAACCAGCCTGCTGGCAGATTCAGCGCTCAAGACCAATTCCCTGTTTGGCTCGACCGGCGGTCAGAGCGTGGACACGAACAACAGTGTGTTCAACTCCGGATTTGCGCCATCGGCCAGCCAGCTTGATACCAATGAAGTTGATCCGGTTGCTGAAGCCGATGTCTACATTGCCTACGGTCGCGACGCACAGGCCGAGGAAATTCTTAAAGAGGCGCTGCGCACCCAGGCTGAACGCCCGGGAGTCCGCGGCAAGCTGCTTGAAATTTATGCCAATCGCAAAGACCTGCGTTCCTTCGAAACGGTTGCAAGCGAACTGTACAGTTTGAGCAAAGGCGAGAGCGACGAATGGCGCCAGGCCGCCGTCCTCGGCCATTCGCTTGATCCGAAGAATCCCTTGTATGCCGGCGGAAAATCGGGTGCCGGCGCGGGCAAGATTGCACCGAACCCCGGCGCAAGCCAGTCGCTGGATGACCTTGACCTCGACGCGCTGCTCAATACGACGCAGACGGTAAATGAGCAACCGACCCTGGTTCCAGATGAGTCGCACCTGCGGTCGGATGGCGCTCAATCAACCCTTGCACAGGAAGACAGGGACGCTTTGCCTACCCTGACTACGCTGGCTGCCAGCCGTGCCGATGTCACGTCGCGTGGGGAAACAATGCTACCTGCCGGTTCTGGCGCAGAACCGCAACCGGGAATTGCGGCGGCCTATTCGGCGGACAATACAGCGTCGAAGCTCGCCGCACGCTTGCAGGATGCGGAGCCGGTAGCGCCGCTCGATTTCGACTTCGACCTTGAAGCGCCGGCACGCAACAGCGAGGCAGTCAAGGCGGCCCGCGCCAGTGAGGAATTGCCGCAACTTGATGCGCATTCACTTGGAATGGACTTCGAGTCGTTCCTGGCACCGCCTCCCAAGCCAACCGCAGAAGTTGATCCAGTTCGATCGCTGAACCCGGCCTACGGTGTGTCCATGCCTGAAGCACCGGCGCCAGCGACGTTGAGGCCGGTTAACACGGTTCACGGTATCGAAGCGACTCATGCACTGCCGCCTGATTTCGATCTTTCTGACATATCACTCGACCTTGATCCGATTCCGGAGCCTGAACTGGACGGCGCCGGCGCCGGCGCAGGGTCCGGGCCAGCTCACCACGAGGGTTCAGCGAACGCGGCGGAATTTGCCACCAAGCTTGACCTCGCTCTGGCTTACGAGGAGATCGGCGACAAGGAAGGCGCGCGGGAGCTTCTGAATGAAGTCGCCAAAGGGGGCCACCCGGAATTGTCGGAGAAGGCGCGCGGACTGCTGCAAAAATTGGCCTAGCAGCGCGGGCTGGTAACGGGAAAGGTGCAGCAGGCGCCGCCCGGAGTGCGCCAGCCCTGGTCTGCACCGACGAGCCCGCATTCCGGTTTGGTTGAAATCATCTGGCAGGCAAGAATTGAAACGCATTGCGCTTGGCATCCAATACGACGGCGCGCCATGGCAAGGCTGGCAGACGCAGTTGAACCGCAATACCGTCCAGGACCGTCTGGAGGCGGCGTTGCGCCGCTTCACGACCGAGGAAATCAGCACGGTATGCGCCGGGCGCACAGACTCCGGAGTCCATGCCCTGGAGCAGGTCGTCCACTTTGACACCCAAGCCGTGCGCGATAAATTCTCGTGGGTTCGCGGGGTCAACAGCTTCCTCCCACCCTCGATTGCGGTGCGCTGGGCATGCGACGTCGCCGGCGGCGCCACCGGCTTTCATGCCCGATTCAGCGCTACGGCAAGAACCTATCAATATCTTCTCTACAATCATCCGGTCCGTTCCCCCTTGCTCGCAGGGCGCGCCGGCTGGGCGTTCCACCCGCTTGATATCGACACCATGCAGTTGGCCGCAACGGCGCTCCTGGGGCAACACGATTTTTCCGCGTTTCGTTCCGTCGAATGCCAGGCGCGCACGCCAGTGCGGACCATGCATGCTCTGCAGGTGCAACGCCAGGGCAACATGGTGGTATTTACAGTTAAGGCAAACGCCTTCCTGCACCACATGGTGCGTAACATCATTGGCTCGCTGGTCTTCATCGGCAAGGGACGCAAGCCGCCCGAATGGCTAGCCGAAGTGCTCAAGGGCGCGGACCGCAGCATGGCAGCACCAACCTTTATGCCGGACGGCCTCTACCTCACCAAAATCGACTACGATGACGCGTGGCGCCTGCCGCAGCAGCAGTCCGCGGTTCAGCAGTCCGCGGTTCAGCAGCCCTCGCTTCAGCAGCCCTACTTCGTGCCGCCTTTCGGGGCGGAACTTTAATTATTGCCCGGTTTTCCCCATGAATTGCCGTACCCGAATCAAGCTCTGTGGCCTGTCGCGCCCCGAGGAAGTGGAAGCCGCTGTGGAACTCGGCGCCGATGCGATCGGACTTGTGTTCTACCCGGCCAGCCCCCGGTATATCGCGCCAGGCGATGCGGCGACGCTGATGCGTGGCGTGCCAGCCTTCGTCACGGCGGTGGGATTATTCGTCAACGCCGACATGCAATCGGTCCAGCGGGTGCTGAACGATGCGCCCATTGGCATGCTCCAGTTCCATGGCGACGAAACGATGGAGCAATGCAGTGCAATCGCGGCCGCGGTCCGGCGGCCTTTCCTCCGGGCGGTACGGGTACGCTCGACCATGACGCCCGACGATTTGCTAAAATACGAGGCTCAGTATCGGGCGTCCAGTCCGTTTTTTGCTGGTCTGTTGCTCGACGCCTTTGTCGATGGCTACGGCGGCGGTGGAAAGGTTTTCGATTGGTCTCTTATTCCAGAAAAGCTCGCGCCTCGGGTCGTTTTAAGTGGTGGCTTGAGCGTACAAAACGTCACTGAAGCGGTGCTTTCCGTGCAGCCTCTCGCTGTCGATGTCAGCAGCGGCATCGAAGGCGCCAAAGGCGTGAAGGATCTGGCACTTATGCGCGAGTTTGTCCGCGCGGTGCTGGCAGCCGACACGCAACGTTAATCCCCAATTCGAATCGACCAAAGCCATGAAAGAACTCGACCCCGCTGGAAATTTCGCGGCACGTCAGCCGCTTGCCGGCACAGCGTTGCGCCAGACCGCTCCCTACACACTGCCAGATGCGCGCGGCCATTTCGGCCAGTACGGCGGTAGCTTTGTTTCTGAAACCCTGACGCAGGCGCTCACAGAACTCAAGGACGCCTACGCCCGCTACCAGCACGATCCAGAATTCCTGCAGGAGTTTGAATGGGAACTCAAGCACTTCGTGGGACGGCCGAGCCCTGTCTACCACGCGCGGCGCTGGTCTGAAATGATGGGCGGGGCGCAAATCTTCTTCAAGCGGGAAGACCTGAATCACACCGGCGCGCACAAGATCAACAACGTGATCGGGCAGGCGCTTCTCGCCAAGCGCATGGGCAAGCCGCGCGTCATCGCGGAAACCGGGGCCGGCCAGCACGGCGTCGCCACGGCCACCATTTGCGCCCGCTTCGGCCTGGAATGCGTGGTGTACATGGGCAGCGAAGATACCCGTCGCCAGGTGCAAAATCTGTATCGCATGGAACTGCTTGGCGCCAAGGTAGTGCCCGTGGAATCAGGGTCGAAGACCTTGAAGGATGCGCTCAACGAAGCGATGCGTGACTGGGTCACCAATGTGGAAAATACCTTCTACATCATCGGCACTGTGGCGGGACCGCATCCTTACCCAATGATGGTGCGCGATTTCCAGTCCGTGATCGGTAATGAGTGTCTGGTGCAAATGCCTGAACTGACCGGACGCCAGCCCGACTATGTGCTGGCCTGCATCGGCGGCGGCTCCAACGCAATGGGCATCTTCTATCCCTACATTGACTACAGCGACGTGCAACTGATCGGCGTCGAGGCAGCCGGAGAGGGCATCGAAACCGGCCACCATGCGGCAGCGCTGTTGGCCGGATCGCCCGGCGTGTTACACGGCAACCGGACCTACCTTCTGCAAGACCAGAACGGACAGGTGATAGAGACGCACTCGGTCTCTGCGGGCCTTGATTACCCCGGTGTCGGTCCCGAGCATGCGTGGCTGAAGGACTCGGGCCGCGCATCGTATGTGTCCATCACGGATGACGAAGCGATTGAGGCGTTCCATGTCTGTTGCCGGACCGAGGGCATCATCCCGGCGCTGGAGTCGAGCCATGCGCTGGCCTACGCCGCGAAGCTTGCTGCCACGCTGCCAAAAGACAAATCGATCCTGGTCAATCTGTCAGGCCGCGGCGACAAGGACATGCACACCGTTGCCGAGCGCGGCAAAAAAGCCCTGTAGTGCGCCGCAGCTTACGACGGCGAGCCGTCAGCACGGTGGCGGTGGTGGTTCCGCGCTGTATCGCACCTGATCATCGTAGCGCCGCCTTGGCGAGCAAGTGCGCCGGTACCGTCGAGGCGCCTCGATGCATCGTAGCGCTGCAATCGATGGCAGCGCCTCGGCGGGTCGAAGCGCTCCGGCTGCAGCGACCCCGCAGCAAGTCGCCAGCAGCGGGACTGCCTTATCCCTTAGCGCACATAGCCCCATAGCCCACAGGCCCATAGCTCACGTAGCCCACAATAATCAGGCGATCGACCATGTCACGAATCCAAACTACCTTCGAAGCCCTTCGCGCCCGCGGCAGGAAGGGACTCATTTCCTTCATTACCGCCGGTGACCCGGATCCCGGCATAACCGTCGAGCTGATGCACGCGCTGGTTGAAGGTGGCGTCGACATACTCGAACTCGGTGTGCCCTTTTCCGACCCAATGGCAGAGGGCCCGGTTATTCAACGTGCCTGCGAGCGCGCCCTCAAGTTTGGGGTGAGCATTCATGACGTGCTTGATTACGTGCGGACCTTCCGCAAGACCAACCAGGAAACGCCGGTCGTCTTGATGGGTTACGCCAATCCGATCGAACGGATGGGACAAAAGGCGTTCGTGCAGGCGGCGAAGGAAGCAGGGGTCGACGGCACCATCGTGGTGGACTATCCGCCGGAAGAATGCGAAGAGTTCTCCAGGTTGATGCGCGAAGCGGACCTCGACCCCATATTCCTTCTGGCACCGACCTCTACCGAAGAGCGCGTCGTGCAAGTGGCCAAATTCGGCAGCGGTTTCACCTATTACGTTTCCCTCAAGGGCGTGACTGGCGCTGGAAACATTGATACCGCCGACGTCGCGCAGCGCATTGCCGCCATCCGCCGGCACGTAAAATTGCCGATCGGTGTCGGCTTCGGCATCCGCGATGCCGCCACGGCAAGAGCAGTCTCGGAAGTGGCTGATGCCGTGGTGATCGGGAGCCGAATCGTTCAGGAGCTTGAGAATACGCCTCGGGAGCACGCTGCCGCGGCGGTCCGCGACTTTGTGCGTGGCATCCGCAACGCGCTCGACCAGGACCTCAAGGCCCAGGGGGCATGATTCAGCGCGGAAGAACATCTGCGGCTGCAATGCTCGCACCCGCTATCGCGCAACGCCTGTCCAGGCGCCGGTCCCGGCAACAAGTCCGAGGTATGATTGCCCAACATTCCCATTCCACCGGGTTGGTTCACGGTAACTGCAGAGGTACAATACCGCGCAATGCGCGCCGCATTACCGGTTGCGCTCTGCAGGCTGCGATACCAGCTTAATAACCAGCCGCACAACCGGCCGCATCAACCACTTGCATCAACCACTTTCATCACCGGCACCATAGCGGATCGACATTCCGAAACGAGGACTTCATGAGCTGGCTAGAAAAACTGCTGCCGCCGCGCATTCAACGATCTGATTCAGCCAATCGCAAGTCAGTGCCCGAGGGCCTTTGGGTCAAGTGCCCTTCCTGCGAAGCAGTGCTTTATCGGACCGACCTCGAGTCCAACCAGCACGTCTGTCCAAAGTGCACCCACCATATGCGCATCCGCGCGAGAGACCGCCTCGACGCCTTGCTCGATGCTGAGGGTCGCTACGATATCGGCCAGGAGACCCTGCCAGTCGACTCGCTCAAGTTCAAGGACAGCAAGAAATACCCGGACCGCCTCAAGGCCGCGATGGAGGCGACTGGCGAAACCGATGCCCTGATCGTCATGGGCGGCGCGATCATGTCCTTGCCTGTGGTGGTCGCCTGCTTCGAGTTCGAATTCATGGGCGGCTCAATGGGGTCGGTCGTAGGCGAACGCTTCGTCCGTGGCGCACAAATCGCACTGGAACAGAAGGTGCCGTTTATCTGCATCACGGCAACTGGTGGGGCACGGATGCAGGAGGGATTGCTGTCCCTGATGCAGATGGCCAAAACCACGGCAATGCTGACCCGGCTTTCGGAGCGCAAGCTGCCTTTCATTACCCTTTTGACCGATCCAACAATGGGTGGCGTTTCGGCTTCGTTCGCGTTTATGGGTGACGTGGTTATTGCCGAACCAAAGGCCTTGATCGGCTTCGCCGGGCCGCGCGTTATTGAAAATACGGTCCGCGAAAAGCTGCCTGAAGGATTTCAGCGCGCTGAATTCTTGCTGCAGAAAGGAGCGGTGGACATGATTGTTGACCGCCGCAAGCTGCGCGAAGAGATAGCGAGGCTCCTCGCGTTGTTGCAGAACCAGGCCGCAGACGTTCTGGCATAGCGGACGTCGAGCCCGCTTGTAGAGGGGCACCGCGGCAAAGCGGCCAGAACTGGCGAAGCCCGAAATCCGGCACACCTGAAGGCCCGTCGCGTTAGAAGAATCAGCAAAGCCGGCAAAACCACAAAGCCCGATCCGCACCCGCCGTCGGGCTTTTATTTTTCACATCATCATCTTCTGTCTAAAGCAATGCAAAGTTCACCCGATACATTGACCGGCTGGCTCGCCAAACTGGAAAGCCTGCACCCGAAAGCAATAGACATGGGGCTAGAGCGGGTGGCTGAGGTGAAGAATCGCCTGGACATCCGTTTCGAGTGCCCCGTGATTATCGTGGGCGGCACAAACGGAAAGGGCTCTACCTGCGCGATGCTGGAGTCGATTCTCCTGCAGGCGGGGTACCGCGTCGGCTTATATACCTCGCCGCATCTTCTCCGATTCAACGAGCGAGCCCGTGTTGGCGGCGAAGCGGTGGCCGATGATGCGCTGGTGGCGCAATTGGCTGCAGTGGAAGCGCAGCGCAGAGAGGTTTCGCTGACCTATTTTGAATACACGACGCTTGCAGTAATGCGGCTCTTTTCCCAGGCCGAGCTGGATGTGGTGATTCTCGAAGTCGGTCTTGGCGGACGGCTCGATGCGGTCAACATTGTGGACGCCGACGTGGCCATCGTGACCAGCGTGGATATTGACCATACCGAATACCTCGGCTCGACACGCGAAGCAATTGGTTTCGAAAAAGCCGGGATCTTTCGATCGGGCCGAACCGCGATCTGCGGCGACCCGATTCCACCAGCCTCACTGGTCGCATACGCCGACAAGATTGGCGCGGATCTGTGGCTGCTCGGCCGTGACTTCAACTATTCCGGCGACAAGCAGCAGTGGGCTTACGGCGGCCGTTCGCAGCGACGTCACTCGCTCGCATATCCCGGCCTGCGCGGCGCTAACCAATTGCTGAACGCCTCCGCGGCACTGGCGGCACTGGAAGCGCTGCGCAACCGCCTCCCGGTTGGCGCCCAGGAAGTGCGATCAGGTTTGGCCCTGGTATCGCTGCCCGGTCGTTTCCAGGTTCTCCCCGGCCGGCCGGCCGTTATTCTGGACGTCGCACACAACCCCCATGCGACCGCAGCGCTGGCGCAGAATCTCGACAACATGGGTTTCTTCCCCTATACCTATGCTGTGTTCGGCGCGATGCAGGACAAGGATATCGACGGCGTTATCGCGCAGATCAAAGGCCGCGTTGATCACTGGTGTGTCACGGACCTGCCATTGCCACGGGCTGCGCGCGCCAGTCTGCTGGTGGAGCGATTGCTTGCCGCGGGGGTACAACCCGGAACTGACCGGGATAGCGAATGCACTGTGACGCCGTTTGATTCTCCCGCGGCGGCATACCGGAATGCAATCTCTCGTGCAGCTGAGAATGATAGAATTGTGGCCTTCGGTTCGTTCGTCACGGTGGCGGGTGTAATCGAAGCGCGGCAATCCGAAATTCTCGGCGGATTACATTGACAAACTGGTAAAGCATCGCATGGGCTTGTTCTCGTTCCTCCACAAAAACAGGCAAAAGACCGCAAGCGGCGACAGCGCATCCTATTCCGCCTCGGATGATGAACCGGCCTCCCGACGTCCGGCCAGCCGCCGCAAACCTGGCAAGGATGCCACGCCAGTCGATCCAGTACTTCCCGAGAAAAAGCGCGCACGCCGTCGCCTGATCGGCGCCATAGCATTGGTGCTGGCCGCGATCATCGGCCTTCCGATGATCCTGGATTCTGAACCGAAGCCACTCGCTGATGATATTGCGATTGATATTCCGGCGAAGGATAAGGCGTTTCAGAACGGTGCTGCTCGTCCAGCGAAGGCCGGCGCTGCAGGCCTTGCGCCAAGCGCGAGCCTGGACCGAAATGAGCAACTGATGGCAATGCCGGCTCCGCCGCTGGAAGGCAAGCCGGATGCGCCAAGTTCTGCCCAGTCAAACCCGGCCGGGCCGGCCAACAAAGTGGCGGAAAAGGAAACGCCATCCGCGGTCGCTGTAAATCCAGCCCGTGTCGATGCGAAGCCGGAGTCCAGGACCGATGCAAAGCAGGACGCAAAGCCAGACCTCAAGGTAGCGCCCAAGCCCGAGTTGAAGGCCGAGATCAAGCCTGAAGCGGCCACCGCGTCGGCCAAGCCGGCCGAGAAAAAACCCGCTAAATTCGTGGTTCAAATTGCAGCGCTGGCTACGCAGGAAAAGGTAACCGAATTGCAGGGCAGGTTGAAGTCTGCCGGCGTTCATTCCTACACACAGAAAGTTGCGACCGAAGGCGGCGAGCGGATCCGGATACGGGTCGGGCCATTCGGCAATCGCGATGAAGCGGATCGCATGCGCTCAAAGTTAACGAAGCTTGGGTTAAACGGCACATTGGTGCCGATCTAGGAACCGCTTGCTGCTCGAGTGGTCTGACGCTCGCCGGTGCCCACTTTGCAGGTTGGCATTGTGACCAAAGTGCTCCTGCCAGCGCGTCACTCTTTCGAAGTCGCTGTGCAGACAAATGTGATTTCACCCCGCAGGCGCGGCACGCGCCACTGCCGGCCTTCTAAAAAGCCAATTAGCTCGTCAAGTCGAATTTTTGATTTGCACTCTCCAGGAGTTCCACCATGTGTGGCATCGTCGGCGTCGTTTCACAAGGTCCTGTCAACCAGGTAATTTACGATGCGCTGTTGCTGTTACAGCACCGCGGCCAAGATGCCGCAGGCATCGCGACTGCTCATGGCAGCGCGTTTTGCATGCACAAGGCGAATGGACTGGTACGCGACGTCTTCCGTACCCGGAACATGCGCGCGCTGATGGGCAACGCCGGCATCGGGCAGTGCCGTTATCCCACGGCTGGTTCCGCCAGTGAAGAGGAGGCGCAGCCGTTCTATGTCAACGCACCCTTTGGGATTACGTTGGCCCACAATGGCAACTTGACGAATTGGGAACAGCTGAAGATCGAGATGTTCCGCAACGATCGCCGCCACATCAATACCGACTCGGATTCCGAAGTACTTCTGAACGTACTCGCGCATGAAATCCAGGAAGCGACCTTCGGCTACTCGCTGGACCCGGCCGCGGTTTTCAAGGCGGTTGCCGCGCTCCACAAACGTGTGCGCGGCTCCTATGCCGTGGTGGCGCAAATCGCCGGATACGGCATGCTGGCTTTCCGCGACCCCTTCGGCATTCGGCCCCTGTGCATCGGCTTCAACGATAGCGAGGCTGGCCCGGAGTATGTCGTAGCCAGTGAATCGGTTGCGCTCGAGGGTTTGGGCTACCGATTTCTGCGCGACGTGATTCCTGGGGAAGCCATTTTCATCGACATGGATGGCAAGTTGTACAACCAGCAGTGCGCAGACAACCCGACGCTCAATCCATGTGCTTTCGAATTCGTCTATTTCGCACGACCGGACTCCGTCATTGACGGCGCATCGGTCTACGCCACCCGACTGAAGATGGGCGAATTCCTCGCCGATAAAGTGCGCCGCGAGTTCTCGTCAGGGGAGATCGACGTCGTGATGCCGATTCCCGATTCGTCGCGGCCTGCGGCAATGGAGTTGGCGCTCAAGTTGAACCTTGAATACCGCGAAGGCTTTATCAAGAACCGGTACATCGGGCGCACCTTCCTGATGCCTGGCCAAGCGGTTCGTCGCAAGTCCGTGCGCCAGAAGCTCAATGCAATCGGTTCAGAATTCAAGGGCAAAAACGTTTTGCTGGTGGACGATTCCATTGTCCGTGGTACGACAAGCCGCGAGATCGTTCAGATGGCGCGGGAATCGGGCGCCAAGCGCGTGATCTTCGCCTCTGCCGCGCCACCGGTCAAATATCCCAACGTGTACGGCATCGACATGCCTTCACGGAACGAGTTGATTGCACACGGTCGGACCGAAGACGAGATCTGCCGCGAAATCACGGCCGACGCTCTGGTGTATCAGGATCTGGAAGCCTTGACCCGCTCCATCTCTGTCGTCAATCCGATGCTGAAAAAATTCGAGGCGTCCTGCTTCGATGGCATTTATGTAACGGGTGACGTGTCACGCGATTACCTCGACAGAATCGAGAACGCGCGCAACAACCCCAAGCCCGTCAACGAAGACGCGGTCCGCTCGCAATTGAATCTGAACCTCGCCCAGATCGATTGAGTGTCATAACGCCACATGTCAGGCTTCGGCCCGACATGTGCTCCTTCTGTAAATAAACCAGTTCAGCAACGAAGCCCTCCGCCTCATGCGGAATGCCTTGACGGTAGGCATGCCCGTGCGCGATTATCAGGACCAATTTCAGGGACGACCGGCAGCCTGTACCCGCCCGCGACAGTGGCTCGTGTCGCGCTCGCCAGGCACTTACAAAAGCAAGGAGCCGCTATGGCAAGGCCGGAAAAGATCCGCCTGGGCGAGATTCTGGTGCAGCAAAAACTGCTGTCAGAAGAGCAGTTGCAATTCGCATTGGGTGAGCAGAAGCGTACCGGGCGCAAGCTCGGACGCGTATTCGTTGAGAACGGCTTCGTCACAGAAGAGCAGATCTCCGGCGCCCTGGCGAAGCAGCTCAATATCCCCTACGTCAACCTCAAATTCGTCAACATCAATCCGGTGTTGATCCGGCTTCTGCCCGAGAGCCAGGCACGACGCTACCGCGCGATTGTTTTGGAGGACACGCCGGCCGGATACAAGGTTGGCATGGCCGACCCCACCGACCTTTACGCGTATGACGAACTGGCGCGCATTCTGAAGCGCGGCATCGCCCTGGCCGTCGTGAACGAGGGCGAACTGCTCCAGACGATCGACCGCATCTACCGCCGAACCGAAGAAATTACCGATTTTGCGCGCGAGCTCGAAGAAGAGCTTGGCGACAGCAACGTGGATTTCGGCTCACTCGGCATGACGGCCGGCCTGGAAGAAGCGCCGGTCGTGAAACTGCTCCAATCGCTGTTTGACGACGCGACGCAGGTCCAGGCTTCGGATATCCATATTGAACCGCAGGCCGAACGGCTGCAGGTCCGGTTCCGGATCGACGGCGTGCTGCATCGGCAAACCGAGGCCGACATCAAGATCGCTTCGTCGATGGCATTGCGCCTCAAGCTGATGTCCAACCTGGACATATCCGAGAAGCGCCTGCCTCAAGACGGCCGCTTCTCGATCAAGGTGCGCCAGCAGCAGATTGACGTCCGTATCTCCACCATGCCGACCCAATATGGGGAATCGGTTGTAATGCGGCTGCTAAATCAGAGTGGCGGCATTCTGAGGCTGGACGCGATCGGCATGCCGATTGCCATGGTGAAGCGGTTCCGCGCTGTTATTAACCGTCCGAATGGTCTGGTGCTTGTGACCGGTCCAACGGGTAGCGGAAAAACTACCACGCTGTACGGCGCTCTCTCTGAACTGAATACGCTAGAGCGCAAGCTCATTACCGTCGAAGACCCGGTGGAATATCGGCTGCCGAATATCAACCAGGTGCAGATCAACGACAAGATAGAACTGACCTTCGCGCGCGTCTTGCGCTCCGCGCTGCGGCAGGATCCGGATGTGGTGCTGGTCGGCGAGATGCGTGACCAGGAGACTGCACAGATCGGCATGCGGGCCGCGCTTACCGGTCACCTTGTGCTGTCTACGTTGCACACCAACGACGCCATCAGTACCCCGATTCGCCTGATGGACATGGGGGTGCCCGCGTACATGGTGGCGACGTCGCTGCAGGCCGTCATTGCACAGCGTCTGGTGCGCGTGATCTGCGAGAGTTGCGCGCAGGATCATGAACTGACTGCGACTGAACATGAATGGCTCAAGCTGGAACTTGGGGAGTCCGTCGGCGACCGTTCCTACCTGCATGGTCGCGGTTGCACCCACTGCAACGGGACCGGATACCGCGGCCGGACTGGCGTGTATGAGATGCTCGAAATGACACGCGCGATTGCCGAGGCCGCGGGGCAGTCGAATCCGTCGCACTTTACCCGCGTGGCACAGGAGGAAATGGGCGGACAGACATTGCGCCGGCACGCTGTGGCGCTGGTCGTCGTGGGCAAGACCACGATCGCTGAAGCGATGCGAATCAGCACGCAGTTCGACGAGTCATAGGAGCGGGCCGTGCCTTTCTTTTCATATCGGGCCAGGAACGTTCGAGGCGAGATGCTTCAGGGCGTGATTGAAAGCTCGGACAGCGGCGCTGTCGCCGACCAGCTGTTCAATACGGGCGTGACGCCGATTGAAATATCACTCACAAGAAGGCCGGTGTCAGTATCGGGAGAAGGCTGGTGGGGCAGGTTGACCGAGGCGAAGGTCCGGCCCATCGATGTGCAGCTTTTCAGTCGACAGCTTTATACGCTGTTGAAGGCCGGTGTACCGATCATGCGGGGACTCGCAGGGCTCCAGGAATCGTCCACCAACAAGGCGTTTTCCCGCGTTCTGAAAGACTTGCGAGAGTCCCTCGACTCCGGTCGCGAACTCTCGGCCGCGATGCGCCGGCATCCCGATGTCTTTTCCGCGTTCTATACCAACATGGTGCGCGTCGGCGAGACGACCGGGAGACTGGACGAAGTTTTCCTGCGGCTGTTCGACCACCTCGAGTTCGAGCGTGGAATGAGGGACCGCATCAAGACTGCGTTGCGCTACCCGACCTTCGTCACCATTGCGATGGTCGTCGCCATGGGCGTTATCAATCTGTTCGTGATTCCCGCCTTCGCCAAGGTTTATGCAGGATTCAAGGCCGACCTGCCGATCATGACGCAAGTGTTGGTGGCGACGTCGAATTTCATGGTTCACAACTGGCTCGCCATGTTGGCTGCACTGGTGATCGCGATCGTCGGGTTTCGCTTCTATATCGGTACCCCCAAAGGACGTTACAACTGGGATCGGATAAAGCTTCGGCTTCCCCTCGTCGGCGACATCATCACAAAAGGAACAATGGCCCGCTTTGCGCGGAGCTTTGCGCTCTCCAGCAAAAGCGGCGTGCCGATTGTGCAAGGGCTGTCCGTCGTGGCCAAAACGGTAGACAACACCTATATCGGCGGTCGCATTGAGCAAATGCGCGACGGCGTGGAAAGAGGCGAAACCATCTTCCGTACTGCCCTGACGACGGGCGTTTTCACCCCCGTCGTGATGCAGATGCTGGCCGTCGGCGAAGAGACCGGCGAGCTCGACACGCTGCTCGACGAAATCGGCGGCATGTATGAGCGCGAGGTGGACTATGAAATCAGGAATCTCTCGGCAAGGATCGAGCCGATATTGATCACTTGTCTGGGGGCGATGGTCCTGGTTCTGGCTTTGGGCGTATTCCTCCCAATTTGGGATCTCGGAAAGGTCGCGATTTCCAAGGGTTGATGGCTTTTCAAACCGGAAGAAGTCCGCATGCCGCACTGATGTCGGCCGGCTCGTATGCCATAACCCGGCATTGTTGTCCAATGCCCACAGTAATGAAAAGTCCACGTCGTCGCCTAGGCATTGAATTAAGTTTCTGCGCATAATGTTGAGGAATTTCAAGTAGATGCAGATAACGCTTGATAGTTATCAATAACTTGAGTCATGGATGATTTGCGCGACGGCGCATGCAGGAAGGGAAAAATTGGGAAAACGAGCAACAGGTTTTACGTTGATAGAGCTGGTGATCGTTATCTCGGTCATCGCGATTCTCGCAGCCATGGCGTTACCGCGTTACATCAATGTGCAGGTGCAGGCAAGGGCAGCAAAGACGCAGGCGATCTACGGGTCGATGAAATCTGCGGCAAGCCTTGCACGGGCCGCCTGCATGGTGGATCTGGCAGGGCTTGTCACCACGACGCCGGCCCGCTGCACCCAGACCGGCGGGGTGGCCTTCATGGACGGCGTTGCGGTTGATATGGTTAATCAATATCCGGCCGCCTCGGTGACAGGAATCATCAATGCAGCCCAGCTCGCGAACGGCAGTGACGGAATCTCCATCAGTGCGGGGAACCCACTCACTATCGACATCAACGGTGGCACGCAACCCAATTGTCGCATTTCCTATATTGCTGCAACGCCAGGACCTATTGCGCCGATCATTACGGTAGATACGACAGGCTGTTAAACCGCGCTTCAGGGGCACTCTGCCTGGAGCATCGAAACATATTTTAGGGAGTGGAAAATGCGTAGATTGCAAAAAGGCTTCACGTTGATCGAGTTGGTTGTTGTGATCGTTATTCTGGGTATTCTAGCGGCGACTGCACTGCCGAAGTTTATTGATTTGAGCAGCGACGCAACTGCCGCCGCGACCAAAGGCTTTGCCGGCGCGCTGAGCTCCAGCAACGGAATCAATTACGGCGCGTATCTGGCTCGTCGCACCGTCACCGACGGCACTTCGAGTACGAACGGGGTGATTGACACGACGCCTGGCTGTACCCTGTCGGTCGCAAACAATCTGCTGCAGAACAGTCCACTTACGGCAGGCACGCAAACTGTTTCCGCAGCCGGCACAACGACCGGCACCGGAACCAGCTCAACTTATGCAAAGACTGCAGCCGGGCTCGGCCAGAACATCAACTGTACGTTGACGAATGGTGCAAGCACCGCGAGCTTCACGCTTACGAGTGCGTTTTAAATTGTCTTAGACCGTAAAGCGATATGGAATAAAGGCGCCTGCGACAGGCGCCTTTATTTTTTCTCGAATAGAGTCATTCACTCCAACGCCTTTCGGTGTAACGCTTCGATAAATATTTCGGCACCAGACTAATGGGAATTGAACGCCGGTCTACCGGTTTTACGCTGGTCGAGCTTATCGTCACGCTACTAGTGGTTGCAGTACTTGCGGCCGCGGCACTTCCCCGTCTTCTCAGCACCCAGACATTCGACAATCGCGGCTTTCTTGATGAAGCAGTCGCCGCCTTGCGCTACGCGCAAAAGGCTGCGATCGCTTCCAGGCGAAACGTTTGTGTGACGTTTTCAATCAACTCCTTGACATTGAACGTCGCCAGCGCAGCAGGAAGCACAGCAGCGTGCGATACAGCGCTCAAGAGCCCAATGGGCGACGCTTCCTTCCAGATTCCACGATCCGGTCGTCGCCCTTCGAACGCCGTTTTCCAATCAGTTAATCCAACATTCCATTTCGACGCCCTGGGCCGACCGCGCACCAGCTCTGATAACCCGATTGCACGCCAAACCATACAGATAGTCGGTGTCGCGCAGACAATCAAAATCGAATCAGAAACCGGCTACGTTTATGCGAACTGATGCCGTTACTCGAGTATCGCAGCGCGGAATCTCGCTGATAGAACTCATCCTTTTCATCGTCATCGTGAGCGTTGGATTGGTGGGTATCTTGAGCGTCATGACCGTAACGTCGAAATCGAGCGCGAATCCCATTCTGCTTAAGCAGGCCACGGCTATTGCAGAGTCGCTGCTGGAAGAGATTCAGCTGCAACCATTCACCTTTTGCGCGCCCGAAGACAACAACGCGACCACTGCCACGGGCGCAGTCGCCCCTCCAGCCACGATCGGTTGTGCTGATCCACAAAACTCGGAAGACCAGTTGCCGCTCGGGACAGAGGCGACTGTGCATGGCAAGACCCGATACGGTGACGGCTCCGGCGCGAAGCGATTCAACAACGTCAGCCATTACAACGCGTTCCCTGGCTTTCCCTCCGGGATTACAGACATTAACAACACGCCGGTGGGTCTTGGAAGCTACAACGCCACGGTGAGTGTCAGTCGTGCGAACGGCAGCACAATCTTCGCAGGACCAGCAATCCCCGACGCCGATGTCCTGAAAATCGATGTTCGAGTGACCCAGGGCACAGCGGTCGACGTCACGCTGACCGGGTATCGCTTCAGATACGCGCCAAACGTGGGTCCATGATGCAGACTACCTGCCTGTCCAGAAGGCGCATGCCCGGATTTACGCTGATCGAAATGATCGTCGTTATTACGATCACCGCGATTATTTCGGCGGTTGTGGCGGTATTCCTGCGCGCGCCGATCCAGGGATATTTCGATGCTTCCCGTCGTGCTGACTTGACCGACACTGCAGACGCCGCCGTTCGGCGCGTCTCACGGGAATTACACCTTGCCCTCCCCAATAGCGTCCACATATCTAGCGATACGCATTCGATCGAATTCATCCAAACGCGCACAGGCGGGCGATACAGGTCGTCCACCGGCACGTCCACTGCCGACAATATTCTCGACTTCAGCGATCCATCCGATTCGAGCTTTGAGTTGTTGGGCCCTGCGCTCGACTTGAAGAGTGGCGACCAGATCGTCGTGTACAACCTCGGCATTCCCGGCGCAGACGCCTACGAGGGAAAGAACCGGAAAGTGCTTGCTGCCGCGGGCGTAGGCACTACAACCACGGTCCAGTTCGTCCCCGCCGGCGCTCCCTTTCCTTTGGACTCGCCTAACCACAGCTTCCAGGTCGTGGACACGCCGGTCAGCTACATTTATGATGCTGCTGCCAAAACGCTCTCTCGTTACTGGGGTTATGACATTCTCCCCTATGCGTCGACCTGGCCTTCCCCCGGTCCGTTAGGCGCCGGATTGCAGAGCGCCGTCCTGGCGAGGAACGTGAGCAACTGCGTGTTCAATTACGACGTCTCTGCCGCGGGCGGCGCGCTGGCCCGAAATGGCCTCGTCACGATTCGAATAACAGTAGGCGACACCAGTGAAAGTGTCACGCTAACCAGCGAGGTCCACGTCAGCAATGTCCCCTGATCAGCCAAACTTGCATCGACGACTGTCGCCGGGTAGCCGCCAGAGCGGATTTTCTATCGTGACTGCCATATTCCTGCTGGTAGTCATGTCTGCACTGGGTGCCTATATGCTGACCTTCTCGACGGTCCAGCAAACGACATCGACGCAGGACTTGCAAGGCATCCGAGCCTATCAGTCGGCCCGCGCCGGAATGGAATTCGGGCTTTATGAAGTGACCAGGCGAGGCGTTTGTGCTGCAACGACTCCCGTGACCCTGGCCGGCAACCTCGCGGCGTTCTCGGTCACCGTCGCCTGCGCGTCCTATCCCTATACCGAGGCCGGTAATGCCGTTACCGTATATCAGATCACCTCTACTGCCTTTCAGACTGGCGCCACACCCGGGAGCCCGAACTATGTGGAGCGCCAGATCGTCGCAACTGTAGGCCTCTAAACGAGCGTCCAAACGGTATCAATTCTTCCCTCATGTACTTAGCCTGCCGAGCAAATAAGGCATCCAGTTTGACCGGCGCAAAACGGGCCTGGACGGTGCCCCACCATCGGGAATGAGGTTCGTTATGCAATGTGTTGTTTTTGTTCGGGAATCTATTGCCGTAACAGCGGCAAAATTGATTGACAACAACACCGCCTTCCAATAACTTCGACGACCATACCGCCCATGAGACTCGACCAACCCTGAATGCGTTTATTCGCCAAACCAAAGAAGACCGCTGGACGCCTGGCCGTCGCTCTTCATGACGATGGCGTTCGCACGGCGAGGGTCACGCGCATGCCCGGTGCGCTGCCTGCGGTCGATGGTCTCCACTTTTATTCCGGCGATCCGACTTCAGCAAATTCCGGACTAGAGAAACTGGCAAAGGAAGCCGAGGCGGCCGGACCCTGCACCGCGCTGCTGAACGCCGGTGATTATCAGATTCTTACTCTGGATGCCCCTAACGTTCCAAAGGAAGAACTCAAGGCGGCAATTCGCTGGCGCCTGAAAGACATGCTTGAATTTCATGTCGACGATGCCGCGATCGATGTGCTCGATATTCCCGGCGATAAAGACGCCCCCACGCGTGCGCACTCCATGTTTGCCGTTGCGGCGAAAAACCAGCTGATAGCGGCACGCCAGGAGCAGTTCGAGAAGAACAAACTGATGCTGGACGTGATAGATATTCCAGAGATGGCCCAACGGAATATCGCCGCGCTGTTTGAAGCCGAGGGTCGCGGCCTGGCGATGCTGTACTTCGACAATGCAGGCGGGCTGCTTACGGTAAGCCATGGCGGCGAGTTACACCTGTCGCGCCGCATGGACGTGAGCTTGGCTCAACTGCAAAATGCGTCCGAGAGTGAGCGAGCCGATTATTTTGAGCGCGTGACTGTCGAGGTGCAGCGCTCTCTCGATCACTTCGACCGGCATAGCAGACACATCTCGCTTTCAAAGCTGCTGCTTGCGCCGAACGGCACTGGCAATGGCGCTTTGCAGGCCTACCTTGCAGCCAATCTCTACCTTGCCGTGGAAACGCTTCGCCTCGAAGATGTCCTGGATATATCCGGAAGCCCGGAGCTTATTAGCGAAGACGGGCAGCAGTGCTTTTTCCTTACCATCGGCGCGGCGTTGCGACGTGAGGAGATGGCGCTTTGAGTCAGCAGATCAACCTCTTCAACCCGGTATTCCTCAAACAGAAAAAATACTTTTCATTCGCCGCCATGCTGCAGGCGATTCTGCTGCTGGTATTAGGGTGCGCACTCCTGAGCGGATACGCCAAGTATCGCGTCGTCAATTTGCGAAAAGAGGCCGCTGCTTCCCAGGTCCAACTCAGCATATTTGACGCCCAGTTAGCGAAGGCGAAGGTTGATTTCGCGCCGCGCGGCAAGAGCGCCGCCCTCGATGCGGAAATCCAGAAAGCCGAGGCGGAAATGAAGTCGCTGGACAAGGTTTTTGGCGTCCTTCAAAGCGGTGACTTCGGAAACACCAAAGGCTATTCCGGCTACCTTGCGGCATTTTCAAGGCAGATCATTGACGGTATCTGGCTCACAGGGGTTAACCTCGCGGGGGCAGGCAACGACATTTCCATCCAGGGCAGGGCAGTGCGACCCGAATTGGTGCCGGCCTACATGAGCCGCCTGAAGCATGAGCCACTAATGCAAGGCAAGAGCTTCGGCGCGCTGGACATTCAGACGCCAGCGGCAAATCCTAATGGCGTTAAAACCGCCGGTCCGGCAGTTCAGTATGTCGACTTCAATCTCCGATAGGACGCCCAAATGGCGCTAGTCGCCTCATCCACTGGATCACAGGGCATGCGCCAAAAGTGGCAGCGCCTCGCGGCCAAGGTTGACAGTCTCAGCCTGCGCGAGCGCGGGATCATTTTTGCGGCCGCCGCTGTACTGCTGTTCACGTTGGTAAATGACGCAATCCTTGATCCGGAGTTCGCGAAGCAGAAGCAACTGTCCGAACAGATCAAGAGCAATGAACAGCGGATGGAGCAGATCCAGGCGGAGATCCGGCAGACCATTAAAGTGCAAAGCGATCCGGATGAGGAAGGACGCAAGCGGCTGGCAGAAGTGAAATCGCATACCCGGCAGATGAGCGCCGACTTGCTGGAAATGCAAAAGGGACTGGTTTCTCCTGATAAGATGTCGGCGCTTTTGGAAGACATCCTGAAGCGCAATGGCAATCTCCGCCTGGTATCCCTCAAGACGCTTCCAGCAGCAAGCCTCGGCAACGCGGCAAGTGGCGGCTCGGGCGGCGTGCCTGGTGCGGCACCCGGCACTGTTGAGCCAAGCGGCGCGCAGGCCAGTGCCGGCGGTGCGGGCGCGGGTGCTTCCGCATTACGCTCCGGCGGTCGCGAGCCTGTCAAGGCGGATCAGGCTCCGACCCTGGTCTACACGCATGGCGTTGAGATCGTCGTTGATGGCAGCTACCTCGACATGATGCATTACATGGCGGCGCTTGAAGCAATGCCCTGGCAGCTTTTTTGGGGCAGGGCCAAGCTGGACGTCACGGTCTATCCGGATTCCCGATTGGCGCTCACGGTGTACACATTAAGTCTCGACAAAAAATGGCTCAACCTGTGATTAACCCGTTCTTGTCGCGCTTTGCCATAACGGCACTATGCCTCGGCCTGTTAGTCGGACAGCCAGTTCTCGCCCAGGGGCTGGTCGATCCCACTCGTCCCGCAGGGGCCAGCCAGCAAGCAACTGCTGGAGGCACGCAAGCCTCCGTGGCGTCCCCCGAACTGCAATACGTGTCGATCTCGCCCCAGTCCAAGTCGGCCGTCATAAGCGGCAAGGTCGTCTTTGTCGGCGAAAAATATGGCGAGTCGCGAATCGTGAAGATTTCCGAGGGTGAGGTTGTGCTGCTTGCCAGCGGCGGCAAGCAGCACGTGCTGAAGCTCTACCCGGGTGTTGAAAAGCAGGCCGGTGGCGCCGGAAATTCGTCCAGAGCCAGGCCACAATAAAGGCGCGCATGCGAACGATTATTCAGGCCTTCATCGTTTTTCTCCTTGCGGGTTGCGCAGCGCAACAGCCGAAGCGAGACACCTATGACTTCATAGGCGCCGAAATGACGAAGATGGTGGCCGAGTCGAAGGCGGTGCCGGCACAACCGGATGCCGTCTCGGCCTCACTCCTTCCCCCAATACGAATCGAAGCTCCGACCGTGCGTCAGCCAGCGGAGCAACGCTTCAGCCTGGCATTCAACAACCTACCGGCCGCCCAGTTTTTCATGGTCCTGGTCTCCGGAACGCGCTACAGCATGCTGGTTCCACCGGAAGTGGCTGGAACAATCTCGGCCAACCTCAAGGATGTGACGGTGTTCGAAGCGCTTGACGCTATTCGCGAGATGTACGGATACGATTACAAGGTTGAGGGCACCAGGATTTACATTAAACCGTTGACGCTGCAAAGCAGGGTATTCCAGGTCAACTACCTGACCGGGAGACGCACCGGCTCGTCCGACATTCGAGTGACCTCGGGTTCTATTGGCGATACCGGTCCGCAGGGCACGACCTCGACGGCATCGTCCATAACCACCGGTGGCGGCAGCAACGCTCGTTCATCCAGTTCAAGCAACATCAACACGACCTCGACCAGCGACTTCTGGACCGAATTAAGGGGTTCCCTTGACGCGATTGTCGGTAGCGGCAAGGAGGGGCGCAGCGTGGTGATCAGCCCCCAGTCTGGCGTCGTGGTTGTGCGAGCCATGTGGAAAGAGCTGCGCGACGTTTCAGACTATTTGAAAGCCACGCAATTGTCGGTAGACCGACAGGTCATTCTGGAAGCGAAGATCATCGAGGTGCAACTCAATGACAGCTATCAGTCCGGGATAAATTGGGCGGCGTTCGGCCGTGGTGGAAACAGCCGTGTCGCAGCGGGCCGGCAAGGCCCCGCATCGGGCCTGGTTTCGAGCGGCTCCCTCATTGGAACCGGTTTTCCGGGCGACGCGGCGCCGACCGCCTCAAGCCTTGGCGGCCTTTTCGGCCTTGCCTTCCAGACCAGTAATTTCGCGGCGCTGATTTCCTTCCTTGAATCGCAAGGTACGGTGCATGTGCTATCAAGCCCTCGCATCGCGACCCTCAACAATCAGAAGGCTGTCCTCAAGGTGGGAACGGATGAGTTCTTCGTGACCAACGTCAGTACAACCACGACGACGGGAACTGCCACAACCACCAACCCAAGCGTAACGCTGCAGCCTTTCTTCTCCGGTGTCGCGCTCGACGTCACGCCACAGATAGACGACGGCGGCAATATCATCCTGCACATACATCCGTCGGTCAGCAACGTTACGACGGTCAACAAGGACGTGAACCTTGGTAGCGGCGGAGCACTTATTCTTCCGCTTGCGTCCAGCTCCATCTCGGAAACCGACAGCGTCGTGCGGGGCCGAGACGGGCAGGTCGTTGCGATCGGTGGTCTTATGCGCCAGTCGAGCACTTATGACCGCTCGCAATTGCCGGGCGCGGGCAGTATGCCTGCCCTGGCCCCGCTCACGGGCAATACCGCCTCCGCCAATCAGAAGCGCGAGCTGGTGATCCTGCTCCGTCCGATCGTCGTCCACGGGGATGACACATGGAGCCAGGATCTGCTCCAGACGCAGCGCCAGATTCGGGACCTGGATCCGGACAACCTGAGTTCGATTAATAGGGGCGCCGGTTCCGGGACGGCGCGCTAGCCATGTACAGGGCGCATTTCGGTCTTCGTGAACTGCCCTTTGGCATTACGCCGGATACCAGTTTCTTTTTCGCCTGCTCAAATTATCAGCAAGCGCTTAATACCCTGCTGGTCGCCGCCAAAAACGGCGAAGGCTTCATCAAGATCACAGGGGAAGTCGGTATCGGGAAGACGCTCCTGTGCCGAAAATTCATGTCGACGCTCGACGACAGCTTCGTGACCGCCTACATCCCCAATCCTTTCCTGGAGCCGCGCACGTTGATGCTGGCGTTGGCGGACGAACTCGAAGTCGCCTTCGAGAAGGATATCGACCAATACCAGCTGCTGAAGGCTATCAACCATCGCCTGCTGGTCCTGGCGCGACTCGACAAGCGGGTTGTACTTTGCCTCGACGAAGCGCAGTCGATGCCACTCGAAACTCTGGAAGCCTTAAGACTGCTGACCAATCTTGAAACCGAGAAGCGAAAGCTGCTGCAGATCGTTTTGTTCGGCCAGCCGGAACTGGATGTGAAGCTGCGCGATGACACGATTCGTCAATTGAATCAGCGAATCTCGTTCCACTATGATCTTCGCCCCCTCAGCCGGGACGATCTCGAATTTTACGTTTCCCATCGATTGAGCGTAGCCGGCTTTTCCGGCAGCCGGCTGTTCGGCCGCGATGCGATCCGTGCGTTGGGAGCAGCCAGCGGCGGCATCCCACGGCTAGTCAACGTACTCGCACACAAGGCATTGATGCTGGCCTATGGCGAAGGCAAACAACAAGTGCGCGCGCGGCATGTTCGGGCCGCGGCGAATGACACCTCGGCCGCACGCCGTTTCCCATGGGGGTGGATGTGGCTTGGCGCGAGCAGCGTCGCCATTGCGGTCGTTGGAATTGGATTGGCGGTCATGAAATGAGCCTGATTAACCAGATGCTGCAGGACCTTGAAGCGCGCCGCACGGACGGGAGCGGATCGTCTTCAATCCACGATCAGGTCCGTGTCGCCGCTCCTTCACCACGCCGGATTCCCCTGACTTGGGCATTCGGGCTTGCGGCCCTGCTGATTGCGACGGCGCTTTTGTCCTGGCTATGGGGCCGCCAAACCGCGCCCGCGGCAGTCAACGCTTCCCAAAATGGACAAGCGCCGATGGCACTCAGACTCGCCTCTGCCATTAAACCGGGAATCGTTCAGCAGGAAGTCGCCGCAGGGCCTCATGCGGGCGGTGTACCTGCTGCAATGGATGCGCAGTTGGCCACGGTGCAACCTGGCGTTCCAATGCCCGCCGCGATGCCAGCCTCGCCATCCACCGTGCCGCCATCGGTGATGCCGGCAGCGATGTCCGCACCCGCTTCATCCGCGGCAAACGAAAAAGTCGGACCGCAAGAAGCTAAAGCTGGTCCAGCCCCGGCACCGATGGTTGCGGCGACCCCCGCACCGACCGCGGTCATGCAGGCCGCGAGTTCAATGCCGACTGGCGTTGCACAAACGGCGAGCGCCGCGCCGATACCCTCGCCAGCCCATCCCGCCCAGGCGGCCGCGCCTCTGGAGCCCGCGGATCGCCCGGCGTTCCCGCCTCCTGTTCGCGAAGTCGCAATCGCCACTGCGGCGCCGCGGGTTCACGAGGCGCTCGCGTTATCGCCTTCGTCGCTTGCGCCTGTTTCGTCCAGGGGTCGACCTGCGAAGGATGTTCCGGGCCAACGAAGCCAGAGTGTTGAAGGCGATACGCCAGTTGCAGTCACCAAGCAGATCAAGGAGGCAGGCCCACAGCAGCGTGCCGAGGGCGAATACCTCAAGGCCAGTTTATTGATCCAGCAGGGAAGGAACGCTGAAGCGCTTCCTGTCCTGGAGCAGGCGCTGCGCCTCGACCCGCAAAACGCGACAGTCCGGCAAACCCTTGCCGGGTTGCTGGTCGACGCGAGGCGCAATGACGAAGCAATTGTAAAACTTCAGGAAGGCTTGGCGACGGATCGCTCGCAGCCAGGCATGGCCATGCTGCTGGCACGGCTTCAAGTCGACAAGGGCGACCTGCGTCCCGCTATCGAGACGTTGCAGCGCACCCAATCCTACGCAGGGGACCGCGCCGACTATCAAGCGTTTATTGCCGCCCTCTATCAACGTGACAGTCGGCACAAGGAAGCGGTCGACCACTACATCGCGGCGCTTCGCAAATCACCGCAAAATGGCATATGGTGGATGGGACTCGGCATTTCGCTCCAGGCGGAGAACCGGCTGAACGAAGCGCGCGACGCGTTTGTACGGTCTAAGGCAACCAGCACCTTGCCACCTGATCTGCTGGCTTTTGTCGAGCAGAAAGTTAGCCAACTGCGCTGAGCGGATCAAGCTTGAGTAGCGGAAGTCACCCGCAACGCTTCTTGTCAACGGCTGGCTGAAGCGGGTCAGGCCTGCACTCCTCCTGCCGGAGCCCGATTGTCGATACAATATTCGCTTCCCGCGAATGCGTCGTCCATCGTCCTCTTCAGTCCTTCTCATTTCATGACCGAATCGAATAAATCAGGTTTCACTACCAGCATCCTCCACAGCGATCGCCAAAAAACAATAGAGCACGGATCGCTTCACAAGCCGATTCACACCTCGGTAGCCTTCGGCTACAAGGATGCGCGCGAACTGGCCGCGGTCTTTCAGGGACGCGAGCCAGGCTATCGCTACGGTCGCCAGGGCAATCCGACTGTCTCGGCGCTGGAGGACAAGATCAACCGCATGGAAGACGGACAAAGCACCATTTGCTTCGCTACCGGCATGGCGGCAATCGGGGCAGTTGTGCAAGGTCTCCTCCGCGCTGGCGACCATGTGGTGTCCTCCTCTTTTTTGTTTGGCAACACCAATAGCCTGTGGCAAACCGTGAATGGTCAGGGCACCGCGGTAAGCTGGGTCGACGCAACCGACGTAAAGAATGTGGAAGCCGCGATAACGCCCGCGACCCGCATTGTTTTTGTCGAGACGATTGCCAATCCGCGGACACAGGTAAGCGACCTCGCCCGAATCGGGGCGCTGTGCCGGGACCGTGGCCTGGTCTATATCGTCGACAACACAATGACCTCGCCCTATTTGTTCCAGCCGAAAAAGGTGGGCGCCAGCCTGGTAGTAAACGCCCTTACCAAGTCGATCTGCGGCCATGGCAACGCGCTCGGCGGAAGCCTGACGGACACTGGAAATTACGACTGGAGCCAGTATCCCCACATCGCGCAAAATTACAAAAAGTATCCGGCGTCGCAGTGGGGCATGGCCCAGATACGCGCGAAGGCGTTGCGCGATTTCGGCGGCACGCTCGGTCCTGAAGCAGCCCACCATATCGCGGTCGGTGCGGAAACCATGGCGCTGCGGATTGACCGCGAGTGTGCCAATGCTTCGGCGCTTGCGCAGATGCTGCACGCCGACCCGCGCGTCACGGCCGTGCATTATCCTGGTCTGGAGTCACATCCACAGCACAAGCTTTCAGCGGAATTGTTCCGCGCTCCCGGCGGGTTGCTAAGCTTCGAATTGCGGGATGACATTGATTGCTTCGATTACCTGAACCGTCTGCGGATCGCCATCCCGGCCAGCAATCTGGGAGACACGCGCACGCTGGTTATCCCGGTTGCACACACGATTTACTACGAGATGGGCCAGGAGCGTCGTGCAAGCATGGGAATCGCCGAATCACTGATTCGGGTTTCGGTGGGCATTGAAGACTCGGAAGACCTGCTCCAGGACTTCCGCCAGGCGCTCGATGCCTAGTACAAAACGTCTGTAATCAGGTCCGCGGGCCGGATTAGTTCCGGCCCACTCTACGGAAGTATGGCCTGCGCGGTGGCCTGATCCAGCAGCTTTGGGGTGCCATGCGGCTCCCATGTAGCCAGCCGGTCCAGCAATGGCGCCGGGAGCGCTTCATGCATCATGAGTGCCGCGTGGGGGCTCCGCAGAAAACCTTGTGTCGTCAGTTCCTGCACGAAGCCGATAAGTCGATCGAAGAAGCCATCTACATTGAGAAGCCCAATAGGCTTGTTGTGAAACCCAAGCTGCGACCAGGTCAACGCCTCAAATAATTCTTCCAGCGTCCCGAAGCCACCTGGCATGGCAATGAAGCCATCGGCCAACTCCGCCATCATCGCCTTGCGTTCGTGCATGTCCTTCACCACGTGAAGCTGTGTCAAGCCATGATGACCGACTTCTGCCCGCAGCAATGCATGCGGAATTACGCCGGTTGCGGTGCCGCCGCTCTTGAGTACAGCATCGGCTATGACGCCCATCAAACCGACGTTGCCGCCGCCGTAGATCAAGCCGATGCCTCGACTTGCCATCAACTTGCCGAGTTCACGCGCCGCGTTGGCGAAATTGGTTGAATTGCCGGCGGAAGAACCGCAGTAAACGCATATCGATTTCATGGACGAGTCAATGATGATTCATGGTGACAATGTGGCGAAGGCCGGCACCGTTCGACGAACCCGCGGAACCGGCCGAACCTGACGGAAAACGGGCGGGCAAGCATGGCTCGAACACGGAGGGGTACCCGGTGAATCCCCGATCCAGGGAGTCGGTCATGGCTCCGGATTCGAGCGAATTCGAGCCCATTGCGCCATGCAATCGACCGTCTGGAGGGCAAACCCGGCTGAAGCATACCACTTGAAAATTCGGGACCGGCAGAGGTCCGGATTAATACCGCATGGCGGCATTATGGTGGGGTCAACAAGGCGTCGATCTCATGGATAACGCCATTGTCGGCGGCAAGATCGCTCTGCGTAACGTTAGCGCCGTTGATCGTGACCTTGCCGTTGTCCGATTTCAGCGTTACCGAGTGCCCTTCAAGCGTTTCCACCGGCCCAGGCTTCACTTCGGTAATCAGGACCCTACCTGGAATGATATGGTACGAGAGAATCGCGGCCAGCCTGGCCTTGTCCTTGTAAAGCGAATCGCGCTCCTCGTTCGTTAACTTGCCAAAGGCTTCGTCGCTGGGGGCGAACAAGGTGTAAGGGCCTGTCGTGGCGATCTTTGTTTGCATTCCACTCAACTTGACCGCTTTCACAAATTGCTTGAAGCCGGCAGCGGTAGAGGCGGTCTGATACAGGTCTCCGGCGCTGGCGGCAGCGTCAACCCCGCCCGACAGGAGCAAGCCGACTGACGTGACTAGCGCTACGATCCTGCTTTTGGGCATGGCTATTTCTACTTGAGACAAGTTGCTGGTTTTTTGGGTAAACACGGCTTCGAAACACAGGGTTCCGAGCGTATTGATGAGTTGTCATCTAACTGGAAAAGTTCAATTTCTCGGAGTACGTTCCCGGGATGCATCCGGGAATAGCGCGAGCCGGATGAAAGCTGCAAGCGTGGTCAGGTGCAGTGAGCCAGCGATGGCTGCAAGACGGGCCCTAATTCAAAAATTTCTCGTTTTTGGTGATAACCGTCATATCCACGAAGGACGAGCCGTTGTGGTTTGTCGGAGAAAAATTGACGGGGAATCCGATGTCGTAACTGGCCAGGTTGACCGTCTCAAGCGCCGCAATAAATTTGTCCCGAGTCAAATCTGGCCCAGCCCTGCGCACTCCCTCGGCAAATACCTTCGCTGCGATGTAGCCCTCCAGGCTGGAGAAATTGGGATCAGTAACTCCGGCCTTTTTCAGGGCTTTCGTGTATTCCGCGACGACGGAATTCGATTGCTTCCATGGGAAAGGCACAACCTGCGAAATGCCAACTCCTGGCCCGTCCGCGCCCAACGCGTTGGCAAGGGCCTGGCTGCCGACGAACGAGACATTCTGAAACTGACCGGTGTATCCGCCCTTGTGCATTTGCTTTATGAAAGCCGCGGAGGATGCATAGGCGGTCACTTCAATAATTGCGTCCGGCCGCGTTGCCAGGAATTTACTCACGGCAGCCGCGACATCCACGCTATTGCGTTCGACCGTGGCGGTCGCTGTGAGCGAAACGCTGCGCTTCTTGAGCGCCCGTTGCACGCCGTCCAGGCCGGTTTGGCCATAGGCGTCGTTTTGATAGAACACCGCGATGTTCTTGATGCCAAGCCTCACTAGTTGATCAACCAGGTGTTCCGTCTCTTCGAAATAGCCGGCGCGTATGTTGAAGATATAGCGATTGAACGGTTCGCGCAGCGATTGCGCGCCGCTGAACGGCGCGAAAAAAGGAACGCGCTCGCCGGAGAAAATCGGTAGCGCAGCGTTGCTGGTCGGCGTGCCAACATAGCCAAACAGCGCGAAAACCTTGTCGCCGTGGATCAGGCGCTTTGTGTTTTCGGCTGCCAGGGCCGGCTCGTATTTGTCGTCGGCGGTGAGGATCTCGATCTTGCGACCGAAGATGCCGCCCTGCTGGTTGACGCCGTCGAAATAGATCTTGGCCCCCGCATGCATCTGGATACCCAGCTGCGAGGCGGGACCCGAGAATGCGGCGGACTGTCCGATAAGGACGCGGTCACGGGTTACGCCGGTCTCGGCCGTAGCCAGCGCGCAAAACACGATGCCGCACAGCGCGGGGACGATCGACATGAACCATTTTTTTGGTATGCGCATGCTTGCTACCCTCCGTCACAGTGGTTCGTTCCAAGGCCGAATCGATGCCACAACGTCTCGGCAAAATGTAGCAGATATCTTTCCACATGGAACACCAATACTGCCGTCCAGGCTCCTCACCATTGAATCGGGCCACATTTCTGGCCGATACCATCGAAAAAGTCCGTGGTGGGGCAGGCGCAACGCGGCCTGACTGTCTTGCGGCAATACTGCCGCGCGAAACTGTTGTATCTTTCGGAAAGTGAATCCCTAAACCGTTAGATGCCACGCCATGTCCAAGCACAAGTCTGGAAAAATTTTCGTTTCCGCCTGCCTTGCGTTGCCCGGTGTGGCGTTGTCTCAGGATGCCCCCAAGCAGCTTGAAGAAGTCGTCGTCAGCGCCAGCCGTTCCGAGCAGAGGCGGTTCGACGCTCCGGCCGCGGTCAATGCCGTCACCGTTGACCCGTTTCGGTCGACTTCGCCCATGGTTAACCTCTCAGAGCTACTGTCCGCCGTGCCGGGCCTGCAAGTACGCGACCGCCAAAACTATGCGCAAGACCTGCAGCTTTCGGTGCGGGGCTTCGGCACCCGTTCTACCTTTGGTGTGCGCGGCGTACGAATCCTGATTGACGGCATTCCGGCCACCATGCCGGACGGTCAAGGACAAGTCTCGTCGGCGAGCCTGACTTCGGCGCAACGTATCGAAGTCCTGCGCGGCCCGTTGGCCCAACTCTATGGCAATGCGGCGGGTGGCGTTGTGCAGGTCTTCACCAAAGACCCGCCGACAACGGCGGAAGGACGTTATGTCGGTGCTTCCGCTGGCGGCGGCTCCTATAACCAAAAGCAGTTCGACGTGTCGGCGGGCGCAGGCAACGAGCGTTTTGGCGGACTGTTCGATCTATCCCGTTTCAGTACCGATGGCTACCGCGACCATAGTGCCGCGTCGCGAACCCAATTCAACGCCAAGCTGATTGGCAAGCCAAGCTCCGACACCACCATTACCGGCGTGATGAATGTTTTCAACCAGCCGCTGGCGCAGGACCCGCTTGGCCTGACGCATGCGGGGTTTTCGCAAAACCCGCGCCAGGTCGACCCAAGCGCCATTCTTTTTGATACCCGCAAACGCATCGAGCAGCAACAGGCTGGGATCGTGCTGGAACATCGATTTTCTTCGCAAGATACGGTCAATGCACGAGTCTACGGTGGCACGCGCCAGGTGTTCCAGACCCTCGCGCTCAATGGCGGCGCCGTGGTCGGTGGGGTGACGACCAGTGCGGGGGGCGTGGTCGATCTTGACCGGAGTTTCGGCGGCGTCGGCCTGAACTGGACGCATCGCACCAAGATCGGGGGCATGCCGCTCAACTGGACCGTGGGCCTGGAGGCGGACACCCTCCTGGAGCACCGTCGTGGCTTCGTCAACAATGCAGGGACACCCGGCGACCTGCGCCGCAATGAAGATGATCGTGCCCGCGATACGGACGTTTTCGGACAGGTCGAATGGAGCTTCGCACCAGACTGGCAAATCCTGGCTGGCATTCGCGCCAGTCGGGTCACCTTCGTGTATGACGACCACTATTTCGGCGATGGCCAAAACGACAGTGGTCGAACGGAATTCCACAACACCAGCCCGTCCATGGGCCTGGTCTGGCATGCCAACGATCGCCTTAATTTCTATGGCAACCTGGGCACTGGATTCGAGACGCCCACGCTGGCCGAATCAGCCTACCGTGCCGCCGGCACCGGGCCGAATTTCAATCTGCAGCCATCCACCAGCCACCAGGCCGAAGTCGGGCTTAAGGCCCTGGCCGGAAAGCACACGATAGATGCTGCCCTGTTCGTGGCGAAGAGCGACAACGAGATTGTGCCGCTGTCCACGGTCAACGGCAGGACAATCTTTCAAAACGTCGACAACGTTCGCCGCCGTGGTGCGGAGCTGTCGGTGAAATCGGATTGGGGACGGGTCAGCACAACGCTCGCCTATACCTGGCTCGACGCACGGTTCATGCAGGCCTATGTCAACGCGGTAAGCGGCCCGGTCGCAAGCGGTAACCGGTTGCCCGGCGTACCAGCAAACAGTCTCTTCATGGATGTTGCATATCGGCCCGACGAGGCGCTGACTCTCGGTGCCGAAATGCGGGTGGAAAGCCGGGCTTATGTGGACGACATCAATAGCGACGCGGCCCCTGGTTATGCGGTCGTTAACCTGCGCGCGGGCCGAGAGTTCAAATCGTCGGTCGGAAAGTGGTATGTGTTCGGTCGGGTCGATAATATCTTCGACCGGCTTTACGCTGGATCCGTGATCGTGAACGAATCCAACAAGCGATTCTTTGAGCCCGCAGCCGGCCGCCGACTCTTTGTGGGCGTGCGGTCGGTTTTTTAGAGCTTGCCGTCGCGATCGTCAATATTCAGCTTCACGGCATTGCCGCAACACAGGCGCCAGTTTGTGGTTGCCAATCCGGAAATTATTGCAGGGCGCAACTACTCTTGGGCTATAGTAACGACGTGGTTCCAGGAGCAAGCTTTAACGCTTTCGGGACCGCGCTCCACGCCCAGCAGCGGCCCACATTGTGCCGTTCCCTTGAATCCGGAAGTAACCAAAGCGTCCCCACCCACGTGCCTAGTATTCGTCGAGTCTTTAACCGCATTGCCCTGTCCGCATTGACCATGCTCGCCGTCGGCGCTGCCCAGGCCAACGTTGTCGTTGTGCTGAATTCGCGCGACGCCACGATTAGCCTTCTGGACCAGGACACCTACAAGGAAGTCGGTAACCTGTCGGTCGGCAAAGAGCCACATCATCTAATGGCAACGCCTGACAACAAGTCGCTGGTTGTCGCCAGCGCTGTCAGCAATGAACTGATTTTCCTCGATCCAAAAACTGGCCAGATCCAGCGCCGGGTCGCGGGTATCGCGGATCCCTACCAGATCGGCTTTTCGCCGGACAAGAAATGGTTTGTCGCCAATGCGCTGCGCCTGGACCGTGTTGACATCTATGCCTTCGACGGCACCAACATGACGCTCGCCAAGCGTGTTCCGCTCGCGCGCCTGCCAAGCCACATGGCTTTTTCGTCCGACAGCAAAACCGTTTTCATCACACAGCAGGGCAGTGACCAGATCAGCGCGATCGATCTCGCCACGCAACAAGTCAAGTGGACCATGCCGGTCGGTAAACTCCCGGCTGGCATTGCCATGACGCCGGACGAGAAGTATCTGCTTGTGGGCATTATGGGCAGCGACTATGTCGAGGTCATTGACTGGCGCACGCAAAAAACCGTCAAGCGTATCAAGGCCGGTGAAGGCGCACACAATTTCCGCAGCACCTTTGACAGACGCTATTTCTTCGTCTCGAACCGCGTTTCCAACACCATCAACATTATCGACACGCAAGCGCTGACCAACGTCGGCACCATCAATGTTCCGGGCGGCCCGGACTGCATGGAGTTGACTGACGATGGCAAGACATTGTGGGTGACCCTGCGCTGGATAAAGAAGGTTGCCGTCATCGACGTGGCCAGCAAAAAAGTGATCAAATTGATCCCCGTCGGACGTTCTCCTCACGGTGTCTATTTCATCAATCACGCACTGCCTTAAAGGGATGGTGGTGGCCATTTCCTTTTTCAAAGCAAGGTCAGGCGGGGAGGGAATCGTGGGGCAACCGCAGGCGAGGGCGTCCACGCTCGGCGCCGTGAAGAAGCTGCTTGCGGTAACCGCTTCGATTGCTGTTGTACTGCCTTCGGCCGCCGCGCCGGCGCAATGCAGCGCGACAGTCTTCCTCACCTTCGATACGGGAAGCCAGTCGCAGGCGCAGTTCATCGCCGACACGCTGGCCCGGCATCACATCAAGGCCACGTTCTTCCTGGCGAATGAAAAAACGGTCAACGGCGATTATTCTCTCGATCCGGCCTGGGCGCCATTCTGGAAGGCACGCGCCGCCGAGGGCCATGCCTTTGGCACGCACACCTTCGACCATGTCTACGTCAAGCGCGACCTGCCGGACGGCCATGTTGAAGTGCAGCCGCAATTCGGCGCACACGCCGGACAAAAGCTTGACTGGAGCCCGCGTCAGTACTGCGACGAGATCAACCGGGTCGACGAGCGCTTTGCGCAACTTACGGGCCAGCGACTGGACCGGTTCTGGCGCGCCCCTGGCGGTAAATTAACGCCGCATCTGTTGGAAGCCGGCAAGGCGTGCGGCTATGCTCATGTCGGCTGGTCGCCAGCCGGATTTTCCGGAGACGAACTGCCGGTACGGGTCGCCTCCAATGCGGTCCTTTTGAAGCGTGCTCTGAACGGGCTGAAGGACGGCGACATTTTCATGGCACACCTCGGCATATGGTCCCGGACCGATCCCTGGGCGCCCGCTGTCCTTGAGCCTTTGCTGAACGGACTCGAGCAAAAGGGCTTTTGTTTTGCGACGCTCCGCGACCATCCGGCCTACAGGAAGAATACCGGCGACAATGCCAAACGCTCGGAGCCTCCCGCAGCGAATGGAGTTGCCCGATGATTGACAAACTCGTCGAGCTATTCGCCCTTGCCCAAGGCTGGCTGTTCCAGGGGGCGGTAGAGCCGTTGATGCATTACGCGGGCCTGGGCGAGTTTACCGAAGCCGCTTTCGAAGGAACCGAATGGTTCTTGATAGGCGTCTGTGAGCTGGTCGTGCTGTGGATCGTCTTGCGGCCGCTGGAGTTCTTTATTCCGGTGCATGGCTTCACGGACCGGCGCGCCCGCTGGAACGATTTTGTCTACACGATGATCCATCGCCTCGGCGCGTTTTCAATATTGATTTTCTTCGTACTGGATCCGCTTGGCGACCACATCGCCGGCCTGCTCCATCTGGAAGGCTTCAAGCCGTTTAACCTTGATGACCTGTGGCCGGGAGTTACCGACCAGCCCGTTATTACCTTCCTGATCTATCTGGTCGTCCTTGATTTCTTCGATTATTGGTACCACCGCGCCGAGCACCATGTTGGCTGGTGGTGGGGGCTGCACGCGCTGCACCACAGCCAGCGCAACATGAACCTTTGGAGCGACAACCGCAATCATCTGGTCGATGATTTTCTGCGGGACATGGTCATGGCCGTCATCGCGCTTTTTATTGGCGTGCCGCCCGCGCAGTTTGTATTGCTGGTCGTGGTGTCGCGCATGCTGCAAAGCCTGCAGCATGCCAACGTACGCATTCATTTTGGCGCGCTGGGTGAGCGATTGCTGGTCTCGCCGCGGTATCACCGCTCCCATCATGCTATCGGATCGGGACATGAAAGCCATGGCGCCGGCTCGCTTGGCGGCCACAACTTCGCCGTTCTTTTCCCGGTGTGGGATATCGTGTTTCGCACTGCGCGATTCTCGAAAACCTTTGAGCAAACCGGCATTCGTGACCAGTTGCCGCAACCGGTGGGCAGCAACCGAAACTACGGTAATGGCTTCCTGGAACAGCAATGGCTGGGCCTGAAACGTGCCGCCGCTTCCGCCAGAAGACATTCCTCCTGAGGGAGCGATGCCGGCCCGGCTTCATGCGGCACCGGCATCGGTAACTCTACCCAACGAGCCATCCGGCTCCTAAAACTCGTATTCAACCTGCATGCGGAAGGTATTGCTGTGCTTCGTGTCGCCCGCATCAATCAGGTACGCGGCGTTGTAGGCGATTGCCTGACCGTTGCCCAGGGAGTAGCGACCGAACACGGCAGGTCCAAGCAAATGCGACTGATCGGCGCGATCGGCGATCCGGTTCCAGTTACCCAACTCACCGAAGCCTTGCGCCCCGAACTCGAACACGGGCATTAGCCGGTACTTCGCCTGCCATTGGTATTGCAGTTTCATGGTGTTCGACGCGTCGGCCCGATAGTTGCGCTGGAACAGAATGTTCGCGTTCAACTGGGTTTTGCCAAATTCGGTTTGAAACAGGGGACCAAACTTCACTTCATAGCCTTCGGTGCGGTCTTTCGGCCGCTCGATCTCGGTAATGAAGCCAATATCAATCGGATATTTTCCGGTCTCCGTTAGCTGGAACTTGTTTTCCCACTCAAAGGCATCGAAGCCGTTGGTGCCGCCATCACGCTTGTACTTTGCATAGATTTCGGTAAACCAGTTATCGGTAACGCCGTAACCAAAGCCCAGCGACGCGGCGCTTTCTCGGGGATCGTCCGTTTTCTTCTGGGTTCCCATTTTGAAATCGATTTCGCGCTCGCCTTTAACGACGTTCGGCACAAAGACATAGTCGGCGGGGCCGGCTTGCGCGGGGCCGCAAGCAAGGACGAAAAGTGCCGTCACGGCGGCGCTATAGGCGGTCACCATCGCGGCGCGGACTGGAGAGCCGGCGCCGGAAGAGTTCAAATTTGATTTCATGCGGATTTCAGCTTGTAGAGAGGGATTGTGGAACGCCGATGGACAATTAAGGTGCCAGCGGCAATGGCGACGAGAGTAACGAGGTAGAACAAAACCTGCATGCCAGTCGGTTCGGACTCATAACCGAGCAGCACGTGCAACGCGGCGCCGATGCCGGCGTTCGCGGGAAGGAAACCAGACCAGTTCCAGAGCGGCGTGGCAAGTGGCGTAATCAAGTCGGCCTGGATCAGGAACTTTGCCATCTGAGCCGCCAGGCCCGAGGCGACGAGCAGAAGCAGCGCCCCTGTGACGGTGAAGAAGCGGCGAAGCGGGATATGGAGCAGGCCGCGATAGACGAGGAGCCCAAGCCCGGCGCCACCAAGGAGTCCGATCAAGCCGCCAGTCAAGACGGAGGCGCCGTTGCCGGGATTGCTGGCCATGAGGCCATGAAGGAAAAGCGCCGTCTCGGATCCTTCGCGCAATACTGTCAGCGCGATGGCCACTGCGACCGCTGAAAGAGCCTGTCGACCGTCTTTGACGTTGCTGCCCACCCGCCTTGCATTGGCTGCCATTTCCTTGCCGTGGGAGGCCATCCAGATGTTGTGCCAGCCGATCATGAGGACGGCGACCCCGAGAATGGCGGCGTTGAAGAGCTCCTGGCCGCTACCTCCGGCCATTTCGGCAATCGATTCCGTCAATGCTGCTACCGCCAATGAGCCAAGAAGGCCGATTGCCGTTCCGGCTGCGATCCAGCGTGCTCGGCCAGGCAAGCCGCGCGTGGCGGCCGCGATGATGCCAATCAGGAGTGCCGCCTCAAGCGACTCACGAAATACGATAATCGAGGAACCAAACATGTCGTTACTCCGCGATCACGACGCCCTTGGCGGTCGCCTCATTAAACTCACCGATGAAGCTATATTGGCCCGGCTTGAGCGGACCTATATAGATGCTGACCTTGGCTCCTGGCGCTATGACCTTTTCACGGTTTAGCGCGTGGCTTTCAAACTCTTCCGGGGTGGTGTCCTGGTTGTGGACAATGAGCTTCACTTTCGTCCCAGCCGGGATCCGCACTTCAGTCGGAATGAAACGATGATCCTTGATCACCAGCGCCACTTCAGGATCAGCAGCATGAGCGAGCGAAGATGCGACTGCGAGGGCAACGAGGAATGGAAGAGCGAAGCGTTTCATTGGGTTTTGCCAAGAGCTAAGTGGAGATCAAACAATAATCATTCTCATTTGGGATGTCAATGACTTTGTATTCCTGACGTCATCAGATGTTGTCAACTCGGTCCACCTCGAGCCTCTGACACCGGAACGATCACTTGCAGAAACGGTCAAAATTGCCCCAGCCGTTCCAAGGCTTCGGCCTCGTCAAGGATCCATGAAAACAGTGTTCGATTTTTTCTCCCGGCCAGAAAAGGCCGCTGCAGGCGTTCCAAGCTATGAATTTCGCGAGCCCCGATTTGCGGAGCCGCCGGGGCTCGGGAAGGCGACTATTCCTGCCCGCTTGCATGCGGGCCCGGACACGTCAACTGGTAATGGGAAGATCCGGCCATCAACCCGCCCGGAAAAATCCGAGAACGCCCCGGAGGCTGCACGGCCAGTCTCGCGAACATCGGCAGCCGCGAACGCGCCAATGCAAGTTCTGCCGGACGCCTATGGGGAGTGTCTGGCGAGCTTGCGGAGGGTCGTGGCTGATCGCAAGTCACCCTATAACACCCTGGTGGCGGCGGCTGACCGGCTGAAACAGTTCATACCTAACGAGACGGCCAGACTGCAAGCCGCTCTGGCTATCCAAAACGACCAGTGGCCGCGGGAGGTGTTATCGCTTGCAATCAGCAACCACATCGCCGATATAGAGCACGCCCGCCTCAAGTTGCGTGGAACGGTCGGCGCGCAGTCCACCGAACGCAAACAGCAACTGCACTCGCGCATTGCGGAACTGGAGCAGGAGAACCGGCAGATCGATGCGCAGATCGCCGCGCTGCAGGTCACAAGGGAAAGCAACCTGGCCGCTATGGAAGCGACGAAGAAGGAAGCGGAATCGGGTATCGGAGATAGCGGGGTGGACATGTTCCTCGACCAGGCCGCACGCAACCTGACCGAGGACTTGCTGGCCAAGAAGGTTATTCTTGATTTGCCCTGAGGGTGCCGAGTTCACCCAACGACGAGGTGCTGAGGGAATCGAACTCCAAACGAAACCCCCGCGTCAAGAGGACCGCGCGCAATCGTCGTCGCGGCGGCCTGGCTTGATGGCTAGGGGGGTGTGTGGCTGACCGGGCGGTTGTGGCTGTCTGGCGAGGTCGAGTGGGAGCAGAGGGCCGATGCTGCAGCGTTGTCACAACGGCGGGCGATGATGAACTCCACCGCGAATTTGCCGACTGCTCCGGCAATCAATAAAACCACCATTAACTGCACAATTGTGAGTCCGCTCTGCCTCAGCATGGTCGGTCCCCGGTCGGGGCGCCTATTCCCGCGCCTTCAGAAAAGCACCCAGTCTGAATCTTCACGTCGTTATTGCTGACGCTTCTTTTCTTCCTGTTTCACTTTCTTGGCAACCTTCTTTTCCTTCGGGGACTTTGCAGGTTCTTTTTTCGTCGTTTTTTTTGCGTCCTGGCTCTTGCTCATGGCGTGTGATTCCTTGGTCGTTTCAGATGGTGTCGTAAGAATTGCCGTCGTCAGTTCGTCGCCCGTCGCGTAACAGCGTGGCTTCGTTACCGACCGCAGGCGTTACCCCGTTCAGGCGTCCTTTTTCTCAGGTGATGCCGGCTCGGTGGTTGTGCCGCGGACTGGATCTTCCTGCTTGGCGCCCTTCTGGTTCTGCTTTTCGAGTTTCTTTTGCTTCTTGGCGATTTCCTTCTGCCGTTTGGCATAGGCGTAGTTCGGTGCAACCATTGGAGCTCCTGTGAAGGGTGTTCAGGCATTTCATTGTAGCTGCCTATTACACAATTGGCGCCAGAATCGCGAAATCAAAGAAAGGCGCTCCCGAAGGCGCGGCCAACTCCGGCCAGTGGAAACAAAGACAAGGCGTTGGTGTATCCGCTGCTGCGGCTCCTGAAGGACAGTTTCCATGACCCTACTGACACCCACGCACGACCCGGCGCCCTTCGGTCCCCAGACTGATCCGTCAAGCGGACAAGTTGGCCGCCTGATCCGCGCGGGTCAAGCAGACTCAAGCAGACTCAAGAGAATGCCGTTGCACAGCTATTTCTGCATCGCGAAAGTCTGCGGCTTTAAAGTCCTCATGTAAGCAATCAGCGCCGCCATGTCACTGTCGTTGATATTCTTGTAGAAATCAAAGGCCATGGGCGGCTTGTAAGGGTGGCCCTCGCGGTCGGTGCCCGTGCGGATCGCCTTCGCGATCTGGGCGTCACTCCAGTTCTTGAGCCCCGACGCATCTGGCGTCAGGTTGCGCGATACGCTTTGTCCCCAAGGGCCGTTGAAAGGCTGGCCCCCGGCGCCCAACTTCTCGCGCAGAAGCATGCCTTGTTGATTGCGCGGCGTGTGGCACTCCATGCAGTGCCCGATATTGGCAAGGTACTCGCCGTACTGGACGCGGTTGTCCATGGCAGGCATCGCCACATTGGTAACTGGGGGACCGTAGGCAGGCGGCAGCGGGATGTTGTACTTCGACTTGGGCACCGAATTCTTTATTGGAGGCTGAGCCCGCAAATAGGTAATGATCGCTGCCACATCCTCATCGGAAATATGCCGATAGAACTCAATCGGCATTGGCGGCCCGATTAGCGTTTTGTCGGGACGAATTCCTTCGCGGATTGCCTTGGCGAGATCTGCGTCCGACCACTTGCCGATACCGGTCTCAGGATCGGGCGTGATGTTGGCGGCATAGGCCTTGAACGGCGGTTCGTCGAAAAGCATTCCGCCGCTTAATCCCTTGTCGAACAGCGGTTGTCCCTGCGGGCCGCGAGCAACGTGGCAATTGCCGCACGCGACGACGCTTTCCATCAAGTACTTGCCCCGCTCAATCGAGGTCGCCTTTTGCGCCAGGGCGGTGCCGGCGGTACAGAAGAAGAAAATTGACAGCAACAGCCTGGAAAACTTTTTCATGGTTTTCTCCGAGCCAGAAGACACTGCGGGGGTGAAGCGGACGACGGTGCCCGTACCTTCAGGCCACCGACGGCGGGCTTCGACACTTGCTCGATTCGGACGCAGAGTTGTCGAATCGTCCACAAGTCTACACCGCCGCAGCGCCGCTTTGGCAAGGCTTTGCCTGACCGAGTTACTGCTTCCCGCTATCTGACTGCGTTTCTGCATTGGCAACGCCGCCTGAGCTTCCGGCAGGGCTAACCCCAGCAGCCTGCCGCTCGCCTCCTACCTTGTCGGCGCGGACCAGTTTGCCGTTGTCCGTCATGCGGTCGGACCTGAATTCGCCTTGCCAATAGTCCCCGCTTGCCCATGTCATGCGTCCCTGTCCCTGCTTCAGCCCGTTGGCAAAACCGCCGTCGTAGCGGTCACCATTACGAAAGCGCATCTTGCCCACGCCATGTGGCTTGCCGGCCGTGAAGTGGCCTTCGTAATAATCGTTTTGGGGAAACGTCATGGCGCCGACTCCGTCCGGCTGCCCGTCCCGTACCTCGCCCTGGTATTTTCCGCCATCTTCGAACCAGATCGTGCCCTTGCCGTTCGGCTTGTCACGCGCCCAATCACCCCGGTAGCGGTGCCCGTTTGCCCAAACGAACTGCCCGCTGCCTTGCTTCACGCCACGCACCATCGTCCCGTCGAACTGGTTGCCGTTGGTCCAGTCGATATGCACGCGACCCGAGATCGAACCAGACACCGGGTCAACGGAGAAGTCGCCCGTGACGGTCTGGTCCGCGAACTGAAGGAAACTCTTCGCGCCTGGATCGCGCTGCGTTCTGGACGCGGCCGCTTCCGCCGGTTTGGCCGGTGTCGCGGGTGGTGATGCCGGGCGCGATGGCCGCGACTCTGCCGGTGTCCCCAACGAGGGCGCTGCGTACTCGGTGGCCGGTACGGAGCGCTGCTTTGGCTCGACAGCGGCCACTGGAGGAAGGGTTGTTATATCCGCCGCTGCTGAAGATGGCGTGGTGGCTCTATCCGGGCTCGGTACGGCCGGCTTCGATGCCCCAAGCTTCGCAAGCGCCATGGCGGCGAAACGTCCGTTTGGGTGGCGCGCCAGGTAACCTTCATAGGCGCCCGGCTGGTTCCTTGCCACGGTGCTGGCCCAGTCCAGTTCATCGTCCGACTCGCGAGCGTTCCTGCTCGCTGGCGCCGAAGCTTTGGAATCAGCAGTCGTGGCTGATCTGGCCTCTGATTCCGCAAGCGCTTTTTGTCCGGCGTCGCGCTTAAGCCACGCACGCGCATCGGCGGCATGGCGTCCGTTCGGGAACTCGAGAAGATAGCTGGCGTAGCTACGTGCGTCACCACTCTTCCGTGCGGTGCGCCATAGATCCTTCTCGGCCAGTGCAGGGGCTTGCGCAGCAGTGTCGTTTGCGGTGACGCCGTTGACGCCACTCGAACCGGCACTGCCAGGTTTGCCGGTCGGCCGCGCTGCGGCAAGCGCGGTCGAATCCTTGCCGGGCGCTGTCGCGGAGTTTGCAGTGGGAGCGGTCACAGGCGGCACAGGGGCGCGCGCCGATTGCGAAGCGGGCGCCACATTGCCGGAGGCGTTCGCTCGCTCGACGGGCTTGCCCGCGCCCTGCGGACCGCCATCCGTGGCGGACTTTGTCGACTCTGTATCCTGACTGGGCAACGTGGAGGGCTCACCTTCCGAGCCGCGACTTGATGTGGAGTCGCTCCGCTGCATGGGTGACTTCAGCAGGAAGTGCTGCGCACCCAGATAAACGCCTAGAGAAACACCGGCGGAGACCAGGACAATCGCAAGTCCCTGCTGCGTTATTCCATGCGCCGCCAGCCGGGCCCAGCGGTTGTTCTCCATGAAGGTCGGGGGACGCGCGGCATACCTGTTTTCCGTCGGCGCCGCAGGCTGGGGCGCATCTGGCGCGGCCGCCTCGAAGTTCGAAAGCCAGGGCTCCCGTCGCGCCGTCTCCTGCTGCGCACGGCGGGTTCTGGTTCCGCCATGGCTTGTCGCCGTTTTCGGTGGCTGCGCTCGCGACGGTTCGATGGGAACCCGCAGCGGCGGGTAACTCGCCCTGTAGTTCGGCGCTGGCGGCGCGGGCGGCGCTTGTCTTGCGTTCGGGGTCGCAGCGGCGGATGGATTGGCCTGCGTGCCCGGTCTGGCACTGCTCCCTGTCAGTACATTCACACGGGTCTTTTCCGGGTCGTCAAGTTGCGCAGTATTTTGGCGCGACGCGGTGGTTGCGGCAGAACTGGCCGAACCGGCCGACCCGGCCGAGCCGAGGTCGCTTTCGGCCAAGGCCCGTCGCAGGTCCGGCACCGATTGAATCCGCTGCTCCGGGCGCACCGCAAGTGCCTTGTCGATCACGGCCAGGAATGCTGGGCTATAGCGTCCCTTTCCCGCTTCCCGTGCCGGCACCATATCGTCGTCCAGCATGCGCATTACCGCGGGCGGTGGCCGGGCCCCGGTAATGAGGAAATAGAGGACAGCCGCGAGCGCGTAGACGTCGGTCCATGCGCCTTGGCGCATGCCGGTAATTTTTGCGTATTGCTCGATCGGGGCGAACCCTGGCTTGAGTATCGCAGTGGGACTGTGGGTCAGGTCTTCGATGACGCGCCGCGCGGCACCAAAATCCAGCAGCAGCGGGCGTCCATCCTTCAACAACAAAATATTGTCGGGCGCGATATCGCGGTGGAAGCACTGGACCCGATGTATCGTTTCAATCGCATCGAGGATGTTTGCAAGAAATTCCCGGATCCACGGCTCGCTCGGCGTGATCTTGTTTTCCTTCACGGCCTGCCGCAACGTCATGCCTTCGTAGAAGGGCATCACCATGTAGGCGGTGCCGTTGGCCTCCCAGAAGCGGTAGACCTTGACCAGTGAAGGGGAGTCAAACTGGGCCAGCATGCGCGCTTCGTTGACGAAGCTGCGCAGCCCTGCTTCGAACGCTTCCGCATAATGGGCGGTGCTGACGGCGACTTGCAGACCGCCTGTCCGCGACGCGAAGCCGGACGGCATGTATTCCTTCAGCGCGACATTGCGATGGAGAGAGTGGTCATAGGCAAGATAGACAATGCCAAAGCCGCCTTCACCGATAAGCTTGGCGATTTCAAATTCACCGATACGCTGCCCTACCGGCAGCGCGTTCTGACCACCGTCCGGAATGGGGTCGGCAGGCCGGGAATGGTTACCGGTTCTGCGTCTGGTATTCCGGTCATTGGCGCTTCGCATCGCGATCACTCAACCAGTTTGGGGCGGGCCGCTCGAATGCGACTCAAGAGGTGCTAATTCGGGCTGGCCAATGGAGCCGATCCTCGCGGAAAATCAACGGTCGGCACTGCGCGCAACGCCCTTCGTCCAGTCTATACGACTGTCGGAAAGAGGCGCACTGAATTATGGATGCGGCTGATCAAACAACGCGTTGAAGTAGTTGCCTGTGGTGACATGCGGGTTTCGCAAAAGGGACGCAGACGTGGCCCGGAATGCATGTGCCAGGCAGGCAGCTTAATGACACGAGGATGCATAGGCTTGCAACGTACGGTTCGGCTCACCGCAGCGTTACTTATGTGAACGCGCGATTCCAGGCTGCGTCCCCATCAGTGCCCGAACGGACTTGTCGTCGTTCGATGATCTCCATGAAGAAGAAGGCGCCACGTTTTCACGTGGCGCCTTTGCAATCCGGGGAACCAGTGAAGATTATTATTTCGATTGGGTCCCAGTCGACGGTGAAGTTGGAGACCCGCTCTGTCCACTCGAAGAACTGCCGGAAGTGTCCGAGCTCGAGGGACTGGAAGACCCGCCAGAACTGCTGGAGCCGGCAGACCCGCTGGAGCCCGATGCGCCACTCGGGCTCGTCGATGGGCTAGAGCCGCTAGCGCCGGAAGTGCCGCCGGACGTTGAAGGCGTGGTTGAGCCACTCGGACCACTGGAGCCGGTCGAACCGCTTGAGCCGCTTGAGCCACTTGAGCCACTGGAGCCCGCAGCACTACTTGGGCTCGATGACCCACTGGAGCCACTGGAGCCTGCAGCACTACTTGGGCTCGATGATCCGCTGGAGCTGCTAGCCCCGGAAGCGTCGCTGGAGGACGGAGGCGTAGCCGAGCCACTCGAACTACTGGACGATGGAGAGCTACTCGACCCGCTGGAACCGCTGGAGCCACTCGTACCGCTTGAGCCGCTCGTACCACTGGAGCCACTTGTACCACTTGAGCCGCTCGTCCCACTAGAACTGCCCGGGGCGTTCTGAGCTCCGGCAGCTTGCGTCAGTGACTTTCTTTTTGCCTGTGCTTTGGCGAGGTCTTGAGCGGCTTTTGCTTCATTCTCACAAGCTTTCTTCGCATCTCCAACCTGATCAGCGCAGCGCGCCTTGGCAACATTGTATTGCGCCTCTGCGTTCGCTTCAGCAACGTCAAGCTGCGCCTTAGGCGACGGGTTCTGCGTCATCTTTTGCTGAGCTTCGGATACTTTTTTCTGCCCCTCCGTCTCAGCTTTACAAACTTCCTTTGCACTGCCCTGCATGTTGTTGCATTTGTCGCTGGCAGATTGTTGCCCTGAGTCTTGCTTGCCCTGTCCCGACGAGCCGGACGAACCAGACGAAGACTGCGCGTAAGCACCGGCCGCAAAGGTCAGGGCTAACGAAGCAGCAATGGCGGTAAGTTTTGCATTCATGGAATATCTCCTTGTGATAAGAAAGGCCTCTTGTGCAAAGCGCATGCCAAGATGGGCCGCACACGAACAAAAATGGCTCAAAGGGGATGCATTCCAGGTCCGTCTGGACGCGCGCAGTCAAAGCTATTGGGGGTGTGACCTGCAGTGGTCTTCTACCTGCCCGCCACCGGAACACGTGACGATTGACGGCGCCGCTTACGCCATGCGGGAAAGATTTCTCAGGTTCCAACGCTTCTTTTTTCTGTCCGTAAAAGAACACGCTTGCCGCCGATCCAGGGAGTCAAACGCATACTTGGCCCGCGGTGGCCGTTCACGTCGCGCGCTCGCGACGCCAACGCTTCCGTTGTGCTGTAAGGTGGCATGCGCTCACGAGCGGTCCTGTGAGTGGGCAGTCGACTTTATCGGTATTGTTGTGTGTCGAGAACCCGTGTTGGGGGCTAATAAGGGAGGGAAGCCGTGTCCACGGAAATCGAAATGTCCAACGTTCAAACAGGCGACCTAAGACGAACAACGGCTCAGGTCTACCGGTGCATGACATGCTGAAATTATCGCTAGCGGTTTTGTTCGCAATAGGCTGTGCCGCAAGTCGAGCGAATGCGGAGCCCTGTGTGAAGGTGCGCAGCAGTAGCGACCGCTATAGCTGTATGAAATTCACCGCGGAAGAACTAAAAAAGGCGTCCGCCCACGGTTTGCGCCTCGGCGCTCCCTATGCTCAGGTAAAACAGCACCTCGTCAGAAACGGCTGGTTACTCGACCGAAAATGGATACGCGAGAACTTGATGACGGAGCCGGCCAGGGATGGTCTGGTTTGCGGGAGCGGAATGGACGCTGCGTGTACAACAGCTTTCATCAAGAATCGAAAAACTATTTCCTTAGAGCTGAGCGGAATGAACGAAGGCATCCCGCTTGTAAGCGTTGAAACGGAGCCACCGCGATAACGACCAGCTAAAATCCCGTCGAATGAGGACGTTGCGTCCCAGTTATTCCTGCCTCGAAGAGGCCAACCTCAATCGGTGAAACACGCCATTGTTATCTGGCCGGACGGACATAAACATGGAACTCAGACGGCTTGCGCAATCAACTCAACCATAGACCCCCAATGCACAAAGCCGTTTACGCAGTGGCCCTGGCGACGTTCCTTACTGGTACTCCGTCAAGCGCAGCAGAGCTTGCGACGCGGTACGGCGTAGTGAAGGCACTCCCGACAAACGCAAGCACGTTCACGATTTCCTTCGGCAAAAAGCAGCTTGCGACAATCGAAGCGGACGACGTGTCGCTTTTGCATGTGACGGCAAGCGGGAGGCAAGAACACATCGTCATCGAGCAATACAAGCCCGGTTTGTACTGCCGAAAGTCATACCGGCTAATCACGATAAAGCCAGACAAGAAGGCATCGATATCGCCTTCTTTCGGCGATTGCACAGAGATCGAATCTGCAATCGACTTGAAGAACGGCGTAAGAATACAGCTACGGGCGTTAGGCAATCCCCATGCGAAACATCCAATGGTGTCTGAGGTCACGTGGCAAAACGATCACCTGTCGGAGCGCCAACGGCGAGTAAGCCGCTAACACGACATCCGAGACGTCGGCCACAGTGCCTGGCCGGGGGTTCATTTTTTGCTTTAGCGATCATCCATGGCGACTGCTACAGGCCTCGCCGACAGGCATCTCGACTTGGAGCGGTCCGGACGGTTCCAACCCAGACGCAAGCTCAGGAGCACACAATGAAGGCAACCATACGCGAGCGTGTCGTCGGAGCGAAACTGCGTGATGCGGTACCGCCGCTGTACCGCGATGAGGTCGTCAAGGGGATCGATCCCGCCGGCTTCTACACCTTGGTGCTGTGCGCCCATAACCCGCGTGATGTTATCCATTCGGCGCCGCTCATCCAGGCATTCAGGCGACTGGGAACGCCGGCCGAAAACGGCGTGATTGTCGTAGGGACGGTATTCACGGAAGAAGCACTGGCAATAGCTGCAGAGCACGGCGCGCGTATCGTGTCCCTGCACAAGGCGAAGTGGACCGACGAGTCCGCGCGTCAAAGGCAGCTTTAAGGTTGATTGAAGTCGAAGACGCTAGCCCACTCCCTTGTCATCCTTCTGCGAGTCCAGGGCAGACAACATTGCATGCGGATCAGTCTGCTTCTTCATCGTTTCGGCTTCAGGATCGCGTCGATTCTTGACCCCGGGCGAATCGCGTCTCAACTCTTCCAGCAGGTGGATTACCTTGGATGTTTTTTGCTCCGAGAGCAGCGTGATATGCAGGCTCAGATGCGCTCGAAGTTCCGCCACGCGTGCAATGCGGTTCTGGCGAATCAGCACGGCAATCGTAATGAGCACGCCATTGATGGCGACGATGCCTTGCAGCCAGAAGAAGGGCGGAGCATCGAATTGGTGCCAGCCGAAACGCTCGGCCGAGAGGTTGGCCACTGTCCAGCAAAATATGAAGGCAATAAAGCAGCCGAAATACACGGGGCTTCCGAAGTGGCCGCTCAGTTCTTCGATTGCACTCTGCGTACTGGAAATCTTTTCTTCTTCACGTGCGTAAAAGGCGGCGACGGATTCGATGTTGTCCATGGCGGCATCCGGCAAGATTGCTGGTGATGATTTTCGTTTTGATGGCATGTTGGCTCGGACGTGCGAGTGAGGGGCGGTTTGGAACGAGTCAGCTTCCCGGCTGACCGAAGCGCGAAAAAATGCATGAAAGCGTGCGGAACCAGGTCGATTGGCGCTTCAACGAAGGGGCGTACGACGACCAATATACTGTGGAGGTTATTTGCCCGTCGACAGACCGGAATTAAGAGCGCTGATCGGTTCATCGTCAAAATAGACCTTGATTGCGTCCTTCTTATGCTCGTCCCACTTCCCCTGCGTTATTAGCCATTTCTCAACGAACTCTTTAACGGTCTTCCGAGCGACCTCGCGCTGCAACTCTATATAGCTAGAACTGCCCGCCTTGACGGCGAGCGTTTGGGTGATCGAGCGTTGGAGCTCATCGAGTTCTTTACGGCCGGTTAAAAGGGACCAGGTCCCGGAGGCGAAACGCTCTAGACGCGCCGTATCGATTGCTATTGGAAGTGTCGGCTTAACGGCTGGAGCAACAACGATGAATGTCTTATCCCTTACGGTCACTTTCCATTCAGGTGCCAACTCGATGTGGTAACGATAAACGGCGGGTACTCGGATTTGCGTTACGGTATTGCCGAGAGATACGACGTGAAAAAATCGGTGATTAGTCATAGCCTGGAAGGTTTCCGGCGCCCGCAGGGTACTGACCTCTAGTAGCCCGCCTTTTGTGCGCATAACCTCTATCCGGTCCGGTGAGGCTAGCTGGACTTCAAATTTCCGATCGCCGGAATCGCTATGATGCTTCTGGAAAAGGAAGACGTTCGCAGTAAGACTCGCAGCGAACGTTACAGCGAAAAATGCGGTTGATGCTTTCATGACTTTGCGGTCCTCTCTACGAGGTGAATGTTCCTTGGTTTAGTGCCTTGAAGCAAGTTTAATTATTGGCTTGTCCGTTGAATGCGAATGCCTTTCTTAACGCCGTGCTCGATCCTTGGGTTCCGCGGCGCCAAAACGGCGAGATGCCACGCGAGGCCAGCGGAACAAGGGCACCGAGGCGAGTCTGATTCGGCAATGCCACTCACGTCGGTTAGGCAAAACGTGGATGGGCCGGAACCAGGCAGGTACCGCTCAAGCCTACCGAAACTGCGTTAGACGAGTTTGTCCCAGGTCCCGCACGAATCACGGATTTTGGACTCGAAGAATTGAACAATGCCGCCTAAAACCGGAGCCAGCGATGGTGGAGCAAACCTGCCCAAAGTGTGGTGCCCGATTTCGCTCCGGCGATACCTGGGCAAGGGGCGTTCTTTCCGTAGTAAGCCCGGCCCCTGCGCTGCGCGACATGGTGACCGAGCTTCGTTGCCCGCGATGCCATCACGTCTTTGCCAGTAGCGATGTCCGGTATCTCGCACCCTGGTCGAGTCGGGCGCGGATTTTACTGCTGGCGGCCTGCGTCGGCGTGTTGGCTTGGGCGGTATGGCATCTCCTTTGATTTGCCGGATCGTGCAGGTAAAGCGCCGACCGCGTCCACTAGAGTCCGGTCAAGAATTCGTGGACATAGTACTTCCGGGTCACCAATAAAAAAAGGGACCATGTTTGCAAGTGGTCCCTTCAAATTCTGGCCCCCCGACCTGGACTCTAACCAGGGACCTGCGGATTAACAGTCGATATCTACCGATCTGTCTATCGCTTCTCCCTATGAGGCAAAAGTTAAGCGCAGGCGAATTTTGGAGTCAATGGGTCGGATTAAGGGACAGAAATCTTACACCAATCTGATACAGGACACAGTAGATGGTCTCCAAGAAAAAGTGGCTTAGCCTAAAGTGTCTTTAGGATGTATTCAAAGTTTTGAAGCGCACAAGTCAAAGTCCAACAACAACAACAAGCCCCCGTTGGGCTTTAGCGGCATTTTGAAGTCGACCTTAGCAAGCGAAGGGAAGGGGTACTTGGCAAGACAAGGGAAAGAAGCTATCGCGGATTTGCGACAGCTTTGGTCTGCTACCTAACTTCGCCACGTGCTATTGGCCTCTGGAAACCGTCAGGGCATCCGGTGAAATTCCTTGCACGGGAGAATCCTATTTGCCCGCCAGTCCCACCTTTGAAATGCGTTCTTCATCCGCCATGTAGATATTCAAACTGTCGCAAACAGTCTCCATCCGTTGAGCGTTCTGGTCATAGACCCGGTCCGAGGAGCGGAACAGACTGTTGGAGAGACCAATCAAAGACTTTGAAGCCATCAGAACGCATGTCCTAGATGGCAAGCGAAACACGAACGCGGTCACTGTGTACCGCGGAACAAGGGACAGGTGGGATTCAAGCTGTGCTGAAAGTTGACGTAGGTGTGTAGACGTTAGAGAAATCTTGTCCGGGCTAGGCACGCCTGGATTAAGGATGACGTTTGCGTCGTGAATCATGGAGTGAGAAATCTGTCCTATGGTCTTTCTCAAATCTTGAACCGGCTCTATTGCCAGCTTTACGACAATTTGTCCTAGGACGTAGGTTATTACTCCGCTGATTACGGTGGTGAAAACGGTCCAGTCGATCATATGAAAACCTCGTTGGCATAGCCCCTAATAACTGCTAAAAGTGTCTGCCACCGTGAAGCGTTCACATGATGGAGGGAGCGTGTTCAAATGCCATGAACGGGGAGAGCCGCAGACTAAATCCCATGGAAAAAACTGGAATCAATGATCACCATTTCCACGATCCGCTGCTTCGTATGCACGCCTATGCCAAGCTCTTTAAGCTTTTGCACAAGCGACTCCCCGTCGATAAGGTCTATCGGCGGTGCCCCATCGCGTTGAGCCTCAAGCTTCGCATCCTTGGTGAACGAGCCCGTAGTTATAAGTAGTCCTTTGTCAGCGCGTCCGACCATCGCGCCCCGAAAGTCCCTTACGGTCGGGGAAGACACGGTTCCTTGATATCGCTTGCATTGAAAAATGACATGAAACGACAGCAGTCCCCCTATCCGTACGACTCCCTTGCCGTCAATACCGCCGTCATTGCTTCTTCCGGTGACTTCAACCTGAATGAATCCAGATTCTCGGAGTACTCGTTGACATAGTCTTTCAAAGCCATCAGGTGGCATGGATTTGAGCACATCAAGAAGCCTGTCTTCCCACTTAATGTCTTCTAGCTCGGATGACGCAGCCGTGGCTGGAATGCCTTCTTCCTGCTTCTCTTCCGCTCCGTCTTCTTTCTTCTCAAGGTAAGCCGAATTCACCCCCTTCTTTACGGCAGCCTTATCCACCGTATGTCGCTTTTGTCCTTCCGACGTAAGTGCCCAAACTCCTCTTGCTGAGTTGTCCAATAAGCCGTAATTCTTCAAGTAATTTCTTGCCCAAGCCAGTCGATAACTTAGCTTAGTCCGATTTCCCCGATGGATATCGCTAATGTCCTCTTCGGTAAGCTTGAGAATATCCGCGACTGCATCTTCTTGCTCTGAGACGGAAGCCGATCCGCCGAGGGAGTGCATCGCTTGAAGGAGCGGACCGAACAAGTCATCGTATTTAGGAACGGTCATGGCTCAGGGAAGGCTTTACCAAAAGTGTTGAGATGATGTAGGAAGTTGTATATGTATTGAAAGGGATTGCAAAAGCGCGGGCTAATCTGAATCAACGCTTGGCTGGGTGAGTGGAGAGCTCATAGACTTCGCCAATGCTACTTTCGCGCCTTGGACCTTCGCTGCCTTCTCTCGTTGTTCTAGCTTTTCATCGAGAATCAGCTCAATTCCGATTCGCAGGGCCGGAAAGTGCTTTAAACATTCTTCTTCAGACAGCTCGTGAATGCCCTTGCTGAGTAGGGTGTACATGTGGGGATGGTCCGACAGGAATTCAGGAAGGTGTCGTCTCAGTACGGCGATCTTCTCTGACATGCGACCGGCGCTGTAAGCCACCTCGTTCCATCCAGTGTCATGCAGTGCCTCCTTATGCGCTTCCTCGACGAGGGCTTCAAAGATTCGCCGAAGGTATACATACGCACCTACGCCGACGTCGTGCGAGGCTAGGCTGACTGCCCGCTTGAGTTCTCCGAACTGTGACTTCGACAGCACCGCAGAATACTTCTTGAGTTCTGGAAGGATCAAATCGCCGTAAGATGGTAGCTGCCCAACTTTTTGAACCGAACCCCGCTCGACTGAGAAGAAGAACTGATGTAGGTGGTGGTATTGGCGCGTGCATTGGGCTGCCAACGCGTGCGTGCCATGAGGAATTGGTGGAAGCGTTATCGGAATTTTATAAATTTTTCTGTTTTCTTCGACGCTCTTGTTTCGCACGTAGGCTGGCGGTATTGGCAGTGGATTTCCCCTAAATGTGGATTCGCGCCCGCACTCAATACAAAAGCAATCGTACGTTCCTCCGTAGTGCAGGAGGTCGATGACCTTCCAAACGTCTTCTCCACTGATAGGAAATCGTTCGTATAAGGGAGCAACCAGGAGGAAAGTTTCCGGGGTCGGAAAAGCTTTAGGCAAAACGGTAGATGCGTCTGACATAACCTCTTGGTCCAGCTCGTTAGAACGTTATAGGGAAGCACGTCGACTTTCTAACGGAACAGCTTCCACGTTCAATATACTACCCGTTAGTCCATTACGGTGTTTGTGGGAAACATACGAGCAGTGCGGTAGAACACGACGCATGCTGATATTCGGCATTCGCAGACTCATACGGCGAAAGTGCTCCTCAGAATGAGCCCCTACGTCACTTTCGCGAAGGAGCTGGCGTTCCGGTAGAGGGAGGTGCTGCACTCCGCCGCTACCACCCCGTGTGTTATTTTGATGAGGCAGGCGCCGGTGCGAGGACCGCGTTAATGAACAGTGGCATTTTTCCCTATAGCATTATATCTGGCCACCAAGGTACTGGTTCTTGCAGCACCCGATAGTCCGATTAGACCGGGTCATACCGTTGAATCGATTTTGCCCCCTTTTCCGCGCGCGATTCATGTCTACAACAGCGGGTACGAATAGCCAACGCAGGCTTACACCAAACGGTTCCCCATGGGACAAGAGATGTGTGTATTCCCAGCAAAGTTTAGCCTTGGGGAGGGGGTTACGCTAAAGCGCGGTGCGATTCCTTTTCGGATTTGGGATGCGGACTCTCCCCATCAACGCCCAACAAGAAAAAACCACAGTTCAGCTTTAGCGGCTTTTTGAAGTCAAACGGAGCCAGCTATGGGGAGGGGTACTTCGCATAACCGCTTTCAGAAAAACTGAAGACCGCGTGCATCTGATGACCTGTTGTTGCATGCGTCTGGATTAAGACCTGCATAACAGCTACTAAGCCGCGTTCGCGAGAAGTTTTCTCTTCCCCCAAATGTCACAATAGCCAGGACAGAAGCAGGCTTGCTACTACAGAGACGGCGAAACCGCCAATTATTACCGTTCGGACCACCTCAGTACGTGCGTTTCTCTTTTCACCATCGCCGAACGCAAAGACGGCAAGAGGGAAATACCGGTTTCGCAGCGCATTCAATAATCCTCCAAGTAGAAGCGGTGCAAAGCCGAATACAAATGATTTAACCCATCCCTCGGCTGAAAGTCCATCCTTTTGCCAGTCAATCCGTATTGCTTTAGCGCGGAGGAGAATGACGATAAGACTTCCAACATAGAAAGCTATTAGGAGACCCATAAGAATGAAGGTCCAATTAGCTTTTGCAACGATGGCATACCACGGTCGTACCGAATCTAAAAAATCTTCACAGAGTTTATCGAGTCGAAGCGCATCTGCTTCTTCACCATCGAATGTGTGTCTGACGTTGTTCGGATGATCCGAACTAAGAGTAAATTGCAACCTTTGGGAGTGATCCACCGTGCGGGCAGTCACAGCAAGTTCCGTGATGGCTGTTCGCTCAGAATTTCTGAAGGCTCTAAGTTCCGCTATGTCTGCAAACGTTCGGCTGAGCTTGTCGGAACAAGAAGCAGCGATTGTGATGATAGGTAAAGTAGTGGCGATCGATGAGATAAGGCCGTCGATGTCGGACCAATTGACAATGAATGCTGCGGTTTGTCTATCTGAGCGGCTAACTCGCATGTTCTGTGTTCCTAGAAATGTGACCGGCGAACGGCTGACGGCTAATGCTTTGCGAGCGCAGTGACCACATTAGAGAGCATGTCTAGAACCCGCGAAAGAATGTCGAATAAGGCAATGCATGTAAGGGCAGCCCACTGAAGCACGAGCAAGACTGTTTCAGAGCGTGAAGGGGGACCGGAACTCCGGAGAAAGACGTAGGTAAACACTATCGCGCTGCCTGCGTAACACAGAAGGGCAAATCCGTATGCATGCAAGACAATCAAACATGTGGTGCCAAGTACCGGCAGTCCCAAAGTAAGTCCGATGTAAAGCCACCGCAGCAAATTGCTCCGCAGTACTCCCCCGGTATCTCTGCGAAATACCCCTGACAGGATTGGTATCACTACCGCCAAGAAGGCGAAGAGGCCGCCGAACAGATTCATTACGGCGTTGGTGGAATCGACCGTGATTGGCATAGCGGGCATATGTGGCTGACGACCTTGCGTTAGGGAATGAATGACTTTAATGCAACACGAGTCTATGGAAGTGGTTTCATGCTGTCCATAGACTTTCGTGTCTGTACGCAAACTACCGTTTCCTGACACATTACGAAATCCCTCAGTTGACTGTTGGAAAAGTAGGGCTTGCAGTTACTAACAGGAAAGGATATTGTGACAGTGTTTTCTAACACTTCGTGAGTACATCCCATGGCAGTCTTCGGATACGGCAGAGTCAGCACCAAAGAACAAACCACAGACAATCAGAAGTTGGAAATTCAGAACGCTGGCTTCAAGGTGGACTACTGGTTCACCGATGAGGGGATCAGCGGCAAGACGCATGCGACGCAACGGCCAAGGTTCCTGGCGATGCTAGAGAAGATCAGGGACGGTGAAACACTGGTTGTCACCAAGCTTGATCGTCTTGGGCGTGACGCTGAGGACGTACTCAGGACCGTCAGGACACTGGCAGAGCGAAACATTGAAGTTGTCGTTCTCCAGCTAGGCAAGCTTGACCTGGGGTCATCTGCAGGGAAGCTTATGCTGACCATGCTGGCTGCTGTAGCGACCATGGAGCGTGATTTGCTGGTGGAAAGGACTCAGGCAGGATTGGCTAGGGCCAAGGCAGAAGGCAAGGTGCTCGGTAGACCTTCTAAAACGACGTTGGAGCAGCGGCAAGAGATGAAGGCTAGGTACTCCGGCGGTGAGTCAGTGAGTGCCTTGTCTAGGCTCTACGCCATCTCTAGAGCCAGTGTTCTCAACGTGGTGAACCCATGACAGCGACCAAGCTGATCTGCCCGCGCTGTGGAAAACGAAAGGGCGTCCCCCTAGCCTATGGCTTCCCCGGTGAAGAAGGTTTCAAGAGTGCGGAGCGGGGAGAAATCGTCCTAGGCGGGTGTGTCCTAGGTATGGGTGAGCCATTAGACACCGCTTGCACAGCTTGTGAGTTTCAGTGGTGTGCGAAAGCGGATGGTGGACTATGAGCTTGCCTATCCATCTTCCACGGCTAGCATGTGCCTCGGACTTCACACCTTTGTAACCTTTGAGGCGTTGCTTGTGCGGCTTAATGCGCACACAAAGTGGTTTGCAGGGCTCGCTGGCCGACCACGTACGGGACCCATCGCGTATCTTGGATCACTCACCCCTGTAACTTCCACGACTCATCCTCCCAACGCTGTACAGACTAACTGCTGTAGCGGCAGCGACTCATCATGTCCGTGCCATGCCCACCTGTGTGTCTTATGCGACCCGCCGCCGATGCAATGTCACGGCCGCTTTCCAAGGCTGAGTAGATTACCAAATATTGGGTAGATGAGAACCGTTCTTATTAAGGGGTGCGGCGTTTGTTGCACGGTTATTCACGAAACGACCTTCCAATGCGGTGGGCCGATCTGAAGCATCGCTAGCAGCTAAAACGCTAAAAAGTCCACCTTAGCAGTACCACCCGTTTTTCCTTGATAGCGACATGACCGATAAAGACCCGTCTTCGGTGGTCGCTGTTGGGAACGACAAGATTGTCAGACTACCCATAGTCCAGTTAGGCGAAGCGGCATTTGGTTTGCCTTCAGACGCTAAGCCTGACTCACTCATCTCCGCTGGCCTTCGCTAGCTTTCTAACCTTGCCGTGTAACGACCAGAACGCCCCAGGAACTCCTTGGGTGGGCCGCTGCATTGGCTTTTCACTTTTTATCAACTAAAGATTCATGAGTAAAACACCCACCATTATCAGCCCCGTTCACTTCGCAGATTCGATGGAGGAGCATTGGACTACCACTCTCCATAACGTCTCTAGCGACGCTTTAAAGACCGCCTGGCTAGACCAAGGCGCATCCTTTGGCCGCCAAATCCTCAGCCATGAAAACGACGCTGCATCCAGATGGGAAGTGCTTCAGCTTCCCACTGGTTCAGGCAAATCGCAGGGAACAGCGGTCTATTGTTCCTTGCTCGCTGGTTATCCAATCCTGCACCACCCTGGTGTCCTGATCGTCACGCGACTTAAGGCTGACGCAGACAAGATGGCGGAGGACATCAATGGCCTTGCAACACGGGACAACTACGCATTCAGCTATCACTCAGACAAATATGCCGATGGGTTGCTTGAAATGCTATCCAGCTTCCCTGTTTTGGTCATTACGCATAGTGCTTACCTTCAGGCGTTAGATCGCATTTCTGATAGCTGCTCCAAGCGTCGGGCTTGGCAGTATTTCTGCTCGTGGCAGGACAGCGGGAGAAGGCTTTGCGTGGTTGATGAGGCTCTTAATATCGTGAAGGAATATCAGGTCTCCTTAGACGGATTAAGGCAGACCATGGGCTTCATTCCTCAGTTCTTGCGGGAGAAATTTCCCCGTGAGATAGCTGCCATTAACGCTGCATTAGCGATGTTGGAGAAGCAGACGGAGAGAGGCGCGGATAGTGGCAAAGAGGCGATCCTGACCGATGTAGCAAGCATACAGCCGTGTGACCTGTCTGCACTACGGAGCGCATTGGGTACGGTCCGATTTGACCAGATGCAGGGCCGCTCGGACAACGATCAGAATAAGGCTTTGTATCGCCAGCACGACATGCGATTGGCTGACCTTCAGCACATCTTGGAAGGCTGGGTGTACCACGCCAAGATTCCTAACCAGGGGCACACGTTGAACACTGCAAGACTGGTTGTGCCAGAGGGGATCAAGGGATTGACCGTACTGGATGCCACGGCCTCAGCAAATAAGATCTATTCCCTATTTGATCGTGCAGAGGTGCTTAAGGCTCCTGTAGGGATTCGCTCCTACAAGAATGTCACTCTCCATGTAAGCAAGGGACATAACGTTGGAAAGCTGAGTCTGCGCAAGAATCCAAAGGATCTACTTGACCCTGTGATGGCAGACCTGAACCAGAGGCTTGTCGGTCGTAACACGCTTTTTGTAAGTCACCGTGATGTGAAGCCGAAGGTCTTGGCATACAAGGTTAACTTCGACATGAAGGCTGCCCATTGGGGGGCTGTAGACGGTTCTAATGCGTGGAAAGACTGTGACTCTGCGGTGATCTTTGGATTGCCCACTAATCCATGCACATGGACTGCCAATACCTTCTTTGCACTTCAGGGGGTCCAAGATACGGATTGGTTGCGGTCTAAGCATCGACCACACAAGGCGCACGAAGACATTCGCTCTGCACTACAGACAGGACAGACCATAACTAAGGTGGTTCAGGCCATCAACCGCATACGATGCCGTAAGGTGACTGACGTAGCGGGTAACTGCCCTAACGCAGACATCTATATCCTGCTACCGTCTACCGATCTAGGAGACACAATACTGAAAGGTATAGTCTCAATGATGAAGGGAATCTCAGTGAAGCATTGGGATATCCAAGGAACCAAGACCTCAGCCAAGAGAGGTAGGAAAACTGGTAGCGGCGATGTCAAAGCTGGCTTGTTAGCCTACCTAAAGACTATGATGCCTGGCTCAATCTCCAAGACCAAGTTAATGGTTGATGTAGGCGTGTCTGTATCGTCCATGAAGAGGTTCATAGTCGATGTCAAGGAGACTGCTACTGACGTAGCGAAGTCCTTGGTTGACTATGGAGTGACCTTCAGAACAGAAGGCTTTGGTCGAAATGCTAGGTCTTACTTTTACAAGCAGTAAACAGGATCAGGAATGTCTACTAAGTGCTAGTAGGAGTTTATGACCCTATTCATCATTGTCGCTGCTTAGAGTAACCCTACGCACCTTAGGACCTATATGCCGGAATGCGATCAACCATGATCATTAAGAAGGAATGGTGGGTGTCTGTCTAGGCCACACCTAGCTACACCTACCAAGACGTAGAGAAGGTCTAGGAAAAGCCACCTAGCTACACCTACCGAGACGTAGCAAAGTCTAGGGAAGGTCAGCTTCGGCTACCAAGGAAATCTTCAGTGCCTAAGTATCATCCTAGCAATACACCCTGAAATACGAACTAGATCAGCCTAGGAAGAATCAAGATCAACCTAAGCGGGACATTAAGATCAACCTAGGCAGACATTCTAAATCGGTAAGGTGAGTAATCGGATCTGTCTAGGTGGAGCAATTAGATTACCTAGATCGCAGCAACTTGGTCTGCCCTCAAAAGCTGACCTTGAAGAAGGCTGTGAAGTCTGTCTTGGCGGAGTAATCAGATAACTAGGTGGCGCAATCAGATCACCTGAAAGGCAGCAACTTGGTCTGCTATTGGGCTAGGCTAAGGAAGGCTGCTAGGTCATGCGAAGGGCTGTTAGGTCAGTCTAGGTGGAGCAATCAGGTTACCTAGATAGCAGCAACTTGGTCCCCACAAAAACCGGTCTTGAGGAAGTCCGCTAGGTCAATCTTAAGGTAAGCGTCCACGCAAGGCATCTTGCGCGGCGTGATTTATCAGCTCGAAGTCGTGCGGAGGGGCGCAAACAAGTCCCCACCTATTTTTAAGTGGGGACTTATGCCGAGACGATGGCATTGTCGGCAG